>NZ_JALGBI010000003.1:0-600000 GCF_022809125.1 Variovorax terrae | reverse complement strand
CACCTTCAGGCCCGTGGGCATGCCTTCCTTCTCGCGCAACGCGAGTTCGGCTTCGGTGGTGCCGCCCTTCTTGCAGTCCTCGATGAAGGCCGCGAGCTTCGGGTTGGTCTTCGCGGCCTTGGCGGCCAGCGGGTGCTCGGGCGCCACCGCGCAGAAGGTCACGCCCATGATGGTGTCGGCGCGGGTGGTGAAGACATACATGCGGCCGCCGCCGATCAGCTGGCCGTCATCGCCGCGGATGTCGTGCGTGAACGCGAAGCGCACGCCCTCGCTCTTGCCGATCCAGTTTTCCTGCATCAGCTTGACGCGCTCGGGCCAGCCCGGCAGCTTGTGGCTCACGCTGTCGAGCAGTTCCTCGGCGTAGTCGGTGATCTTGAGGTAGTAGCCGGGAATCTCGCGCTTCTCGACCACGGCGCCGGTGCGCCAGCCCTTGCCGTCGATCACCTGCTCGTTGGCCAGCACGGTCTGGTCCACCGGGTCCCAGTTGACGACCTGGGTCTTGCGGTAGGCGATGCCCTTCTCCAGCATCTTCAGGAACAGCCACTGGTTCCACTTGTAGTAGCTCGGATCGCAGGTGGCGACCTCGCGCGACCAGTCGATGGCCAGCCCCATCGCCTGCATCTGCTTCTTCATGTAGGCGATGTTGTCGTAGGTCCACTGGGCCGGCGGCACGCCGTTCTTGAGCGCGGCGTTCTCGGCCGGCAGGCCGAAGGCGTCCCAGCCCATGGGCATCAGCACGTTGTAGCCATTCATGCGCAGGTAGCGCGTGAGCATGTCGTTGATGGTGTAGTTGCGCACATGGCCCATGTGCAGCTTGCCGCTGGGGTAGGGCAGCATGGAGCAGGCGTAGAACTTCTTCTTGTTCGCGTCCTCGACGACGCGATAGGCGTCGCGCGCGGTCCAGTGATCGTGCGCGGCGCGTTCGACGTCTTGGGGAGAGTATTTGTCTTGCATGGAAAGTAAAGGCTCGCAACGGAATGCGGCCCCTGGGGCCGCCTGGCAAGGATTTTAGGCGCTGGGCGCCGGCTCAGCGCGCGGCCGCCGCCGCCGGGGCCGGATCGGCCACGAAACCGATGCGGTTCAGGCCGGCTTTCTGCGCCGCCCCCATGACCTCGACCACCCGGCCGTAGGGCACGGCCTGGTCGGCCCGCAGCTGCACTTCGGTGTCGGGATGGCGGCTGGCGGCCTCGGCCAGCCGCGCGGCCAGCTCGGCCGGGGTCACCGGCTTGTCGTTCAGGAAGGCCTGGCCGGCCTTGTCGACCACCAGGGTGACGAATTGGGGCGCCTCGGTCGGCTGGGCCGCATCGCTGCGGGGCAGGTCGAGCCGGATCGAGCTGGCCAGCAGCGGCGCCGTGATGATGAAGATCACCACCAGCACCAGCATCACGTCCACCAGCGGCGTCATGTTGATGTCGCTCATGGGCTGCGGGCCGGGGCTGCGTTCGAGGCGACCAAAAGCCATGGCAGCCCGCTCAGTGGTTTGCCAGCAGCTCGCGCAGGTCGCGCGCGAAGCCTTCGAGGTCGGCCTCGATGCGGCCGATGAAGCGGCCGAACACGTTGTAGGCCAGCACGGCGGGAATCGCCACGGCCAGGCCGGCCGCCGTCATGATGAGGGCCTCGCCCACCGGGCCGGCCACCTTGTCGATGGTGATCTGGCCGGCGCTGGCGATGCCCGTGAGCGCGTGGTAGATGCCCCAGACCGTGCCGAGCAGGCCGACGAACGGCGCGGTCGAGCCCACCGTGGCCAGCAGCACCTGGCCGAACTGCAGCTTGTCCAGCACCTCGTGCAGCGCGTCGCGCAGCCGGCGGGTGAGCTGCTGGGCGCGGTCGCCGGCCGCGGCCAGCGTGCCCTGCGCTTCAATTTTCGTAGCAGCAATCAACGGCAGGACAAGGACTTCCCGGTCAAATGCCGCCACTTTGGGTTGGGCTTCCTCGACCGAGGGCGATTGCCAGAAGGCCGCGGTGCTGCGGGCCACGTCGCCGGTGGCGCGGCGCAGCAGCCAGGCCTTCCACAGGATCACCACCCAGCTGGCCACCGACATGGCCAGCAGCAGCACCGCCACCAGCCGGCTGACGGCGTCGCCCTGCGTGATGAGTTGCAGCACATCCATGTCAGTGGCTCCACCGCCCGCACCGCATGAAAGCAGCGCGGCCCAGGCCAGGGCCACCGCGGAGCC
Source organism: Variovorax terrae (assembly GCF_022809125.1). Lineage (NCBI taxonomy): Bacteria > Pseudomonadati > Pseudomonadota > Betaproteobacteria > Burkholderiales > Comamonadaceae > Variovorax > Variovorax terrae. Next base: position 597,823 of record NZ_JALGBI010000003.1, on the reverse strand, counting down.
GGCTTTGCCGGGCCGCTGGTGGCGCCCCCTTGAGGGGGAGGCGCCGCAGGCGCTTCGGGGGTGGGTTCATCTCAGGCCCAGCACGTCGAACATGTCGAACAAGCCTCGGTCCCGGGTCGCCAGGAAGCGCACGGCGCGCAGGCCGCCCTGGGCGTAGGTGGTGCGGCTGGCCGACTTGTGGGTGATCTCGATGCGCTCGCCGATGCCGGCGAACAGCACCGTGTGGTCGCCCACGATGTCGCCGCCGCGGATGGCGGCGAAGCCGATGGTGGAGGGATCGCGCTCGCCGGTGATGCCTTCGCGCGCATAGACCGCGCAGTCCTTGAGGTCGCGGCCCAGGGCGGTGGCAATCACCTCGCCCATCTTGAGCGCGGTGCCCGAGGGCGCGTCCACCTTGTGGCGGTGGTGCGCCTCGATGATCTCGATGTCGTAGCCGGTGGACAGGGCCTTGGCCGCCATCTCCAGCAGCTTGAGCGTGACGTTCACGCCCACGCTCATGTTGGGCGCAAACATGATGGCGATGTCTTTCGCGGCGGCGGCGATCTCGTCCTTTTGCGCCGCGCTGAAGCCGGTGGTGCCGATCACTGCCTTGACGCCCAGTTCGCGGCACATCTTCAGGTGCGCCAGCGTGCCCTCGGGCCGGGTGAAGTCGATCAGCACCTGGGCGTCCTGCAGGCCGGCGCGCAGGTCCGCCGTGATGGGCACGCCGCTGGCGTGGCCCAGGAAGGCGGTGGCGTCGGAGCCGATGCCCGGGCTGGCGGGCACGTCCAGCGCCCCGGCCAGCTCACAGTCGTCGGAGGCGCGCACGGCCTCGATCAGCATGCGGCCCATGCGGCCGCTGGCGCCGGCAATGGCGACTCTCATGATGGTTCTCCTGCGATGGCCACGTATCTCAACATGCCCTCGTTCGTCGTATGGTCTGTGTGCGTGTGGCCGTCAGCGCGCCGGCGCTTCCAGCGGCGGGTAGCTGGCCGGCGCCGGCGGCAGGGGCGCGGCGGCTTCGGTCGATGCCGCGGGCGCGGGCGCCGGGAATTTCTTGAGGCTCTCTTCCGACGCCTCCAGCTCGGGCACCTTGCCCTTCTTGCGACGCGAGTCGAGCTTGCTCACGAACTCGGCCTCGCTGGGCATGTCGTCGCCCTCGAAGCGCTCGAGCACGTCGTTCTTGAAGAAGACGGTGAGGCGGCGCGACTGCGGCTCCACGCCCTGGCGCCGCAGCGTGAACACGTAGTCCCAGCGGTCGGCGTGGAACACGCTGGCCAGCAGCGGCGTGCCGAGGATGTTTTTCACATCGTTGCGGCTCATGCCGGGCGACAGCGCCGCGACCTGCTCCTTGGACACGAAGTTGCCCTGCACCACCTCGATCTTGTAGGGGGTGACGACGCTGGCGAGCTGGGTGCTGGCGTTGTTGAAGCCGCCACATGCGGCCAGGGCCGCGCAAGCCATGAAGGTCAGGCCCAGACGGGCGCTGCGGCGGTGGAAAGCAGGCATGAGCAAGGGTGTAGCGATATGATCGGGCCATTGTAGCGGCTAGGCCTGCGCGCCCCAGCGCAGGCGCCGTGGGAGAAAGGCACGCATGGCCAATATCGACGAACTCAAAAGCACCGGGCTCAAAGCCACCCTGCCGCGCCTGAAAATCCTCGAGATTTTCCAGAAGGGCGCGCAGCGCCATATGACAGCCGAGGACGTGTTCCGCGTGCTGCTGGAAGACCGCTCCGACATCGGCCTGGCGACGGTCTACCGCGTGCTCACGCAGTTCGAGCAGGCCGGCATCCTGAGCCGCAGCCACTTCGAGAGCGGCAAGGCCGTCTATGAACTCAACGAAGGCCAGCACCATGACCATCTGGTGTGCCTCGATTGCGGCCGGGTCGAGGAGTTCTACGACGCCGAGATCGAGAAGCGCCAGCATGCCGTGGCCAAGGCCAAGGGCTTTGTCATCGCCGACCACGCCCTGAGCCTGTACGCCAACTGCACCAAGGACAAGTGCCCGAACCGTCCGGCATCGGGCCGTGGCTGATTTTTTGAAGAAAATCAGTCCAATGTCCGCGTCGGGCGGTCATTTCTTGCTCTCATATTAGGAGCAACCCCAGGGCCCGCGCAGCGCGGCCCTCATCGCAGGACGCCGCGGAACCGGCTTTGCCGGGCCGCTGGTGTCGCCCCCTTAGGGGGGAGGCGAAGCGCACACCGTGCGCGCAGCCTGGGGGTGAGCCTTTCTACCCATCGCGCTCCATGGCGCGGCGGTGCCGCTCGACGAACTCCTGATAGGTGTCGATGCCGCGCAGCTGCAGGATGGTGTTGCGCACGGCGGCCTCCACCAGCACGGCGATGTTGCGGCCGGCCACCACCTGGATCACGACCTTGCGCACCGGCACCCCGAGCACGTCCTGCGTGAGCGGCTCATAGGGCAGGCGCTCGTACTCGCGCTCCAGCGTTTCGCGGCGCACCAGGTGCACGATCAGCTTCAGGCGCATCTTGCGGCGCACCGCGGTCTCGCCGAAGATCGCGCGGATGTCCAGCAGGCCGATGCCGCGCACCTCCAGCAGGTTCTGCAGCAGCTCGGGGCAGCGGCCCTCGATGGTGGTCTGGTTGATGCGGTACAGGTCCACCGCGTCGTCGGCCACCAGGCCGTTGCCGCGCGAGATCAGCTCCAGCCCCAGCTCGCTCTTGCCCAGGCCCGATTCGCCGGTGATCATCACGCCCAGGCCCAGGATGTCCATGAACACGCCGTGCATCGAGGTGCGGTCGGCGAAATGCTTGGACAGGTAGGCGCGCAGCACGTCGATCACGAAGGCCGACGATTCCTGCGTCGCGAACATCGGGATCTGGGCCCGCTCGCACATCGACAGCAGCGCATCGGGCGCGACCTGGCTGTCGGCCAGGATCAGCACCGGCGGCTCCAGCGTGACGATGCGCGAGATGCGGCGCGCGCAGTCTTCGGGCGTGGCGTTGGTGAGGTAGGCCACCTCGCGCTCGCCCAGGATCTGCACGCGGTACGGGTGGATGTAGTTGAGGTAGCCGACCAGATCGGCCCCCGAGCGCGCGGCCCGGATCACCACCTCGTCGAAGCGGCGCTCCGAGGCGCCGAGGCCGGCCACCCACTCCCACTTGAGCGCCGCGCGGAACTCCTCGAACAGGACGTCGGCGCTGACGACCGTCGGCTTCATCGCAGCTTCACCGGAACAAGAGGGATGTCATGCCAGCCCGGCGCCGTACCCGCAGTGACAGGCGGGGAAGCCACATGCTTCAGGCCGGCTGGGCCGACTGCCAAGTGGCGATCATGCCGTGCAGCTCGGTGGCGTCGGTGCTGGCCTTGATGCGCTCGCGCAGCGCGGTGTCGCTCAGCAGCTCGGCGATCTCGGACAGGATTTCCAGGTGTTTCTGCGTTGCCGCCTCGGGCACCAGCAGGAAGATCAGCAGGCCCACCGGCTGTTCGTCGGGGGCGTCGAAGCCGATCGGGCGGTCCAGCTGGAACACCGCGGCCATCGGCGCCTTCAGGCCCTTGATGCGCCCGTGCGGGATGGCCACGCCATGGCCCAGGCCGGTAGAGCCGAGCCGCTCACGCGCGAACAGGCTGTCCGTGACCAGCGCCCGGGACAGGCCGTGCAGGTTTTCGAACAGCAGCCCTGCTTCTTCAAAAGCACGTTTTTTGCTGGTGGCATCGACGCTCACAAGCACTTGAGCGGCAGGCAGGATGGACGCGAGACGATTCATGGTGTCGGGTTGCCGATTATGCACCTGCCGCGCCGGGGTGCAATAAAACACAGTCTTCCTGCGGGAAAGCGCACAAAAAAGCCGCCGGGTTGCCCGGGCGGCTTGTGTTGGCGTCTTGGCGACGGGGTGGGTGGCGCGGCCTTACATCAGGCGCTTGGGCGCTTCGTGATGGTGGTCCTGCAGGCGGTCCTTGTGGCGCACCACGAGGCGGTCGAGCTTGTCGACCAGTTCATCCACGGCGGCATAGAGGTCGGCATGCGAGCTTTCGGCGAACATGTCGTTGCCCTTGACGTGAATATTGCATTCGGCGCGTTGTCGTCGTTGCTTTTCCTTCAGTTTCTCCACGGTGAGCAGCACCTTGACATCTACGACCTGGTCAAAGTGCCGGGTAATTCGATCAAGCTTGGTCTTCACATAGGTACGCAAGGCGGGGGTGACTTCGAGGTGGTGACCGCTGATCGTCAGGTTCATGAGTAGCCTCCTGTTGCTCTCTGGGTTGAAATCGCCACCCTTGCGAGGTGGCAGCCGAACGCTGAAGGTCGAACCACTATGCGCCCTCTAAAACCGAAATGCAATCGGTTTTCCGCCAAGCCCGCGCCACGACGCTGCAACCATTTGTCAGGCCGGCCGCAAGTGGTTGAAAAGGCTCGGGTTTTCATCGCGGCCACAACGGCGGGCAGCCCCAACCCGAGCGTGCGGCAGGGTCAATCCGCGCGCCGGCACTCCACCTCGGTGCCGGCGACCTGCCCCCAAAACCCGTTGAGGCCCTAACATCGCGACACCCGCGGCATCCGGCCGCAGGCCAGGCCCGCAAGGCCGGCCCACCGCGAAGCGTCATCCATGAGCCTGAACACCATCATCAACGCGGGCCTGACCCGCCCCTCGCGCCCCACCACGGCGCTGGTCCTGATGGGCGGCGGCGCCCGCACGGCCTACCAGGTGGGCGTGCTGCAGGCCCTGGCGGCCATGCTGGGACTGCAGGGCGCGCCCGCGGCGAAGTTTCCGTTCCAGGTGCTGGTCGGCACCTCGGCGGGCGCGCTGAACGCGGCCTACCTGGCGGGCGCGGCCACCACGGGGCTGCAGGCGTTCGAGCAGCTGGCGCAGTTCTGGAGCCGGATCCGTTCGTCCGCGGTCTATGAATTCAAGGTGTCGCCGCTGGTGCGCGCCAGCAAGCTGCTGGCGGCGCTGAGCCTGTCGCGCCATGCGCGGCGGCACGGCGCCCTGCTCGACAACATGCCGCTGGTGGACACGCTGCACCACGCCGTGTCGCTGCCGGGCATCGAGGAAGCCCTGCGCACCCGCACGCTGGATGCCCTCGCCGTCACGGCCTCCAGCTACACCAGCGGCGTGCACTGGACGTTCTGCCATACCGCCCACGACGAGACCGCGCCGCCCTGGAACCGCCCGGGCCGGCGCGCCGATTTCCAGCCCATCACCATCGAACACCTGATGGCCTCCAGCGCCATCCCCTTCCTCTTCCCGGCCACGCCGCTGTGGGTGGACGGGCAGCGCGAGTTCTTCGGCGACGGCTCGATGCGCCAGATCTCGCCGCTGTCGCCGGCCATCCACCTCGGAGCCCACAAGGTGCTGGTGGTCGGCGTGGGCCAGCCGCAGCGCTCGGGCTTCGCCAGCGCCGCGCCCAGCGGCCCGGCCCGCATGCCCTCGCTCGGCAACATCGCCGGGCACGCCATGGCCAGCGTGTTCCATGACACGCTGCAGGCCGACGTGGAGCAGGCCCAGCGCATCTCGCAGACCCTGCGCCAGCTGCCACGCGAAGTGGCGGCCGTGCTGCCCTACCGCGGCGTGGAGGTGCTGGCGCTGCAGCCCTCACAGTCGCTCGACGCCATCGCGCAGGCCCACCTGCGCGAGCTGCCGGTCTCCGTGCGCAACGCGCTGAGCGGCCTCGGCGGCCTGCGCGGCGGCGCCGGGCTGTCGAGCTACCTGCTGTTCGAGCCGGGTTTCGTGCAGACGCTGGTTGCGCTGGGCGAACAGGACGCCTATGCGCGCAAGGCCCAGCTGCTGGCCTTCTTCGCGGGCTCGTGAACCGGGCGCGGTGAGATAATTGCGCTGTCATCCTTTGTTGCGAGCATTCCCTTGGAAACCTACCCCAGTCGGTAGCTTTCGAAATGGATTGGGCCTGTGCCTGATTTGTTCGAAAGCGCCCCACCCCAGCGTCACCGTTCTTTCGAGTCATCAGGCCTGTCCCCTTTCATTGCCATGCTCAACATCTTCACGCTCGCCAACGGCCGGCTCTTCCAGGAAGAGATCGAGTCGCTGGAAGAGCTCTCCAAATTCCAGCCGATCTGGGTCGACCTCGAAGCCCCCACCGTCGAGGAAAAGCGCTGGGTCAAGCAGTACTATGGCCTGTCCATCCCCGAGGACGCGATGGACGAGGACATCGAGGAGTCCGCGCGCTTCTATGAGGAAGACAACGGCGAGCTGCACATCCGCAGCGACTTCCTGATCGCCGACGACGAGGCGCCGCGCGCGGTGCGCGTGGCCTTCATCCTGAACCAGCACAACACCGGGCTCAGGAGCCGCGGCGTGCTGTTTTCGATCCACGACGAGGACGTGCCGGTGTTCCGCCTGCTGCGCATGCGCGCACGCCGCGCGCCGGGGCTGATCGAGGATGCCAAGGAAGTGCTGCTCAAGCTGTTCGACGCCGACGCCGAGTACTCGGCCGACACGCTGGAGAACATCTACGACGAGCTGGAGGAGGCCAGCAAGCTGGTGCTCTCGGGCGACGTGACCGACTCGCTGGCCGGCGAGGTGCTGGGCGCGATCGCGCGCCAGGAAGACCTGAACGGACGCATCCGCCGCAACGTGATGGACACGCGGCGCGCGGTCAGCTTCATGATGCGCAGCAAGATGCTCAACGCCGAGCAGTTCGAGGAGGCGCGCCAGATCCTGCGCGACATCGAGTCGCTGGACAACCACACCGCCTTCCTGTTCGACAAGATCAACTTCCTGATGGACGCCACGGTCGGCTTCATCAACATTAACCAGAACAAGATCATCAAGATCTTCTCGGTGGCCAGTGTCGCGCTGCTGCCGCCGACGCTGATCGCCAGCGTCTACGGCATGAACTTCAAGATGATGCCCGAACTCGACTGGGCCATGGGCTACCCCTATGCGATTGCGCTCATGGTGGCCAGCGCGCTGGTGCCCATGTGGTATTTCCGCCGGCGCGGCTGGTTGAAATAGCCCACCCCCGAAGGGCTCCGCCCTTCCCCCTCAAGGGGGCAACGCAGCGGGCCGGCAAAGCCGGTCCCGCGCGTTCCCGCCGGCGCGGCCGGTTGAAGTAGCCTTTTAGGTCAAATCAGGCCGACGTCCTTGTCGGGCGGTCATTTCTAGCTATTAAATTCATAGCATCCTGAGCAGCGCCGCGACCATGGCGGCCGAATGGCGGCTGGCCACCTCCTCGACGAACCGCGTGAAATCGCCGTGCGCCTCGTCGTCGGCGCGGTCCGAGATGGTCCGCACCGCGGCGAACGGCACGCCGTAGTCGTGGCAGACCTGGGCGATCGCCGCGCCCTCCATTTCCACCGCCAGCGCCTCGGGCAGCGCCGCCTGCAGCGCGCGGCTCTCCACCGTGGTGGCCACGAAGCGGTCGCCGCTGACCACCAGCCCCCGGTGCAGCGCGGTGCCCGGCAGGGCGGCGCGGGCCGCGGCCGCCAGCGTGGCGGTGAGCGCGCCGTCGGTGGCGAAGCGGCTGGTGCCGTAGAGCGGCACCTCGTAGCGCGGAAAGATCGGCGAGGCGTCGAGGTCGTGCTGCAGGAAGCTGTCGGCCACCACCACGTCGCCCACATGCACGCCCGGCGCCAGCCCGCCCGCCACGCCGGTGAAAACGATGCGCTCCACGCCGAAGCGCTCGATCAGCGCGGTGGCGGTGGTCGCCGCCGCCACCTTGCCGATGCGCGAGAGCACGACCACCACCTCGTGGCCGTGCAGGCGCCCGCGCCAGAACTCGCGCCCCGCCGCCACCTGCCGGTGCTCTTCGGGCAGGAGCCGGAGCACGGCGGCGAGTTCCTCGTGCATGGCACTGACGATGGCGATGGTCATGGCAGGTCGCTCCCAAAAGAAAAAGGCCCTGGCGCCGCGAGGCGCCAGGGCCGAGGATACGCGCGTGCGCCGCCTATTCCTTGATGTCCACACCGTAGAAGGTGTGGCGCCCGAACGGGCTGAGCTTGTAGTCGATCACTTCCTTGCGCACCGGCTTGAGCTGCACCGCGTGGGCGATGGTGAACCAGGGCGCCTGCTCCTTGAAGATCACCTGGGCCTTCTTGTACAGGGCATCGCGGTCGGCCTGCTTGGACACGTTCTTGGCCTTGAGCACCAGCTCCTCATAGGGCTGGTAGCAGAACTTGGCCACGTTGCTGCCGCTGGCCGACTGGGCCGAGGCGCAGCCCAGCAGAGTGTAGAGGAAATTGTCCGGATCGCCGTTGTCGCCGGTCCAGCCCAGCATGCCCATCTGGTGCTCACCGGCCTGCATGCGCTTGCGGTACTCGCCCCACTCGAAGCTCTTGATCTCGGCCTTGACGCCGATCTTGGCCAGGTCGGCCTGCATCAGCTCGGCAATACGCTTGGCATTCGGGTTGTAGGGGCGCTGCACCGGCATGGCCCAGAGGTCGGTGGAGAAGCCGTTGGGAAAGCCGGCCTGGGCCAGCAGCTTCTTGGCGGCTTCGGGATCGAAGGGGTCGTCCTTGACCGCGTCGTTGTACGACCACATCGACGGCGGAATCGGGTTCTTGGCGGCCACGCCGGTCGACAGGTAGACGCCGTCGATGATGGCCTTCTTGTTGATCGCCATGTTGATCGCCTTGCGCACGCGCACGTCGTCGAACGGCTTCTTCTGCGTGTTGTAGGCCAGGTAGCCCACGTTCAGGCCGGGCTGCTCGAGCACCTGCACCTTCGGGTCCTTGCGCATGGCATCGAGATCGGCCGGGTTGGGGTAGGGCATCACATGGCATTCGCCTTTTTGCAGCTTGGCCCAGCGCACCGAGGCGTCGGGCGTGATCGAGAACACCAGGTCGTCGATCTTGGCCTTGCCGGCCCAGTACTGCGGGAAGGCCTTGAAGCGCACGATCGCGTCCTTCTGGTATTGCACGAGGTAGAACGGGCCGGTGCCGATCGGCTCCTGGTCGATCTTCTCGGGCGTGCCGGCCTTGAGCATGGCGATCGCGTATTCCTTGGACTGGATGCCGGCATAGGGCATGGCCAGGTTGGCCAGGAACGGCGCCTCGGGCTTGTTGAGCGTGATCTTGACCGTGTACTCATCCACCTTGTCCACCGACTTGAGCAGCTTGGGCATGCCCATGTCGTTGAAGTAGGAGTGGTTGGGGCTGGTGACCCGGAAGTAGGGATCGTTCTCCTTCCACTGCCGCTCGATGGAGAAGATGAAGTCGTCGGCGTTGAAGTCGCGCGTGGGCTTGAAGTTCTTGTTGGTGTTGTGCCACTTCACACCCTTGCGCAGGTGGAAGGTGTACTCCATGCCATCGGCCGAGATGTCCCACTTCTCGGCCAGGCCCGGCACCACCTTGGTGCCGCCGCGCTCGAACTCGACCACGCTGTTGTAGACCTGCGTGGTGGCGTCGAAGGACGTGCCGGTGGTGTTCACCGCTGCGTAGAAATTCTCGGGACTGCCCTCGGAGCAGAACACCAGTGTCTTGGCCGACACGCCAGCCGTGGCCAGCAGGACGGGCAAGGCCAGGGCAGCGAGCGCGAAACGCTTGCCAAACGACTTGTGATGATTTGACGGTTTCAAGGTTGACTCCTTCGATGGTTAAAGCGGCCCGCGGGCCAGGGGAACATTATGGGCAGGCGGGCCCAAGGGAAAACCCGGCTACACGAAGCGCTCGGCCTCGTGGCAGGCCACCTGCCGCGCATCCAGCAGCCGGGGCAGCGGCCGCTCCTCGCGGCAGCGCGCAACGGCATAGGCGCAGCGCGTGGAGAACACGCAGCCCGGCGGCGGATTCAGCGGCGACGGCAGCTCGCCCTTGAGCACGATGCGCTGCGCCGGCGGCGTGCCCACCGCCGGCGTCGAGGCCAGCAGGGCCTGGGTGTAGGGATGCAGCGGCCGGGCGAACACCCGGGCCTTCGGGCCCTGCTCCACGGCATGGCCCAGGTACATGACCAGCACGTCGTGCGCGATGTGGCGCACCACGGCGAGGTCGTGCGAGATGAACAGGTAGGCCAGCCCGAGTTCGGCCTGCAGGTCAGCCAGCAGGTTCAGCACCTGCGCCTGGATCGACACGTCGAGCGCCGACACCGGCTCGTCGGCCACCAGCAGCTTGGGGCTGAGCATGAGAGCGCGCGCGATCGCGATGCGCTGGCGCTGCCCGCCCGAGAACATGTGCGGATAGCGGTTGGCGTACTCGGGCCGCAGGCCCACCCGCGCCAGCATCTCGCTCGCGCGGCGGGCGCGCTCGGTCTTGTCCAGCGCGGTGTTGATGGCCAGCGGGTCTTCCAGCACGGTGCCGATGCGCTTGCGCGGGTTGAGCGAGCCATAGGGGTTCTGGAACACCAGCTGCACGGTCTGGCGCAGGCGGCGGCGCTCACTGGCCGGCGGCTGCACGGCATCGGTGTCGTCCAACACCAGGCGGCCCGCGCTGGGCTTCTCGATCAGCGCCACCATGCGCGCCAGCGTCGACTTGCCGCAGCCGGACTCGCCCACCACGGCCAGCGTCTGGCCCGCCTGCAGCGAGAACGACACGCCGCCCACCGCCTGCAGCTGGGCCGGCGCGCGCAGCAGGCCGCGGCGGATCGGGTACACCCGCCGCAGGTCGTGGGCTTCCACCACCACGCTCATGGGGCCCGCTCCACATCGGCCGGCAGCGGCCCGTCGCGCCGCCGGGCGGCTTCGCGCTGCGGATCGCCCAGCGGGTAGTGGCAGCGCACCTGGCCGCCCTGCCAGTCGCGCAGCTCGGGGCGCACCGCGCGCGAGTGCTCGGTGGCGTAGGCGCAGCGCGGCGCGAACAGGCAGCCGGCGGGCCGGTCGTACAGGCCCGGCACCACCCCCGCGATGGTGGCCAGCCGGCCATTGGCCGCGCCGCGCTCGGGCAGGGCCGCCAGCAGGGCCTCAGTGTAGGGGTGCTGGGGCGCGGCAAACAGATCGGCCACCGGGCGCTGCTCCACCACCTGGCCGGCATACATCACCGCCACGCGCTGCGCCATCTCGCTGACCACGCCCATGTTGTGCGTGATCAGCACCAGGGCCATGCCGCGTTCCTTCTGGAGGTTGCGCAGCAGATCGAGGATCTGGGCCTGGATCGTCACGTCGAGCGCCGTGGTCGGCTCGTCGGCGATCAGCAGGCGCGGGTTGCAGGCGATGGCCATGGCGATCATGACGCGCTGGTTCATGCCGCCCGAGAGCTGGTGCGGGTAGTCCTTGAGCCGCATCTCGGGCGCGGGAATGCCCACCTGCTCCAGCAACTCGACGGCGCGATGGCGCGCCGCGCGCCGGTCCAGGTGCAGATGCAGGCGCAGCGTCTCCATCAGCTGGAAGCCGATGGTGAAGCAGGGGTTGAGGCTGGTGGTCGGCTCCTGGAAGATCATGGCCACGTCCTTGCCGGTCAGGCGCCGGCGCGCCGCATCGGACAGCCCCAGCAGGTCGTGCCCGGCAAAGCGCAGGCGCGCGGCTCGCACCCGGCCCGGCGCGGCGATCAGGCCCATCAGCGCCATCATGGTCACGCTCTTGCCCGAGCCCGACTCGCCCACGATGCCCAGCACCTCGCCTTCTTCCAGGCGCAAGCTCACGCCTTCGACGGCGTGCATCACCGCGGCTTGCGTAGGAAATTCGACGTGCAGGTCTTCGATGTCCAGCAAGGGCATGTCAGCGGCTCCTGCGCGAAAGGTTTGTCGCGGGAACACCGCGGAACCGGCTTGGCCGGGCCGCTGGTCTTGCCCCCTGCAAGGGGGAAGGCGCAGTGAAGCGAAGCCTGGGGATGTGCTTCATGCTATCGCTTCAATTTCGGGTCGAGCGCATCGCGCAGGCCGTCCCCGAGCAGGTTGAAGGCCAGCACGGTGACCAGGATCATCAGGCCCGGGAAGGTCACCACCCACCAGGCGCGCAGCACGAATTCGCGCGCGTCGGCCAGCATGGTGCCCCACTCGGGCGCCGGCGGCTGCGCGCCCAGTCCCAGGAAGCCGAGCGCGGCCGCGTCGAGGATGGCGGTGGACACGCCCAGCGAGGCCTGCACGATCAGCGGCGCCGCGCAGTTGGGCAGCACCTCGCTGAACATCAGCCGCAGCGTGCCCGCGCCGCTCACACGCGCGGCGGTCACGTAGTCCTTGGACACCTCGGTGATCACCGCGGCGCGCGTGATGCGCACATAGTGCGGCAGCACCACGATGGCCACGGCGAGCATGGCGTTGACCAGCCCCGGCCCCAGGATGGCCACGATCACGATGGCCAGCAGCAGGCTGGGCAGCGTGAGGATGATGTCCATCAGCCGCATGATCGCCACTTCGAGAATGCCCTTGAAGAAGCCCGCCACCAGCCCCAGCACAATGCCGGCGGCCACCGAGATCAGCACCACGGCCAGCCCGATCGACAGCGACAGCCGCGCCCCGTGCATCAGGCGCGAGAGGATGTCGCGCCCGATCGCATCGGTGCCCAGCAGGTAGGTGCTGGAGCCGCCGGCCTGCCAGAACGGCGGCTGCAGGAAAGCCTCGCTGTGAGTCTCACCCGGCGGGTGCGGTGCGATCCAGGGCGCGAACAGGGCCACCAGCAATACCAGCGCGACCACGGCCAGCCCGAGCAGCGCGCCGCGGTTGGCCGAGAACGCATTCCAGAACTCGCGCAGCGGACCGGGAGGGCTGTGGCCCTGAGCCTCTGCGTCAACGCGGGGAGACAGCACGGTCGCCATATTAGTGCCCGGCCTGCTGCCGGATGCGCGGGTTGATGATGCCGTAGGTCAGGTCGACCAGCAGGTTGACCAGCATGACCATCACGCCCAGCAGCAGCATGCCGCCCTGCAGCACCGGGTAGTCGCGCCGGCTGATGGCCTCGATCAGCCACTTGCCGACGCCGGGCCAGGAAAAAATGGTTTCGGTCAGGATCGCGCCCGTGAACAGCACGCCCACCTGCAGGCCAATCACCGTCACCACCGGGATCAGCGCGTTGCGCAGCGCATGCATCGCCACCACCCGGAAACCCGACAGGCCCTTGGCGCGCGCGGTGCGGATGTAGTCCTCGCCCAGCACTTCGAGCATGGCCGAGCGTGTCATGCGCGCCACCACCGCGAGCGGATTGGTGCCGAGCACGATGGTCGGCAGGATCAGGTGCTGCACCGTGGACAGGAAGGCGCCCTTGTCGCCGCTCAGCAGCGAGTCGATCAGCAGGAAGCCGGTGGTCGGCTCGATGAAGTACTGCACCGACAGCCGGCCCGACACCGGCGTGAGGCCCAGCTGCACCGAGAAGAACAGGATCAGCAGCAGGCCCCACCAGAAAATGGGCATGGAGTAGCCGGTCAGCGAGACCGCCATCACGCCGTGGTCGAACAGCGAGTTGCGCCGCACCGCCGCGATGATGCCGGCCGGGATGCCCAGCAGCAGCGCGAACACGATCGCGCACAGGGCCAGTTCCACGGTGGCGGGGAACAGCGTCAGGAACTCGCGGATGACCGGCTCCTGCGTGATGATGGACTTGCCCAGGTCGCCCTGCAGCACGCGCCCGATGTAGATGCCGTACTGCACCAGCACCGGCTGGTCCAGCCCGTATTCCTTGAGCAGCATGGCGTGGCGCGCCGGATCGATGCCGCGCTCGCCGGCCAGCGTCTCGATCGGGTCGCCCGGGACCATGCGGATCAGGAAGAACGCGAGCAGCGTCATGCCGATGAAGGTCGGGATGACGAGACTGACCCGCGTCAGGAAGAAACGCAGCATGCCTGCTCCGGCCGGAATCGCCCGTTGAATGGAAACATCTGCCTCATGCGGTGAAAAGCCTTGAAAACCTCTTTGGAAACAACCCCGCCGGCACGCGGCCGCGCCCTGCGAAGGGCGCTAGTATGCAAGATCAATGCCGCCTGCTGGTTCAGGGTTTTCCAAGCCATCGCCGGCCCGGCCGGTAGGCCGGGCGACAGAAAATGGCCGCACTTGCGCCATGCCGGACGAGCGCCGGCCTGGCTGTGCCGCGAACGGGCGGGCGGGTAGGCTACTTCTTGTCCCGCAGCTCGCGTCGCAGGATCTTGCCCACCGGCGTCTTGGGCAGCTCGGTGCGGAATTCGATGATGCGGGGCTGCTTGTAGCCGGTGAGGTTGGCCTTGCAGTAGTCGCGCACCTGGGCTTCGGTCAGGGCCGGGTTCTTCTTGACGATCACCAGCTTGACGGCCTCGCCCGACTTGTCGTCGGCCACGCCCACGGCGGCGCACTCGAGCACGCCTTCGAGCCCGGCCACCACATCCTCGATTTCGTTCGGGTAGACGTTGAAGCCGCTGACCAGGATCATGTCCTTCTTGCGGTCCACGATCTTGAAGTAGCCGCGCTCGTCCACGGTGCCGATGTCGCCGGTCTTGAAGAAGCCATCGGCCGTCATGACCTTGGCGGTCTCGTCAGGGCGCTGCCAGTAGCCCGCCATCACCTGCGGGCCCTTGATGGCGATTTCGCCGGGCTGGCCTGCCGGCACCTCATTGCCGTCATCGTCGAGCAGCTTGAAGTACGTGCCGGGCAGCGGCACGCCGATGGTGCCGGTGTACTCGGTGCTGGTGGTCGGGTTGCAGCTCGCCGACGGAGAGGTTTCCGAGAGGCCGTAGCCCTCGCAGATCGGGCAGCCGGTCTTATCGAGCCAGAGCTTGGCCACCGCCCCCTGCACCGCCATGCCGCCGCCGACCGAGACCTTCAGGTGGCTCCAGTCCACCGTGTTGAAGTCGGGGTGGTTGGCCAGGCCGTTGAACAGCGTGTTGACCGCCGGCAGGCTGTGGATGGTGTGCTTGGACAGCTCCTTGAGCACCGCGGGCAGGTCGCGCGGATTGGGAATCAGGATCAGCTTGCCGCCGGTGCGCATGGATAGCATCATGCCGACCGTGAACGCGAAGATGTGGTACAGCGGCAGCGCGCAGACGCTGGTGGGCTGCTCGCCGGCCGGCACCTTGTCCATCACGGGCTGGTTCCAGACCTCGGACTGCAGCACGTTGGCGATCACGTTGCGGTGCAGCAGCACGGCGCCCTTGGAAACCCCCGTGGTGCCGCCGGTGTATTGCAGCACCGCCACGTCGTCCGCGGCAATGGCGGGCGCCTTCAGCGTGCCGCGCGTGCCCTGGGCCACCGCGTCGTTGAAGCGCACCGCGCCGGGCAGGTTATAGGCGGGCACCATCTTCTTGACGTTGCGCACCACGTAGTTGACCAGCGCGCCCTTGAGCATGCCGAGCTGGTCGCCCATGGCGCACAGCACCACATGCTTGACCGGCGTGGCCGCGATGCACTGCTGCAGCGTGTTGGCGAAGTTCTCGATGATGACGATGGCCTTGGCGCCCGAGTCCTTGAGCTGGTGCTCGAGTTCGCGCGGCGTGTACAGCGGGTTCACGTTCACCACCACGAAGCCCGCGCGCAGGATGGCAGCCACGGCCACCGGGTACTGCGGCACATTGGGCATCATGATCGCGACGCGGTCGCCCCGGGCCAGGCCCAGGCCCTGCAGGTAGGCCGCCAGCGCCCGGCTCAGGGAGTCGGTCTGCCCGTAGGTCACGTCCTTGCCCATGAAGCTGTAGGCCGTGCGGGCGGCGTACTTGCGGAAGCTCTCTTCCATCAGCGCCACCAGCGAGGGGTATTGCGAGGGGTCGATATCGGCGGGCACGCCCTGCGGATAGCTGGCCAGCCAAATGCGGTCGGTCATGTCTGTCTCTCCAAACTTCATGCGGAACGCGGCGATTGTCTCCGCCTGTTCAGGTCCCGGTTACTGTGTTTTCCCTAGGGGTTTCAAGGGAAGCGGCTCTAATCCGAAACGAAAACGCGGCCGGGTGGCCGCGTCTTGCTGGGGCGATCACTCGATCGCTTTCCCCATGTCCTCCACTACTTTCTTCGCATCGCCAAAGACCATCATGGTCTTGTCCATGTAGAACAATTCGTTGTCCAGGCCGGCGTAGCCCGCGGCCATGGAGCGCTTGTTCACGATCACCGTCTTGGCCTTGTAGGCCTCCAGGATCGGCATGCCGTAGATCGGGCTGCCCTTCACCAGCGCGGCCGGGTTCACCACGTCGTTGGCGCCCAGGATGATGGCGACGTCGGCCTGGCCGAACTCGCCGTTGATGTCTTCCATCTCGAACACCTGGTCGTAGGGCACCTCGGCCTCGGCCAGCAGCACGTTCATGTGGCCCGGCATGCGCCCGGCCACCGGGTGGATCGCGTACTTGACGGTGATGCCCTTCTCGGTGAGCTTGGCCGCCAGTTCCTTCACGGCGTGCTGGGCCCGCGCCACGGCCAGGCCGTAGCCCGGCACGATCACCACGGTCTCGGCATTGCCCAGCACGAAGGCCGCGTCGTCGGCGCTGCCGCTCTTGACGTTGCGCTGCACCGCGCTGCCGGCCGCGGCCGCGCCGGCCTCGCCGCCGAAGCCGCCCAGGATCACGTTGAAGAACGAGCGGTTCATGGCCTTGCACATGATGTAGCTCAGGATCGCGCCCGAGGAGCCCACCAGCGAGCCCGCGATGATCAGCATGCTGTTGTTCAGCGAGAAGCCGATGCCCGCCGCCGCCCAGCCCGAGTAGCTGTTGAGCATGGAGACCACCACCGGCATGTCGGCGCCGCCGATCGGGATGATGATCAGCACGCCCATCACGAAGGCCAGGGCCAGCATCGCGAAGAAGGCGGGCCAGTTGCCCGTGAACATGAAGACCAGGCCCAGCCCGATCGTCACCAGCCCCAGCACCAGGTTCAGCTTGTGCTGGCCGGCGAACTGCACCGGCGCGCCCTGGAACAGGCGGAACTTGTAGGTGCCCGAGAGCTTGCCGAAGGCGATGACCGAGCCGCTGAACGTGATCGCGCCGATGGCCGCGCCCAGGAACAGTTCGAGCCGGTTGCCGGTGGGAATCGGCTCGCCCCGGGCCGCGATGCCGAAAGCATGGGGCTCGGCCACGGCGGCCACGGCGATGAACACCGCGGCCAGGCCGATCATGCTGTGGAAGAAGGCGACCAGCTCGGGCATCTTGGTCATCTCCACGGTCTTGGCCCGGTAGGCGCCATAGCCGCCGCCGACCACCAGGCCCAGCAGCACCCAGGCCATGCCCAGCGCCTTGCCGCCGGAGATCTCGACGATGAGCGCGGCCGTGGTCAGCATGGCAATGGCCATGCCGATCATGCCGAACACGTTGCCGCGGATCGAGGTGGTGGGATGCGACAGGCCCTTGAGCGCCTGGATGAAGCAGACCGAGGCGAACAGGTACAGCAGCGTGACGATGTTCATGCTCATTTTGCGGCCCCCTTGTCGGCTGCGGGCGCTTTCTTTTCCTTCTTCTTGAACATCTCGAGCATGCGCCGCGTGACCAGGAAGCCGCCGAAAATATTCACGGCCGCCAGCGCCACGGCCAGCACGCCCATGGTCTTGCCCAGCGGGGTGTCGGTGAGCGCGGCCGCCAGCATGGCGCCGACGATGACGATGGCCGAGATCGCGTTGGTCACGGCCATCAGCGGCGTGTGCAGCGCGGGCGTGACGGTCCAGACCACGTGGTAGCCCACGTAGATGGCCAGCACGAAGATGATGAGGTTGATGATGGTGTGGGAAACCGGATCCATGGTTATTTCCTCTTGACTTCGCCGCCCTGGGCCATCAGGCAGGCCGCCACGATGTCGTCGTTCAGGTCGATGTTGAGCGCGCCTTCCTTGGTGATGATCAGCTTGAGGAAGTCCAGCACGTTGCGCGCGTAGAGCGAGGACGCATCGGCGGCCACCAGCGCCGGCAGGTTGGTCTCGCCCACCAGCGTGACGCCATGCTTGACCACCGTCTGGCCGGCCTCGGTCAGCGGGCAGTTGCCGCCCTGGGGCGCGGCCAGGTCGACGATCACCGAGCCCGGCTTCATGGCCTTGACCATCTCCTCGGTCACCAGCACCGGTGCGGCGCGGCCGGGGATCAGCGCGGTGGTGATCACCACGTCGGCCTGCGCCACACGCTTGGCGACCTCGGCCTTCTGGCGGTCGAGCCAGCTCTGCGGCATGGGGCGCGCGTAGCCGCCCACGCCTTCGGCCGCCTCTTTCTCTTCCTGCGTTTCGTAGGGCACGTCGATGAACTTGGCGCCCAGCGACTCGACCTGCTCCTTCACGCTCGGGCGCACGTCGCTGGCCTCGATCACCGCGCCCAGGCGCTTGGCCGTGGCAATCGCCTGCAGGCCGGCCACGCCGACGCCCAGGATCACCACGCGCGCCGCCTTCACGGTGCCGGCGGCGGTCATCAGCATCGGGAAGAAGCGCTGGTACTTGTCGGCCGCGATCATCACGGCCTTGTAGCCCGCGATGTTGGCCTGCGAGGAGAGCACGTCCATGCTCTGCGCGCGCGTAGTGCGCGGCGCGGCCTCGAGGGCGAACCCGGTGAGGTTGGCCGAGGCCAGCCGCTGCAGCCCGGCCGCATCGAACGGGTTGAGCATGCCCACCACGGTAGCGCCGGGCTTCACCAGCGCCGCTTCGTTGTCGAACAGGTTGCGCACCTTGAGCACCAATTCGCAGCCGAAGGCGCCGGCCGCATCGGTGATCTCGGCGCCGACCGCCGTGTAGGCCTCGTCGGGCGCGCTGGCCGCCACGCCCGCACCCGACTGGATGCGAAGGGTGTGGCCCTGAGCCTTCAGTTTCTTGGCCGTCTCGGGCGTGACGGCAACACGTGTTTCACCCACCGTGGTTTCGGCGGGTACGCCAATCAGCATGGGCGTCTCCTCGTTTTTTAAATGGCTGTGAACGGTTTCTGACCCTTAGCTTACATGAAGAACGCCGGGTTTCCAGGTCGCCAGGGCGATTCGGCCGATATTAGAGGCCTCACCCGCACGCCGGCAAAACTGAATAATGCGGGCATGAACACACGATGGAAACCCAGCGCCACCGTCGCCGCCATCATCGAGCGCAACGGCCGGTTCCTGCTGGTGGAAGAACTCACCTCCGACGGCCTGAAGCTCAACAACCCGGCCGGCCACCTCGACCCCGGCGAATCGCCCGCCGACGGCTGCGCCCGCGAGGCGCTGGAGGAAACCGCCCACCGCTTCCGGCCGACCGCGCTGGTCGGCGTGTACCTGTCGCGCTTCCAGAGCACCCGCACGGGCGAGGACGTCACCTACCTGCGCTTCGCCTTCTGCGGCGAGGTGGAGGGCGACGCCGAACCCGGGCGCGCGCTGGACGACGGCATCGTCCGCACGCTGTGGATGACGCCCGACGAGATCCGCGCCAGCGCGGACCGCCACCGCAGCCCGCTGCTGCTGCGCTGCCTGGAGGACTACCTGGCGGGCCGGCGCTATCCGCTGGAGCTGGTCTACACCGATGCCAGTGTGACGGCCTGATGCTATATTTTCAATAGCAAACTATGACCACCCGGTCTGGACCTTGAGCCTATTTGACCTGAAAATCAGTCGTCCCCCAGGCCCAGCTTGCCCGGCCGGCGCCGTTCGACGGCCCACTTGAGCAGCGCCGCGCAACGGTAGAGGCCATGGGCGAATTTGCCGTAGGGCAGCGTCAGGAACAACGCCATCACCACGCCCAGGTGCACGGCCAGCAGCAGGCCCATCGCGCCCGTGTCGCGCCAGGCCAGCAGCGCCAGGCCGCTCAGGCTGGTCAGCAGCAGCAGGCCGATGAAGCCGCGGTCCATCGGCCTCTGGGCGGCATCGCCGTGCTGCGGATCGCGGCGCCAGTTCAGCCAGAGCAGGCCGGCCGGCCCGGCCAGCAGGCCGATCCCGCCCAGGGTGCCCAGCAGCACGGGCCAGCTCGTCAGCGCATAAGGCGCCTTCAGGCCCAGCCCGTAGTGGTACAGCGTGGCCACGCCGGTGGACGCGAAGCACAGCATGAAGCCATAGAACGTGGCGTGGTGAAAGCGCCGGCGCCACAGCGTGAAGCGGTCATCTTGGTCGTTGCAGCCCTCGCCGTGGCCGCCGTCCAGGTACTTGAGTCGCAGCGCATCGGAGGCCGCCTCGGCCGCGGCCTGTGCCCCGGCCGCGCCGGGCGTGATGCTGCGCCAGAAGCGCGCCACGCCGAGCCCCAGCGCCAGCACCGCCCAGCCGAAGACGCCGCCGAACAGCGCCACCATCAGGTTGTGCGGAAAGACCGCATAGAAATTGCCCGCCAGCGGCCGGCCCAGCGCGTCGGCCTTCCAGAGCAACGCCAGCGCCAGGAACAGCGCGAGCCCTGCGGCCAGGGCCATCGCCACGGTCAGGCCGTTGCGCCGGTACAGCGCGCCGAAGCCGGGCGGCCAGGCGTAGTCGGCATAGGTCTGCCCGCGCACCTGCGCCATCGCCTGCGGCACGTTCACGGCAAACTCGTGCGGCGGCGCGTACTGGCAGGCGTGCAGGCAGGCGCCGCAGTTGTGGCACAGGTTGGCGAGGTAGTGGATGTCGGCCTTGCCGAACTCGAGGCGGCGCGCCATGGCCGGGAACACGGCGCAGAACCCCTCGCAGTAGCGGCAGGCGTTGCAGATCTGCAGCGCGCGGTCAACCTCGGCCTCCGGCCGCGTCAGCGCCAGGGTGCCGGCGGCGAGCGCGCGGGCCTCCTGCGTGAGCGCCTCAAGCTGCTGCATGCGCCACCTCCTGCAAGGCCGCCGCCGCGGCCGACGTGCCGGCAATGCGCCCGAAGGCCGTTCCGATCGACATGCCGACACCCGCCGTGTAGCCCTTGCCGAGCACGTTGCCGGCCATCATCTCGCCGGCCACGAACAGGTTGGCGCTGGGCTGGCCGCCAAAGTGCACGGCCGCCCGCGCGTCCACCTTCAGCCCCAGGTAGGTGAAGGTGATGCCGGGGCGCAGCGCGTAGCCGAAGAACGGCGCGGTGTCGATGGGCCTCGCCCAATGCGTCTTGGCCGGTGCCAGCCCCTCGGTGTGGCAGTCGTCCAGCACGGTGTGGTCGAAGCGGCCCACGCGGCAGGCCGCGTTGTAGCCGTCGATGGTGTCCACCAGCCGCTGCTCGTCCAGCCCGAGCTGGCGCGCCAGTTCGGGCAGCGTGTCGGCCTTCGCGCCCGGAAACACCGGCGGCATGAAGCGGCCGACGGCCTTGGCGTCGATGATCGAGTAGCCGATCTGGCCCGGCTGCTGCGCCACCAGGCGGCCCCAGATCGCGTAGCGCTTGGGCCAGAAATCCTCGCCTTCATCGTAGAAGCGGCGGGCGTCGCGGTTCACCATGATGCCCAGCGACACGCAGTCCACGCGGGTGCAGATGCCGCCGTCGTACAGCGGTGCGCGCGCGTCGATGGCCACACAATGCGATTGCGACGGGTCGCCGATGCTGTCGGCGCCCGCGTCGATCAGGTGCCTGAGCAGCACGCCGCGGTTGAAGCGCGTGCCGCGGATCAGGAAGTTGTCGGCCGGCCACTCGCCTTCGGCGTTCCGGCCCCAGGCTTCGCGCAGCCATTCGCGGTTGGACTCGAAGCCGCCCGCGGCCAGCACGCAGGCCCGCGCCTCGATGCGCTCGCCCGCGATGCGGGCCGCGACGAAGCGGCCGCCGTCCAGCTCGAGGGCGTCGACCGGCGCGCCGTAGCGCACCTGCACGCCCAGCCGCTCGGCGCTGCGATAGTAAGCGTTGACCAGCGCCTTGCCGCCGCCCATGAAGAAGGCATTGGTGCGGCTCAGGTGCAGCGTGCCCGACAGCGAGGGCTGGAAGCGCACGCCGTGCCGGCGCATCCAGTCGCGGCAGCGCGAGGATTCGCGGATCACCAGCCGGGCCAGCGGCTCGCTGGTCTGCCCGCCGGTGACCTTGAGCAGGTCCTGCCAGAACTCCTCTTCCGGGTAGGCCCCGGTCAGCACGTCCTGCGGCGCCTCGTGCATGCAGCGCAGGTTGCGCGTGTGCTGCGAATTGCCGCCGCGCCACTCGCGCGGCGCGGCCTCCAGCAGCAGCACCGAGGCGCCCGCTTCGCGCGCCATCAGGGCGGCGCACAGGGCGGCGTTGCCGCCGCCAATGACCAGGACATCCACCATCCGCGACACGCCTCTCAGTCTGCCTTGATCTGGGCGCGCCTGACGATGTCGCTCCAGATCTTCTGCTCGCGCCCGATGAAGGCCGCGAATTCCGGCGACGGCCCGCCGCCGCCGACCGCGCTGTCATGCGCGAAGCGCTCGGTCACGGCGCTGGACTTGAGCGCCTTGAGCGACTCCTCCTGCAGCCGCCGCACGATGTCGGGCGGCGTGCCGGCCGGCACGAGGATGCCGTACCACTGCGAGGTCTCGAAGTCCTTGAAGCCCATCTCCGTCACCGTGGGCACCTCGGGCAGGGCGGCGATGCGCTGCTGCGTGCCGACCGCGATCGCGCGCAGCTTGCCGCTCTTGATGTGGGCGCTCAGTGCCGGCAGGCCGGCCGACGAGGCTTGCGTGCGCCCGGCCAGCAGGTCGGTGAGCTGCGGGCCGGTGCCGCGGTACGGGATGTGGGTCATGAACATGCCCGTGACCAGCTTGAGGTATTCCATCGCCAGGTGGCCCGCGCTGGCGTTGCCGGCCGAGCCGTAGCTGAGCTGGCCGGGGTTCTTCTTGGCGTAGGCCACGAATTCCTGGAAGTTCTTCGCCGGCACGTCGGGGTGGATCACGAACACGTTGGGCACCTTGGCCAGCAGCGTGACGGGGATGAAATCCTTGTTCACGTCGTAGGGCTGGTTGGCCAGCATGTACGGGTTCACCGCGAGCGTGCCCACGTGGCCGAGGATGAGGGTGTGGCCGTCGGGCGCGGCCTTGGCCACCTCGGTCATGGCCACCACGCCGGCGCCGCCGGGCTTGTTCTCCACGTAGACGCTCTGGCCGAGCTGCCTGGTGAGCTCGGCCGCGACCGAGCGGGCCACGATCTCGGACGTGCCGCCGGGTGCGAACGGCACGACGAAGCGCACCGACTTGGCCGGCCAGGCGGGCTGGGCGCGCAAGGCGGGAACGGTGGCCGCCAAGCCCGCCGCAGCGGCCGTGCCCAACCATCGGCGCCGGCTGAGCGCGAAGCAATCTTCCATGGGGTTGTCTCCTTTTTAAAAGGGCTCCAGTCTGGCGCCTGCCGCTCAGAACTGGTATCGACGCAAACCCCCATCGACCGGGATCACGGTACCGGTGATGTAGCCGGCCAGCGGCGAGGCCAGGAAGCACACCAGGTTGGCCATGTCCTCGGGCTCGCCGTAGCGGCCCACGGGGATTTCGTTGTCGGCCTGCCACTGGCGGTATTCGGGCGTGTAGTTGCGCAGGATCTGCTCGGAGTGGATGCGCCCCGGCGGCACGCTGTTGACCGTGATGCCGTGCTTGCCGACCATGCGCGACAGGCCCTTGGCCCAGCTGTGGATCCCGGCCTTGGCGCAGAAGGCGCCGTTCACGTGCTCGGGCTCGCTCTTGCCCGTGATGTTGATGATGCGGCCCCATTGGCGTTCGATCATCTGGTCGATCAGCGCATCGGCCACCTGGCGCGGGCGGTGGAAGTTCAGCGTGATGGCCTCCTGCCAGCGGTCCTCGCTCACGTGCAGCTCGTTGAAGCTGCGCGAGCCGCCTGCGTTGTTGACCAGGATGTCCACATGGCCCAGGCCGGCGACGGCCGCCGAGGCGAGCCGCTGCGCCGCGTCTTCGGCATACAGGTCGGACTCGATCACCACCGGACGGTGGCCGCCGCGGGCGACGATCGCGTCGGCCACCTCCTCAAGCAGCGCCACGCGGCGCGCCGAGATCGCGAGCTTCACGCCTTCGGCGGCCAGCGCCAGCGCAATGCCCTTGCCGATGCCGGCGCTGGCGCCGGTGACCAGCGCGGTCTTGTCCTTGAGTTGCAGGTCCATGGTGTCGTCTCCTCGTGTGCAATGAGGAGGCACTCTAGACCTGAACGCCGCGCCTGCCCAGGACTGCGGCGGCATGGGGGCATCACGAATCGTGATGGATCAGCCGCGCGCCGACCCAGCGGCCCGAACGCACCAGCGCGCGTGCGCAATCGGCCAGCACCACGCGCGTGGCCAGCCCTGCGGGCGAAAGCTCGTCATCCGAGAGGCTGCACAGCGCATTGGGGCGCCGCGCCTGCGATTCGGCAATCTCGGCCATGTGGAAGCGCTGCGCCGCGTCGGGAAAGCGGCCCACGGCCGCCCAGGGCTGCAGGGTGCAGCCCAGGCCCGCGTCGACCGCGTCCATCAGCATCGCCAGCGAGTCGATCTCCGTCACGAGGTGGGGCTTGAGCCTGGCGCGCGCGAAGGCCGCGTCCAGCGTGCTGCGCAGGCCGTGCGGGCCGGTCGGCAGGATCAGCGGCACGCCCTTGAGCTGGGCCATGCGCAGAGGGGCCGCCGGCTCCTCGGCCAGGCCCCGGCGCGAGCGGATCAGGAACAGCTTCTCCTCCAGCAGCGGCGTCACGCTCCAGCGCCGCGCCGGATGGGTGTCGAACAGCACGGCCAGGTCGAGCTGGCGCGCATTGAGCATGGTGGAGAGGTGGCCCGAGAGGCTTTCGACCATGTGCAGCCGCACGTCGGGGTAGCGCTCGTGCATGGCGCGCATCAGCGGCACGCCCAGCACCGAGGCCGTGGTGGGCGCCAGCCCCACGCTGACCGTGCCGCTGAGGCGCGACTGCTGGGCCGCGCGCGCGGCCTGCTCGGCGTGGCGCAGGGCGAGCTGCGCCTCGTGGAAGAAGGCCAAGCCCGCCTCCGTGGGCGTCACGCCCCGGGTGGAGCGCTGCAGCAGCCGGGTTGCCAGCTCGCCTTCGAGCCGGCTGATCTGCTGGCTCAGCGCCGACTGCACCATGTCCAGGTCGAGCGCCGCCCGGCTCATGCTGCCAAGCTCGACCACCCGGACGAAATAACGGAGCTGGCGCAGTTCCATGCGGATTCCTCGGACGATTCCCTTGCACGCATCACGGCTTGTGATGGCTGGGATAATCGCATACCTATGGCAAAGCAGCGTGTGGTGGTCGGATTGAGCGGGGGGGTGGACTCCGCGGTGAGCGCGCACCTGCTCAAGCAGCAGGGCTACGACGTGGTCGGCATCTTCATGAAGAACTGGGAAGACGACGACGACAGCGAGTACTGCTCGTCCAACGTCGATTTCGTGGACGCCGCGAGCGTGGCCGATGTGCTCGGCATCGAGATCGAGCACGTCAATTTCGCGGCCGAGTACAAGGACCGGGTGTTCGCCGAGTTCCTGCGCGAGTACCAGGGCGGCCGCACGCCGAACCCCGACGTGCTGTGCAATGCCGAGATCAAGTTCAAGGCCTTCCTCGACCATGCCATGCGCCTCGGCGCCCAGAAGATCGCCACCGGGCATTACGCCCGTGTCCGCTGCGTCGCCGCAGACACGAGCGAGCCCGCTGGGCGGGAAGGAACATCGCACGCGACCGCGCGCGATGGCGCCCGCGTCCGCGAAAGCGAGGGCCGCTTCGAGCTGCTCAAGGGCCTGGACCCGTCCAAGGACCAGAGCTACTTCCTGCACCGCCTGAACCAGGCCCAGCTCTCGAAGACGCTGTTCCCGGTGGGCGAGCTGCACAAGACCGAGGTGCGCCGCATCGCGGCCGAGATCGGGCTGCCGAACGCGAAGAAGAAGGACTCCACCGGCATCTGCTTCATCGGCGAGCGGCCGTTCCGCGACTTCCTGAACCGCTACATCGCCAAGGAGCCCGGCCCGGTCAAGGACGAGCGCGGCCGCACGCTCGGCGAGCACCAGGGCCTGAGCTTCTACACGCTGGGCCAGCGCCAGGGCCTGGGCATCGGCGGCATCAAGGCGCGGGGCGCGCAAAAGGGCGGCGGCGAGCATGCGCCCTGGTTCGTGGCGCGCAAGGACATCGAGCACAACACCCTGTGGGTGGTGCAGGGCCACGACCACCCGTGGCTGCAGTCGCACACGCTGCAGGCCGATGACGCGAGCTGGATCAGCGGCGCCGCGCCGCTGCCGCGCGCGCTGGCCGCCAAGACCCGCTACCGCCAGGCCGATGCCGCCTGCACGCTGGCGGCCGGCGCCGGCCAGGCCTTCGGCCTGAGCTTTGCCGAGGCGCAGTGGGCGGTGACGCCGGGCCAGTCGGCCGTGCTGTACGACGGCGAGGTGTGCCTGGGCGGCGGCGTGATCGCCTCCAGCCGCTGATTGGGCATCAAATCGGCCCGATGTCCTCGTTGGGTGGTCATTTTCAGCTATCTATTTGATAGCAATCAGAAAATGCTCTCAAGGTAGGTGTAGATGAAGTTCGAGCCGCCGTTGACGTTGCCGAGCAGGTTCGAGGTGCCGAAGATGCCCGAGCGGTGCGACACGCCGACGCCGAGATAGGTGTCCTTGAGCACGCGCGAGCCGATCAGGTCGCCCACGCTGAAGTCGATCGTCGGGTCCAGGTAGTTCAGCAGGCGCGAGGTCGTGCGTCCGCGCTGGGCCTGGCTCACGACCTCGACATACGGCACCCGCTGCGCCAGCGACAGGCCCACGCCCAGGCCGAGCCGGGTGCGCACGCGGTGGCTCCATGGAAACCCGTCGTAGTAGGCCTTCATGAACGCGTCCACCTGCAGGCTGTTGGGCTGCAGGCCGTGCTCGTCGTGGTAGGTCAGCCCCAGGTAGCCGACGAGGTCCAGCGGCCAGCCGTTGAGCCGCTCGATGAAGGGCTTGCCGATCTGCACGCCGGTGATGGTGGTGACGTTGACGTTGGCGGTCGAGGTGCAGCGCAGCGTGATGATGCGGACCAGCGTGCAGGCGTCGTCCGACACGGTGCCGTGCAGCAGCTTGACGTAGGTGGGTGAGCGCTCCTCGGCCCAGGGCTTGCGGTAGCTGCCGAAGTCGTAGGCCGCCCCGATGAAGAGGGCCGGCTGCGCGCCCTTCGGAACGATCGGGCTGTCGGTGATGCGGTGGTTCAGCATCGTCACCGAGACGCCGCCCAGCAGCCGCCAGCGCTCGGTCAGGCCGTAGCTGCCGTACAGCGCCAGCGAGGTGTTGACGCCGGCGCCGGGCGCATAGGCGGGCCGCGCCGCCGTGGCCTCGCCGGGCAGCACGCCGTAGTAGTAGTCGTTGAGCTTGGCATCGCGCGCCGCCACCGTCAGGCTGGAGCGAAGCGCCAGGCGGCCCGAGCGCCAGTCGTAGCTGTAGCTCACCCGGAACTCGTTGCCGTTGGAGGCGCCCCCGACGTCGTGCAGCAGCTCGGCCTGCAGCGTTCCCCAGGGCTGGCGGTAGCGGTACGACAGGCCCAGGTCGATGCTCGCGCTGCGCTCGGCCATGCCCAGCAGGCTGGCCGGGACGTTCTCGACGGGATAGCCCTCGAAGCGGCGGTCCAGGAACAGGTCGACGCGCTGCGCGTCGTCCTTGAACAGCTTGACGCCCGCGCGGCTGGCGTGCAGGAACAACCGGTCGCCTTCGTACAGGTACAGCGGCAGCAGGTCGTAGCGCGTGCCGCCGCCCAGGTAGGGCGAGCGCTCGACGCGCGTGACGAATCCCAGGCCGGCGCTGCCGGGCACGCTCAGCAGGTCGCTCAGGGGATCGGTGTTGGCGCTCGCCGCCGCGGCCAGGCACAGGCCGGCGATCGTGGTGGCCAGTCGTATGGCAGTCTGGGCGCGGTGAAGGGGCATGGCGTTTTTTCCGTCTATCGTAGCCATGAAAGCGGGCGGCGTCTCCAGTGAAATGTAAGAAAACCCGGCGCGGACCCCACCCTCCCATACCTATAAATGGTGTTTATGGACGAGGCAGAAAACGGTATTTGCCATCCCGAGCCCCGGCGCCAGATACTCGCGCCAGCCTCCCCACGCGGCAGGC
Organism: Variovorax terrae; assembly: GCF_022809125.1. Taxonomy (NCBI): domain Bacteria; kingdom Pseudomonadati; phylum Pseudomonadota; class Betaproteobacteria; order Burkholderiales; family Comamonadaceae; genus Variovorax; species Variovorax terrae. The sequence continues at coordinate 570,305 of NZ_JALGBI010000003.1, read as the reverse complement.
AGCCACTGCATCAGACAAGCGCCTCGCAGGCGGAAACGGGAACCCACCATGCTCAAGGGATCGACTCAACTGGTCGCGATCGTCGGAACGCCGATCGCCCAGGTGAAATCGCCGGAAAACTTCAACGCCTGGTTCGAGCGCGAACAGCAGGACCTGGCGATGATCGCCATGGACGTGCGCGCGCCGGACCTCGGCCACTGCATCGCGCTGATGCGGGGCTGGAACAACCTGCGCGGCTGCGTGGTGACCGTGCCCTACAAGCAGGCCTTCGCCGCCCAGATCGACGGCCTCAGCGCGCGCTCGGCCGCGCTGCGCGCCGTGAACGTGGTGCGCCGCGAGCCCGATGGCCGCCTGGTCGGCGACATGGTGGACGGCTTCGGTTTTCTCAATGCCGCGCGCCAGCACCGCTTTCGCGCGGCCGGCCGCCAGGCCCTGGTGGTGGGCGCCGGCGGCGTGGGCGGCGCGATCGCCCATGCGCTGTGCGAGGCCGGCATCGCCCGGCTGGCGCTGATGGACACCGACGCCGCACGCCAGGACAGCCTGGCCGCGCTGCTGGCCCAGGCCTTCCCCGCCGTCGAGCTGCTGCGCGGCTGCGCCTCCTTGGCGGACTTCGACCTGGTGGTGAACGCCACGCCGGTGGGCATGGGTGGCACCGGCGAGCTGCCGCTGCCGCGCGAGCTGCTGGACAGCCTGCGCAGCGACGCGCTGGCCGCCGACGTGGTGACCTCGCCGCCGGTCACGCCGTTCCTGGAGCTGGCCCGCGCCCGCGGCTGCCGCATCCAGACCGGCGCCGAGATGGCGCGCGCGCAGCTCGAATTTCTGGGCGGCTTCATCGGCGTGATGCCGCCGGTCGACCCGGCCGCGGTGCTGGCCGCCGAACTGCCGGCCGGCTGAAGGAGGCCCTGCGATGACTCAACCAACTGCCGAACACTATGACGTGGTGGTCGTGGGCGGCGGCGCCGGCGGCACCGCGGCCGCCGTGGGCGCGGCCCGCCTCGGCGCGCGCACCCTGCTGATCGAGCGCTATGGCTTTCTCGGCGGCGCCGCCACCAACTCCCAGGTCCTGGCCTACTGCGGCTTCTTCGCCAGCGGCGAGACGCCGCGCCAGGCCGTGGCCGGCGTCGGGCAGGACCTGCTGCTGCAGCTGCAGGCGCTCGGCCTGCCGATCGCCCCGATCCGCTCCAAGAGCGGCGCATGGATCATCCTGCTGGAGGTCGAGGCCGCCAAGCTGGCCTTCGACCGCCTGGTGCTGGCGCATGGCATCGAGCTGAGCCTGCACACGCGGCTGGTGGCGGTGCAGCGGCAGGCCGGACGCCTCGACGCCCTCACCGTGGCCGACCACCGCGGCCTGCGCGAGATCACGGCGGGCTGCTTCGTCGACGCCAGCGGCGAAGCCAGCCTGAGCACCTTTGCCGGCGTGCCGCTGAGCCAGAGCGGCGGGCCGCTCGCGCACCTGCAGCCGGCCTCGATGCCGGTACGCATCGGCGGCGTGCCGCCGGGCGTGCAGCTCGACCGCCCGCTGATGGCCGAGCTCGTGAAGCGCTACAACGAGACCGCCGAGATCCGCATCCCGCGCGACGACGGCGGCGTGCTGATGCGCCTGCCACTGTCGCAGGACATCTGGTGGATGACCATGGACCTGGACACCGACGGCGTGTCCGGCCCCGACCTCACGCGCGCCGAGACGCGGGCGCGCGAAGCCGCCTGGCGCTTCGTGGATGTGCTGCGCCAGCACCCGGGTTTCGAGAACGCCTACCTGCTCGCCACCGGGCCGCAGCTCGGCATCCGCGAAAGCCGCCGCCCGCAGTCGCTGCGCGACCTGACGGCCGACGACGCCCTCACCGGCCGCCGCGACCCGCTGGGCATCGCATGCGCCTGCTGGCCCATGGAAGTGCACGAGGCCCCGGGCCGCGCACGCTTCGTGCCGCTGGGCGGCGAAGGCTTCTTCGACATTCCGCACGGAGCGCTGCAGGCCCATGGCGTGGCCAACCTGCGCCTGGCAGGCCGCGTGATCGGCAGCGATGCCCAGGCCTACGGCTCGGTCCGCGTGATGGGCACGGCCTTCGCCACCGGGCATGCCGCCGGCATCTCGGCCGCGCTGGCGGCCGGCGACCCGGCCCTGGCCGAAGAAGAAGCCGTCACCCGCGTGCGCCGGGCGCTGGCCGAACAACATGCGCTGATTTGAGGCCGCCTCGAAGCCGCGGCCCCTTGGAACTCCCTCTTCATGACCTCCTCCACCCCCATCCACGCTCCCTCCGACACCACCTATGACGTGGTCGTTCTCGGCAGCGGCGCCGCCGGCCTCGCCGCGGCCCTGACCGCCTCGCTGCGCGGCCTGCGCACCCTCGTCGTGGAGAAAGCCGCCAGCTTCGGCGGCGCCTCCGCGATCTCGGGCGGCGCGATCTGGATTCCCGGCAACGACCAGGCCGTGAGCGCCGGGCTCGACAGCTCGCTGGACAGCGCCCGCGACTACCTGCGCCACACGGTGGGCGCGGGCTTCGATGCCGACCTGGTCCAGACCTACCTGGAGCGCGGCAGCGAAGCCCTGCGTTTTCTGGAGCGGAACTCCGAACTGAGCTTTCGCGTGCGGCCGTTCTCGCCCGACTACCACCCGGAGCTGCCGGGCTTTTCCACCGGCGGGCGCACGCTCGAAATCGCCGAATACGACGGCCGCCGGCTGGGCCGCCATTTCCGCCACCTGCGCAAGCCGCCCGAGGGCATGCTGGTCTTCGGCGGCATGATGGTCAACCGCGTGGACATCCAGCATTTCCTGAACGCCAGCCGCTCCCTCGCCTCGGCCTGGCACTGCGCCAAGCTGCTGGCCCGCTACGCGCGCGACCGCCTCAGCCACCCCCGGGGCACGCGCCTGACCACCGGCAATGCGCTGGTGGCGCGCCTGGCCACCTCGGTGCTGGCGCGCGGCGTGCCGCTGTGGCTGGACACGCAGGCGCAGTCGCTGATCGTCGAAGACGGCGCGGTGCGCGGCGTGGTGGTGCTGCACGAAGGCCGCGAAGTGGCGCTGCGCGCGCGCGGCGGCGTGGTGCTGGCCACCGGCGGCTACGGCGCCGCGCCCGAGGCCGCGCAGGACCGGCCCGCTACCGGCCAGGCGCACTGGTCCATGTCGCCCGACAGCAATACCGGCGACGGGCTGGCGCTGGGCCGCGCGGCCGGTGCCGCCGCGGGCGAGCACCTGGCCTCCAACTTCTTCTGGGCGCCGGTCTCGGTGCTGCGCCATGCCGACGGCCGCATCGAGAAATTTCCCCACCTGGTGACCGACCGTGCCAAGCCCGGCATCATCGCCATCAACCGGGCCGGCCGGCGCTTCGTGAACGAGGCCAACTCCTACCACCGCTTCGTGCAGGCCATGCATGACGACCCGGCGGCGAACACGCCCTGCCACCTGATCTGCGACGCCACAGCGCTGAAGGCCTATGGCATGGGCCTGGCGCGCCCCGGCCCCTCGGACAACTCGCCCCTGGTGAAGGCCGGCTACCTGCGCCAGGCCAACAGCCTGCCCGAGCTGGCGCAGGCCATCGGCGTGGACCTGGCCGCCCTCCACACCACCGTGCGGCGCTACAACGAGCAGGCCGCGCAAGGCCAGGACCCGGATTTCGGCAAGGGCTCCACGCCTTACAACCTGTCCATGGGTGACCCGAACCACCAGCCCAATGCCTGCCTCGCGCCCCTCTTGAAGGCCCCGTTCTACGCCATCGAGCTGCATCCCGGCGACCTGGGCTCGGCGCGCGGCCTGCGCACCGATGCGCAGGCCAACGCGCTCGGCCCCAACGGTGTGCCCGTGCCCGGGCTCTATGCCGCGGGCAACGACATGAACTCGGTGATGGATGGGGCCTATCCCGGCCCCGGCATCACGCTCGGCCCCGCGCTCACCTTCGGCTACATCGCGGCCAGCCACATCGCCGACCGGCTCTCGGCCGCGTGAGCCGGCCTTCTCCCGCCTCCTTCACAGAAAGTCGACCGACCATGATCTACGAACTCCGCACCTACACCCTCAAGCCCACCCGCATGGCCGACTGGCTCAAGCTCTACAAGGCCGAGGCCCTGGCCGTGCAGCAGGAGCACCTGGGCCAGCTCGTGGGTTTCTTCACCACCGAGTTCGGCACCGCCAACCAGGTGGTCCACCTCTGGGCTTTCAGCAGCCTGGACGACCGCGACGCGCGCCGGGCCCGCATGGCCGCCGACAGCCGCTGGCAGGAGTTCGGGCGCAAGAACAAGGAGCTCGACGCCGTGGTGCAGCTCGAATCGCGCGTCCTGCGCCCGACCGATTTCTCGCCGCTGGCCTGAGCACACTGTTCGCACGGAAAAAAGGCCGCCATCGGCAACGATGACGGCCTTTTTTTGCGGCCCCGGGGCAGTGACGAAGCACCCGTGCGCTATTCGGGCAGCACGCCCGCGGCCTTGATCACCCTGGCCCACTGCTCGCGCTCGCTCTTCATCAGGCTGGTGAGCGCCGCGGGCGCCGTGCCGACGGCCGTGAAGTACTGGCCCAGCATGGTGGTGCGCACGTCGTCGCTCTTGATGATGCGCACCAGCTCGCTGCTGAGCCGGTCGATGACGGGCTGCGGCGTTCGGGCCGGGGCCAGCACCGCCTGCCAGGCGATCGCCTCGAAGCCGGGGTAGCCCTGCTCCACCAGCGTGGGCAGCTCCGGCAGCGAGGCCACGCGGTTGAGCGTGGTCACCCCCAGGGCCTTGAGCTTGCCCGCGCGGACCTGGCCGATGGCCGCACCCGGCACCATGAAGCCGGCGTGGATCTGCCCGGCCAGGATGGCGTTGACCACCTGCGGCAGGCCTTGATAGGGCACGTGCACCATGTCCAGCCCGGCGCGCGCCTTGAACAGCTCCATCGCGAGGTGCGCGGCGCTGCCATTGCCGATGCTGCCGTAGTTCAGCTCGCCCTTCTTCGACTTCACGAGCTGCACGAACTCCGCCACCGTGTTGACGCCCAGGCGTGGATCGACCACCAGCACGTTGGGCGAGGTGGCGGCCAGCGTCACCGGGGCGAGGTCCTTCACCGGGTCGTAGCTCAGGCGCTTGACCAGCAGCGGCGCCGTGACCAGCGGGCCCTGGGTAGAAAACAGGAAGGTGTAGCCGTCGGGCGCGGCGTTGGACACCACGCCGGCGCCCAGGTTGCCGCCGGCGCCGGAGCGGTTGTCCACCACCACGGGCTGGCCCAGGACGGGCGTCAGGCGGTCGGCCAGCAGCCGGCCCATGATGTCGGGTGAACTGCCGGCCGGGAACGGCACGACGAGCTTGACCGGGCGGGCCGGCCAGGCCTGCGCCTGCGCGGCCCCGCCGAAGCCGGCCGTGGCGGCCGCGGCGGCCTGCAGGAAATGACGGCGTTGCATGGAATGGATCTCCTTGAGGGACAGTGGGCGCCAAGGCGCACGGGCGCGGCCCCTGAAACTTTGGTTTATGGGGCTGTGGCCCAGGCCGCGCAGACGATGAAGATCAAGTATCAAATGCACGGAAAGACACAGCAAATACTTTTTGGCGCATCATCCATAATGCGGGTTTATGGAGACCCCCTCCCGCGGAAAAGCGCCATGACCCTCGGAAAGATCAGCGAACGGCAGATCGAGGTGTTCCGCACCCTGATGATTGCCGGCACCCTCAGCGCGGCGGCGCGCAAGCTGTACGTGTCGCAGCCCGGCCTCAGCGTCACGCTGCGCCGCTTCGAGGACCAGCTCGGCATCACGCTGTTCGAGCGCATGGCGGGGCGGCTGGTGCCCACGGAGGAGGCGCACCGGATCTTCGAGGAGATCGAGCGCGTCTACGGCCAGTTCGACCAGCTCATCGACGCCATCCACTCGATCGCGCGGGGCGACACGGCGATGTTCCGTTTCGGCTGCTCGCCCAGCGTGGGCCTGCGCCTCGCGCCCAAGGCGCTGCGCCTGATGACCGCGCAGCACAGCGAGCGGCGCTACTACTGCGACGTGCTGGCCGAGAAGGACATCCGCGACTATCTCGGGTTCGGCCGCGGCGCCTGCGTGGCCTCCATCGCCACCCTCGACGACCCGGCCGTGGCCTCCACGGTGGTGGCCACCGGCCGCCTGGTCTGCCTCATGCCGAAACGCCACCGGCTGGCCCGCCGCGCCAGCGTGGCGCCGCGCGAGCTGGAGCGCGAAACCCTGATCTCGTTCGAAGCCGAGGTCACGCACGGCCGCTTCATCGAGGCCACCTACAAGAAGTCCGGCGCCAGCCGCAACGTGAAGATCTTCGTGCGCTTCGTGGAGTCCGCCATCTCGCTGGTGAGCGAGGGCCTGGGCCTGGCCCTCATCGACGAGTTCTCCGCCATCGGCTGCGGCCCGCTCGGGCTGGTGGCCGTGCCGCTGGAGGACAGCGTGGACATCCCGGTCTACGTCTATTGGTCCAAATCCAGGCCCCGGCCGCGCAGCGTGGAAGAGTTCATCGAGGCGCTGGGCGCAGCCCATGCCATGACGCGCCCGGCCTGAGCGCGCGCGAATCGCCAAGACTTGGCAGCGGCATGATTCCCGCCGGCTCCAGGTGGGTGGCGGGCACGCGCGTTCGCATTACGACTGCCTTGCCAAGTTGGAATACCACGGAGACCAAAACTCGATTGTGTGCGGATGGGGGGCCCAAGAGACTTGGCACCTCATCAACCAGTTTGGAGACTCTCGTGAAAGTTCCTCAACTCCGGGCCCTGTGCCAATCACTGTGCTTGGCCGCAGCCGTGGCGACGGCACCGCTGCCGATGCTTGTTTCGTCCGCGCTCGCGGCGCCCCTGTCCATCGGATTGGCCGCCGACGTGACGTCGATGGATCCCCACTTCCACCTCTACGTTCCCAACCAGAACATTGCCGACCATGTCTATGACCGGCTGATCCACCGCGACGAAAAACTCTACCCTTCGCCCGGGTTGGCCCTCTCATGGAAGACGGTCGACGATCTCACCTGGGAAATGAAGCTGCGCCCGAACGTCAGGTTTCATGACGGTTCGCCCTTCACCGCGGAGGACGTCAAGTTCTCGATCGAGCGCGTCCCCACGATCAAGGACAGCCCGGGCCTGATGACCACATACACCCGCGCCATTGCGTCCATCGAAGTGGTCGATCCCCTGACCATCCGCTTCAAGACCGCGACGCCCTATCCGCTGGTGCCCAATGACCTGGCCATCATTCCCATCGTCAGCAAAAAAGCGGCCGCCAACGCCACTTCCGCGGACTTCAACAGCGGGAAGGCCGCGATCGGAACGGGGCCCTTCAAGTTCGTGCGCTTCAGCCGCGGCGACCGTGTGGAACTGGCACGCAACGAGGCCTACTGGGGACCGAAGCCGGCGTGGGAAACGGTGACCTTCCGCATCCTGACCAACGATGCGAGCCGGGTCGCCGCCCTGCTGTCCGGAGACGTCGATGCCATCGACAACGTGCCGGTCCCGGATCTTGCGCGCATCAAGAAGGATGCCAATCTGCAGGTGGTTGCGAAGACCGGTTATCGCCTGATCTACTTCGGCTTGAACCAGACCGAGGCCGCGGCAACGCACTTCAGCACCAAGGCCGGCGCCCCTCTGGGCACCAACCCGCTGCGCGATCTGCGCGTGCGCCAGGCCATCAACAAGGCGATCTCTCGCGATACGATCGTCGGCCGCGTCATGGAGGGTGCCGGCACCGCCACGGCCCAGCTCGTGAACTCGGGCCTTCCCGGCTACATGACCGATCTCCAGCCGACGAGCTACGACCCGAATGGCGCCCGCGACCTGCTGGCCAAGGCGGGCTATCCAGAGGGCTTCAGAATGGACCTGAACGGCCCGAACAACCGCTACCTGATGGACGACCAGATTGTCCAGGCGGTCGCCCAGATGCTGGGCCGCGTCGGCATCACGGCTGCCGTCGATGTGATGCCGGCAGCCACGTTCTTTCCGCGGAACAACAAGGGCGAGTTCGCCATGTCGCTGGTCGGATGGGCGCCGGATTCGGCCGAAGCCTCCTCGCCGCTGCGCGCACTGATCGCCACCAAGGACGCCCAGAAGGGACTGGGCAACTTCAACGTCGGCTACAGCAACAAGAAGGTCGATGAGCTGATCGAGCGCGCTGTCGTCACGGTGCAGCCCCAGGCGCGCGAAAAGCTCCTGCAGGAGGCGACGCGCGCGGCCGTCGATGACGTTGCCATCGTTCCCATCCATCACCAGGCCACCGTGTGGGCCATGAAAAGAACCGTGCGCTACCCCGGACGCGCGGACGAGCGCACGCATGCCATGGAGTTCACGCCAACGGCCGGCACGAAGAACTAAGCAGCCAGAGGCTCCCTGCGCCCGATCAGTTTCGTTTGTGTATGCCGGGCTTCCTCGCGCAGCCACAAACGAAACGCCTGCACCGATGACAGTTCGACCTTGTGCTCAGGCACGACGAAGTAGTACCCGTACTTGCTCGACACGCCCAGGCACAGCGGATTGACCAATTCACCCGAAGCCAGTTCGTTGCGCACCCATACGCGCGGCACCAGGGCCAGGCCCAGGCCTGCGATCGCGGCGCGGATGAGAACGTTGTAGAACTCGTACATCGACGCCTGCGGCGCCGGCCCGGCCTTGGTGGCGGCGGCCAGCTCCGGTGTCGACTCGATCAGCTCGTCCCACGCATGCGGAACCTGGAAGTGCTGCAGCCACGGGTAGCGCATGAGGTCGAACGGCGTGCGCAGATCGCCGACGCGCTTGAGCAGGGAAGGGCTGGCCACCAGGAGCATTTCGCGGCCAAAAAGGTAGTCGGCTTCGTGGCCCTGCCAGAGGCCGTTGCCAAAGCGGAACTCCCCGTCGATTTCGGATTGCCTGGCGCCATCGCTGGAGAGCATGGCCGTGAACCGGACCTCGATATCCGGGTGCCTTTCCGCGAACGAGGGAAAGCGTTCCAGCAGCCAGCGCTCGCCCAAGGTCGCAAACACATGAAGCGTGAGTTTGCTCACGCTGGCGCAATCGACCACGCGTTCCGTGGCGCGTTCCAGCCCGACAAGCAGCGGCGCAATCTCGCGGTAGTAGGACTCGCCCACGGACGTCAGGGCCAGCCCTCGATTGAGCCGGATGAACAGCGTGCGGCCGAGCTGGTCTTCCAGCGCCTTGATCTGCTTGCTGATGGCGCTCTGGGTGAGAAACATCTCGTCCGCCGCGCGGGTGACTGAAAGATGCCTTGCCGTGGATTCGAAGATCCGCAGCATCGTGGTGGAGGGAATGTGAATGCGCGCAGCCATGAAAAAACGGAATAGCAACCCGACTCTAAGTCGCTCGACGGCTCATCGTCAATTCACATAATCCCCAGCAAGGAGACAAAAAATGCTTGCATTCGTGATCCGGAGGATTCTGCAATCCTTCGCAGTTGTGTTGGCCATGTCGGCCATCGTCTTTGGCGGAATCTACGCGGTCGGCAACCCCGTCGAGATACTGGTCAGCCCCACCGCCTCCGAAGCCGAAAAGCTCGAAACGACCCAGCGGCTCGGGTTGGACAAGCCGCTTTACGTCCAGTACGCGCGCTTCGTCAGGAACGCCTTGCATGGCGACCTCGGGCAAAGCTTCGCATTCGGGGCGCCCGCCGCGGATCTCATCTTTCAGCGCCTGCCGGCCACGCTCGAGCTGGCATTGAGTGCCATGCTCATTGCGATCGCACTGGGCATTCCGCTGGGCCTCTGGGCGGGGCTGCACCCGCAGGCCAGAAGCGGAAGGTTCATCATGGGCACATCGATCGTCGGCTTCTCCCTTCCCACCTTCTGGGTCGGTATCGTGCTGATCATGGTGTTCTCCGTGCTGGCAGGGGTCATGCCCAGCGGCGGCCGCGGGGCCACCACACCGCTCTTCGGCGTGCCCGTGAGCTTTCTGAACTGGGATGGCCTCAAACACCTGGTGCTGCCCGCGCTGAACCTCGCGCTTTTCAATATCAGCATGATCATCCGGCTCACCAAGGCCGGCGCGCAGGAGGCCATGCTCTCCGACTATGTGAAGTTTGCCCGGGCCAAGGGACTCGGATACGGCCGCATCATCGGAGTCCATGTTCTGAAGAACATCCTCATTCCGATCATCACGGTCATCGCATTGCAGTTCGGCGCGGTGGTCGCGTTCGCCATCGTGACCGAGTCCATCTTCTCCTGGCCGGGCATGGGCAAACTGCTCATTGACTCCATCGGCGTCCTCGACCGGCCGGTGGTCGTCGCCTATTTGATGATGACGGTGTTGATGTTCATTGTCGTGAACCTGGCCGTCGACATCGCCTACTCGGCCCTTGACCCGCGCGTCAGGCTTCATTGAAAGCACCCCATGTCTCAAAACTCCTCACGCGACGTCCTGCGGGCGTACCTCTCGGACCGTGTCGCCCTCATCGGCGCGCTCGCACTCGCCGTCATGGTTCTCGCGGCGTTGCTGGCGCCCTGGGTTGCGCCGCAGAACCCCTACGACCTCGGCACGCTCTATCTGGAAGACACGAAGCTGCCCCCCGGGTCGCGCAGCGAGATGTCGGGCATGTTCTACATCTTCGGCACGGATGAACAGGGGCGCGACATGCTGTCCGCGATCCTGTACGGCCTGCGCACCAGCCTGCTGGTGGGGGCCGTGTCGACGCTGCTGGCCTTCGCGGTGGGCAGCGCCCTGGGCTTGCTGGCCGGCTACTTCGGAGGCAGGCTCGATGCCATGCTGATGCGCATCGCGGATATCCAGCTGTCTTTCCCGGCCATACTGATCGCGCTGATCCTGGTGGCCGTGCTGGGGCAGGGCCCCGGCAAGATCGTCGCCGCCCTCGTCGCCGTGCAATGGGCCTTCTACGCGCGCACCGCTCGCGGTGCCGCCCTGGTCGAGCGGAACAAGGAGTATGTCGAAGCCGCGTCATGCCTCGGGCTGTCGCGCCTGCGCATCGTCTTCGGACATGTACTTCCGAACTGTATGGGCCCGCTGATCGTGGTAGCTGCCTTGCAGGTGGCTTCGGCGATCACGCTGGAGGCAACGCTGTCGTTTCTCGGTCTCGGCCTGCCGATCACGGAGCCTTCACTGGGCTTGCTGATCTCCAATGGCTTCAGCCAGATGCTCTCCGGAAAGTACTGGATCAGCATCTACCCCGGCTTGGCACTGCTGCTGACGATCATGGCCATCAATCTGGTGGCCGACAAGCTGCGTGACATCTTCAATCCGCGCCTTCAGACGCTGTAACGCCATGAACCCCACCATCTTGAAGATCGACGGCCTGACGACAGAGTTCGAGACCCGCGCCGGCCGTGTCGTCGCGGTCAATGGCGTGAGCCTGAGCGTCAAGCAAGGCGAAATCCTCGGCCTGGTCGGCGAGTCGGGCTCGGGCAAGAGCCAGACCGGCTACTCGATCATGAACCTGGTCGATCGCCCGGGACGGATCACCGGCGGCAGCATCCTGCTCAACGGCACCAATCTGCTTGCGCTTTCCGAGAGCGAGTGGCGCCACATCCGCGGCAAGCGGATCGCGATGGTCTTCCAGGACCCGATGCTGACGCTCAATCCGGTTCTGCGCATCGACACGCAGATGATCGAGACCGTGCAGGCGCATGCGAAGGTCAGCCGGTCCCAGGCCCGCGAGATCGCGCGCGCCTGCCTGGTCAAGGTGGGGATTGCCGCTCCGGACGAGCGGCTGAAGTCGTATCCCCACCAGTTTTCCGGTGGCATGAGGCAACGCGTGGCCATCGCGATCGCGCTGGTCCAGGAGCCGGAGGTGCTGATCGCCGACGAGCCGACCACGGCGCTGGATGTCACCATCCAGGAGCAGATTCTCTATGAGATGCAGCAGCTGGCCAGGCAGTCGGGCACGGCCATGATCTGGATCACGCACGATCTGTCGGTCGTGGCCGGACTCGCGGACCGTGTCGCAGTGATGTATGCAGGCCGGATCATCGAACGCGGCTTGACGCGGGATGTGCTGTCACGGCCCACCCACCCCTACACGGTGGGGCTTCTGCGCAGTGTTCCAGCCCGCAACCCGCGCGGATCGCCCCTGTTCCAGATTCCTGGAGCGCCGCCCAATCTGCTGGCCCAGATCGACGGGTGCGCATTCCGCGCCCGCTGCACACAGGCCGGCCCGCGTTGCACCACTCTGCCGCCCGTTCAACAGTCCCCAAACCGGGAAGTGCGTTGTTTCTATCCGGTCATGCCCCTTCAGGAGTCCGTTGCAGCATGAATCCTCTTCTGGAACTTCGCGGTGTCTCCAAGACGTTTCACCGCCCTTTGGATCTCAGTGCCAGGCTGGCGAATACCGTGGCCCGGCCCCTGGGCGGCAAACAGGCCAAGGAAGAAATCTGCCGCGCCGTCGACGCCGTGGACCTCGTCATTCCGCAGGGGCAGGTGGTGGGCCTTGTAGGCGAATCCGGTTGCGGCAAGTCCACCGTCGGCCGCATGGCCGTCGGCCTGCACTCCTTGACGGGCGGCGAGCGGTACTGGAAGGGCGTGAACCTCCATTCCGCGCCGCCCCGGCAGCGCAAGCAGTTGCAGCTGCAAATGCAGATGATCTTCCAGGATCCCAACGCCAGCCTGAATCCGCGCAAAACGGTCGTCGATCTCATTGGCGAGGCACCCGTTGCGCACCACATGATCCCGGCGAACAACAAAGCCGATTTTGTCGCGGAGCTGCTTCAGAAGGTCGGGCTGTCGAGCACCGTCATGCATCGCTATCCGCATCAGTTCTCGGGTGGCCAGCGCGCCCGCGTGGGCATTGCGCGCGCCCTGGCGGTCAAGCCCGAGCTTCTCGTCTGCGATGAGTCCGTCGCAGCGCTCGACGTTTCCATCCAGGCCCAGGTTCTGAACCTGTTCATGGCCCTGCGCGAAGAACTGGGACTCACCTACCTCTTCATCAGCCACGACCTCAGTGTCGTGCGGCACATCAGCGACGAAGTGGTGGTGATGTACCTTGGGCGCGTGGTTGAGTCCGCGCCGGCAGCCGAATTCTTCGAACGGCAGCTCCACCCGTACTCGCAGGCACTGGTGCGCGCCGCGCCAATGCTCGAGTCCGGCAAGAAGCAGTTCCAACCCGTCGCCGGCGAGATACCGAGTCCGCTGAACCCGCCAAGCGGCTGCCACTTTCACCCGCGTTGTCCGCACGCCATGCCGAAGTGTTCGAGCCAGGTGCCGGAGCTGCGCCTGGTCCAGCTCGGCCGCCTGTCGGCCTGCCATCTGAACGGGTGAACCATGCCCGCGACGACGACTCCGAGCGACCAGACACTGGAGCTGATCTGCAGGCTCCTGCAGTTCAACACCGTCTCCAGCAACTCCAATCTGCAGCTGATCGAATGGGTGGAGGCCTACCTGAAGGCATACGGCATTGCATCGCGCCTGACCTACGACCCAAGCCGGCAGAAGGCCAATCTGTTCGCCACCATTGGCGAGAGCCGCAGTGGCGGCATTGTGCTGGCGGGCCACACGGACACCGTTCCGGTGGCCGGGCAGCACTGGACCCAGCGCCCCTTTGAGGGCACGGTGGCGGACGGCAAGCTGTACGGCCGCGGTTCGGCCGACATGAAGTCCTTCATCGCGACCTGCCTGGCGCTCGTGCCCGAACTGTTGCGCGCGCCTCCCAGGCGGCCGATTCACCTGGCCTTGACCTTCGATGAGGAAACCAGCATGTTGGGGGCGCGCACCCTGATCGCCGACCTGCGCGACCAGGGAATTGCTCCACTCGCCTGCCTGGTTGGAGAGCCGACACTGCTGAAGGCCGTTGTCGGCCACAAGGGGCGCCGCGCGATGCGTTGTTGCGTGCGAGGGCGTAGCGCGCATACTTCGATTCCCATGCAGGGCGTCAATGCGATCGAGTACGCGTCGCGCATCATTGCGCACCTGAGGAACATGGCCGAGCGCCACAAACAGCATGAAGCCAGGCACTATGGCTATGAGGTGCCCTACAGCACGATTGTGACGACACAGATTGCTGGCGGCGTGAGCACCAACACCGTCCCCCCGGAATGCTCCTTCAACTTCGAGTTCAGGTACCTGCCGTGGACCGACCCCGACAAGCTCGAGGCCGAGGTTCGCGCCTTCGTGGACACACAGATCAGGGGCGAGATGGCTCGCGAGGCTTCCGACTGCGCCATCGACTTCGAGACGGAATCGAGCCTACCGGCGTTCGGCGCCGCGAGTACGGAAGAGGGGTTGGCGCCGGGAGCGTCTGAATTGCTGTCGCTCCTGGGCCGCCGCGATGCGCCGCTCAGCTACATGGGATTCGGCACGGAGGCCAGCTGGTTCCAACGCGCGGGCATTCCCACCATCATTTGCGGGCCAGGCTCCATTGAGCAGGCGCACAAACCTGACGAGTACATCGAACTGAGCCAGATCGCTGCCGGTGAACACCTGCTGCGCGAGTTGATCCGTTTGAATCAGTAGGAAAAACCCGCCGTGTCGGATCTGCAAGATTGCCTGGACCGCATCGCGACCCGCGTCCGCCCGCTGGCCAAGCGAGGTCGGGTCGCGGACTACATTCCCGCGCTCAAATGCGTGGACCCACAGCGGTTCGGCCTGGCGGTGGCCACGCTGGATGGGGAGGTGCATCAAACCGGCGACAGCATGGAGCCGTTCTCCATCCAGAGCATCTCCAAGGTGTTCTCGCTGGTGCTCGCGTGCAACCTCGTCGGGGATGAACTGTGGCAGCGCGTCGGGCGATTGCCGAGCTCGAATCAGTTCAACTCGCTCGTGGAGCTTGAGCTCAACCAAGGCAAGCCGCGCAATCCGTTCGTCAACCCGGGTGCCCTGGTGATCGCAGACCTGTTGACAAGCCGCCACACGCAGATGGAGCGCGCGATGGTGAGCTTGCTGCGCGAGCTGTCGGGAAATTCCACCATCGACTACAACATGGAGGCCGCCGCCGGCGAGTTCGCCACGGCGCACCGCAACAAGGCCGCGGCGTACCTGATGAAGAGTTTCGGAAACTTCCACAACGGTGTGGATGAAGTCGTGGGAGCCTACTGCGCGCAATGCGCGATCACCAGCAGCTGCAGGGACCTTGCCGTGGCCGCCTTGTTCCTGGCCGACGCCGGAACTCACCCGATCACGGGCAGGCAAGTCGTCGCGCAACAGCAAGTCCGGCAGATCTGCGCGTTGATGATGAGCAGCGGCACCTACGAAGTTTCGGGCGAAACCGCCTTCAGCATCGGCTTGCCGATCAAGAGCGGTGTCGGGGGAGGAATCCTGGCCGTCATTCCCCGTTTTGGCGTCATGTGCGCCTGGTCCCCGCCGCTTGACGACAGCGGATCATCGGTCGCCGGACTGAAGGCCGTGGAACTGTTCGCGGTCAAGATGAACAAGACCGTCTTTGCCTGACGCAGGCCCTGGCGCCCGGCAACGGTTGCCGAAGCAAGCGGGCCGCCAGCACGATGAAGCTGCGCTTCACTTCAACGACAAGGTCTTGGCCGTCTGAAGAATGCTGCGCTCGAAGGCCGCAATGATGGGAGGCGTCTCGAGATCACCGCGCGTCATGATGCTGATTGGTGCGACTTGAGTGGCCTGCTTGGGTCGCAGCACGACCAGGTCACCGTCCGACATGGCTCGCCGGGCAATGGACTGAGGAAGCACTCCCAGCAGGCTGCCCGATGCGATGACGTATCGCATCTGATGGAAGCTGCTGCAGGCGATGGAAACCACCGGACGAAGGTCGCCACGCGCTGTGAACATGCTGTCGGCAATCTCGCGCAACGGACTGCCAACGGCTGGAAGCACCCATCTTTCTCCCGCAAGCTCTTTCCACCTCACATCTTCCTGCTTGGCGAGCCGATGGTGGCATGCACACACGATGTCGAATGCTTCCGTGTAGACCCTGGTCACGCGCAGCATTCCGGAATGGCTCACGTGCAGCACCCGGCCGAACGTGAGGTCCAGATGGTTTCGGCTCAACTGGCCGAGCAGCTCGTCGGTCGTTCCCTCGTGTACCGAGAACTGCACGCGCGGATGGTCTTCGAGGAAATCGTTGATGCAGCGCGCAAGAAGCGCCGAGGACAGCGAAGGCAGGATGCCAAGCCGCACGATCCCACCGCCGCCGCGCGTGAACTGGTCCAGTTCGGAACTGATGTTGCCGATGTCGGCCAGCACGACGCCGACGTGCCGCCGCAGGATCTCGCCATGAGGCGTCAGTTGCATTCCTCGCCGATTGCGCTGGAACAGCACGACGCGGAACATATCCTCCAGCTCCTGGATCAGCTTGGTCGCGGCTGGCTGGGTCATGTTGGATGCTGCCGCCGCCTTGCGCAACGTGTGCAGCTCGCAGACGTTGCGAAAAACCTCCAGGTGCCTGAGCCGAAAGCGCGAGCGGATCACCGCGTGCAGTGGATCGTCATCGTGATTCTTGGGCATTGCATGTTCACAGTCTGGTGATAACCAAAAATTAGCACATTCATGCTATTTGTGATTATCCAAGAATCAATTGAGTAGGCACAGTATGCTCATCACCACCAGGAGACGCACAATGTCCAGAAGACGCACCGTCATCGGCGCGCTTGCCACCGCCTGTCTTGCGGCCACGATGCCGCACGCGTTCGCGGCCTTTCCCGACAAACCGATCCGCATCATCGTGCCGTTCCCCGCAGGCGGCGCCACCGACGTCGTCGCCCGCGCGCTGGGTGTGCGGCTGGGCCAGGCCATGAAGCAGCCCGTCGTGGTCGAGAACAAGACCGGAGCGGGCGGCAACATCGGTGCCGATTTCGTGGCCAAGTCGGCCCCGGACGGCTACACGATCCTGGTCGCATCGCCGGCGGAAGTCGCGATCAACGAGTTTCTCTATCCCAAGCTGAGCTACAACGCAGCCACGGACCTCGCGCCCGTCGCCAAGCTCGCATCCGCTCCGCTCGTCCTTGCCGTCAACAGCAAGTCACCGGCCGACTCGGTCCAGGGACTGGTCCGCTACATCCGGGCCCAGCCGAGCGGCGTGAATTTCGCATCCTCCGGCACGGGCGGGCCTCAGCACCTCGCTGGCGAGCTGTTCCGGCTCATGTCCGGGACCCGGATGACGCACGTTCCCTACAAAGGCGGCGCTCCGGCGATGACCGACCTGCTGGGCGGCCAGGTCGACCTGTTCTTCGCAGGGCTGCCGCCCGCCCTGCCGCACATCCAGGCGGGAAAGCTGCGTGTGCTGGGGGTGAGCACCGTGCAGAGGTCACCGCTGCTTCCGCAGGTGCCGACGGTGGCCGAGCAGGGTTTTGCCGGTTTCGACATCGAGAACTGGCAGGGTGTGTTTGCGCCCGCCGGCACGCCGACGCCAGTGATCGACCTGCTGGCCAGGCACATTGGAGAGATCGCGGCAGACAAGGTCTTTGCGGAGCAGTTGCAGGCGCAGGGCGCATCTCCGGCATTCATGGCCCCGCGGGAGTTCGGCGAGTTCGTGGCGGCCGAGCGGCGCAAGTACTCAAAGCTGGTCAAGGAATCCGGCGCCAAAGCCGATTGACGTGGAGAAGAAAAAGATGAGAGCCACCCTGATTGAAGAAACGAGCCGCCAGACCGGCAGCATGCAACTGACCCCGGAAGAACAGGCGATGCTGCGTGGCGAGAAGGGGCCTGCAGTCCAGGAGGCAATGGAGTTCCAGATCGAGGTCGGAAGTTTTTTTGAGGCCAGACGATTTGTTCCGATCACGCATGCCCATGTCATGGGCGACATCGAGGTGATGGGGGACGGCGGTCTCGACCACCTGCGCGGGATGGGAGAGAAGCACGCCAGATGCTCCGTGCCGACGTCGAGCAACGCGCAGTGCATGCATTTTCACGACGACGCACGGCTTCGCCAGGACGAGGACGAAGCCGACAAGGAGCGCGAGATCCTGGCCCGCTACAAGACCATGCGCATCGCCACCACGGACTCATGCATTCCCTACCAGCAGGTCTATCAGCCCAAGCTGGGCGAGCACGTGGCGTGGGGCGACACCGGCACGGTTATCTATGCGAACTCCGTGCTAGGCGCGCGCACCAACTTCGAGGCAGGCAAGGCGAGCTTTGCCGCGGCATTGACCGGGCGCACCCCCGAGTACGGGTTCCACCTGGACGACGCGCGCGCCGGCTCGATTCTGGTCAGCCTTCAAGCCTCGATGACCGATTTCGCGGACTGGGGTGCGCTCGGAAAAATCGTTGGCCACCCGCACCAGGACTATTTCGCCGTACCTGTCTTCGACGAATTCAAGCGCATGCCGTCGTCGGACGAGCTGAAGCACCTCGGAGCCTCGCTGGCGAGCTATGGCTCGATGGCCATGTTCCACATGGTCGGCGTGACACCGGAAGCACAGACCCGGGAGATGGCCTTCCGGTCCAAGGCGCCGCAGCACACCATGGTCGTTACGGACCGGGACATTCAGGCGGTCTACGATGCCTACCGGTACCAGGACTCGGCGTCCAACATCGTCGTCTTCTCGGGGCCACAGCTGTCTCTCTTCGAGATGCAGGGGCTTGCCGAGCTGTTCGAAGGGCGCACGGTGGCGCCTGGCATGGCCGCAGTGGTGACCACCAACCACATGGTCTACTGCGACGCCAAGCGCCTCGGCTATGTGCAGACGCTGGAGAACGCAGGCGTCACGATTCTGCAAGGCGTGTGCTTCTACATCCTGCAGCGACTGTCCAAGATTCGCGAGGAGAACGGATGGACCAACCTGATCTCCAATTCGGGGAAACTGGTCAACACCATCACAGCCCATCGATTCAATACCGTCTTGCGCCGCACACGCGAGTGCGTGGACA
Source organism: Variovorax terrae (assembly GCF_022809125.1). Taxonomy (NCBI): domain Bacteria; kingdom Pseudomonadati; phylum Pseudomonadota; class Betaproteobacteria; order Burkholderiales; family Comamonadaceae; genus Variovorax; species Variovorax terrae. The sequence goes on along the minus strand of NZ_JALGBI010000003.1, from coordinate 551,647 downwards.
TCGCCTGCACGGGGAGACTGGCATGATACGAATCAACGTGAAGCGCGCATGGGGCCTGCCGGTGAGCGGGCGTGCGCTGGTCATGCGCGAGGGCTTCAGTCCGCGCTACGACCTGGACCGCTGGACCGGCGTCATCTCTCGCATTGGCCATAGTGCCGAGGGTGAGTCCATCCGGGACCGAGTGCTCATCATCCCGACGACGAAGGGTGGCGTCGCCGGCGGATGGGCTTTCCTGGACCTGCTGAACAAGGGAATCGCCCCGAAAGCCCTGGTCTTCGGCAAGCTCAATCCTGTCATGGTGCAAGGAGCGGTGCTCGCGCGCATGCCGGTCATGGAAGGCTGGGATCAGAATATTCTGGAGATGGTCCAGACCGGCGATTCGATTCATCTCGATCCCGCAGCGAAGAGCATCACCGTTCACGCTTGAGACGATCGAGTTGTTCTTGCTGGTCTTCGGTGCCTTCGCCGGGCACGTTTCGCATGAGAGGCCGTCCTGGAGCCTGCTGCCCCATCACCCTCCGGGGCGCTGCTTTGGCCCCCCTTGCGGGGGCGGCGGTGCAGGGAAGGCACATAGAGGGGGATGCCCCTCTATCTCCGCCAAAAAAACTGTTGCAGGCCTCTGCCCGCAAAAAGTCTTTTCCACTCAGAACGGAATGTCGTCGTCCATGTCGTCAAACCCGCTCGACGACTTGGCCGGGGCCTGACGCGGCGCAGGAGCCGGCGCCGGGGCGCGCGGGGCGGGAGCGGCGCGGCGCGGCGGCGCGCCACCGCCCTCATCGTCGCCACCCGAGGGGCCGCCCATGCCTTCGCGGCCGCCCAGCAATTGCAGCTCGGTGGCGATGATGTCCACGGTGTTCTTCTCGATGCCGTCCTGGCCGGTGTACTTGCCGTATTTCAGGCGGCCTTCGACGTAGATCGGGCGGCCCTTCTTGACGTATTCGCCGGCAATCTCGGCCAGGCGGTCATAGAAAGTAACGCGGTGCCACTGCGTGTCTTCCACCGTTTCGCCGGTGTTCTTGTCCTTGCGGCGGCTGGAAGTGGCCACGCTCACATTGGCCACCGCCTGCCCGGACGGCAGATAGCGGATTTCGGGGTCGCGGCCGCAGTTGCCGACGAGAATGACTTTGTTGACGGATGCCATGTGATTTCCTCCGGAAGGGGTAACGATTATGTAGCCAACGAACGGCCGGCCGGGCCGGCGGCCGCGGTCCGGGCCGAGGCCTGCATCGGCCAGGCGACCAGCAGCCACAGCAGCATCAGGCCGGCGCAGGCGGCGAACAGGCCCTGCGGCCCGGTGTTCTTGACGAGCCAGCCCCCGGCCACGCCGCCGGCAAAGAAGCCGAGCGACTGCAGGGTGTTGTAGACGCCCAGCGCCGCGCCGCGCGCATGCGGCGGCGCCACGCGCGAAGCCATGCTGGGCTGGCTCGCCTCCAGCACGTTGAAGCCGCAGAAAAACACGAACAGCAGGGCGGCCAACCCCGCCACGCCCGGCGTGCCGGATGCCATCAGCAGCAGGCCCAGTTGCACCAGCAGCACCAGGCCGACGGCTCCCAGGAACACGGCCCGCAGGTAGCCCCGGCGCTCGAGCGGAAACAGCGTCATGCCCATCACCACGAACGAGGCCAGCACCGCGGGCAGGTAGACCCACCAGTGGTGCTCCTTGGGCAGGCCGGCCTGCACCAGCAGCGCCGGGATGGCCACCCACATGGCCAGCTGCACCGCATGCAGCACGAAGACGCCGAAATCGAGCCGCAGCAGCGCGGCATGCGTGAGCACCTCAGCCAGCCGGCCGCGCGGCTGGTTCCTGTGCTGCACCGGCTCGGCCGGCGTCCACCAGGCCACGATGGCCACGCCGGCCAGCGCCAGCGCGCCGGTCACCGCGAACAGCCCGGCCAGCCCGATCCGGGCCGACAGCAGCGGCGCCAGCACCAGCGACACGGCAAACATCAGCCCGATGCTGGCGCCCACCAGGGCCATGGCCTTGGTGCGGACTTCGTCGCGCGTCTGGTCGGCCAGCAGCGCGGTGACGGCGGCCGACACCGCGCCCGCGCCCTGCAGCGCACGGCCGACGATGAGCCAGGCCAGGCTGCCGGCCAGGGCCGCCATGAAGCTGCCGGCGGCGAACACCAGCAAACCCAGCACGATGACGCGCTTGCGGCCCCAGCGATCGGAGGCCATGCCGAACGGGATCTGCAAGAAGCCCTGCGTCAGGCCGTAGATGCCCATGGCCAGGCCGATCAGGGCCGGATCGTCGCCCCCGGGGTATTTGCGGGCTTCCAGCGCGAACACCGGCAGCACCAGGAACAGGCCCAGCATGCGCAGGGCAAAAATGGCCGCCAGCGAGCCGCTGGCGCGGCGCTCGACGGGCGTCATGGGGGTGGCGGCGGGAAGGGAGGGGCTGCTCATGGCACAAAAGCGGTGCAGGAAACTGTCAGGAGAACCGGCAAAAAACCGCTTGAAAAGGCGCTAAACCCGCTATTGTCCGGCATTCCCGTGCGGGGCCGGTAGCGCGCGCGCCGGTGCCGGTCTATCATGGTGGGTTTTTCCGGGCCTTCGCCCGAACAGTTCCAAGCAGTGAATTCCAGCACCGACGGCAAATACCTGGCGGCAGCGATGCAGCAGCGCATCAGCGTGCGCGGCGCACGCACGCACAACCTCAAGAACATCGATCTCGACATCCCGCGCAACCAGCTGGTGGTGATCACCGGCCTGAGCGGCTCGGGCAAGTCGTCGCTCGCGTTCGACACGCTGTACGCCGAAGGCCAGCGCCGCTACGTGGAAAGCCTGTCGGCCTATGCGCGGCAGTTCCTGCAGCTCATGGACAAGCCCGACGTGGACCTGATCGAAGGGCTGTCGCCCGCGATCTCCATCGAGCAGAAGGCCACCAGCCACAACCCGCGCTCCACCGTGGGCACGGTGACCGAGATCCACGACTACCTGCGCCTGCTGTACGCGCGCGCGGGCACGCCCTACTGCCCCGACCACGACCTGCCGCTGCAGGCACAGACCGTGAGCCAGATGGTGGATGCGGTGCTGGCCCTGCCCGAGGACACCCGGCTCATGGTGCTGAGCCCGATCGCGCGCGACCGCAAGGGCGAGTTCCTGGAAGTGTTCGCCGAGATGCAGAGCCAGGGCTACGTCCGCTTTCGGGTGGACGGCCAGGCCTGCGAATTCGACCAGCTGCCCAAGCTCAAGAAGGCGGAGAAGCACGACATCGACGTGGTGATCGACCGCATCAAGGTCCGGCCCGACATGAAGCAGCGCCTGGCCGAGAGCTTCGAGGCCGCGCTGCGCCTGGGCCAGGGCCGCGCCATCGCGCAGGAGATGGACACCGGCAAGGAGCACCTGTTCAATGCCAAGTTCGCCTGCCCGATCTGCAGCTACTCGCTGAGCGAGCTCGAGCCGCGCCTGTTCTCCTTCAATTCGCCGGTGGGCGCCTGCCCGGCCTGCGACGGCCTGGGCCACATGGAGTTCTTCGACCCGGCGCGCGTGGTCGCGTTTCCATCGCTGAGCCTGGCCAGCGGCGCGATCAAGGGCTGGGACCGGCGCAACGGCTACTACTTCAGCCTGATCGAAAGCCTGGCCAGGCACTACAAGTTCAGCGTCGACACGGCGTTCGAGGAACTGCCGGCGCCCGTGCAGCAAGTGGTGCTGCATGGCTCGGGCGAGGAAGACATCCGGTTCAGCTACGTCATGGACTCGGGCAACTTCGCGGGCAAGAAGCTCACCAAGAAGCACCCGTTCGAAGGCATCATCCCCAACATGGCGCGGCGCTACCGCGAAACCGATTCGGTGGCGGTGCGCGAGGAACTGGCGCGCTACCGCAGCCTGCAGCCCTGCCCCGATTGCGGCGGCACGCGCCTGCGGCGCGAGGCGCGCCACGTGAAGGTGGGCGAGGGCGAGCAGGCCCGGGCCATCTACGAGATCAGCCGCGCCACGCTGCGCGAGAGCTTCAACTACTTCAACGCCCTGCGGTTGCAGGGCGCCAAGGCCGAGATCGCCGACAAGGTGGTGCGCGAGATCGGCCTGCGGCTCAAGTTCCTCAATGACGTGGGGCTCAACTACCTGAGCCTCGACCGCAGCGCCGACACCCTGAGCGGCGGCGAAGCGCAGCGCATCCGGCTAGCCAGCCAGATCGGCTCGGGCCTGACGGGCGTGATGTACGTGCTCGACGAGCCCAGCATCGGCCTGCACCAGCGCGACAACGACCGGCTGATCGGCACGCTCAAGCACCTGCGCGACATCGGCAACAGCGTGCTGGTGGTGGAGCACGACGAGGACATGATCCGCGCCGCCGACCACGTGATCGACATGGGACTGGGCGCGGGCGTGCACGGCGGGCGCGTGATCGCACAGGGCACCTTCGAGGAGGTGCAGGCCAACGCCGAGTCGCTGACCGGCCGCTACCTGGCCCAGACCCTGAAGATTGCCGTACCCGCGCAGCGCCACTCGCTGGCCGCCCAGGCCGACCCGCAGGTGCTGAAGATCGTCCACGCCACCGGCAACAACCTGAAGAACGTGAGCGTGGACTTTCCCGTGGGCCTGCTGACCTGCGTGACCGGCGTCTCGGGCTCGGGCAAGAGCACCCTGGTCAACGACACGCTGTACGCCGCCGTGGCGCGCCAGCTCTACCGCTCGCACGAGGAGCCGGCGCCGCACGAGGCGATCGAGGGCATCGAGCATTTCGACAAGGTCATCAACGTCGACCAGTCGCCCATCGGCCGCACGCCGCGCAGCAACCCGGCCACCTACACCGGCCTGTTCACGCCGATCCGCGAGCTGATGGCCGAGGTGCCGATGGCGCGCGAGCGCGGCTACGGCCCGGGGCGCTTCTCCTTCAACGTGGCGGGCGGCCGCTGCGAGGCCTGCCAGGGCGACGGCGTGGTCAAGGTGGAGATGCACTTCCTGCCCGACGTCTACGTGCCCTGCGACGTCTGCCACGGCCAGCGCTACAACCGCGAGACGCTGGAGGTGCTGTACAAGGGCCGCAACATCGCGCAGATCCTCGACATGACGGTCGAGACCGCGCACGAGTTCCTGAAGGCCGTGCCCACCATCGCGCGCAAGCTGCAGACCCTGCTGGACGTCGGCCTGAGCTACATCAAGCTCGGGCAGGCCGCCACCACGCTGTCGGGCGGCGAGGCGCAGCGCGTCAAGCTCGCGCTGGAACTCAGCAAGCGCGACACCGGCCGCACGCTCTACATCCTGGACGAGCCCACCACCGGCCTGCACTTCGCCGACATCGACCTGCTGCTCAAGGTGCTGCACCAACTGCGCGACGCGGGCAACACCATCGTGGTGATCGAGCACAACCTCGACGTCATCAAGACCGCCGACTGGCTGATCGACATGGGCCCCGAAGGCGGCGCCGGCGGCGGCCAGGTGGTGGGCACCGGCACGCCGGAAGAACTGGCGGCCCACCCGGACAGCCACACCGGGCGCTACCTCAAGACCGTGCTGGCACGCTAGGCACCGCCATCCAGCGGGCCGCCGCGCACCTCACACGGGCTCGGCCAGCCACTCCCAGGGCCGCTCCCGGCGCACGCGCTGCTGGTAGGCGGCGATGGCCGGCTCGCGCCGGAGCGTCACCTCCACCTCGTCGGCCCCGGCCAGCAGCATCTCGCGGCGGAAGTCGGGCAGGGTGAAGGAAATCGGCTCGCCATCGGGCGGCGTCAGCGTCATGGCCTCCAGATCGAGGTGAAACGCGGCGCCGCCGCGCGCCGCCTGAGCCAGCCGCTGCACCGTGGCAGCCTCCAGCATCAAGGGCAGCATGTGGTTGCGAAAGCAGTTGTCGCGGAAGATCTGGCCGAAGCTGGGCGCGATCACGCAGCGGATCCCGAACGCCTGGAGCATGGTGGCCGCTGTTTCGCGCGAGCTGCCGCATGCGAAGTTGGGCCCGCCGATCAGAAAGCGCGCCTGGCGGTAGGGTGCCTGGTTCAGCACGAAGTCCGGATTCTCCCGGCCGTCCGCCTGGTAGCGCCACGGCCCGAACAGGCGCTGCGCCAGTTCCGCCTGGCTGCGCAGGCCGACCGGCTGCGCGCCGCCGGCCGAGCGCACCAGCGGTGCGATGGTGTCGGTGTTGATGTCGGGTTGAAACAGGGGGGCGGCAGCGCCGCTCAGGGTGACCAGCGCCGTCATGCCGCCTCCTCCAGGAATCCGTCGCGCGGATCGGTGATGACGCCGGTGCAGGCCGACGCGGCGGCCAGCACCGGCCCGGTGATGTGGGTGCGGCTGCCCGGCCCCTGGCGCCCCGCGAAGTTGCGGTTGGCCGTGGACAGCGCCCGCTCGCCGCGGCCGAGGGTGTCGCCATTGGCGCCCAGGCACATCGAGCAGCCCGGCGTGCGCCAGTCGAAGCCCGCCGCGATGAACACCTGGTCCAGCCCCTCGGCCTGTGCCTCGCGGCGCACCTGCTCGGAGCCCGGCACCACCCAGGCCTGCACGCCGGGCGCCACGCGGCGCCCGCGCACCACGGCGGCGGCGGCCCGCAGATCGGACAGGCGGCTGTTGGTGCACGAGCCGATGAAGACGCGGTCGACCGGCAGCCCCGCCATGCGCTGCCCGGGCGCCAGTCCCATGTAGCGCAGCGATGCCTCGAGGCTGGCGCGCCGCGCCGCATCGGGCTCGTGCTGCGGATCGGGCACGCACTCGCCGATCGACAGGCCCATGTCGAGGCTGTTGCCCCAGGTGACCTGGGGCGCCAGCCGGCGCACGTCCAGCGTGACCTCGCGGTCGAACCGGGCCCCGGGCTCCGACGCCAGGCCGCGCCAGTCGGCCACGGCGGCGTCCCATAGCGCGCCCTGCGGCGCATAGGGCCGGCCGGCGAGCCAGGCGAAGGTGGTGTCGTCGGGGGCGACCATGCCGTAGCGCGCGCCCCATTCCACCGACATGTTGCACAGGGTGAAGCGCGCCTCCATCGGCAGGGCCTGCACGGCGCTGCCGGCGTATTCGACGGCGTAGTCGTTGCCGGCGTCGGCGCCGAGGGTGCGGATCAGGTGCAGGATCAGGTCCTTGCCGCCCACGCCTGGCGGCACAGGCCCGTCCAGCGTGACGCGCATCGTCCGCGGCTTGCGCTGCACGCAGGTCTGGGTGGCCAGGATGTGCAGCAGCTCGCCCTGGCCCACGCCCCAGGCCAGGGTGCCCAGGGCGCCGTGGGTGCAGGTGTGGCTGTCGCCGATGGCCACGGTCAGGCCGGGCAGCGCCAGGCCGAGCTCGGGCGCGATCACATGCACGATGCCGTGGCCGAGCTGGCCCACGTCGAACAGCTTGACGCCGAACCTGCGCGTGTCGTTGCGCAGCGCCACCGCGTGCGGGTTGGCCCGCTGCGCCGGATCGGCGTCGCGCGGGTCGGTGGACACCGAATGGTCGGGCGTGGCGAACGTCAGTTCGGGATTGCGCACCGGCAGGCCGCGCGCCGCCAGCCGGGTGAAGGCGCTGCCGTTGAAGTCCTGGAGCACATGGCGGTCCACATGCAGCAGGGCAAAGCCTTCGCCCAGGTCGGCCACCACGTGGCGGCGCCAGACCTTGTCGAACAGGGTGGGCTCAGCTGACATTGGCACCCGATTCCTTGACCGCCTGCCTCCAGTGCGCCACGTCGCGGCGTATCACGGCGGCGAACTCGCGCGGCGTCGAGGCGATGACGTCCATGGCCTGGCGCACCAGGTGCTCGCGCACGTCGGGCAGGCCGAGCACGCGCACGATGTCCGCGCTCAGGGCCTGCGCAAGGTCGTCGCTCAGGCCGCGCGGGCCGATGAAGCCGAACGGGCTGTCATAGCCCAGCCCGGGCACGGCTTCCTCGAGCGTGGGGTACTGCGGATAGACCTTGTTGCGGCGGATGTCGGTCAGCGCCAGCACCTTGATTGAGCTTGCCCGCCTTGACGTGCGGCAGGGCCGACTCGAGCACCACGAAGCCGATGGGCACGCGCCCGGGCAGCAGTTCGCGGTAGGCCGCGCTGCTGCCCGCATAGGGGATGTGGACCATGTCGATGCCCTTGCGCACCTTCAGCAGCTCCGCCGTCACGTGGGCGGCCGTGCCCACGCCCAGCGAGGCATAGGAGATCTTCCCGGGCGCCGCCCTGGCGAGCGCGATCAGCTCCTCCACCGAGTTGCCCTCGAACGAGGGGTGCGCCACGAGCGCGCCGGTGATGTTGCCGATCTGGCTCAGCGGGGTGATGTCCTTGAAGGTGTCGTAGGGCAGGTCGCTGCGCAGGCTGGGGTTGATGGTCAGTGCGCTGATGACCACGCCGAAGGTGTGGCCGTCGGGCGGCGCCTGCACCACCGCCTGGGTGCCGATGATGGTGCCGCCGCCCGGGCGGTTTTCCACCACCACCGACTGGCCCCACAGCTCGGCCAGCCGCAAGGCGATCGGACGCACGATGGCATCCGTCGCGCCCCCGGCCAGCAGCGGCGAAATCAGCCTGACCGGCCGGTTCGGCCTGAAGGCCGGAGCGCCGCCCTGCGCCGATGCCAGGCCAGAGAAGGCGCTCGCGCCGAAAGCGGCCAGCACGGTGCGGCGGCGCGGGCCCGCAGGCCGGGCAAGAGTCGGCCCGGCCGACACGGGGGAGGCAAATGCCATGGGGATCTCCTTCGAATATTTGTATTGATATTAATACATTTAGACCGACCCCTAGAATTCACCGATGAATGCTGTCAGTCGCTTGCCGGGCACGTCGCTGCACCACCAGATCTCCACCCTCATCAAGGACAGCATCGCGGCGGGCGGCTACCGTCCGGGCGACCGGCTCCCCACCGAAGAAAAGCTGTGCGAGCTGCACAGCGTCTCGCGCGTCACGGTGCGCCGGGCCCTGAAATCGCTGGAGCAGCAGGGCCTGATCCTGCGCAAGGCCGGCAGCGGAACCTTCGTGTCGCCCAAGGCCTCGGCGATTGCCATGCCAACGCCGATCGCGGCCTACCTGGAGCAGGTGGCCCGGCGCCGCACCCTGAGCCAGTCGGTGGTGCAGGAGTTCGGCTTCGTGCCCGCCTCGCCCGATGTCGGCCAGAGCCTGCAGCTCGAGGACGGCGCGCCAGTCCTGCGCGTGGTGCGCGTGCGCATGATGCAGGGGCAGCCCCAGGTGCACACCACGGTGTTCCTGCCCGAGGACATTGGCCGCCACTTCAAGCGGGCGGATTTCAACCGCCAGGCGCTGTCGGAGCTGCTGGCCAGCCAGGGCCACCACTACGCCAGGATCGACCTGATCACCCGCGCCAGCCTGGCCGCGCCGACGGTGGCGAAGCTGCTGCAGGTCGCGGTCGGCTCGGCCCTGGTGGACGTGCAGCGCATCGGCTACGACGCCCAGGGCCGACCGGTGGAATACCAGCGGCTGCTGGGGCCGTCCGACCGCTTCGAGACCCACGTCACGCTGCAGGGCGAGGCCTGAGGCCGCAATCGGCGCCACCGGGTGTTCTGCGGCCAAAAAATCATCAAAAACAGGCTGATGTCCTTGTCGGACGGTCATTTCATGCTATCAATTTTGAAGTCACCGAGAACCGATGCCGGGCGGCGCCGAGCCCCGCCCATAATCGGGCCTTCGTTCTGATTCACCGCGCCTGCCCATGTCCAGCATCACCCTGCGTTTTCTCGCCGAACCCAGCGCCGTCAATTTCGGCGGCAAAGTCCACGGCGGCACCGTCATGAAGTGGATCGACGAAGCCGGCTACGCCTGCGCCACGAGCTGGGCCAAGCGCTACTGCGTCACCGTCTACGTGGGCGGCATCCGCTTTCACCGGCCCATCATGATCGGCGACCTGGTGGAAGAGGAGGCGCGCCTGGCCTACACCGGCAGCACCAGCATGAACATCGCGGTGGAGGTGCGCAGCGGCGACATGAAGGGCGGGGTGCTGGAGAAGACCACCGAATGCCTGATCGTGTTCGTCTCGGTCGACTCGCACGGCCGCCCGATGCCGGTGGACGCCTGGACCCCCGCCACCCCGGGCGAAGTGGCGCTGGCCGCGCGCGCCAAGTCCCAGCTCGCCGCCTCGCGCGCAGCCGAGTAGGTTGGCTGGCATGGACCCGCAGCGCCTGAGCGGCCGGGATCTCGCGGCCGCGCTGGCCGTGGTCGTGATCTGGGGCCTGAATTTCGTGGCCATGAAGTTCGCGCTGCGCGACTTCACGCCGTTCCAGCTCGGCGCGGTGCGCTATGTGTTCGCCGTGCTGCCGCTGGCGCTGCTGGTCCGCCCGCCGCGCCTGCACTGGAAATGGGTGGTGCTGTACGGCCTGGCCCAGGGCGTGGGGCAGTTCGGCTTCCTGTTCTCCGCGCTGCAGGTCGGCATGACGGCGGCGCTGGCCTCGGTGCTGATGCAGACGCAGGTGTTCTTCACCGCGCTGTTCGGCTTCGTGCTGCTGCGCGAGCGCGCCAGCCGGCCGCTGCAGATCGGCCTGGGGCTGGCGGCGCTGGGCCTGGCCTGCTTCGCCCTGAACTATGCGGTGCCCGGCGCCGCGTCCAGCGCCACCACCGCCTGGGGCTTCGTGCTCAACCTGTGCGCCGCCGCCATGTGGGCCGCCTCGAACATCGTGGCGCGCAAGGCCCAGCAGTCCAGCCGCAGCTTCGACGCGCTGGGCTTCGTGGTCTGGAGCAGCCTGGTGCCGATCCTGCCGTTCACCGTGTTCTCGCTGGCCTTCGACGACCCGGCCGTGCGCTGGCACTGGCTGCAGGCGCCCGCCAGCGGCTGGCTGGCCGTGGCCTACCTGGGCTGGATCGCCACCATCCTGGCCTACGCGCTGTGGACCGGCCTGCTCAAGCGCCACCCGGCCAACCGCGTCGCCCCGTTCAGCCTGGGCGTGCCGGTGGTGGGGCTGGCCACCGGCATGCTGGCCCTGGGCGAGGCCATCACGGGCTGGCAGTGGGCCGGCATCGCGCTGGTGGTGCTGGCGCTGGGCAGCGTGATGTTCGGCGAGCGGCTGCGCGCGCGCCGCTAGGGCGCGCTACAGCGCGCGCCGGCGCGCGAAGCGCACCACCGTCACGCCGGCGCGGGCCTGGCGCGTGGAGGGCATCACGAGCACGCAGTCGTCGTAGGGCGTGGTGACCGGCTCGCCGTCGTTCCAGCCGATCACGGTGCCGGCGCGCTCGATCAGCTCCAGGCCGGTGTAGGGCTGCACGAAGCGGAAGTCGCTGCTGCGGGCCACCACCGGGCCCGTGACCTCCAGTGCCCACTGGCGCGGCGCGTCGGGCTGGCGCCAATCCGGCAGCAGTCGCTGCGCGGCCTCGGCGTCGAGCGTGCCGGCCTCCCGCAAAAAGCGCAGGCAGGCGTCCTGCGCCACGCTGCGGCTGGACAGGGCGCCGTGGAAGCCGCATTCGAGCAGCAGCGAGCGCGTGCCGTCGTCGTCCGCCGCGCCCAGGCCGGCGCCGAAGCGGCCGTAGTCGCGCATGCGCACGCCGTCCTGGTGGCCGGCGTCGATCACCACATGCCCGGGACTGCGCAGCGCGCGCGCCAGCGCCAGGTTGCGCGGCTGCAGGCCGGTGAGCAGCAGCGGCGCCGAGGGCTCGTGCATGGAGTGCAGGTCGAGCAGCCAGTCGGCCTCGCGCACGAAGGGGCGCAGCGCGGCGGCGCGGCGGCGCTCGCGCGTGTCGCCGGCGTCGATGCGCGCGTCGCTCCACTGGCGGTTGAAGTCCTGGTCCACGAAGCGCGAGGCGTCGTGGTCGGCTGCGTCGAAGCGGTCGAAGGCCTCGAGGTTGCAGAAGGCCAGCGTGAGCCGGCCGCGCTGCGGCCGCACGCCGGCGGCCAGCAGCCCCAGCAGCGCCCAGGCGCCGCACAGCTCATTGCCGTGCACCAGGGCGCTCAGCATCACGTGGCGCCCGGGTGTGGCGGCGTCGAAATGCCACACGCCCTCGACGCCGGTGTTGCCGGCGCGCCAGGCGCCCAGCTCGGGCCGGGGCAGCTCAAACGGTAGGGAAGAAGAAAGAGAACGGTCCGGCATCGCCCCTCACTCCTCGATCTTGGCGAACTGCACGATCTTGCGGTACTTGGCCACCTCGTCACCGAGGAACTTGTCGATGTTGAGGTTCGGGTCGGCCACGCCAGAGCCGGCGGCCAGCATCTTCTGGCGGAAATCGGGCGACTGCAGCGTCTCCGTCAGCGCCTTCTTGAGCCGCGCCACCACGGGCTGCGGCAGGCCGGCCGGACCCATGAGGGCGAACCAGGAGCTGATGTCCACATTCTTGAACTGCGGCGACTCGGCCAGCGCCGGGATGTCGGGCGTGGCGGGCGAGCGTTTGGCCTCGGTCGTGCCCAGGGCCACCAGCTTGCCGGCGCGGATCTGCGGCAGGCCGCTGGAGAGCACGAACACGCCGAACTCGATGTTGTTGCCCACCAGGTCGCTGGTCAGCGGGGCCACGCCGCGGTAGGGGATGTGCGTCATGAACAGCCTGCCCTGCTCCTTGACCATCTCGCCGGCCAGGTGCAGCGCCGTGCCCACGCCGGAGCTGCCGTAGCTGAACCTGCCGGGGTTCTTCGCCACGAGCTGGCTGAACTCGGCGGTGTTCTTCACGCCGGTGCTGGTCGAAGCCACCAGCACCATGGGCTGCGAGCCGATCAGGCCGATCGGGGTGAACTGCCTGAGGTCGTACTTGACGGACCTGGTGACCAGCCGCGCGATCGCAAGCTCGTTGTTGGCGCCCACCAGCAGGGTGTAGCCATCAGGCGCCGCGTTGGCCACCTTCTGCGCGCCGATGGTGCCGCCGGCGCCGCCCAGGTTCTCGATGACCACGGGCTGGCCCAGCCGGTTGGCCAGCTCGGCGCCGACCAGGCGGCCCATCAGGTCGGTGCTGCCGCCGGGCGGGTAGCCCACGATCAGGGTGATGGGCTTGGCGGGGTAGGCTGCGTCGGCGGCAGCGGCCGGCGCGGCGCCGGCCAGCGCCAGCAGCCCGCACAGCACGGGCGCGAGGCGTGCAACGAGAGAAGGGAAACATGTCATGGCAAGGCTCCGGTGGTGTTCTCTGAAGGAAAGCGCCGTCGATGGACGGCACGGCAAGAGGGCCGGAACCGGATTGTCCGAGCCCTGGCGCCTTGGCGTGTGCCAGATCAGCACCATTCCGAGCCAGAACGGCACTCAGCGGCAGGCCGTCATCCGCGCGCCACGAAGGCCTGCCAGACCGATTCGGCCAGCGGGCCGAGGCGGCGCTTGGGGCGGTACAGGCGCACGTCGAAGCGCACCTCCAGGCGCGCATCGCCCAGCACCGCGAGCCGGCCGGCCCGGCAGTCGGCGTGCACCATGGACCAGGGCAGCCAGGCCACGCCCAGGCCCTTGAGCGCGTACTCGTGGTGGGCGTCGGGCGAGTCGCACTCCACGCGCCGCGCCAGCGCCGGGGCCAGCGGGTTGTTGGCCAGGTGGTCGTCCACCAGCCGGCCCAGCGCCAGCGTGGGCGCGTAGGCCAGGTACGGTGTCGGCGCGCGGCCGCCGAACGCGTGCTGCGCCCGGCCCCGGGCGTCGGTGCGCGACACCGGCACCAGCCGGTCGGAGGCCAGCGTGAGGTGGGTGAACTGCCGCGCGTTCAGGCCGAAGGCCAGCACCGGGTGGTGGTACAGCAGCGAGAAATCGACCTCGCCGCGCTCCAGCATGTGCGCCGTCTCCTGCAGGCTGCGCGTGAGCACCTGCATCTCGGCGCCGCCCAGCACCGGGCGCAGGCGCACCAGCCAGTCGGCCACCAGGGTGCGCGCCAGGGTGCGGCCGGTGGCCAGCGACACGCTGCGGGCCTGCCGCCCGGCCGCGTTGCGCAGCGCCTCGCGCGAGCTGCCCAGGCCCTGCACGAGCTGGGCGGCGTTCTCCAGAAAGTTCTCGCCGGCCGGCGTGAGAGCCACGGGGCCGCCGCCGCGCTCGGCCACCAGCGGTGTGCCGGCCCAGGCTTCCAGCGCCCGGATGCGGCGGCCGAAGGCCGGGTGGGTGACGTGGCGCAGCTCGGCCGCGCGCGTGAAGCTGCGCGTCTGCGCCAGCGCAAGAAAATCTTCCAGCCACTTGAGTTGCATCGCGCCCCTCGGTCGGCTGGCGGCGGTGGGATCAGGCGCGGGCGGCCTGCTGCAGCAGGTCGCGCGTGCGCAACGCCTCGTGCCGCGCGGCCTCGGCGAAGTCGTCGCCGCCCGAGGCGTAGAGGATGGCGCGCGAGGAGTTGACGATGATGGGCGCGTCTTCGCGCCAGCCGGCCTTGACGGTGGCCACCGCGTCGCCGCCCTGCGCGCCCACGCCGGGGATCAGCAGCGGCAGCGTGGGCGCCAGCGCGCGCACGCGCTCGATCTCGGCCGGGTAGGTGGCGCCGACCACCAGGCCGAGCTGGCCGTTGAGGTTCCACGGCCCCTGCGCGAGGCGCGCCACGTGCTCGTACAGCAGCGGCTCGCCGGGCACCGACGACAGCCGCTGGTTCTGCAGGTCGTCGCCGCCGGGGTTGGAGGTGCGACACAGCAGGAAGGCGCCCTTGCCTTCGAACTTGAGGTAGGGCTGCACCGAGTCGAAGCCCATGAAGGGCGACAGCGTGACGGCGTCGGCGCCGTAGCGCTCGAAGGCTTCGCGCGCGTACTGCTCGGCGGTGGAGCCGATGTCGCCGCGCTTGGCGTCCAGGATGATGGGCACCTGCGGCGCCACGCGGCGCATGTGTTCCATCAGGCGTTCGAGCTGGCCTTCGGCGCGGTGCGCGGCGAAGTAGGCGATCTGCGGCTTGAAGGCGATCGCGAGGTCGGCCGTGGCGTCGACGATGTGCGCGCAGAAGTCGTAGATCTTGTTGGCGTCGCCCTTGAGCCGGGACGGAAAGCGCGTGGGCTCGGGGTCCAGCCCCACGCACAGCATCGAGCCGTTCTGGCGCCCGGCGGCGCGCAGCATGTCGAGAAAGGTCATGGCCCGATTTTAAGGCGCGGCCCCGCGCGCACCGGCCGGCGGCCCTTTGGGCACAATCGCCCCATGCCGCAGCTCTCGAAGCAACAACTCGTCACCCTCGTCGCCCTCACCCTGGTCTGGGGCCTGAACTGGCCGATCATGAAGCTGGGGGTGACCGACTACCCGCCGCTGACCTTCCGCATGATCTCGATGTGGCTGGGCCTGCCGCTGCTGGGGCTGGCGCTGGTGGCGATGAAGATACCGTTCCGCGTGCCGCGCGCGCACTGGCGCGAGCTGTTCTGGCTGGCGTTCTTCAACATGTTCGTCTGGCACAGCCTGATCATCGTGGCCGTCCAGTCGCTGTCCAGCGGGCGCGCGGCGATCCTGGGCTACACCATGCCGATCTTCTCGGCCGTGTTCGGCGCGCTGTTCTTCGGCAACCGCCTGCTGCCGCGCGCCTGGGCCGGCGTGGCGGCCGCGGCGCTGGGCGTGTTGCTGCTGCTGTGGCACGAACTCACCCACCTCACGGGCCGGCCGCTGGGCGTGCTGCTGATGCTCACCGGCGCCGCGACCTGGGCCGTCGGCACGCAGATGCTGCGCCGCACCACCCTGCCGGTGCCGACGCTCACGATCTCGTTCTGGATGACGGCGCTGACCACGCTCGTGGTCAGCACGCTGGCCGTGCTGTTCGAGCGGCCGCAGTGGCGGGCGCCGTCCGGGGTCACCTGGAGCGCCATCGCGTTCAACGCGGTGCTGGTGTTCGGCTTCGCGCAGGCCGCCTGGTTCTACCTAGCGCGCGGCCTGCCGCCGGTGGCGTCCACGCTGAGCGTGATGCTGATCCCGGTGCTCGGCGTGTTCTCGGGCGCGCTGTGGCTGGGCGAGGTGCTGCACTGGCAGGACTGGGCCTCGGTGGCGCTGATGATGGCGGCGATCGCCTCGGTGCTGTGGCCGTCGCGCCAGGCCCCGGCCGCGAGCCCGCTCGGCGCGGCGAGAAATTAGCCCGGACCGGCCGAGCCAGCCTGCTGCTGCATGAGCTCAAGCGCCAGGCACAGGTCGGCCCAGGCCTTGGCCTTGTCGGGCAGGCTGCGCAGCAGGTAGGCGGGGTGGTAGGTCACGATCACGGGCACGCCGTGGTAGGTGTGGCTGCGTCCGCGCAGGCGACCGATCGGCTCGGTGGTCTGCAGCAGCGACTGCACGGCGAAGCGGCCCATGGCCAGGATGATGCGGGGCTGCAGCAGCTCCACCTGGCGGCGCAGGTAGGGCTCGCACTGCGCCACTTCCTCGGGCTCGGGGTTGCGGTTGCCGGGCGGGCGGCACTTGAGCACGTTGGCGATGAAGACGTTGTGGTGCCGGTCGAGCCCGATGGCCTTGAGCATGTTGTCGAGCAGCTTGCCGGCCTGGCCGACGAAGGGCTCGCCCTGCAGGTCCTCGTTCTCGCCGGGCGCCTCGCCGACGATCAGCCAGTCGGCCCGGGGCGGCTGCCCGGGCGCCGCCGGGGCCTGGCCGACGCCGAACACGGTGTTCTTGCGCCGCTCGCACAGCCTGCAGGCCTGGCAGCCGGCCACGGCGGCCTGCAGCGCGGGCCAGTCCATGGCCCCGATGCCGGCGGGGCGCGGGGCGCGCGCCACGGGCCGGTTTTCGGGCTCATTTTGGCCGGAAGTCCGCATCGGCGGGTCATTGGCTGCTCTCTTTTCAGGAGCAGCCGCGATGGCCACAGGCGCCGTTGCGGGGCGGGCGGGCACGGCCGTCTCGGCCGCGGCGGCGGCCTGCACCGGGGTCTGGGGAAACCAGACCTTGACGTGCATCGCCTCCAGCATCGCGCGCTGGCGTTCGTCGAGATCGAGGCTCATAGCTTCAGGCTCATCACCACCGCATCCTCGCGCTGGCCGCCATGGGCGGGGTAGTAGTTCTTGCGTTCGCCGACGCGGCGAAAGCCGTGGCGCTCGTAGATCTGCAGGGCGCGCTGGTTGCTCACGCGCACTTCGAGCCACAGCCACTGCGCGCCCTGGCCGCGCGACCAGATCGACAGCGCGTCCAGCATCACGCGGCCCCAGCCCTGCGCCTGGCTCGCGGGCACCACCGTGATGTTGAGCAGGTGCACCTCGTCCACGCCCTTCATGGCGACGAAGTAGCCAAGGATCTGCTCGCCCGCCGTGAGCAACTGCGCCTGGTAGCCCGAGCGCAGCGAGTCGGCGAAGTTGCCGCGCGACCAGGGGTGCGCGTAGGCGGTCTGCTCGATGGCCGCGACCTCGTCGAGCCGCGCTTCGGTCAGCGGCTCGAACTGGGCTTCGATGGTGTTGAAGACGGCGCTCATCGGTCAGGGGGCGGCGGCCTTGTCGGCGGCGCGCTCCTCGGTTGTTTTTGCCACTTTATCGCGAATGTAGAGCGGCAGGGCCTGGTCGGCCGGCACGGCCGCGCCGGCGGCCAGCAGGGCCGGGGCCAGCCGCAGCAGCGCGGCGCCCGTGGGCAGCGCGTCCAGGCGCGCCGCCGCCGCGGGCAGGCGCGCGCCGTAGGCGGCGAACGCATTGCCGGCCAGCGCCCAGCCCGGCGCCAGGCTCAGGGCTTCGGGCTTCGCCAGGCCGGCCTGCGCCTGCTGGCGCCACTGCCGGCCGTCGAATTCGTAGCTGGCCGCGTACACCTCGTCCATGCGCGCATCGAGCACGGCCATCACGCGCGTGGCGCCGTGGTGGTGGCGGGCCTCCTCGGCCACGGCCAGCAGGGTGTCGATCGGCAGCACCGGCACGGCGGCGCCGAAAGCCAGCCCCTGCGCCACCGCGCAGGCGGTGCGCAGCCCGGTGAACGAGCCGGGGCCGCGGCCGAAGGCGATGGCGTCGAGCTGCGCGAAGCCCAGGCCGGCCTGCGCCATCAGCGCCTCGATGGCCGGGATCAGCGTGGCCGAGGCCTGGGCGCCGCCCGCGCCGGCATGCAGCCAGACGCGCGCGCCGTCGCCCAGGGCGATGGACAGGGTCTCGGTGCTGGTGTCGAAGGCCAGAATCTTCATGCAGGCGCCATTTTCAGGTCAAATCAGCCCGATGTCCGCATGCAGCGGTCTTCGGCAGCTACTTTTTTCATAGCAGCCCCGGTCGGCGCCAGGGTGCCCCGCACGCCGAACACGATGCCCGCCGTCACCAGCGCCAGCCCGGCCAGCAGGTTCCAGTACAGCGGCTCGCCCAGGAACAGCACCGCCCCCAGCGCCGACAGGCCCGGCACCAGCGCGGTCAGCATGGTCGAGCGCACCGGGCCGAAGTGCTGGACCATCTTGGTGAAGGTGATGCCCGAGATCACCACCGAGCCCCCGCCCTGGAACAGCAGCTGGAACAGCACCTCGCCGGCCGGGGCCGCGCCCAGGCGGCTGGGCATCGCGCCCCACGCCGTCAGCAGCGTGTAGGCCGGCACATAGGCGATGAAGGCGAACACCGTGACGGCGATGGTCGCCCGCACGGCGTCCAGCCCGTGGCGGCGCGCCAGCACGCTGTAGACCGCCCAGCAGAACGCCGCGCTCATGAACAGCAGGTCGCCCTTCCAGACCTGGCCGCCGGAGAACGCGCCGAGCAGACTGCTGCCGCCCACCAGCAGGTCGCCCGCGACGATGCAGGCCAGCCCCAGGGCACGCGCCGGCGTGATGCGGTCGCGCAGGATCAGCGCCGCCAGCAGGGTGGTCCACAGCGGCAGGCTGCCGGGCATCAGCACCGAGGCGTGCACCGCGGGCGCGTAGAAAAAGCCGCTGTAGGCCAGCATGGCATAGAGCAGGCCGCCGAACAGGCCCGTCAGCGCGGTCAGCCGGAACGACAGCGGCGACAGCCCGAGCCAGCCCGGCAGGCCGTGGCGGCGCACCAGCCACGCGCCCCAGGGCAGCAGCACGCAGCTGGCGCCGAGGATGCGCAGGAAGGCGATGTCGAACGGGCCGAGCGTGCGCTGGGCCGAGGCCCGGGCGATGACGATGAAGGAGGTCCAGATGATGACGGTGACGACCGCGGCGGCGATGCCGGTCGCCCGGGGAGAAAGGCGCATGGCCCGATTATCGAGGGGGCGGCGCCGCTCTGCCGCGGCGGGCCGGATCAACCTTGCAACGGATAATCGGCCCATGACATTCAAGAGCCTTCTCGCCGGCGCGCTGGCCGGACTGGCCGCCGCGGCGGCGCTGGCGCAGCCGCTGCCGGCGGAGGTCGACGCCGCGCTGGCCCGGGCCCGCATCCCGCGCGACGCCGTGACGATGCTGGTGGCCGACGCCGAGGGCCGCGCCGCGCCGCGCCTGAGTCATCGCGCGGGCGCCCAGGTCAACCCGGCATCGATCATGAAGCTGGTGACCACTTACGCGGCGCTCGACCAGCTGGGCCCGGCCTTCACCTGGAGCACGCCGGTGTTCATGGAAGGCGCGGTGCGCGACGGCACGCTGTTCGGCAACCTCTACATCCGGGGCCAGGGCGATCCCAAGCTGGTGCTGGAGCGGCTGTGGCTGCTGCTGCGCCGGGTGCAGGGCCTGGGCGTGAAGGCCATCGCCGGCGACATCGTGCTGGACCGCAGCGCGTTCGAGGTGGCGCCGCAGGACCCGGGCGCCTTCGACGGCGAGCCGCTGCGCCCCTACAACGCCGCGCCCGATGCGCTGCTGGTGAACTTCAAGTCGGTCATGATGACCTTCCAGCCCGACCGCGCGGCCGGCAGCGCGCAGGTGAGCTTCGAGCCGCCGCTGGCCGGCGTGCAGATGCAGGCCGCCGTGCCGCTGGCGAACGGCGCGGCCGACTGCGGCGACTGGCGCGGCGCGCTGAAGGCCGATTTCGGCGACCCGCAGCGCATCCGCTTCGCCGGCGCCTACCCGCTGGCCTGCGGCGAGAAGACCTGGCCCGTGGCCTACGTCGAGCCCGCCAGCTACGCCCTGCGCGCCGTGCAGGGGCTGTGGCGCGACATGGGCGGCCGGCTGGCCGGCCAGGTGCGCGACGGGCGCGTGCCGGCCGGCCTGCAGCCGGCCTTCGAGGCCGGCTCGCCGGCTCTGGCCGAGGTGGTGCGCGACATCAACAAGTACAGCAACAACGTGATGGCGCAGCAGGTGTTCCTCACCCTGAGCCTGCAGCAAAAGGGGCTGGGCACGTTCGAGGGCTCGCGCGAGTGGCTGGCCCAGTGGTGGAAGGAGCGCTTCGGCACGCCCGATGCGCCCTTCACCGAGAATGGTTCGGGCCTGAGCCGCAGCGACCGCCTCAGCGCGCAGGCGCTGGCGCGCCTGCTGCAGGCGGCCTGGCTCTCGCCCGTGATGCCGGAGCTGGTGTCCTCGCTGCCGGTCACCGGTGTCGACGGCACCCTGCGCCGCAGCAAGGCCCGGGCGGTGGGCGCGGCCCACCTCAAGACCGGCAGCCTGCGCGACGTGGCCGGCGTGGCCGGCTTCGTGCACGCGGCCAGCGGGCGGCGCTACGTGCTGGTGGCCATCGTCAACCACGCCAACGCCGCCGCCGCGCGCCCGGCGCTCGACGCCCTGATCGACTGGGCTGCCAAGGACCATTGACCCGGCGCTCCCGCCGGGCCGCCTCTTTGTCTTAGAAGAACGTGCTTCCGCCGACACCATGCCCACCACCGAACTGATCGGCTACCTCGCCGCCTTCTGCACCACGCTGAGCTTCGTGCCGCAGGCCTGGCTGACCTTCCGCACGCGCGACGTGAGCGGCATCTCGCTCGGCATGTACAGCGTGTTCACGGCCGGCGTAGCGCTGTGGCTGGTGTACGGCCTGCTGGCCGGCGCCTGGCCCGTGGTGGCGGCCAATGCCGTCACGGTGGCCCTGGCGCTCTCCATCCTGCTGATGAAGCTGCGCTACCGCGCGCGCTGACTTCGCCTCTACCCTGCCCGGCGCTTTGCCGCTGGAGTGGGCTCCCCATTTGCCATCGGTAGTTACCCCGTGTAACTTGCACAGGGGCAGCCGTAACATTGTGAGTGAAAAAACGAACGATCGTTCTATTTTCACAACCGGAGAACACAACATGAAGAAGTTGACAGGGTTGGCCGCCGTCGCTGCGGCCGTGTTCGTCGCGGCCTGCGGCGGCGGGGGATCGGATCCCGGCGGTACCACCACCACGGACAATAGCGGGGCGCGCGGGTCGCTGCAGTTCAACCCGCCGTTGCGCGTGACGGCGCTGACGGCCAGCGCGTTCCAGGGCAACCTGAGCGCGAGCGCCAGCGGCCAGAGCCTGCTGGCGGTGGCGGGCGCGCCCAAGTGCGGCGTCAGCTTCTACTACCTGCAGTACGGCACCGTCGGCGGTGCCGGCGAGGCCACCAACGCCACCGGCGCGCTGATCGTGCCGACCGGCACCGACCCCGCCTGCTCGGGCGCGCGGCCGATGGTGCTGTACGCCCACGGCACGACGACCGACAAGGCCTACAACATCGCCAACATCATCGACTCCAAGAACGCCGCCTACAGCGAAAGCGCGCTGGTGGCCGCCACCTACGCGGCGCAGGGCTTCATCGTGATCGCGCCCAACTACGCGGGCTATGACACCTCCAGGCTGCCCTACCACCCCTACCTGAACGCCGACCAGCAGTCCAAGGAAATGATCGACGTGCTGGCCGCCGCGCGCAAGGCGCTGCCCAACGTCGGCGCCGCGGACTCGGGCAAGCTGTTCATCACCGGCTACTCGCAGGGCGGGCACGTGGCAATGGCCACGCACAAGGCGCTGCAGGCCGCCGGCCAGACGGTCACGGCCGCCGCGCCGATGTCCGGCCCCTACGCGCTGGCCGCCCTGGGCGACGCGGTGTACTACGGCAACGTGAACCTCGGCTCTACCGTCTTCACGCCACTGCTGTCCACCAGCTTCCAGAAGGCCTACGGCAACATCTACAGCAACCTGACCGACATCTACAACCCGGTCTACGCGACCGGCATCGACACGCTGCTGCCCTCGACCACGCCGATCACCACACTGTTCCAGCAGGGCAAGCTGCCGCAGACCGCGCTGTTCAACAGCACGCCGCCCACCGCACCGGCCGGCTCGCCGCCGTCGCTGCAGCCCACCCTGAACGCCATCACGCCGCCGACCACGCCGCCCGCCCTGGCGCCGCTGTTCGCGCTCGGCTTCGGCACCAGCTACCTGATCAACAACAACGCACGCCTCGGCTACCTGCTGGACGCCATCGCCAATCCCGACGGCGCGGTGCCCACGGTGACCACCGTTGTCGCGGCGGCCGCGCCTGCGCACCCGATGCGCCAGGCCTTCAAGAAGAACGACCTGCGCAACTGGACGCCCACGCGCCCGGTGCTGCTGTGCGGCGGCAATGGCGACCCCACGGTGTTCTACAGCGTCAACACCCTGGTGATGCAAGGGTTCTGGACCGCGCCGTCGCCGGCCGCCATGCCCGCCGGCCTGCTGAGCGTGCTGGACGTCGACTCGGCCCCCAGCGGCGCCAGCGACCCCTATGCGGCGGCCAAGGTCGGCTTCGCCACGGCCAAATCGCAGACCGCGGCCGCCGCCGTCGCCGCCGGTGCCACCGACGGCGGCGTGAGCGCCGTGACGCAGGCCTACCACGGCTCCCTGGTTCCGCCCTTCTGCAACGCAGCGGCGCGCGGCTTCTTCCAGCAAGTCCTGGCCGCCGGCCTCTGATCGCAGGAGACACCCACCATGAACCACCGCT
The DNA here is from genome assembly GCF_022809125.1 of Variovorax terrae. NCBI lineage: Bacteria > Pseudomonadati > Pseudomonadota > Betaproteobacteria > Burkholderiales > Comamonadaceae > Variovorax > Variovorax terrae. The sequence goes on along the minus strand of NZ_JALGBI010000003.1, from coordinate 529,241 downwards.
TCACCCTGATCGCCGCCGCCCTGGCCCTGGCTGGCCTGAGCACGGCCGCCTCGGCGCAGAACACCGTGCGCATCGGCTACTCGCATGTCGAGCCGCATTCGTCGGCCAGCGATGCCACCGGCCCGTTCCTGCTCGGCCCGCCCTCGGGCGTGAGCCTGAGCGTGAAGAACCAGGACACGCTGTTCCTGTCCTTCGCGCATTCGTTCAACAACAACATGGAAGTGGAGCTGGCGCTGGGCTACCCGCCCACCCATGACGTCACCGCCCAGCTCAACCCTGCCATCGTGCCGGCCTACATCGTGTCCTCGTTCCAGGGCCAGGTGATCGCCAAGGTGAGGCAGGTCGCCCCGACGCTGTTCTTCAACTACAAGTTCGGCGAGCCGCAAAGCGCCTGGCGCCCGTTCGTGGGCCTGGGCATCAACTACACCCGGTTCGACAAGCGCGAGTCCACCGCCACCGGCAACGCCCTCAACGGCGGGCCGACCGACATCTCGCTGAGCGACTCCTGGGGCCTGGCGGCGCAGGCCGGCGTCAGCTACCGCTTCAGCGACAAGTGGACCCTGAATGCCGCCGTCGCCACGGCCCGGGTCAAGACCCACCTGACGGCCACCACGGCCGGCGCGGCGCGCAACATCGACATCCGGTTCCGCCCCACGGTGCTGACGTTCTCGGTCGGCTACGACTTCTGAGCGGCCCCTGCGGCCACAAAAAAGCCGGCCCGCGGGCCGGCTTTTTCTTTGGGGGAGAAGGGCCTCGGCCTACCAGCGGGCCCGCACGCGGTTGTAGGCGTAGTCGCCGAACACGCGCTGGGCCTGGGGCGTCATGTACACGCCGTCGGCAAACATGAATTTGCTGTAGTCGGCGCCTGGCGCGATGGTGGACGGGGTGCACAGCGCCGAATTCACCTGGTTCACCCCGGTGCCGATACCGTTGCCCGGGTCTACCGAGGTGCACACGACGCTGGTAGCATCGTTGATGGCGTAGATGGTCGGCGACGCGGCGACGAGGTTGTAGTAGTAAGCCGCGTCCACATACAGGACCCTGTTGCCCAGGTCGACGATGCTGACCAGCAGCGCCTGGTTGAACGCGCTGCTGGCATCGCTCAACAGCGCGCCCTGGCCGATGCGGGTGGCCCAGGGCGTCACGCTCAGGTTGTAGACGCCCGCCACCACCACGTGCTGGCCGCCGACCAGCGTCAGGCGGCGGATCTGGGCCCCCAGATCGCGGCCGGCCTGCTGCACGTTGGCCATCATCTGGGCCGAGGTCTGCGTGCCGGCCAGCACGGCGGCCATTTCGGCAATGATGTCGGCCGTGCCGCCGGCCAGCACCACGACGTCACTGGCGCCGATGGTGTTGCCCGCGAGGAAGGTGTCGATCTGCTGCTGGACGGTGGGCGTGGCACTGCTGCCCGCGGCATCCGGCTTGGCGGTGATGCGCGCATTGCCCTGGGCGTAGGCGAAGCCGCCGCTGACCACGGCCGCCATCGGAACGCCGAAGTCCGCCGCCATCTGCTGCGTCCAGTTGTTGACGCTGCCGTCGTTGACGGTGTAGCGGCTGCCGGTCTGGCCGAGATCGGCGAAGGCATCGCCGAACGAGATGAAGCGCGTCGGCGTGAGCTGCGACTCGATGGTGCTGGAGCCGCAGGCCGCCAGCAGAGCCGCTGATGCGCAGACCGCCGTCAGCACGGCGCGGCGCAACCAGGTTGTTGTCATGGAGATCTCCAAAATGTCTGGCGGTAGTTTAACTAGGCCGCTGCGGCTCTTTGTAAACGGTCCCGCACGCCTTCCCATTCGGGCACGGCCGGCGGCAGCTCGACCCAGATCAGCTTGACGCCCTGGGCGTCGAAATCGCGCAGCACCGCGAACAGCTGCTGGGCCGTGGCGGCGGCATCGTCGGGCATGCGGCGGCGGATCACGCCGGAGGACCGCGTGCGCAGCAGGGCGCGCGACCACACGGCGATGCCCGACGCCTCGGCGCCCAGCAGGTCGAGCGCGGTCTGCAGCGCGGCCGCGTCCATCAGGCGCAGCTTGGCGTGGGGCGCGTAATGCGCCTGCAGCGTGCCCGAGGCGCGCGGATCGGGCGCGGCCAGTTCCTCGCGCGAGCGCAAGCGCTCGCCGCCAGCGACCTCGATCTGCGCGCGCGTGAACACGCCGGGGCGCAGCAGCACCGGAACCCCGCGCGTGCAGTCGACGATGGTGGATTCGATGCCCACGTCGCAGGCGCCGCCGTCGAGCACCAGCAGGGCATCCCCGAACTCGGCCTGCACATGCGCCGCCGTGGTCGGGCTGACGCGGCCGAAGCGGTTGGCGCTCGGCGCGGCCACGCCATGCACGCCCAGGCGCTCGCAAGCCCGCAGCAGCGCCTGCGCCACCGGATGCGAGGGGCAGCGCAGGCCGATCGAGTCCTGCCCGGCCGCCGCCGCCGCGCCCACGTCCGGGCGGCGCGGCAGGATCAGCGTGAGCGGGCCGGGCCAGAAGGCCTGCATCAGCCGCTGCGCGAACACCGGCACCCGGGCCGCGAAATGCGCCACGCCCGCGGCATCGGCCACGTGCACGATCAGCGGGTGGTCGCTCGGCCGGCCCTTGGCCTCGAAGATGCGGGCCACGGCCGCGCCGTTCGAGGCGTCGGCCGCCAGGCCGTAGACCGTCTCGGTCGGCAGGCCGACCAGTTCGCCGGCCTGCAGCGCCGCGGCGCCCGCGGCGATGGATTCAGGGGCAAGGCCGTCCAGGATCATGGCCGCCTCAGAAGGCCTCGAGGCCGAGCAGCTGCGCCGCCTCGAGCGCCGTGGCCCGCACCTGCGCCGCGCTGGCGCCGGTGATGTTGAGGTGGCCCATCTTGCGGCCGCGGCGCGCCTCGTGCTTGCCGTACAGGTGCAGGTGGGTGCCCGGCAGGGCCAGTACCCGGGCCCAGGGCGGCTCGGTGGCGGCGTCCTGGGCGGTGGAAGCAAACCACAGGTCGCCCAGCAGGTTGAGCATGATGGCCGGGCTGTGCTGGCGCGGCGGCGTGAGCGGCAGGCCGGCCAGCGCGCGCACCTGCAGCTCGAACTGCGAGACGTCGCAGGCGTCCTGGGTGTAGTGGCCGCTGTTGTGCGGGCGCGGCGCCATCTCGTTGACGACCAGCGAGCCGTCCTCCAGCACGAAGAACTCGACGCACAGCACCCCCACGTACTGCAGGCCGTTCGCTATGGATTTGGTAGCATCGATCGACCGCTGCACCAGGACCTTTGGCAGATTTCCCTCATGAACCTGGGTCACGGCCAGAATGCCGTCGCGGTGCAGGTTGAGTTGCGGCGGGAAATGCACCATGGCGCCATCCCAGCCGCGCGCCACGATCACCGAGCATTCGGCGGCCAGCGGCAGCCTCTTCTCGAGCACGCAGGGCACGCCCTTGAGCCCGGCCCAGGCGGCAGCCAGTTCGGCGCGCGTCGCCACGCGCTGCTGGCCCTTGCCGTCGTAGCCCAGGCGGGCGGTCTTGAGGATGCCGGGCAGCAGCTCGTCCGGCACGGCGGCGAGCTGCTCGGGGGTCTCGATCACCGCGTAGGGCGCGCAGGGCACGCCGCAGCGCACGAAATGGGCTTTTTCGCGGGCTCGGTCCTGGGCGATGGCCACCGCCTCGGCGCCGGGCGCCACCGGCCGCTGCAGGGCCAGCGCCGCCAGCGCGGGCGCCGGCACGTTCTCGAACTCGGTGGTGACGGCCGCGCTGCACTCCGCCAGCCGCGCCAGGCCCTCGGGGTCGAGGTAGCCGGTCTGGATGTGGTGGTGGCTCACCAGGCCGGCCGGGCTGGCCGCGTCGGGGTCGAGCACCGCGGTGAAATAGCCCATGCGCTGCGCCGCATGCACGAACATGCGGCCGAGCTGGCCGCCGCCCATGACGCCGAGCGTGGCGCCGGGAAAAAGGGTGGGCAGGCTCATGGGGTCGCGGGGGGCAGGGTCATGCCGCGTGCGGTTTCGGTCTGCCGGGCGCGAAAGGCGTCCAGCTGCGCGCGCAGCGCCGCGTCCTGGTTGGCCAGCAGGGCCACGGCGAACAGCGCCGCGTTGGCCGCGCCGGCCGTGCCGATGGCGAAGGTGGCGACCGGCACGCCCTTGGGCATCTGCACGATGCTGTGCAGCGAGTCCACCCCATGCAGGTGGCGGCTGGCCACCGGCACGCCGAGCACCGGCACCGTGGTCTTGGCCGCCAGCATGCCAGGCAGGTGGGCCGCGCCGCCGGCGCCCGCGATGATGGCCTTCAGCCCGCGGCCGACGGCGGCCTCGGCATAGGCGAACATATCGTCGGGCATGCGATGGGCGGAAATCACGCGCGCCTCGTGGGCGATGCCGAATTCCTGGAGAATCTGTACTGCGTGCTGCAGGGTGTCCCAATCCGAACTGGACCCCATCACCACGCCAACCTGTATCGAGCTCATGAATGCTCCCAAAGATTGAATTTTACTTTTTGGCCCTGAAGTACCCCAAATGATTGACGTCACCGTAGAAAACTTTGAAGCCGAGGTGGTCGCCGCCTCGATGTCCACCCCGGTGCTGGTCGACTTCTGGGCGCCCTGGTGCGGTCCCTGCAAGTCGCTCGGCCCGGTGCTCGAGAAGCTGGAAACCGACTACGCGGGCCGCTTCAGGCTGGTCAAGGTCAACTCCGACGAGGAGCAGCAGCTCGCGGGCGCCTTCGGCATCCGCAGCATTCCCACCTGCATCCTGATGATGAACGGCCAGCCGGTGGACGGCTTCATGGGCGCGCTGCCCGAGGGCAAGGTGCGCGAGTTCCTCGACAAGCATGTGCCCAGCGCCGAGGAACTGGTGGCCGAAGAGGCCGAGGAAGAAGCGCTGGACGCGCTGGCCGACGGCGACCCGCAGACGGCGCTCGAGAAGCTGCAGCACGCCGTGGCCACCGACCCGGCCAACGACGACGCGCGCTTCGACTACGTGAAGCTGCTGCTGCAACTGGGCCGCACCGACGACGCCAAGGTGGCGTTCGCCCCGGTGATCGGCAAGACCGCGCTGGTGCGCCGCTTCGACGCGCTGCAGCGCTGGATGGATGCTATCGATTTCGAAGCACCCCAGGGCCAGCCGGCAAGGACCCTGGCCGAATTCGATGCCAAGATTGCCGCCAACAAGCGCGATTTCGAGGCGCGCTTCCAGCGCGCCCAGTGCCTGATGGCGCAGCGGCAGTGGACCGCCGCCATGGACGAGCTGCTGGAGATCCTGATGCGCGACCCGGGCTGGAGCGACGGCCTGGCGCGCAAGGCCTACATCGCCATCCTGGAGATCATCGAGCCGCCCAAAGCCAAGGTGGCCGATGGCCAGATTCCGCCGCAGGACCCCACGGTGGCCACCTACCGGCGGCGGCTCAGTTCCGTGATTCTGAGCTGAGCTGAACGGCTCAGGCCGTCAGCCGCGTCAGCGCCTCGCGGTACTTGGCCGCGGTGCTGTCGATCACCGACTGCGGCAGCTTGGGCGCCGGCGGCGTCTTGTCCCAGGGCTTGCCATTGGTCCTGGCCTGCTCCAGCCAGTCGCGCAGGAACTGCTTGTCGTAGCTCGGCGGGTTGATGCCCTCCTGGTAGCTCTCGGCCGGCCAGTAGCGCGAGGAATCGGGCGTGAGCACCTCGTCCATCAGCACCAGCGTGCCGTCCGGGGCCAGGCCGAACTCGAACTTGGTGTCGGCGATGATGATGCCCTTGGCCAGCGCGATCTCGCTGGCCGCCTGGTAGATCGCGATGCTGATGTCGCGGATCTGCGCCGCGAGTTTGGCGCCGATCATCTCCACCACGCGCTCGTAGGTGATGTTCTCGTCGTGCTCGCCCACGGCCGCCTTGGCCGCCGGCGTGAAGATCGGCGCCGGCAGCTTGCTGGCGTTCTTCAGGCCCTCGGGCAGCGGCACGCCGCAGACCGAGCGGCTGTCCTGGTATTCCTTCCAGCCGCTACCGGCCAGGTAGCCGCGCACCACCGCCTCCACCGGGATCGGCGTGAGCCGCTTGACCAGCATCGAGCGCCCCTGCACCTGGGGCACCTCGGCCGGCGTCACCACGCTCTCGGGGGCCTCGCCGGTCAGGTGGTTGGGGCACAGGTGCCCCAGCTTGCCGAACCAGAACAGCGCCATCTGCGTGAGCAGCTCGCCCTTGCCCGGAATCGGCTCGCCCATGATCACGTCGAACGCGCTGATGCGGTCGCTGGCCACCATCAGGATGCGGTCGTCGCCCACGGCGTAGTTGTCGCGCACCTTGCCGCGCGCGAGCAGGGGCAGGGAGGTCAGGGCGGAGGTGTGCAGGGCGGAGGTCATGATCGGGGTCTGTCTGAAAGCAAAAAGGCCCGTTGAACAGTCAACGGGCCATGAACCATTCGGATCGATTATCTCAGGCTCAGTGCACCACCTGCGCCAGCTCGCCCTGGCTGTAGCGCGTGGCGACCACCTGCAGGCTGTCGCCCTTGATCTTGCCGGCCTGGCCTTCGCAGCCGAATTCGATGTAGCGCTGCTTGCAGATGGCCTTGGCGGCCTCGCGCGCGGGCTTGAGCCATTCGCGGGCGTCGAACTTCTCGGGGTTCTCGGCCAGGAACTTGCGCACCGCGCCGGTCATGGCCAGGCGGATGTCGGTGTCGATGTTGATCTTGCGCACACCGAATTTGATGGCGTGCTGGATTTCCTCGACCGGCACTCCGTAGGTTTCCTTCATGGCGCCGCCGTACTGGCGGATGATGGCCAGCAGCTCCTGCGGCACGCTGGAGCTGCCGTGCATCACCAGGTGGGTGTTGGGGATGCGGCGGTGAATCTCCTTGATGCGGTCGATCGCCAGGATGTCGCCGGTGGGCTTGCGCGTGAACTTGTAGGCGCCGTGGCTGGTGCCGATGGCGATGGCCAGCGCGTCAAGCTGCGTGCGCTTGACGAAGTCGGCGGCCTGCTCGGGGTCGGTCAGCAGCTGCTCGCGCGTCATGGTGGCGTCGGTGCCGTGGCCGTCTTCCTTGTCGCCCTTCATGGTCTCCAGGCTGCCTAGGCAGCCGAGCTCGCCCTCGACCGTGACGCCGAGCTTGTGCGCCATGTCCACCACCTTGCGGGTGACGTCCACGTTGTAGTCGTAGCTCGCGATGGTCTTGCCGTCGGCTTCGAGGCTGCCGTCCATCATGACCGAGCTGAAGCCCAGGTCGATGGCGCCGCGGCAGACGTCGGGGTTCTGCCCGTGGTCCTGGTGCATCACCAGCGGAATGTGGGGATAGGCCTCGATCGCGGCCTGGATCAGGTGCTTGATGAAGGCCTCGCCGGCGTACTTGCGGGCGCCGGCGCTGGCCTGCAGGATCACGGGCGCACCGGTCTCGTCGGCCGCCGCCATGACGGCCTGCACCTGCTCGAGGTTGTTGACGTTGAAAGCCGGAATGCCGTAGCCGTGCTCGGCGGCATGGTCCAGCAGCTCGCGCATCGAAACGAGTGCCATGGTTGAATCCCCAGGGAAAAAGTTGGTAACTGATTGGTAACTGATTGGTAACTGGGGAGATTTTACTTGGTGCGCTCGGTCGGCCTGCTCGTCAGCCGGCTTGGCGGGCAAGGGGCAGGCGGTCCGGGTGCCCGTTCTCCGGCCTGCTCGCGGTGGAAGGTGCCTGGTGCGCTGTCTGGGTCGGCGTTAACGCCGCGGTGGGCACGCTGGCTTTTGTGGCCACCGCGAATGGGGCCTGCGCCCGGACACCCGGACCGCCTGCCCCCCAGTAGTGGGTTGGCGCGGCGAGAAATTCAGAAGAAAATGCCTGAAGTCCAGGCAGAGTGGTCATTTATTGCTACAATATTGATAGCAAACCAGCCCACTCTCTGAAGGCAGGTGGTGGGGCTTGCGGGCGCAGGCCCCATTCGCGGTTGCCACAAGAGGGCGTGCGCCAGCCACGGTGTTGACGCCCGCCAAGGTGACGCACCCGTCACCTCCCACCGCGAGCAGGCCGGAGAACGCAAGCCACGCCGCCCGCCTTTCGCGAGGTCTACCAGCAGGAAGGCCGCGAGAGCCAGCCCCCTTCTCTAAAAAACCGTGTTGACGATCCGCAGGCGACCCCGTCGTAAACGGTCGCCACCACGCTCTCAGCTCGCCCGGCAGATCTTGAGCATGTTGGTGCCGCCCGGCGCGCCCATGGGCTCGCCGCAGGTGATGGCGTAGACATCGCCGCTCTGCACGATCTGGCGCTTCTTGAGGTGGCCTTCGGCCTCGCTCAGGGCGGTGTCGCGGTCGGCGCTGGTGTCCATCAGCAGCGGGCGCACGTTGCGGTACAGCGCCATCTTGCGCTGGGTTGCGACCTTGGGCGTCAGTGCGTAGATCGGCACGTGGATGCGGTGGCGGCTCATCCACAGCGCGGTGGAGCCGCTGTCGGTCATGGCCACGATGGCCTTGGCGCCCAGGTGGTGGGCGGTGAACAGCGCGCCCATGGCGATCGACTGGTCGATGCGGTTGAAGGCCATGCCGGTGAAATCGGCGTCGAGCTTCACGTCCTCGGCCTTCTCGGCTTCCATGCAGATGTTGGCCATCTCGACGATGGTCTCCAGCGGGAAGCGGCCGGCCGCGGTTTCGGCGCTCAGCATCACGGCGTCGGTGCCGTCGAGCACGGCGTTGGCCACGTCGCTGACCTCGGCGCGCGTGGGCACCGGGTTGGTGATCATGCTCTCCATCATCTGCGTGGCGGTGATGACCACCTTGTCATGCTCGCGGGCCAGCCGGATCATGCGCTTTTGCAGCGCCGGCACGGCCGCGTTGCCGACTTCCACCGCGAGGTCGCCGCGCGCCACCATGATGCCGTCGCTGGCCTTGAGGATGGCTTCGAGGTGCGGGATGGCCTCGGCGCGCTCGATCTTGGCGATCAGCCCGGGCCGGTGGCGGTATTCGGCCGCGGCCACGTTGCAGAGCTGGCGCGCCATTTCCATGTCGGTCGCGTTCTTGGGAAAGCTCACGGCCACGTAGTCGGCCTGGAAGCTCATCGCGGTGCGGATGTCCTCCATGTCCTTGGCGGTGAGTGCCGGCGCCGTCAGGCCGCCGCCCTTCTTGTTGATGCCCTTGTTGTTGGACAGCTCGCCGCCGAGCTTGACGGTGGTGTGCACCTGCTCGCCGCGCACGGCGTCCACCGTGAGCACGATCAGGCCATCGTTGAGCAGCAGCAGGTCGCCGGGCTTGACGTCGCGCGGCAGCTCCTTGTAGTCCAGGCCCACGCCCTGCAGGTCGCCCGGCTCGGTGCGCGAGGCGTCGAGCACGAACCTGGCGCCGGGCTCCAGCATGACCTTGCCCTCGGCGAACTTGCCGACGCGGATCTTGGGGCCCTGCAGGTCGGCCATGATGGCCACCTCGCGGCCGGCGCGCTGGGCCGCCTCGCGCACCAGGGCGGCGCGGTCGATGTGGTCCTGCGCCTTGCCATGGCTGAAATTCAGGCGCACCACGTTGACGCCGGCGCGGATCATTTCCTCGAGAAGCGCGGGGTCGCTGGAAGCGGGGCCAAGGGTGGCAACGATTTTGGTGGCACGGCGGGCCATGGGCATGTCTCCTGTAACTTGGTTACTATTCTGGCATGGAATCGGTTACAACCCCGGTACCAATTCAGGCGATGCCGGGCAAAACGGCTTTGCCTTGGGGCGGCAGGCCCGCCCGTTTCGCCGCGGTTTGATCCTGATCAGGGTGGCGGCCCGCGCCTCCGCCTAGGATGGCCGGCGTCCGACCTCCTGTGCACTCGCCTGCACCCCTGCCCATGACCACCCCGCCTGTCGATCCCATCCCCATCCACGATCCGCTGCCGCACCGCAAGGTGATCCGCCAGTGGCTGATGCCCCTGGCCGCGCGCAGCACCGCGCGCGCCCTGGCGCTGCTGGCCTTCGACACGCTGCTGCTGGCTGCGCTGCTGGCCGGTACCGTGCTGCTGTCGCCGCTGTGGGCCAAGCTGCTGTGCGGGCTGGCAGCGGGGTTCATGACCGGGCGGCTGTTCATCATCGGCCACGATGCCTGCCACCAGAGCCTGACGCCGCACCGCCGCCTGAACCGCTGGCTCGGCCGCATCGCCTTCCTGCCCTCGCTCACGCCCTACAGCCTGTGGGACGTGGGGCACAACGTGGTGCACCACGGCTTCACCAACCTCAAGGGCGTGGACTTCGTCTGGGCGCCGCTCACGCAGGCCGAGTACGCGGCGCTGCCGCCGCACCGCCGCTTGATGGAGCGGCTCTACCGCAGCGGCTGGGCGCCGGGCCTGTATTACCTGGTCGAGGTCTGGTGGCGCCGCATGTTCTTCCCGAACCGGGCCGAGATGGCCGCGCGCCGCCCGGTCTTCGTGCTCGACGGCCTGCTGGTCTCGGCCTATGCGCTGGCCTGGCTCGGCGCCCTGGCCTGGGCCGCCGTGGCCACCGGCCAGCCGGTGGCGCCGGTGCTGCTGTGCGGCTTCGTTGCGCCGCTGGTGTTCTGGTGCTCGATGATCGGCTTCGTGGTCTACGTGCACCACACGCATGTGAAGGTGTCCTGGCACGACAGCAAGGCCGCCTGGGCCCGCGCCCAGCCCTTCGTCTCCACCACCGTGCACCTGACGTTCGCGCTGCGCATCGGCGCGCTGCTGCACCACATCATGGAGCACACGGCGCATCACGTGGACATGAGCATTCCGCTGTACCGGCTCAAGCAGGCGCAGGCCCGGCTCGAGGAGCTGCTGCCGCAGCGCATCGTGGTGCAGCGCTTCTCGTGGCGCTGGTACTTCGGCACGGCGCGCCGCTGCAAGCTCTACGACTTCAGCCGGCGCTGCTGGACCGACTTCCGCGGCCGCCCGACCAGCACGCCGGCGCCGCTGCCGGCCTGAAACCCCGCCACCCGGGCCGCGTGGCCCTTTTTGAGGTCTTTTGGGTCCAAGGTCCAGGCGGGGCGGTCATTGGTTGCTATTGATTCAATAGCAACCAGCCGCTCAGCCCGCGGCGCGCTTCTGCAGGATCTCGAACGCAGGCAGCGTCTTGCCTTCGAGGATTTCAAGGAAGGCGCCGCCGCCGGTGGAGATGTAGCCCACCTGCTGCTCGATGCCGTACTTGGCGATGGCCGCCAGGGTGTCGCCGCCACCGGCGATGCTGAAGGCCGGGCTCTGTGCGATGGCGCGCGCGATGGTTTCGGTGCCGTGCGAGAAGGCGTCGAACTCGAACACGCCCACCGGGCCGTTCCAGACGATGGTGCCCGCGGCCTTCAATTGCTCGGCCAGCCTGGCGGCAGTCTGCGGACCGATGTCCAGGATCAGGTCGTCGTCCTCCACCTCGGTGGCGGCCTTGACGGTGGCCGGCGCGTCGGCCGCGAAGGCCTTGGCCGTGACCACGTCGGTCGGGATCGGCACCTCGGCGCCGCGCGCCTTCATGGCCTCGATCACGGCCCGCGCCTCGCCCACGAGATCGGCCTCGGCCAGGCTCTTGCCGATCGACAGGCCGGCGGCCAGCATGAAGGTGTTGGCGATGCCGCCGCCCACGATGAGCTGGTCCACCTTGTCGGCCAGGCTCTTCAGGATGGTGAGCTTGGTCGAGACCTTGGAGCCCGCCACGATGGCGGCGAGCGGCCGCTTCGGGCCGGCCAGCGCCTTGGAGATGGCGTCGATCTCGGCCGCCAGCAGCGGGCCGGCGCAGGCCACCTTGGCGTATTGCGCGATGCCGTAGGTCGTGCCCTCGGCGCGGTGCGCGGTGCCGAAGGCGTCGTTCACGTAGATGTCGCACAGCGCGGCCATCTTCTGCGCGAGTTCGGGGTTGTTCTTCTTCTCGCCCTTGTTGACGCGGCAGTTCTCCAGCAGCACGAGCTGGCCGGGCTGCACGTCGACGCCGTCGACCCAGTTCGCGCGCAGCGGAACCTCGCGCCCCAGCAGTTCGCCCAGGCGCAGCGCCACCGGCGCCAGCGAGTCCTCGGGCTTGAACTCGCCCTCGGTCGGTCGACCCAGGTGCGAGGTCACCATCACGGCCGCACCGGCGTCCAGCGCCATGCGGATGCAGGGGATCGAGGCGCGGATGCGCGTGTCCTCGGTGATGCGGCCGGCGTCATCCTGCGGCACGTTGAGGTCGGCACGGATGAAGACGCGCTGGCCTTGGACTTTGCCCTGGGCGCACAGGTCGGAGAAGCGGAGAACGTTCATGGCAGGATCAGGCGAATCGGAGATAAACCGGCCATTTTAGAGGCCCAGGCCCCCATGACTTTGGTCACTTCCCAGGACCCCGGCCACCCCCTAAGATGCCATGCACCATGGTTGCCGTCACGTTCTCGCCGTACACCGCGCCGCGCCGCGGCGCGGCCGCCGCCGTGCCGACGCCGGGCATCCTGGTGGTAGACGACCACGAACTGGTGCGCCTGGGCCTGCGCGCGCTGCTGCAGTCGCAGTCCGGCAGCACGCCGGTGTACGAGGCGCGCAGCCTGGCCGACGCGCTGGAACTCTACGGCGCCCATGGCGCGGCGCTGCACCTGGTCCTGCTCGACCTGGACCTGCCCGACGCCCAGGGGCTGGATGCGCTGGTGCGCTTTCGGCGTGCCTTTCCGCATTCGCGCGTGATCGTGCTCTCGGGCACGGGCAGTCCCGCGCTGATGCAGGGCGCGCTGGCGCTGGGCGCGCAGGCCTTCCTGCCCAAGTCCGGCCACCTGAGCGAAGTGCTGCGCTACGTGAGCGACCACGATCTGGCCGGCCCGGCCCCGGCCATCGACCGCGCCGCGGCGCCGTCCCTGCAGCAGCAGCTCACGCCGCGCCAGGTCGAGATCCTCGACTGGCTGCTGGCCGGCAAGTCGAACAAGGAAATCGCGCAACTCTCGCACCTGAGCGAGGGCACGGTCAAGAACCACGTGTCCACCCTGCTGCTGCAGTTCGGCATGCGCTCGCGGGCCCAGCTCATCAGTGGGTTGAGATGACGCAACCCCCAGGCTGCGCGCTGCGCGCTACGCCTCCCCCCTTCCGCTGCGCGAAGGGGGCGCACCCAGCGGCCTGGCAAAGCCAGTTCCGCGGGTGCACTGGCATGGCCTGCTCCGCGGCCTTCTGACTGGCGATGTCCGGACACACGCGATGAGCGCCCCGCCCGAGCCGGCCCCTCCCGAGCTGGCCCAGCGGGTGCTGCGCGAGCAGGTGGCGGCGGTCCACGCCAACGCGCCGGCCGCCTACCTGGCCGACCTGCTCACCGCGCAGGCGCTGGGCATCGGCCTGTTCGTGGCCACGCGGCGCTGGCAAGTCCTGCTGTGGATGGCGCTGCACCTGGCGCTGACACTGCGGCGCGCCTACCGGCGCTACCAGCGCAGCCCCGATGCGGCGGACCACCCCGAGTACTGGGCGCGCTTCAACGCGCGCAACGTGCTGCTGCGCTCCTGCGTCTGGGGCCTCGCGCCCTGGTTGTGCATTCCTGCGGGGCAGCACTCGGTTCTGTGGGCCATGCTCATCGTCATGATGATGGGCTGGTGCGCCGGCGGCGCCCTGTCGCTGGCTGTTCTCAAGCGCAACATCCCGCGCTTCATCGTGCCCAGCATGGCCAGCCTGACCGCGGCGCTGGCCTGGCGCGGCGACAGCACCCACCTGTTCCTGGCCGTCGGCTGCCTGCTCTACATGGGCGTCATCATCACGTTCGCGCTGCAGCACCATCGGCTGCTGACCGCCTCGCTGACCATGCGCTTCGAGAAGGAGGCGCTGGCCGAGCAGCTGAGCCGCCAGATCGCCGCCACCCAGCGCGCCAGCGAGGAGAAGACGCGCTTTCTCGCCGCGGCCAGCCACGACCTGCGCCAGCCCCTGCACGCCATCGCGCTGTTCGGAGCCGTGCTGGAGAAGGAGCTGCAGGGCCGCGAGGAAGAGCGCCACGCGGCGCGGCTGATGGACGCGGTCGGCGCGCTCGGCCAGTCGCTGGACACCTTGCTCGACATCTCGCGCCTGGACGCCGGCGTGGTGGCGCCGCAGATCCAGCCGGTGGCGCTCAACCCGCTGTTCCTCGCGCTCAACCATGTGTTCGCGGCACAGGCGGCCGACCGCGACCTGCAGCTGCGGCTGCGCGCCACGCCTTGCTGGGTGCTGAGCGACCCGCAGCTGCTGCAGCGGCTGCTGTCCAACCTGGTGGACAACGCGCTCAAGTACACGCCGCGCGGCGGCGTGGTGGTGGCCGCGCGCGCGCGCGGCCAGCAGGTGTGGATCGACGTGCGCGACACCGGCATCGGCATCACGGGCGAGCACCTCGGCCGCATCTTCGAAGAGTTCTACCAGGTCGGCAACCCGGGCCGCGACCGTGCGCAGGGCCTGGGCATCGGCCTGTCCATCGTGCAGCGGCTGACGCGCCTGCTGGCGCACCCGCTGCAGGTGCGCTCGCTCCCGGGCCGCGGCAGCCGCTTTCGCCTGGTGCTGACGGCGGTGTCCGCCCCGGGCGCCATCGCGCCCGCAGCGCCGCCGGACAACACCCTGCCGCTGCCGCGGCGCGTGCTGGTGATCGATGACGAAACCGCCATCCGCCAGGCCGTCTCCGATCTGCTGCAGGCCCACGGCGTGGCCGTCGAGGCCGTGGCCGGCGAGGCCGAGGCCGAGGCCGTGCTGGCGCAGTCCGCAGCGCAGGCTGCACAGGGCGCCTCGCCCGTCGAAGCCCTGCTGTGCGACGTGCGCCTGGCCGACGGTGCCGACGGCCTGGCGGCCGCACAGCGGCTGCGCGCGCGCTTCGGCCTGCCGGTGCTGCTGATCACCGGGGAGACGGCACCGCGGCGGCTGCAGCAGGTGCACGATTCGGGCTTGCGCGTGCTGTTCAAGCCGGTGGCCGGCGACGCGTTGCTGCAGGCCCTGGCTGCGCTGCCGCGCTAACGCCGACGTCGGCGCTGGCGCCGCCAGCCGGGCACGCTCTCCCACGCTCTCTTACAGGCCGTTACCGCGCGCTGCGCACGGCATGACTTTCGGCACTGGCCCGTGCGGGCCGCGCGGCCTACCTTCAGGGCCGACACGCACTCCACAAGATGAAAGACGCCCGCACCATGGATTCCTCACGCATCGCCGGCCTGGCCGCCCTGTTTGCCCTGAGCCTGACGCTGGCCGCCTGCGGCGGCAGCGACGCAGTGCCTGCATCGGCCTCTGCCCCCGCACCTTCGCCCTCACCTGCGCCCACGCCCACCCTCAACCTGCAGGCCGCAGCGCGCGTGGTCGCCCACACGCTCTACAGCTACAGCGCCGCCGTCAGCGACGGCGCGGCCGGCTCGTTCTCCTGGAGCTGGGGCGACGGCAGTGCCGCCGGCAGCGGCAGCCCGGCCAGCCATGTGTGGAACACCCCGGGCAGCTTCACCAGCCAGTTGAGCGCCTCGGTCGGCACCAGCACGCTCACCGGCACCCAGACCACGACCGTGGTGGGCCGGCCGATGGCCTTCGGCTTTGAGCACAGCTGCGCCCTCAAGGCCGGCGGCGGCGTGGCCTGCTGGGGCTACAACGGCTATGGCCAGCTTGGCGACGGCACCACCGTGGACCAGACCGCTCCCGCCGCCGTGCCTGGCCTGACGGACGTTGTTGCCCTCAGCGCCGGCACGTTCCACAGCTGCGCCCTCAAGGCCGACGGCAGCGTGGCCTGCTGGGGCTTCAACAACGAAGGCCAGCTCGGCGATGGCACCACCGTGAACAAAACCACCCCCACCGCCGTGCCTGGCCTGACGGGCGTCGTCGCCCTCGGTGCGGGCTCATCCCACAGCTGCGCCCTCAAGGCCGACGGCAGCGTGGCCTGCTGGGGCAACAACAGCGTCGGCCAGCTCGGCGATGGCACCACCACCAACCGGCTCTCGCCCACCGCCGTGCCCGGCCTGACGGACACCGTTGCGCTCAGCAACGGCCTGGCGCTCCACAGCTGCGCCCTCAAGGCCGATGGCAGCATGGCCTGCTGGGGCTTCAACAACGAAGGCCAGCTCGGCGACGGCAGCACCACCAACCAGCACGCCCCCACCCCCGTGCCTGGCTTGACAGACGTCGTCGCGCTCAGCACCGGCGGATACCACAGCTGCGCGCTCAAGGCCGACGCCACGGTGGCCTGCTGGGGCTATAACGGCTATGGCCAGCTCGGCGACGGCACCACCACCAGCCAACCGTCCCCCAGCGCCGTGCCCGGCCTGACGGGCATCGCCGCGCTCGGCACCGGCGTGTACCACAGCTGCGCCCTCAAGGCCGGCGGCGGCATGGCCTGCTGGGGCTACAACCCCAACGGCTCGCTGGGCGACGGCACCACGGTGAACAAGCCCACCCCCACCGCCGTGTCCGGCTTGACAGGCATCGCCGCGTTCGGCGCCGGCACCTACCACAGCTGCGCCCTCAAGGCCGACGGCAGCCTGGCCTGCTGGGGCTTCAACGACCGCGGCCAGATCGGCGACGGCACCAGTTCCGTCGACAGAACCACCGCCACTGCCGTCAGCGGCGGCGCGGTGTTCTGGAAATAGCCAACCCTGCAATGTGTTCCCACCCCAAAGGAGTCCCCATGTCTCATCCCGCAAAGCTCTTCTTCCTCACCCTGTTGGGTGCCGCGTGCACGGCCCTGGCACCGCCGGTTCACGCCGATGGCGTCAAGGACGGCAAGCAAGCCGCCGAGCAGTGCGTCAAGTACCAGAAGGCCCGCTCCGACAAGCAGATTCAAGCCTGCTGCGCGGACCTGCTCGATGGCCAGGGCGGCAAATCGACGCAGCAGCAATGCGTCAAGGAGGGCAAGGAGATGGCCAGGAAGTAGCCCGAACGCCGTCAACGGCAGCGCGATGTCCTGGCCATGACGCCGGCCGCGCTGTGACCGTGTCCGCCTCCGGCACGCCGCCTTACACGCCGTTACCTCACGCCGCGCGACGCATGACTTTCGACACTGGCCTGCACCCACCGCCCGACCTACCGTCGGAGCCTTCCCGTTCATCACTGTTTCGACAAGGAGTACCTACATGACAAACGCATGGACCTGGGCGCGACGCGCCCACCGCCCCGCGCTGGCGGCCTGCCTGGCACTGACGCTGGGCCTGGCCGCCTGCAGCGACAACGATGCCATCACCCAGGGAGCGCAGGCACCGGCCCCCACGGGCACCCCTGCCGCGCTGGCCATCACCACGCAGCCAGCCAGCGCCACGATCGGCCAGGGCCTGGCCGCCACGCTGAGCGTGCAGGCCACCCAGGCCACGACCTATCAATGGCAGAGCAGCGCCGACGGCGGCGCCAGCTGGGCCGACATCAGCGGCGCCACCGGCGACAGCTACACCACGCCCGCCAACCCGCTGGCCAACAGCGGCAAGCAGTTTCGCGTGCGGGTGATGGGCAGCAGCGGCAACGTGACCAGCACCGTGGCCACGCTGACCGTCAAGCCCTGGGTGGCGAGCCTGGTGACGACGACGGTCGCCCCGCCCCAGCAACTGGCGCTGGACGCCAGCGGCGCCACCCTCTACGTGGCCATGGGCAACAACAACGCGGTGTACAGGATCGACACGGCCAGTGGCAGCGGCGCCGAAGTGACCCCGGGGCAGCCCCTGAGCGTGCCGACCGGCCTGGCGCTGGCCGCCAACGGCACCCTGTACGTGAGCGGCCCGCACTACATCGCCACGGTGGCGGCCGGCGCCACGACCGCGACCACCTGGGTGGGCAGCGGCGCCAGCGGGTACGCCGACAGCCCGGCCGTGCCCCAGTTCAACAGCCCCGCCAGCATCGCGCTGGACAGTGCGGGCAACCTGTTCGTGGCCGACCCGCAGAACATGCGCGTGCGCAAGGTGGCGGCCGACGGCACCGTGAGCACCTTGGCCGGCGACGGCACGCAGGCCTATGCCGACGGCGTGGGCACGGCCGCCAAGATGGCGCGGCCGACCGGCCTGGCGCTCAGCCGCGACGGCAAAACGCTGTACGACACCGACACCGACAGCCCCTGCCTGCGCAAGATCGACGTAGCCAGCGCCACCGTGAGCACCGTGCTCGGCGATTGCGCCAACGGCAACGCGGGCGCGGGAACCGTCGACGGCACGGCCGCCACGCCGGCCAAGCTCGGCTATTCCTACGGCCTTGCGGTAGATGCGCACAACCACGTCTTCCTGACCCAGGCCTGGGACGGCGTGGCGCGTGTGGTCACGGCGGCCGGCGAGATCAGCACGCTGCGCGACGGCACGGGCACGGCGCTGGCGTTCAACTTTCCGGTCGGCGTGGCGGTAGCGGGCAACGGCACCGTCTACGTGGGAGCGTCCAACAGCAAGCAGATCTTCAAGCTCACGCTGGCGCCTTGAGCGGCACGCTGCAGCGCCAGAAAATAAAAAAGGGCGGGCCTTTGAAGCCCGCCCCTCGCACCGGTCGCCCGGTGCCCCGTAAATCGCGCCGCAGCGCTTACTTGGCCACGGAGACCGGTGCCGGTCCGAACGCAGCGCCGCCCGAACCTGCCGCGAAGTTCAGCGGCCCGATCGCATCCTGCTGGCCCACGCCCGGCTTGCTCCAGTCGCAGACACCGGTGCTGAACACCGCCTTCAGGCGCGTCAGCTGGCCGGCGTCGAGGCGGCCGCCGTACTCCACGTCATTGACGGGGCGCAGCTGGCACTTGAGCACGTTCTCCGCCAGCGGCCCGCCGGCGGCCTGGCGCGGCGAGGCGTAGGGCTTGAGCTTGGGGTCGGCGTTGCAGGTGGTCAGGTCGGTGACCTTGGTGGCCTGCGCCGTGTCGGTGGACAGCACGCAGTAGTCGCTGGCGCCGGCCGGCTTGGCGGCACGCACCTTCTGCTCGAGGCTGGCCTTGCTGGTGTCGGCCTTCAGCGCCGTGAGCCAGCTGTCCATCACGCTCAGCGATTCCAGCGCCATGGTCGGCGGCGCGCCCAGGCCGTTGCGGCCGAAGCGCCACATCACGTGGTTGCCGTGGTCGCCGAACTCCTTGTCGAGCCGCTCGCGCACGGAGAAGCTGCGCCAGACGAAGTGGACGTTCGACGGGCTGGCCGATGCGGAGGTGTCGTCCCAGCCGCGCATGTCGATCACGGCGGTCTTCGCATAGCTCTTGCCGCCCATCACGATGCCCGAGCGGTAGGCGATCGGCAGCGCCGCCAGGTCGGCGATGGTGCGCGTCGTCTTCGCGTTGGAGTCCTTGTCGGCCCCGCCGGCGAGTTCGTTCAGGGTCACGAACTCTTCACCGGTGATCACGTCGGCCAGCAGCGCCTTCAAGCCGTACTGGATGCCTTCGTTGTCGTTGGTCTGCAGCCCGCGCAGGCCGTCGGCCGTCTTGCCCCAGATGGAGGCCGCCCAGTCCGAGGCATGGCAGCGCGCGCCCGTGGGGTTGGTGACGGGGTCGTACACCTGCGAGGGCAGCAGCTGGCAGTTGTTGGTGGACGTGGGCTGCGTGGCGATGGTGCCGGTGAGCGAGGTGACCACGCGCTGGTTGTAGGTGCCGGCCTTGCTGTTGCTGCCGAAGGCGTTGTACCAGCCATGGCAGCCGGTCTGGTCGGGATGGCCGTTGATGGCCGCCTTCTTGGCGTTGATGGTGGCGGCCGTGGCCGTGCCCATGAGCGTGGTCCACTGCGGCTTCTGGTAGGCCTCCACCAGCGCGACGCAGTCGCCCACCTCGATCGCCGTGGTCTCCGAATCGGGGAAGGTACAGGAGACCGAGACGCCGTCCAGCAGCCCGGGGGCGATGCTGGCATTGGTGTTGGAGTTGATCGAGCCGCCCGAGCAGCCGGTGCCGTGCGTGTACTTGATGGCGCCGTAGGTGTCGGCGATGTGCTCCTTCATCATCATCACGGTTTCGCTCATCAGCACGCGGTTGGAGTTGATGGACGAGTCCGTCATGCTGTTGGAGGCCCAGATGTAGCCTTGCGAGATGGCGGTCTGCGGGTCGATGTTGCCGGTGGTTTGCGCGGTCGAGGTCCAGCTGTTCGCGGTTCGCGCCTGGCGCCGGATCTGGCCCGTGCTGGCGCCGAAGGTGTAGAGCAGCTTGCCGTTCCACTGGGCCTGCGGCGACATCGCGGTCCAGGGCTTGGTCGGGTCGAACAGCGACACGATGTCGTAGATGCCGCGGTTCATGGTGCCGCGCTCCACGCGCACGATGAAGGGCACGGTCCGGCCCGCATCGGTGGTGGTGGTCGCCAGGTCGGCCGGTGCCGCTGCGGCCGGGTCATACGGCTTGAAGCAGAGGTTGACGGCTGGCGTGGCGGTGGTCACCACCAGCGTGGTGCTGGTGAAGGCCGAGCCCGAAGCGCTCGGGTCGGGCAGGCCCGTGTTGCAGCCCGCCGCGGTGGTCTTGTAGTAGAGCTTGTATTCCGTCGCGATGTTGCAGCGCGCGTCGGTGGCTTCGGTGCTGAGGCCGCTGCCATTGGACACGGGCGAGGTCGCGGTGGCGCTGCGCGGCAGCGGCGTGGCGCAGACGAAGGGCGTGACCTGCGGGCCGGAGACGATCGGGCCGCCGCGCGAGGTGTTGGTGATGGTGAGCCTGGCGGCGCTGGCGCCCTGGGCGCTGGCGGACAGCAGGTTGGCACCTTCGGCCAGGCCCGTGACCAGGCCCATGACGCGGCCGTTCGAGCGCAGGGCGAACGCGCTGCTGACGTCGCGCCCGTTGACGTCGACTTTCAGCGCCGCGGCCGTGACGCCGGCCGGCAGCACCACTTCGACCACCGCATCGCCGTCGCTGATGAGGTCGGCCCGGTTGTTGACCGTCCTGATCTCGAGCAACTGGCCCGGCGCGGTGGGAGTGGGCGGCGTGAACCCGTCACCGCCGCCACCGCAGGCCGAGATGAGGGCGGCTGCAACGACGGCCAGCCACCGGCCATGGCCGGGCAAGCCCGGCTTCCTTGATGTCCACATGTTGTTGTCTCCTGTTATGGTTTTTTGCGGCTTGCTGCCGCATGAGCCGGCGCCGTGGCTTCTGCTCTGAAGAAGCCACGGGGCGCCGGTCGATGGCAGTCTATCGACCGGCTTTTTGCGTGTACACGGCCGTGTCCTATCGTTTTCCATGAGGACTTGTCCGCATTCGCCTCGGCCAGGGGCGGAATGCCCCAAAACCGTCACATGCGCGACAGCGGTGCGGGTGGACAGAGGGTCTGCACGAGGAGCAGAGCGGGTGAACGCGCGGACCTGCGCAGTCCCCTGGAAAGCCGGCGGCGGCCTGACCTGGCCGCCAGCGCTACCAGCCCCAGCCCAGGTGCAGCGGCAGGTAGACCGCCATGCCCACCAGGATGGTGAGCAGCACGTCGCGGCGCCAGAAGTAGGCCAGCGCCCCGGCCGCGGCGGCGAACAGCCGCGCATCGGCCCAGGTGCCGACGAGCTGGCCCTGCACCATCACCACCTCGGGCAGCACCACGGCCGACAGGGCGGCAATGGGCGCGTATTGCAGGCCGCGCTGGGCCCAGTGCGGCAGGCTCCAGGGTTTGCTCGAGATGAAGAAGAAGCTGCGCGCCACCACCGTCACCACCGCCAGGCCCACGATCACGGCCAGCGTCCACAGGTCGGTCGTGCCTGCCGTCATGGCCGCGCCTCCTGCGTTGCCGGCCGGAGCTTCTCGAGCCCCAGGCACAACAGCACGGCCGCCGCGATCGCCACCACGATGTTGAGCTTGAGCGGCAGCGCCCAGGTGGCCACCGCCACCGCGCCGGCCACGGCGGCCGAAACGATGCGCAACCGCGTGCTGGCCAGCGAGCACAGGATGCCCACCAGGCACAGGATGCCGGCAAAGCCCAGGCCCCATCGCGTGGGAATGAAGTTGGCCAAGGCCACGCCGACGATGCTGGGCACCATCCAGCTGCCCCAGTTGACGAAGCAGTTGCCGGCCAGATAGGCCTCCTGCGCGCGGCGGCCTTCGGCGTCGGCGGCCGGCTTGGGATAACGGCGCGTGAACAGCACGTAGCTCAGGTCGGCCGTGAGGTAGCCATGCGCCATTCGCTCCCAGCGCGGCAGGTGGATCAGGTAGGGCCGCAGGTGCAGGCTGAACACCACGAAGCGCAGGTTCACGCAGAAACCGGTGGCCAGGATCACCCACATCGGCGCGCCCGCCACCAGCAGCGGAATGGCCGCGAGCTGCGAGCTGCCGGCGAACACCAGCAGCGTCATGGCCAGCGACTCGAACACGCTCATGCCGGACTTGACCATGGCCACGCCAGTCATCAAGCCCCAGGCGGCGATGCCGGGCGCCTGCGGCCACATCTCGCGCATGCCGGTGCGGAATTCGGGGTGGGTGTAGTGGGAACGGAGGAAGAACACTCAGGGTTTCTCGAAAGTCATGCCGGGCTTCAGGTCGAAGCCGCGCAGGAAGTCTGCCACGTTCAGGCGTTTGCCGCCGGCGCGCTGCAGCTCGGTGAGGCGCAGCACGCCCTCGCCGCAGGCCACGCCCACACCGGCCGCGTTGACCGACAAAATCGTGCCAGGGTCCGCATCTACGGGACGCGGGTCGCTATCTATTTCATAGCGCCAGAGCTTGACGGTGTCGCTGCCGATCTGGGTGAAGGCGCCGGGAAACGGGTCGAAGGCGCGAATGCGCCGCCCGATCACGGCGGCCGGCTGCGTCCAGTCCACCGCGGCCTCGGCCTTCTCGATCTTGTGGGCGTAGGTCACGCCCGCCTCGGGCTGCTTCACGGCCGCCAGGCCGCCGCAGGCCGCCAGCTCCAGCGCCTCGACGATCAGCCGGCCGCCGAGCGCGGCCAGCCTGTCGTGCAGGCGGCCCGTGGTGTCGTCGGGCGCGATCGGCAGCTTCTCCACCAGCAGCATGTCGCCGGTGTCCAGCCCCGCATCCATCTGCATGATGGTGACGCCCGTCTCGGCATCGCCGGCCTCGATGGCACGGTGGATCGGCGCCGCGCCGCGCCAGCGCGGCAGCAGCGAGGCGTGGATGTTCAGGCAGCCCAGGCCACGCGCCCCCACGCGCCCCGCTGCGCGCGGTTCGCTGCCCCCCGTGGGGGCGTTCGCGCCTTCGGGCGGCCGTGCGGCGCTCATGGCATCGAGCACCCATTGCGGCAGGATCAGCCCGTAGGCGGCCACCACCATCACGTCGGCCTGCGCCGCCTCGATGGCCTCGCGCGCGGCGGCCGCGTCCTCGGGGTATTTGCCGTCCAGCCGCAGGCTGCGCGGCTGCGCCACGGGGATGTTCTTCTCCAGCGCGAACTGCTTGACCGCCGAGGCCTGCAGCTTCATGCCGCGGCCGGCCGGTCGGTCGGGCTGGGTCAGCACCAGCGGAATCTGGAAGCCCGCGGCGTGCAGACGCTCTAGGGCGGTGCGGGCGAAGTCGGGCGTGCCCGCGAAAACGATGCGTAGACTCACTTGGCGGATACCTGTTGGAATTGTCCGGATAACAGCTCCGGCCCCCCTGTGCCGGCCACGGCGCTGTGTATCGCCAGCTCGAATGCTGTGGGCATCGGGCTGGCACCCGCATAGCTGGCCACCCAGGTGCCATAGCGCCTCGATCGGAAGAACTCGACCTTGGTTTCCACGCGAGCCTCGCGGCCGACCTCCTGAATCACGCGCCATTCCAGCTGGGTTTCCAGCATGGGATCGATCGTGCCGTAGGCCACTCCCGAAGCTCCTGCATGCAAGGGCAATCGCCACAGGCTGCCAGAGTTCAGCCGAAACACTTGAGGACCCAGCCGCACGGCCTGTACCTGCTCGTCCCGGCCGATCGCGTCGCCCGTGCTGAAAAGCACGCGCTCGGACGTGGCCTCGGTCACGCGCACGATGTCTTCATGGCGGCGGCCTGTCAGCTTGTCCGTCATCGACAGCCGGCCCAGGGTGTCGCCCATGGCCAGGTCTGAAATGGCAGGCGTCCCTACTGCGCTCTGGCTGGTGCCAGCCGACGGCTTGGGGGGAGCGGAAGGCGAGAGCGACGCGGGCGCGCTTCCCGGCAGTTCAGCCAGCCGCGCCCGCACCAGCCCCGCAAACTGGCCGTTCGGAAATTGCGCAAGGTAGGCCTCCAGCTCGCTCGGGCGGCGGCTGGTCTTGATGCTGTCCCAGTAGGCCAGCTCCACGGCCGAGGCACCGGTCGGCGCCTCCTGGGCGCCAGCGCCTGGGGCCGCCATCGGCATCGCGGCCATGGAGGGCTTGAAGAAGAACTGTCCCTCAAGCGCCGTGTTCTCCCACGGCGTCTGCTGGTTTGCACTGTCGCGGCGCACCGCGGCACGCACCTGCTTGAAGACTTCCTCCACGGGCAGCCCCGGCTGGCGGATGGCCCGCGCCAGGTGCTCGGTGTAGAGCCCGTTGCGCCCATGGCCATCCGAGGCGATCGAGCCCGGTGCGGTGGCGTAGGCCACCAGCGAGCCCGAGGGCGCGCTCATCTGCGCCAGACCGGCGGCCGCTGTCCGCGACTTCACAGCAAACGGGTTGTTCCGGCAGGCGTCCAGGATGACCAGGTTCATGCGGTTGCCGGCCGACTGCATCTTCTCCAGCACGAGCTGGGCGTTGATGGCGTCGTCGGCCACTTCGTCCTCGTTGCGGATGTCCGAGTCCACCGAGATCAGGTAGTTCTCGCCGCGCATCTGCACGCCGTGGCCTGCGAAGTAGAACAGGCCGACGCCACCCGTCTGCTTGAGCCGATCGCCGAAGTCGCGCACCAGGCGGCGCATCTCGCGCAAAGAAACGTTCTCGCCCCGGATCACCTGGAACCCCGCCTCCCGCAGGGACGACTCCATGAGCCGCGCGTCGTTCACGGGGTTGCGCAGCGGAGAGTTCTTGTAGCTTGCGTTGCCAATCACCAGCGCCAGCCGGTTCTCGGTGCCAGATTGCGCCCATGTCCGCATGGGCAGGACGCTGATCGCTATCAAAAGAAGAGCAAACCACCAACCCCGCCAGCCGTTCGAAGCGGCAGCCGCTGGCGCGATGCCATGCTGCATGACCCTCTCCCTCACTTCGCGACCACCCTTTGAACCTCACCGATCAGGGTATCGGGAATGCCGCGGTAGGTCATGTTGCGTGTTTCCATGCGGTAGCTGGCAGCCAGGGGCAGCTCATCCCTGAAAGTGCCGGTCCAGGTCCCGTAGCGGCGGCTGGTCTCCAGGTTGTGCGCCGTGCCTGCCGCCGTCACGGCGTAGTAGTTCAGCGTGGCCTCCAGCACTGCGGTGTCGCCCTGGCGGCTCACCACCCGCCATTCAATGCTGCCCGGCACTTTCTGTCCCCGGATATCGAGAGCGGCCGAGCCGCTCTCTCCCGCTTGCAGCGGCAGGCGCCACAGACGGCCGCTGCGCACGGAAGCCACCAGATCCCCCAGGCGCACGGCCGTGACCTGGCCATTGGCCTCGATCACGTCGCCGGTGCTGTAGGTGGTCCGTCGGGGCGTGCGCTCGGTCACCTCGACGCCGATCTCCTGGGTCTGGCCATAGAGCGCATCCCTGATGAGCATGCGGCCCAAGACGGCGGAGTTGCCGAGCGCGGAGGCCGGCACGGCATTGGGCTGCCATACCGTAGAAACCACGTCGGGACTCTGGGCCCCGCCACTGTCCAGGCGCACCTGAAGCTGCGAACGCGAGGCCAATGTCTCCTGCTCACGAAACTCGGCCCTCCAGGTTCCGAACCGGCGCGCGCGCACAAGGCCGTTGGAGGGAATGCCGATCTGGGCTTCAATCTTCGCAATTCCGTTGGCAACGGAGACCACCCGCCAGGAAAAATCGCCCCAGGTGCTACCCCCCTCGAACTGAAGCTGCGCGGTGCCTCCGTCGCCCGCGCGGAGGGGGAAGCGCCACAGCGCACCAGACATCGCCGTGCCGACGTAGCTGCCGAACCGGGCCGTCAGCGCCCGGCCGTCGTTGGCGATCACGTCGCCCGAGCTGTAGGTCGTGGCCGACTCCGTTTCGGTCGCGACCCGGACGTCCACGACGCTCTGCTGCCCCGTCAGTTCGTTCTTGATCGTGAGCCGTCCCTCGGCGTTGCGTGAGGACGGCCCCGGTGGCAACAGGCTTGCCGCCATGGGACCGGGAGAAGCCTGCACAGAGCCCCCCGCAGGCTTCGCACTCGCCAGTCGAGCCCTCGCCAACGCTGCAAAGCGCCCTTCGGGAAACTGCGACAGATAGGCCTCCAGTTCGGCCGCCTGGCTGCTGGCCTTGATGCTGTCCCAGAAGGCCAGATCGATGGCGGCAGGGTCGGTCGTTCCCGGGGGCTGCGCCGGGGCCGTGGCTGACGTCTGCACCAGCGACGGCTTGAAGAAGAACTGTCCTTCGAGCGCCGTGTTCTCCCAGGGCGTCTGGGCATTGCGGGTTTCCCTGCGCACAGCGGTGCGCACCTGCTTGAACACCTCTTCCACCGGCACACCGGGTTGCACGATGGCCTGGGCCAAATGCTGGGTGTAGGGGCTGTTGCTGCCGCGTCCGTCGAGCGCCACCGAGCCCGGCGCCGTGGAATAAGCCACCAAGCTGCCCGAGGGCGCATTCATCTGGGCCAGCCCGACCGCGGCCGCCCGCGAGCTGTTGGGAAAGGGATTGCTGCGGCAGGCGTCGAGGATCAGCAGGTTCATGCGGTTGCCCGCCGCCTCCATCTTGTCGAGCACCGACTGCGCGTCCACCGAGTCGTAGGCCACCTCTTCTTCGGCGCGGATGTCGGCGTCCACCGGCACGAGGTAGTTGGCGCCCTTCATCTGCAGGCCGTGGCCCGAAAAGTAGAACAGGCCCACGCCGCCGCTTTGCTTGAGCCTGTCGCCGAAGGCGCGGATCAGGCGCTGCATGTCGCGGCGGCTCACGTTTTCCGCCCGCTGCACCTGGAACCCCGCCTCCTTGAGCGCGGCTTCCATCAGCCGCACGTCGTTGACCGGGTTGCGCAGGGGCGAGAACTTGTACTGGGCATTGCCGATCAGCAGCGCCATGCGGCTTTCCTGCGCCTGCGCCGTCCGGATGCCGGCCAGCGCCGCAGCCAGAAGCATGAGCAACGCCAAGCGCGTCAGGAACAAATGCGGCCGATGCGGTAAGGAATGAGGCATCACGATCAGGACGGATACGGAAGTCAGGCCCCGATCATCCCATGAACCGGGGCGCCCGGACGCGGCGCGCGGCTACGAACGGTCGTTCGGCGCGTTGCGGAATTCCATGCCCTGCTGCGTGCGCTGCACGAGGCCCTGGCCGTCCACGTAGACCCAGAAGAACATGTCGCTGCCGTCGGTCCAGCGGTAGGTGAGGATGTCGCCGGCCCAGTCGCGGGTGTGGTCCACCGTGGCCGGCCGGCCGAACTCGCGCTCGACGTCGCCCCGCGTCCATTGGCCGGGCCGGATGCGCGCGAACTCGGCGGCGGTCAGCACCTGGCGCGCCTGCAGCACGCGGCCCGCCGCGTCGAGGTCCACCATCACCGCGAACTGCCCGGCCGGCTGGGATGAGTACTGCAGGCGCTCGCCCGAGGCCAGCGGCACGGTGCGCGTGGGTGGACCGAAGCGCGCCAGCACGGCCTCGCGCGGCGTGCCGGGGGCCACGTCAAAGGTAGGGAACGGGTCGCTGGCGCAGCCCGCCCCGAGGGCCGCGGCGGCGATCCACGGCATCAGCAGCATTCGCAGGTTCATGGCAGTCTCCCAGGAGCCCACCGGCGGGCTCAGGCCTTTTCCGCCTCGCGTTGCGCCTTCAGCATCTTGGTCTTGATGCGGTTGCGCTTGAGCGGCGAGAGGTATTCGACAAACACCTTGCCCATCAGGTGGTCCATCTCGTGCTGGATGCAGACGGCCAGCAGGCCCTCGGCTTCGAGCGTGCGCAGCTGGCCCTCGCCGTCCAGCGCCTTCACCTTCACCGCGGCGGCGCGTTCCACACCGTCGTAGATGCCGGGCACCGACAGACAGCCTTCCTCGCTGATGTGCCGCTCGGCGCTGGCCCAGGTGATTTCGGGGTTGATCAGCACCAGCGGCTGGTCGCGCTCCTCCGACACGTCGATCACGATCAGGCGTTCATGCACGTCGATCTGCGTGGCCGCGAGGCCGATGCCATTGGCGTCGTACATGGTGTCGAGCATGTCGGCGATCAGGCTCTTGATGCGTGCGTCCACCGCCTGCACGGGCTTGGCCACCGTATGCAGTTTGGGATCGGGATAGCGAAGAATGGAAAGTAAAGCCATGAAATCTCGTCGAAGGTGTCGCTATTTTCGCCACTTTTCGCTTTTCGGGCAGCGGCAAAACCCAATAAACGTTGCCCAATCAAGGGCTTGAGCGCAGAATCGCGAGTGATTTGTCAAGACATATCCGCCGGGACGCCGCCCTGAACAAGGCTCCGGCCCAGGCCCGGGGGGCATCCAAGATGCAGCAAACAATGACGACATACAAGATGGTACACACCACGGCACTGGCAACGGCTCTGGCGGGCACCCTGCTGGCGAGCGCGCCCGCACTGGCCCAGAATTTTCCGGTCACGTCCGGCCAGAAGGCCACGGCCGAGCAGGTGGCGCAAACCGGCGTGCCCCTGAGCGAGCTGGCGCCCAATGCGCCCGACCACTACACCGTGCAGCGCGGCGACACGCTGTGGGCCATCTCCGGCCTGTTCCTCAAGAGCCCGTGGCGCTGGCCCGAGCTGTGGGGCATGAACCTGCAGGACATCCGCAACCCGCACCGTATCTACCCCGGCCAGCAGCTCTACCTGGACAAGAAGGATGGCCGCGCCACCCTGCGCACCCGCGAGGCCAGCGCCGACAGCCCGCCCAGCGACACCGTGCGCGTGTCGCCGCGCACGCGCTTCGGCAGCCTGGCCGACAGCGCCCTGCCGACGCTCAAGACGCACCTGATCGAGCCCTTCCTGGCCGAGCCCGTGATCGTGGACGAAACCACGCTGGCGCAGGCGCCGCGCATCGTGGCCACCCAGGAAGAGCGCGTGCTGCTCAGCCGCGGCGACCGCGCCTATGCGCGCGGCAACGCCGCCGCGCCGCTGCTTGACGAACAGGGCAAGTCCCGCGACTACCGGGTGTTCCGCAACGCCACGCCGCTCAAGGACCCGGTCACCGGCGTGGTGCTGGGCTACGAGGCGCAGTACGTGGGCAAGGCCTCGCTGGTGCGCGGCGAGTCCACCAGCGAGGTCCAGAACAAGGACGGCAAGACGCAGACCGACATCGTGCCGGCCACCATCGACATCGTGCGCGCCAAGGAAGAAATGCGCGTGGGCGACCGCCTGCTGCCTGAGCCCGAGCGCCAGCTGCTGAGCTACATGCCGCATGCGCCCAACAACCGCGTGGAGGGCCGCATCGTCTCGGTCTACGGCAGCGCCGTCACCAATGCCGCGCAGAACCAGGTGGTGGTAATCAACCGCGGCACCCAGGACGGCATGGAAAGCGGCCTCGTGATGGCCATCCTGAAGGACGGCGCGCGCATCGTCGACAAGACCGATCCCGCCAAACCCCAGATCAAGCTGCCGGACGAGCGCAACGGCCTGCTGATGGTGTTCCGTCCATTCGAGAAGCTGTCCTACGCGCTGATCCTCGAAATCACCGACGGCGTCAAGATCGGCGACCGCGTCACCAACCCGCGCTGAGGCTCGCCGCCACGCGCGCGGGCCCTGGCCCCTTTTCGCAGCACCCCATGGAGCGCGATGAACTGGCCGCCTGGCTGCGCCTGACGCTCACCCCGGGCGTGGGCAACGACAGCGCGCGCCGGCTGCTGGCCGCCTTCGGCCTGCCGCAGGCGGTGTTCGGACAACCCGCGAGCGCGCTCCAGCAGGTGGTGAGCCTGGCGCAGGCCGGCGCCCTGCGCAGCGAACCGCCCACCCTGGCGGCGCAGCTCGACGCCACCTGGCAATGGCTGCACGGCCCGGCCGACCCCGAGGCGGCGCAGCCCGGCCGGCGCCGCGTGCTGGTGCTGGGCGATACCGACTACCCGGCGGCGCTGCTGAGCCTCGAAGACCCGCCCCTGATGCTGTACCTGCTGGGCAGCGCAGATTTTGAATCAAATCCGCCCGAGGTCCAGGCCGGTGGGTCATTTTCAGCTACAGAAACGATAGCAAGCAGCCTGTCGCGCAGCATCGCCATCGTGGGCAGCCGCAACCCTACGCCGCAAGGCGCCGCCAATGCACGCCAGTTCGCGCGGGCGCTCAGTGCGGCCGGCCTGACCGTGGTGTCGGGCCTCGCGCTGGGCGTGGATGGCGCGGCCCACGAGGGCGCGCTCGAAGGCGCGGCGCCGGACGCGGGCCTGGCCACCATCGCGGTGGTCGGCACCGGGCTGGACCGGGTCTACCCGAAGCAGCACCTCGAGCTGGCGCGCCGCATCGCGCGCCGGGGCCTGCTGATCAGCGAATACCCGCTGGGCACGCCGCCGCTGGCGGCCAACTTCCCCAGGCGCAACCGGCTGATCGCGGGCCTCTCGCGCGGCACGCTGGTGGTGGAGGCGGCCCTGCAGTCGGGCTCGCTGATCACCGCGCGGCTGGCGGTCGAGCAGGGCAAGGATGTGTTCGCCATCCCGGGCTCGATCCACGCCACCCAGTCGCGCGGCTGCCATGCGCTGATCAAGCAGGGCGCCAAGCTGGTGGAGTCGGCGCAGGACGTGCTGGAAGAGCTGCGGCTACCGGCCGCTCCTGATTCGATAGCACCCAAGGACCAGGGCACGCGGACCTCCGCCTCTAAAGAGCCTGAAAGCACGCTGCTGCAGCGGCTCGGCCACGACCCGGTGAGCCTGGACGCGCTGATGGCGCGCACCGGCCTGCCGGCGCCCGAGCTGCAGGCCCGGCTGCTGGAGCTGGAGCTCGAAGGCCAGGTCGCGCGCCTGCCGGGCGGCCTGTTCCAGCGCCTCGGCGCGGGCTGATGCCGCTCCGCAACACCGGCGGCAGACTTCTCCCCGCGCCGTGGTTCTGCGCTATATTGGGGCCATGTTTGAAGTGCTCGTGTTCGTCTACGAAAACTACTGGCGAGGCGATGCGTGTCCTGAACTGAAGCAGTTGGGGCGCAAGCTCAGTGCCGTGGGCTTCGACAGCGACGAAATCGAGGCCGCGCTGGCCTGGCTCGACGGCCTCAACCTGGCCGCCCGCCACACCCGCATCACCCTCCCGGCCAGCCCAGACCTGCCCCCGATCCAGCAGCAGTCGCCCACCAGCCTTCGCGTCTATTCCAGCGCCGAGCAGGATCACCTGGGCGCCGAGGCGCTGGGCTTTGTGAGCTTCCTCGAAACCTCGGGCGTGCTGCCCGCGCCGATGCGGGAAATCGTCATGGACCGCGCCATGGCCGTGCCCGGCGGCCCGATGTCGCTGGACGACCTCAAGATCATCGTGCTCATGGTCTACTGGAGCGCCGGCGTCGAGCCCGACGCGCTGGTGCTCGACGAGCTCTGCGACGACACCGAGTCGCGCATCGCGCACTGACGCCGCTTCTTCTGCATCGCCACCCCCTGATCGAAGGGGGATCGGCCCCCCGATCAGGGGGGTGACCGGATCGGGACCCGCCACCAGAATCGCTCTCCATCTGTGTTTCACCCCTGGAGAACGTATGCGGCACCCTTTCCACCGGCCCTGGTGGCTTCTGCTTTCAGGACTGGCCGCGGCCGGTCTGATCACGGCCTGCGGCGGCGGCGACGGGCTGATCGCCGCCGCCGGCAATGGCGGCGCCACCACCGTGACGGGCGCCGCCGTGAAGGGGCCGGTGGCGAATGCCACGGTCACGCTCTACGCGGTGAACAGCGCGGGTGTGCGCGGCGCCTCGCTGGGCACCGCCAGCACCGACGCGCGCGGCAGCTACAGCCTGACCGTTCCGTACAAGGGCGACCTGCTGATCGAAGTGACCGGCGGCAGCTACACCGACGAGGCCAGCGGCGCCACCCGGCCTCTGACGGACACGATGCGGGTCATGACCACCTCGGGCTCGGAGGGCGGCACCATCACCGGCATCGTCACGCCGCTGACCACCATCGCCTACAGCATGGCGCAGCGCGCCGGCGGCGGCGCCACGGTCCGCAACTACGGGGCGGCGCTCAACAGCGTGGGCACGCAGTTCCAGCTGGGCACGGTCAACCTGGCCACCACCCTGCCGTCCGTCACCGGCACCCTCAATGCCTACGGCCAGGCGCTGCGCGGCGTGTCGCAGTATGTGCAGAACGGCGGCTCGCTCGCGACCCTGATGGCCTGGAGCACGCCGGGCGCGCTGCAAGCCGGTTTCCAGGCCGCCTACAACGGCATCAACGGCACCACGCTGAGCTTCAGCTTCAATGAAAATGGCGTCAGCATCGGCGGCACGGGCGTAGGTGGCGGCAGTGGCAGCTGCGGCGTGAACGTGCAGGGCACCGTCTCGACCGGTGGCATCAGCGTGCCGCTGAACCTGAACTACTGCATCTCCGGCATCGCCGCCGGCTCCTGCAACGCCGGCAACAGCTCGCTCAGCCAGGCCGTGGCGGGGCAGGGCGGCGCGGCCGGCGCGGTCAACCTCAACTACACCTACTCGCCCAGCTGCGCCGCGGGCGCGGTCACGATCGCGCTGCAGTAGCGAGCCCGCTGGCGAACGGTTCCGCGCGGCTCAGCTCAGCAGCCGCTCGGGATTGGCCTCGAGCTTGGCCAGCGCGTCGCGCGTGGCGCGCACGGTGAGCGCCTCTTCCTCGGCCGGCACCAGCAAGCCGGCCTGCAGGTAGGCCGCCAGGCGCCGCGCCTGGATCAGGTAGCTGCGGCCGGCGGCCGAGGCGAACAGGTGGAGCTGCTTGCGGTCGCTGCACCACACGAACTGCACCTGGCTGAGCTTGCCGTTGTGGTCCAGCGTGAACCAGGTGCCCAGCTGCAGCTCCTGGGCCCAGGCCCGCATCGCATCGCTGGGCTGCGAGCCGCCGTCGGCCACCACCTCGATGTCCGAGGCATCGATGCCCAGCATCATCTCGATGCTCTCGGTGTCCAGCGGCAGGTCGCCGGCATCGTCGTCGCTGACGAAATCCTCCAGGTGGGCCAGCCGCTGGGCCATGAGTTCGATGCGCGCCTGGGGGATGGCCTCGGTCTTGGACAGGAAGGCATCGGCCAGCGTGTCGCCGATGGCCTTGATGCGCATCTCCTGCTCGGGCCCCACGATGCCCAGCAGGTCCATGCCCTGGCGCAGGCGCTGCAGCAGCTGCGGCAGGTCCTGGATCACGCGGGCGCGGTCGCTGCGGTTGGGCTTGGCGCTGGCGGCCCACACCAGGTCGGCCGCCGACTTCTTGAGCGCGATGGTGTCCGCATGCTGCGGCCCGTGCTTGACCGCCGCCATCGCCAG
Source organism: Variovorax terrae (assembly GCF_022809125.1). Taxonomy (NCBI): domain Bacteria; kingdom Pseudomonadati; phylum Pseudomonadota; class Betaproteobacteria; order Burkholderiales; family Comamonadaceae; genus Variovorax; species Variovorax terrae. The sequence continues at coordinate 496,281 of NZ_JALGBI010000003.1, read as the reverse complement.
CACCTCGGCCCAGACCTTGAACAGGAACTCCCGGATCTCCTCGCGCACCGGCATGTCGTTGAGCATGTTGCGCATCTCGATGGTGTACTGGATCGCCATCGTCTCCTTCTGCTCGACCTGCTGCGCCACGCTGACGAGGCGCTGCGTGGCGCCCTTCTCGGTGAGGAACTTGGAGAGGAATTTCTGGAACTCGTCGTAGACCAGCTGGAACACGCGCCGTCCGGTCTCGGGGTACTGCTCGATCACCTGCACCACGCGCTTGATCTCGCCCTCCAGCGCGCTGCCGCTGATGGCGCTGGCGTCGAAGCCCATCACGCAGGAGCCCATGCGGTCGATCAGCTGGCGCGCCGGGTGCTGCAGCGTGCCGAAGAACTCGGGCTCGCTGATCGCCACGCGCAGCACCGGCATCTGCAACCGCGCGAACCACACACGCACGGCAGCCGGGATGCGCTCCTCGGCCAGGATGCTCTGGAACATCAGCGCCACGATCTCGATGGTGGCCTTCTCGGTCGAGGTGGCGGCCTTCTTCTTCAGCTCGCTGGTGCGCTGGCGCATGGCCGTGGCCACCTGCGCCACACCGGCGTCGTCATAGGCCACGGCGGGCATGCTGGGCTCGGCCACCTGGGTGGCATCCACCCGAGCCAAGGCCTCGGCCAGCGCCGGCGACGGCCGGGTGACATGCGTGGCGTCGAAGTCGGCCACGCGGTCGCTCAGCAAACGCCTCAACTGCCCGATCACCCCCTGCGCCCGCTGGCGCACCCGCGCCAGCGGTGTGCTCGCGGTCAGCATGCGGGTTTCCTCGCCCGCGCCCTCCGGGCCGCCCCGCGCCACCATGCCGCCGCCCGCACCGCGGCCGGCTCCGGCGCCACCGGCGGGCATGCCGGCAGAGCCGCTGGCCGGCGCGCCGGCGCGACGGGCACCGCCGGGGAAAGCCCCACCGCCACCGCCACCGCCACCGCCACCGCCACCGCTGCCGCTGCCGCTGCCACTGCCACTGCCACCCAGCATGCCAGGGCGACTGGCGGCCGCCCCAGCCTCTGCCCAGCGGGCGCCGGACAGGCCTGCCCCGCCGCCACTGCCACCCAGCATGCCAGGACGACTGGCGGCCGCCCCGGCCTCGGCCCAGCGGGAGCCGGACAGGCCTGCTCCGCCACCGCCACCGCCACCGCCACCGCCACCGCCACCAGCGTATCCATGGCCATGGCCGCCTGACGCGGTTGGTGCCGGCCCCGCATCGGGGCCCGTGACGGGGGCATCGTCAGGGGCCTTGTTGCGCCCCCCGAGGGCGCCCGGCGCCGTGCGCTTGACCAGGGGCTTGAGGTCGATCTCGGGCATCACGCCCTGGGCGATCAGGAACTCATTGGTGTGGTGATAGGTTTCGACCAGGCGCTGCACCAGCCCCTGCTGGATCACGTCCTGCACCAGGACCCAGACTTCGCGCGTCAGGCCGGCGGCAAACCACTGTTCCACCAGCAGCTGCGAGGTGACCTCCGGTCGCAGCACGTCGTGGCCGGCCAGTTCCTGCGTGCCTTCGAGCTGCTGGATGCGCAGCCGCAGGTCATTGAGCTCCCAGCTTGCCTTGTCCAGCACCGACAGCGCCAGGCGCGAGGACAGGATCTTGTTCTCCACCACTTCGTCGCCGATCAGCTCGAAGCTCGCGGCTTCGAGCCGGACGCGGGCGGTGGCGGTGGGCGGCGTCAGTGCGCCGCGCCAGGCCTTCTGCGTGCCGTCGGCCCAGGTGCCGCGCAGCTGCTGGAACGCCAGCATGGCATCGCGGCGCTCCTGCATTTCGCGGGTGCTGCCGCTCTGGTCCAGCAGGCCGCCCAGACGGCCCTGCACGGCCGTGACCAGCTCGGCCGTGACCCCTTCCACTTTCGCCACAAATTGCTGGCGCGCCTGGCGCGCCAGTTGCATGCCGGACGTCTGGGGCTGCATCAAGCCCGCTCCCTAGACCACGGCCCCTGCATTGGGGTCGTTCGGGTCTTCGTCCTTCTTCGCCGAGCTCTTGACCAGGTCTTCGCGCTTCACGCCCAGCCACATGGCGATGGCGGCGGCCACGAACACCGAGGAGTAGATGCCGAACAGGATGCCGATGGTCAGCGCCAGCGCAAAGTAGTGCAGGCTGGGGCCGCCGAAGAAGAACATCGACAGCACCATGGCCTCGGTCGAGGCGTGGGTGATGATGGTCCGGCTCATGGTGCTGGTGATGGCGTGGTCGATCACCTCGTGCGTGTTCATCTTGCGGTAGCGCCGGAAGGCCTCGCGGATCCGGTCGAAGATCACCACCGATTCGTTCACCGAGTAGCCCAGCACCGCCAGCACCGCCGCCAGCACCGAGAGCGAGAACTCCCACTGGAAGAAGGCGAAGAAGCCCAGGATGATGACCACGTCGTGCAGGTTGGCGATGATGGCCGCCACCCCGAACTTCCACTCGAAGCGGAAGGCCAGGTAGAGCACGATGCCGATCACCACCATGGCCAGCGCCATCAGGCCGCCGTGCACCAGCTCGTCGCCCACCTGCGGGCCGACGAACTCGGTGCGGCGCAGCGCCGCGTCGGCGTTCGCGGCCTGCAGCGCGGTCAGCACGCGCTCGCTCTGCTGGGCCGAGGTCACGCCCTTTTGCACGGGCAGGCGGATGATCACGTCGCGCGAGGTGCCGAAGTTCTGCACCTGCACGTCGGCATAGCCCAGGCCCGCCACCGTGTCGCGCACCTTGCCGAGGTCGGCCGGCTGGCTGTAGGCCACTTCCATGACCGTGCCGCCGGTGAACTCCACCGACAGGTGCAGGCCGCGGCTGAACAGGAAGAACACCGCCAGCGCGAAGGTGATGAAGGAGATCGCGTTGAAGATCAACGCGTGCTTCATGAAGGGAATGTCTTTTTTGATCCGAAAAAATTCCATGGTCCGTCCCCTCAGTTCGTCTTGGCCACGGCCGTGGCGTCGGCATCCGGCTTCCAGATCTGGCCGATGGAGACGCTCTTGAGCTTCTTCTGGCGACCGTACCAGAGATTGGCCAGCCCGCGCGAGAAGAACACGGCCGAGAACATCGAGGTCAGGATCCCGATGCAGTGCACCACCGCGAAGCCGCGCACCGGGCCGGAGCCGAAGGCCAGCAGCGCCACGCCCGCGATCAGGGTGGTGACGTTGGAGTCCAGGATGGTGGCCCAGGCGCGCTCATAGCCGGCATAGATGGCGGCCTGCGGCGCCGCGCCGGCGCGCAGCTCCTCGCGCACGCGCTCGTTGATCAGCACGTTGGAGTCGATGGCCACGCCCAACGCCAGCGCCATGGCGGCGATGCCGGGCAGGGTCAGCGTGGCCTGCAGCATGGACAACACGGCCACCAGCATCAGCATGTTCACGGCCAGCGCGACGGCGGAGAACACGCCGAACAGCATGTAGTAGGCGCACATGAAGACCGTGATCGCCACGAAGCCCCAGATCACGCTGTGGAAGCCGCGCGAGATGTTCTCGGCGCCCAGGCTCGGGCCGATGGTGCGCTCCTCGATGATTTCCATCGGCGCGGCCAGCGAGCCGGCGCGCAGCAGCAGCGCCGTGTCGTTGGCTTCCACCGTGCTCATGCGGCCCGAGATCTGCACCCGGCCGCCGGCGATCTCGGTGCGGATCACCGGCGCGGTGACCACTTCGCCCTTGCCCTTTTCGAACAGGATGATGGCCATGCGCTTGCCAACGTTCTCGCGCGTCACGTCCTTGAAGATGCGCGAGCCCTTGGCGTCGAGCGTGAGGTTGACGGTCGGCTCCTGGGTCTGGCCATCGAAGCCGGGCTGGGCGTCGGTCAGGTTCTCGCCGGTCAGGATGACCTGCTTCTTCACGATCACGGCCTGGCCATTGCGGTCCAGGTAGCGTTCGTCGCCGAAGGGCACAGCGCCGCTGCCGGCCTCGGCCGCGCGGGCCTCGGTGCTCTCGTCCACCAGGCGCACCTCCAGCGTGGCGGTGCGGCCCAGGATGTCCTTGGCCTTGGCCGTGTCCTGCACGCCGGGCAGCTGCACGACGATGCGGTCCAGGCCCTGCTGCTGGATCACCGGTTCGGTCACGCCGAGTTCGTTGATGCGGTTGTGCAGCGTGGTGATGTTCTGCTTGAGCGCCAGCTCCTGCACCTTGCGCGCCGCCTCGGGCTTGATGGTGGCGGTCAGCCGGTACTCGATGCCGTCGGGCGCGTCCACGGTCTGCAGGTCGGGGAACTGGTCGGCGATGATGCGCTTGGCCGCCTCCAGCGTCTGCGCGTCGCGAAAGCGCACCTCGATCGTCTGGCCGTTGCGGTTGATGCCGCTGTGGCGCACGTTCTTTTCGCGCAGCGAGCTGCGGATGTCGCCCGACAGCGATTCGGCCTTCTTGTCCAGCGCCGCGGCCATGTCCACCTGCAGCATGAAGTGCACGCCGCCGCGCAGGTCCAGCCCCAGGTACATCGGCTCGGCGCGCAGCGCCGTGAGCCACGCGGGCGAGCGCGACAGCAGGTTCAGCGCCACCACGTAGGGCGGGTCGGACGGGTCGGGGATCAGCGCCTTCTGGATCGCGTCCTTGGCCTTGAGCTGGGTGTCGGTGGTGTCGAAGCGGGCCTTGATCGAGTTGCCGTCGTAGGTGATGGCATCGGCCGTGATGCCGGCGGCCTTGAGGGCGTCCTCGACCCGGGTGTGCGTGGTGCTGTCGATCTTGACCGACGACTTGACGGCCGACACCTGCACCGCAGGCGCCTCGCCAAAGAAATTGGGCAGGGTATAGAGGGCCCCCACCAGGAGCGCGATCACGATGATCGCGTACTTCCAGACCGGATAACGGTTCATGATCTCGCTTCTTCTGATGCCGGCAGACGCGGCGGATGGCTGGAACAGCCGGTTGTTACTTCATCGTGCCCTTGGGCAGCACCTGGACCACGGCGCTGCGCTGCACCTGGACCTCCACGCCGGAAGCGATTTCCACCGACAGGTAGCCGTCGCCCAGCTTGGTGACCTTGCCCAGCAGGCCGCCGGCCGTGACCACCTCGTCGCCCTTGGCGAGCGCCTCGATCATGGAGCGGTGCTCCTTCTGCTTCTTCATCTGCGGGCGGATCATCACGAAGTACAGCACCACGAACATCAGCACCAGCGGCAGCATGCTCATGAGCGACGACGACATGTCGCCCCCGGCGGCTGCGGCGGGTGCGGTCTGGGCAAAGGCGGAAGAAATAAACACGGGCTACTCCACAACGGATGGTCGATACGGGACACCTCCCGGCCTGGGCGGGCACCTGACTGTGCCGCATGGGGAAGGATGGAGGATTGTATTCGGGGGGCTCGTGAGTAAGAAGTTGTAACCCCACGCCGCGCCCGGTCAGGCGGGCCGCGGGCCTGGCGGATGGCGCCGGGGCTGCCGCAGCCACGGCCAGCCGGGTCCGCGCCAGCGCGCGTCGCGTCTCCCGGTTGCTACCAATTCAATAGCTACAAAGCACCGCTGCACGCGGACATCTGGCCTGTTTGAGGCTCAAGCCGCCTGTTGCAGCGGCTTCGGGCTGCGCCAGGCCGCCAGCAGCTGCGTCCACTTCACGCGGGCCTCGGCCAGATGGCGTTCCTTGACGTGGCCATACCCCTTGATCTGCTCGGGAATGCGCGCGATCTCGACCGCGGCCGCGTGGTTGCCGGCCTCCAGCGTTTGCAGCAGCTCCTCGATGCTGGCGCGGTATTCGCCGATCAGCGCGCGCTCGGTCTTGCGCTCTGCGGTCCTGCCGAAGAGGTCAAGCGCGGTGCCGCGCAGGCCCTTGAGCCGGGCCAGCAGCCTGAAGCCCGTCAGCATGGCCGGGCCGAACTGCTGCTTCTGCAGCTCGCCCTTGGCATTCTTCTTGGCGATGATCGGCGGCGCGAGGTGGTAGTTGAGCTTGAAGTCGCCCTCGAACATGGCGTTGACCTTGGCCAGGAAGGCGGTGTCGGTGTGCAGGCGCGCCACCTCGTACTCGTCCTTGTAGGCCATCAGCTTGAACAGGTAGCGCGCCACGGACTCGGCCAGCGTGGTCTTGCCCAGGCGTGCCTCGGCCTGGCGCACCCGGTCGACGAACTGCCGGTACTGCTCGGCATAGGCCGCATTCTGGTAGCCGGTGAGGAACTCGACGCGGCGCGCCACCAGGCCGTCCAGCGTTTCGCGCTTCTTGAACGTCACCACCTGGGCCGGGGTGAACAGTTTCTCGACCGCCGCCCAGTCGTGCGCCGCATGGCGGCCCCAGGCGAACGCCGCCTTGTTGTTGTCCACCGCCACGGCGTTGAGCTCGATGGCGCGCAGCAGCGATTCGAGCGACAGCGGCACCCAGCCCTTCTGCCAGGCATAGCCCAGCATCATCGGGTTGGCGTACAGGCTGTCGCCCATCAGCCGGGTGGCGGCGGTGTCGGCGTCGAAGGTGCCGACGGCGGAAGCGCCCACGGCCTTCGCGATCTCGGCGGCGCAGGCCTCGGCCGGGTTCTGCCAGTCGGCGTTGTGCACGAAGGCCGCGGTGGGCGCGCTGTGCGAGTTGAGCGCCACATGGGTGCGGCCTTCGCGCATGCGCATCGCGGTCTCCTTGCCGGCGGCGACGATGGGGTCGCAGCCGAGGATCAGGTCCGCCGCCGCCATGCTCACGCGCGTGGTGCGGATGTCATCCTGCCGCTCGCCGATCAGCACGTGGCTCCAGGTGGCGCCGCCCTTTTGCGCGAGGCCCGCCGCGTCCTGCGTGACGATGCCCTTGCCCTCGATGTGCGCGGCCATGCCCAGCAGCTGGCCGATGGTGATGACGCCGGTGCCGCCGACGCCGGCCACCACGATCCCATAGGCACCATGGATGACGGGCAGCTGCGGCTCGGGCAGCGCACCGAGCTGGAGCGGCGACGCGGCCTGGTCCTTGGCTTTCTTCTTGAAACTCCCACCTTCGACCGTGACGAAGCTCGGGCAGAAACCCTTGAGGCAGCTCATGTCCTTGTTGCAGGTGCTCTGGTTGATCTGGCGCTTGCGGCCGAACTCGGTTTCCAGCGGCTCCACCGACAGGCAGTTGGACTGCTCGCCGCAGTCGCCGCAGCCCTCGCAGACCAGCTCGTTGATGACCACGCGCTTGGCCGGATCCACCATCGTGCCGCGCTTGCGGCGCCGGCGCTTCTCGGTGGCGCAGGTCTGGTCGTAGATGATGACCGTGGTGCCCTTGAGCTCGCGGAACTCGCGCTGCACCGCGTCCAGCGTGTCGCGGTGCTGGATCGCGATGCCCTCGGGCAGGCCGTGGATGCTGTCGTACTTCTCGGGCTCGTCGGTGACGATGGTGATCTTCGCCGCGCCTTCGGCCCGCATGCTCTGCGCGATCTGCACCACGCTGTGGCCCTCGGGCCGCTCGCCGACCTGCTGGCCGCCGGTCATGGCCACCGCGTCGTTGTAGAGGATCTTGTAGGTGATGTTCACGCCTGAGGCGATGGCCTGGCGGATCGCCAGCAGGCCGCTGTGGAAGTAGGTGCCGTCGCCCAGGTTGGCGAAGATGTGCTGGTCGGTGGTGAAGGGCTGCTGGCCGACCCAGGGCACGCCCTCGCCGCCCATCTGCGTGAAGCCGATGGTGCTGCGGTCCATCCAGGTGGCCATGAAGTGGCAGCCGATGCCGGCCATGGCGCGCGAGCCCTCGGGCACCACGGTGCTGGTGTTGTGCGGGCAGCCCGAGCAGAACCAGGGCGCGCGGTCGGCCTTCACTTCCAGCACCTGCAGCGCGCGCTCCTTGGCGCCCAGGATGGCGAGCTGCGCGTCGATGCGCGCGGCCATGTCGCCGTCCACACCGAGCTTCTTGAGGCGCTGCGCGATGGAGCGCGCGATCAGCGCGGGCGACAGGTCGGCGTTGGCGCGCAGCAGGGTGTTGGCCGTGGGGTTGGGCTGCGACCATTCGCCGCCGGAAAAGTCGCCTTCGACTTCGCTGAACTTGCCCAGCACATTGGGCCGCACGTCGGGCCGCCAGTTGTACAGCTCTTCCTTGAGCTGGTACTCGATGACCTGGCGCTTCTCCTCGATCACCAGGATTTCCTGCAGGCCGGTGGCGAACTCGCGCGTGAGCTGCGCCTCCAGCGGCCAGACCACGCCGACCTTGTGCAGGCGGATGCCGAGCTGGCGGCAGGCTGCGTCGTCCAGGCCGAGGTCGATCAGGGCCTGGCGGGTGTCGTTGTAGGCCTTGCCCGAGGCGATCAGGCCGATGCGGTCGTTCGGGCCCTCGATCACGTTGTAGTTCAGGCGGTTGGCGCGGATGTAGGCCAGCGCGGCATACCACTTGTAGTCGAACAGGCGCGCCTCCTGCTCCAGCGCGTGGTCGGGCCAGCGGATGTGCACGCCGCCGGGCGGCATCTGGAAATCGGTAGGAATCTTGATGTCCACGCGCTCGGGGTCGATCATCGCGGTGGCGCTGGACTCGACGATCTCCTGGATCGTCTTCATGCCGGCCCACACGCCCGAGAAGCGGCTCATCGCGAAGGCGTGGATGCCCAGGTCCAGGATCTCCTGCACCGTGGCCGGGAAGAACACCGGCAGGCCGCAGGCCTTGAAGATATGGTCGCTCTGGTGCGCGGCGGTGCTGCTCTTGGCCACGTGGTCGTCGCCGGCCACCGCGATCACGCCGCCCCAGGGCGTGGTGCCGGCCATGTTGGCGTGCTTGAACACATCGGAGCAGCGGTCCACGCCCGGGCCCTTGCCGTACCAGATGCCGAACACGCCGTCGAAGCGGTTGGTGCCCGGCGGCGAGAAGCCCAGCATCTGCGTGCCCCACAGCGCAGTGGCGGCCAGCTCCTCGTTGACGCCAGGCTGGAACACGATGTTCTGGCCCTTCAGGTACTTGGCCGCCTTGACCAGCGCCTGGTCGTAGCCGCCCAGCGGCGAGCCGCGGTAGCCGCTGATGAAGCCCGCGGTGTTCTTGCCCTGCTGCGCATCGCGCAGGCGCTGCAGCATCGGCAGCTTGACCAGGGCCTGCACGCCGCTCATGAAGGCGCGGCCGTAGTCGAGGGAATACTTGTCGTCGAGCGTGACCGTTTCGAGGGCCTTGCGGATGTGCTCGGGTAGCGGGGCGTTCATTTTTCGTGGGTCTCCAGTGCCTTGTGGGAATCACTGCCTTGTGGGCAGGTCACGATGGCGCCCGGGTAGGGCGCAGCCTCTAGTGCATTACAAAGTGTATGCCCGATGCGCTGATATGTCTTTGCGTTCTATGCCCGATAAATATTGATACAAGAAAGATTCTTTCTTATATTCCCTGTTTATGGAAACACTAGACAAGTTTGATCTCGCCATCCTGACCGAATTGCAGGCCGACGCGCGGCTGACCAACACCGAGCTGGCGCAGCGCGTGGGCCTGTCGGCCGCACCCTGCTGGCGCCGCGTGCGCGCGCTGGAGGAAGCCGGCTTCATCAAGGGCTACCGCGCCGAGATCGACCGCCACAAGATCGGCCTGGGCGTGCTGGCCTTCGTGCGGCTGGATGCCGAGCGCAACACGGGCGGAGTCACGCGCGAACTCGAGGAGGCGATCCGCAAGATCCCCGAGATCATCTCCTGCCACTACATCAGCGGCGCGGGCACGTTCGAATTGCAGGTGGTGTCGCGCGACCTCGACAGCTTCTCGCTGTTCATGCGCCAGGTGCTGATCAACCTGCCCAACGTGAAGGACCTGCACACCAGCTTCTCGCTGGGCGAGGTCAAGGCCAGCAGCGCGCTGCCGCTCGGACATCTGGCCAGAATCGGCCAGGAGTCCGCATCCAGCGGTCGTTGACAGCTATCAAATCAATAGCGCTGGGTTGCTGCGACCCTTGTGAAAAAGCCCGGCCCCCTCGCGGGGACCGGGCAACCGGCTGGGGCCTGTTCACCCTGGCCGGGTGGCTCACTGTGGGTGATCAGGCTTTCGCCGTGGCTGCGGCCTTGAGGTCGACGGTGAGGTAGCCCACCGCCGCGCCGAACTTGTCCTTGTAGTTCGCGCGCACCAGCGGATCGAGCGTGGCCTTCACGGTGCTGTGGATGCCGAGCCAGTCGCCGGCGTGCTGGAAGTTGCTCATGATGTAGGTCCAGCCGTTGATCTCGTCCACGGCGTGCAGGCCGGTGGATTCGCCGCCCGAGGGAATCGACATGAGGCGCGACAGCTTCTTGGTGTCGATGTTGTAGGCCCACAGGAAGTTGTTGACGTGCTGGCTGCTGTCCTCGCCGATGAACAGGGTGCGCAGCTTCTCGGAGAACTTCAGGTTGTCGGGGTTGGCGATCTTGTCGGGGTTGGCGGTGTTGCCCAGGGCGTCGGCGGTGATGTCCTCGCCCATCAGCAGCGCCTTGGTGTCCACCGGCATCCATTCGCTGTTGATCGCGGCGCCCTTGTCGTCCTTGACGCCGCTCTTGAGGGCCAGCGCCATCACGCCGCCGGCCACCAGCTGCTTGTCCACCGAGATGCCGTTGCCCGGCACGTTGGCGACGTTGCCGGCCACCATCGAGGCCTGGATGTTCTGCAGCGCGGAGTAGGCCACCTTGTCCTTGATGTTGACCGTCGTGCCTTCCATCTTGGTGAAGCCCATGCTGGCGCCGACGAAGGCCGCGTAGCGGTGGGTTTCGAGAAAGGCGGCGGCCTTCTCCATGCCTGGCTTGATCTTGATCCACTCGATCTTGCCGTTGGCCACGATCTTGGTGAACGTCGCGTCGGCCGGATCGGCCTTGACCACGGTCATGATGTCGGCGGGCAGCAGCGTGTTGGCGAGGTTCTCGATCTCGGCGCTGGTGGCGCTGCCGAGCTTGATCCAGGTCAGCGGGGCAGCGGCGTCGCCGGGCTTGATGGAGAAGCCGGCGCCGACCTTGGCGACATACAGCGAGCCCGAGGACAGGTCCTTCTCCTTGTCGGCCACGAACACGAAGTAGCCGCTGTTGGTGGCGTCGTCGCCCATGAAGGCCGTCCGGTTGTCGGGCATCACCTGCACCAGCTCGTGCGAGATGCGGCCCATGCAGTAGTGCTTCTTGATCGAGGCCGTGCCGTCGGTCTTCACCGTCACTTCGGGCATGTGGCCGTAGTGGTAGGGGTTGGCCTTGGCGGCGTCGCCGTACAGGTTCAGGCTAAAGGCCTGGAGCTGGGCATTGGCCGCGTTGAAGGCATCGGGTTCGTACTCTTCGCTCGACAGGTGCGTGCCCCAGGGCGACAGGCTGGCGCCGCAGGTGATCCACAGGCCGCGCACGCCCGAGGTGTCGACGTTGTGGTACTTGACCAGCGACAGCTTGCCGGTGGCCGGGTCCTGGTCGAGCGTGAGCACGGCAATCGGCGACGGCAGCTTGCCGTACATGTCGGTCTTGCCGTCCTGGGCCCAGGTGGTGTACTCGAACTGCACCACGGCGAACACGGCATTGCCCTTGACGCCGTCCACCTTGGCGCCAGGCACCGTCAGCAGCGAGGTGCCGTCCGGCGAATCCGAGAAGTACTGGCGTTCCTTGCCCGGCACCGTCTTGTCGATGATCTTGTTGTTGTAGATGTCGAAGTAGCCGCCGGCCAGGATCTGGCCGCCCTTGCCGTCGGTCACCAGCTCGCCGGTCACGAAGAAGGGCTGGTAGGCCAGCTTGAAGGTCTGGCTGGTGCTGTTGCTGAAGTTCACCTTGAGGCTGGAGCTCACGGCGGTGGTGGCCATGTCGGCCGCCTTGGTGAGGTTGGGCGCGTCCATGCCGACGAATTCGGCCGAGACGAAGCTCGGCGCCACGGCGCTCGGGCCGGCCGGTGCGGCCACCAGCGAGCCGTCGCCGCCGCCGCAGGCGGCCAGCGAGGTCATGGCGGCCAGGCCGCCGGCACTCAGCGGCAGCATGGGTGCGCCAGCCAGGAATTTCAGCGCCTGCCGGCGCGAGGTTTGGGGCAGATCGGACATTTTTCTAGCTTTCAGAAGTTTCAGGTGGGGGGAGGGCTGCATGAGCGTCTGCGCGCTCGACTTCGCGTGAACAACGCGCACGTCGAGTCAGGCGGGATCGTAGGAATGCCATGTGACAACTCTTTGACATCCCGCAGCCGCGCCCGGGAATGGCGCAGGCCCGCGCCAGGCCGCGCGCGCGACGGCCTGACTCGCGTCAACCTCTCGGGTCATCAGGAAGAAAGCAAGCCGGCGTGGCGCCGGGCACGGCGGCGGCAGGACGCCGCCGCGCTGCGGGCTGCGGACTACTCGCGCGCGCAGCGCGCCACCAGCGGCAGCAGCGGATAGCGCAGGATGGCCTCGCGCCCGCTGGCGCCAAGGCCGAACTCGGCCTTCATGCGCAGGTTGCTGTAGACCGACTGGCCCGGGCCTTCGCCGCCGGCGTCGCGGTACAGCACGTCGTAGCCGCGCGAACCGCTGAGCACGGCCGTGTCGTCCACGAATTTCGCGGTGAACTCGATGCCGTGCTCGCAGCGGTACAGCGGACCCGGCGACCGGTCCATGCCCGCGCAGCCGGCCAGCAGCGCCAGCACGCCAATGCTCAAAGCTCTCATTGCACCCTCCGCTACAAAATCAATAGCACGAAAGCACCACTGCACCTGGACCTCTGGCTATTTTGGCCACAAAACCCAGAGCCGGAGCGGTTGTTTGAGGCGGCCGGCCAGTTCGCCGGCCTCGGCGCCCCAGCCGGCGAAGTAGTCGGCCCGCACGGCGCCCACGATGGCGCTGCCCGTGTCCTGCGCCAGCACCAGGCGCTGCAGGTTGAGCTGCGGGCCGCTGGAGGCCAGCCACACCGGCGTGCCGTAGGGAATGCTCTCGCGGTCCACCGCGATCGAGCGGCCCGGCGTCAGCGCCACGCCCTGCGCGCCGCGCGGGCCGAAGGCGGCGTCCAGCTCGGGCAACGCCTCCTCGCGGAAGAACACGGTGCGCGGATTGCTCCACAGCATGTCGTTGACGCGCTGCGGGTTCTGCGCCACCCAGGCCTTGATGGCGGGCCAGGAGCCGTCGCGGATCGCGCCCTGGTCGAGCAGCCAGCGGCCCACGCTCTTGTAGGGCTGGTCGTTGGAGCCGGCGAAGGCCAGCCGCACCAGGCGCTGCGAGCCGTCGGCCTCGGTCACGCGCACGCGGCCCGAGCCCTGGATCTGCAGCACCAGCGCATCGACCGGGTCGGCGAGGTAGGCGATCTCGCGCCCGCGCAGCGCGGCGCGCGCCTCGGGCAGGGTGTCGATCTCCTGGCGCGAGTACCAGGGGCGGCGCTGGCCCAGCGTCGCGGGCGGCCGGTACAGCGGCACCTGGAAGCCCGGGCGCGGCGTGCGCGAGGCCTCCAGCAGCGGCTCGTAGTAGCCGGTCAGCAGGCCGTCGGCGCCGCCCTGCAGCGGCTCGACGCGGTAGGGCTGCAGCCGCGCCATCATCCAGGCGCGCTGCTCGTCACCCGAGGCGATGCTCAGGCGGCGCACCTCGGCGCACAGCGGGGCGAAGGTGGGGCCCGGGCGTTCGCAGCTCTTGATCCAGGCGTTCCAGGCCTCGAACAGCGCGTCTTCGCCGAAGCCCGGCAGCTCGGCCCAGCGCACCGGCTGCCAGCGGCTCTTGCCCTGCGTCAGGGCCGCGGGCAGCGGGCCGCTGTCGCCGGGGTAGGCGGGCTCGCCGGCAGAAGGCCGGGCCGGCTCGGGGGCTTGTGGCGGCGCGCTGGCGCAGCCGGCCAGGATTCCTACAATCGCGAGGGTCGAAACAAGCCACAGGAGTCGGTTCATGGGTCTGATTTTGCTTGAAGCGCTGGGGGCCTTGTTACTGCTCGTGCTGATCGTGTGGTGGACCATGTTCTCGGGCCGCAAGAACGGCGAGCCGCCCGCCGCCGAAGAAAAGAAGGAGCCGCCCGCCCGGGATTGACGCGCGCGGGGCGCTACAGGTTGCGCAGCAGATTGGCCAGCTCCACGGCCGACTTCACTTCCATCTTGTCGAACACGCGGGCGCGGTGCACTTCCACCGTGCGCACGCTGATGTCGAGCTGGTCGGCGATCAGCTTGTTGGGCAGGCCCTCGACCACCAGCCGCATCACGTCGCGCTCGCGCTCGGTCAGCTCGGCCAGCTTGGCCTGCAGGCTGAGCTTCTCGCGGCGCGCCTGCACGACCTGCGCCGAGCGCCTGAGCGCCTGCTCGATGCGGTCCACCAGGGCGTTGTCGGAAAAGGGCTTCTCGCAGAAGTCGAAGGCGCCGCGCTTGACCATGTCCACGGCCGTCGGCACATCGGCGTGGCCGGTCAGGAAGATCACCGGCATGGCCTCGGACAGGCCGCGCTCGACCAGCTTGTCGAACAGGGCCAGCCCGCTCATGCCAGGCATGCGCACGTCCAGCAGCAGGCAGCACGGCTGGGACGGCACGAAGCCGCGCTGCAGGATGCGCTCGAAGGCCTCGGCGCTGTCGTAGGCCTCGCTCAGCAGGCGGCGCGAGCGCAGCAGCCAAGCCAGGGCCTCGCGCACGCCGGCGTCGTCGTCGACGATGAAAACCGTTGCATCAAGCGTTCGTTCCATAGGGGCTTGCCGCCTTCCTGGCGGGCAGGGTGAATTTGAAGATGGTACCCGTGGGCTGGTTCGGCTGGAACCCGAGAAACCCCCCATGCTGTTCCACCACCGTGCGGCACATGCTCAGGCCCAGGCCCATGCCCTCGGCCTTGGTGGTGAAGAACGGCGTGAACAGCCGCTGCGCCACCTCGTCCGGGATGCCCGGGCCGATGTCGGCGACCGAGAATTCGAGCCAGCGGTTGTTGCCGCTGGAGGCGGCGTGGCGCACCTGGATCAGCAGCACGCGCTCGGCGATCTCGGGCCGGTCCATGGACTGCATGGCGTTGCGCGCCAGGTTGAGCAGCACCTGCTCGACCATGGTGCGGTCGCACAGCACGGCGGGCAGGCCGTCGTCGAGCCGGGTCTGCACCCGCACGTAGAGCTTGCGCGCCTGCAGGTACACCAGCGGCATGATGGCGTCGAGCAGGGCCTGCGGCGCCACCGCCTCGCGCTCCTGCTCGCGCCGGCGCACGAAGTCGTGCACGCTCTTGATGACCTTGCCGGCGCGCTCGGCCTGCTCGGCGATGCGCCGCATCGCCAGCCCCAGGTCGGCCATGACGGGCGTGGCGCCGGGCGGCTCGTGCTGCAGCAGGTTCATCGAGCCGGTGGCGTAGCTCGAGATGGCGGCCAGCGGCTGGTTGAGCTCGTGGCTGAGCAGCGAGGCCATCTCGCCCACGGTGGCCAGCCGGGCCGTCGCCTGCAGCCGCTCCTGCGAGGCGCGCGACAGCTCTTCCACGCGGCGCTGCTCGCTGATGTCCAGGAAGGCGCTCATCCAGCCGGTCTGCATGCCCTGAGCATTGATCAGCGGCGCCTCGATGATGAGCACGGGAAAACGGCTGCCGTTCTTGCGCATGAACACCGACTCCGCCCCTTCGCGCGGCGGCGAATGCTGGCCCGCCAGCCGCACGGCCTGGCGCTCCTGGTACTCGCTCACGCGCTCGGGCGGCCAGTAGGGCGCGGGCAGGCTCTGGCCCAGCAGCTCCTCCGCGGAAAAGCCCACCATCTGGCAGAACGCGGGATTGACGTAGGTGATGCGGCCCTGCAGGTCGCGCGCGCGCAGGCCGGTGACCAGCGAGTCCTCCATCGCCTTGCGGAACGCCAGCGCGTCGGCCAGGTCGCGCTCCACGCGCTGGCGCCGGCGCATGTCCTTGCCCAGCAGCACCAGCACCGACACCAGCGCGATCGACATCGCCGTCACGAGCGCGGTCAGCACGTTGGGGAACAGGTCGGGCGCGGCGCGCCAGTTGTCCATGCGCAGCACCAGGGTGTGGCCCGGCAGGTCGAGCAGCTGCTGCGCCGTGAAGACGCGCGAGCCGCGCCGCGACGAGCCGTACAGCGCCAGCCGCGTGCCGTCGGCCTCGGTGAACGAGACCTCCTGGCTGCGCGTGATCTGCCGCCCCACCAGGTCGCCCAGCACCTCCTGCAGCGAGTAGGTGGCGAGCACGTAGCCCGTGAGCTTGCCCGCGTTGGCCAGCGGCAGGCACAGCTCCATCACCTCCATGCCCAGCCCGTCGGGCTGGGGCAGGAAGTAGGAGCTGGAATAGGCCGGGCCGCTGAAACGGCGCGCCGAGGCGCAGGCCAGGCCGATATCGGTCTGCGCGTTGTCGCGGCCCAGGCGCGAGAACACCGGCGCGCGAAACGGCGTGTCGGCATAGGCCAGCAGGTTCAGGGCGTTGTCGCGCCATTCGAGGCGAACCCATTCCCGGTGCTCGCGCAGCAGCGTGGAGGCCTCGAGCGCCCACGAGCCCGGCGTCGGGGTGTTCGACTGCAGGGCCTGCAGGCTCTGCACGTTGCGCGTCAGCGCGGCGCGGATGTCGCTGATGGCGTCGGCGGTGTCGCGCTCGAGCCGGGTCTGCACCTGGCTGGCCTCGTAGCGGCCGGCCAGCCACACCAGCGTCACCAGCAGGGCGGCCACCAGCACCACCAGCAGGGTCCACAGCGTCCAGCGCCGCCAGGGCCTCAGCCAGCCCGACGGCGGCTTGCTCAGCAGGGCCTTCACAGCGTGCGGTGCTCCAGCGCGGGCAGCTGCAGGCGGCATTGCGCCAGGCGCCCGGCCTCGAGCTCGCCCGGCACCAGCCCCGCGCCCTCGGCGCGCTCGGCCAGCACCGTGCCCCAGGGGTCCACCAGCATGGAGTGGCCCCAGGTGCGGCGGCCGTTCTCATGCAGCCCGCCTTGCGCCGGCGCCAGCACGTAGGCCAGGTTCTCCACGGCACGCGCGCGCAGCAGCACCTCCCAGTGAGCCTGGCCCGTCGTGTGGGTGAAGGCGCTGGGCACCAGCAGCAGATCGGCACGAAGCGCCCGGTACAGCTCGGGAAAGCGCAGGTCGTAGCACACGCTCAGGCCGACGCGCCAGGTGCGGCCGCTGCGCGAGGGCAGATCGAACGCCACGGGCTCGCCGCCGCGCTCGATCACGCGCGCCTCGTCGTAGTGCTCGCGCCCGCTGTCGAAGCGGAACAGGTGGATCTTGTCGTAGCGCGCGACGCAGTCGCCGCCAGGCGAAAACACCAGCGAGCTATTGCGCACCCGCGCGGCGTCGCTGCCGGCCAGGGGCAGCGTGCCGCCGACGATCCACAGCCCGAGTTCGCGCGCCGCGTCGGCCAGGAACTGCTGGATCGGGCCGCGGCCATAAGTCTCCTGGAACGCCAGCTTGTCGGTGTCCCGCAGCCCCATGGCGCAGAAGTATTCGGGCAGCACGGCCAGCTCGGCGCCGCCCTGCGCCGCCTCGCGCAGCAGGGTGTGCGCAGCCTGCAGATTGGCGGCGACGCTGGTGGCCGAGACCATCTGGAGGGCGGCGACTTTCATGATGTGCTCCTGGGCAAGGCGCTGATGGAGGCGCTTGTGGGACGGCCTGGGCTTCGGGAAACGATGCGGCGGCTCATGGCGGGGTTCCGGTCTTGCCGTCGGTGGCGGGCTGGCGTTCGACCTTGGTGATCTTGGGGTCGGCCCAGGTGCCGTCGATGTGGAATTCCTGCGTGGCCGCCTGGATCAGCGGGCGCCGCAGGAACAGCTGCGCCAGGAAGCTGCCCAGGCCCACGGCCGGGTTGATGACGGTGGCCACCAGCGAGGCCGTGCCGGCATTGATCTCGGGCACCACCACCACCTTGATGTCCTGCGTTTCCTTGGCGATGTCGGCCCGCCCGTCCATCAGCACGGCCGCGTTCACGCCCTTCATCTGGAGGTTGTTGGTGGAGGCAATGCCGTGGTCGATCTTCACGTCGCCGCGGATGAAGTCGAACGCGAAGCCCTCGCTGAACACGTCGCGGAAATCCAGCGTGAGCCGGCGCGGCAGCGACTGCAGGCTCAGCACGCCCAGCAGCTTGGCCAGGCCCGGGTCGGCCTTGAGGAACTGCCCGTTCTCCACGTTCACGTTGAATTGCCCGCTCATGCTGGGGTAGTCGAGCGAGAGCGGCGAGCCGGCCCAGGCCACCTGGCCTTCGAGCCGGCCCTTGCCGCTGCGGATCACGCCCTTGGTGCCGAAGCGCCCGAGCAGATCGCCCGAGTCGCTGATGTCGAGCCGGAAGTTCATCACGGTGCGGCGCTGCTCGTGCGCATTGCGCGGCCCCGGCCGGGGCCCTCCCGGTGCAACGCCCTGCGCATTGATGGCCGCCCAGTTGCCGGTTGCCGTGAAGACCGCCTCGGGCAGGGTCACGTTGAGCTTGTTCAGGCGCCATTCGCGCACGCCGCCGTCGCGCACCACGGCGCCCGCGCCGCGGTTGACGGCGTCGATCTCGACGCGCCCCAGCTTCTTGCCGCGCAGCTCCATGTCCTCCACCACCACGTCCAGCGCAGGAATGTTGGCGGGCTGCTCGTCGAGCAGGGCCTCCATGTCGTTGGCCGCGCCCTGCGCGATGTTCAGGCGCGCGAGGCGCGCATAGACCCGGCCCGCGCCGGCGCCCGAGGGCTGGCGGTACTCGACATAGCCGTTGAGCTCGGTGGCATCGAGGTTGGCGCGCCAGGTCAGGCCGTCGCGCGAGCCTCCGATCACCACGTTGTGGAGCTGGCGGCCCTCGAAGCTCAGCTCCTTGGCGCGTATCGCCATGCTGGTGGGCAGATAGCCCAGCGCGGCGCTGGGGCCGGCCGCCGCCGCGGACGCGGTGCCGCCCGCGACGCTGGTGCCGGCCGCACCGGACAGCAGGGCCTCCCAGGCATCCAGGTCCACGCTGGCGAGGTTGATGTTGGCCACCACGCCGTCCTCGGGCATGGGCGCCGACTCGCCCGCGGCCAGCCCCACGCCGATGCCGCCGCGGATCACGCGGGCTTCCGGCCCGCTGCTGAGGTCGCGCACATAGGCGATGGAGGCCACGCGCCCCAGGTCGAGCAGCAGCTGGTCCTGCAGCCGCGGCTGGCCGTTCGGGCCCGGCTGCAGCGATTCGCGCACCAGCGTGTTCTCGTAGCGCAGCGGCAGGGCCGCATCAGCGCTCTTGTTCAGGGGTTGCGGCAGGTTGAGCCCCAGCCCCTGCAGGTTGCTGGAGATGGACAGTTCCGCCACGCCGCGCCGGAACCCGAGCGTCGCGACATAGGCCGCGCTGCCGCTGGCGTTTTGCGCCAGGCGCGACAGGAAGCCCAGTTCGCGCGCCTGGCGCAGGCCCTCGGCCGTCGCCACCCCCTGGGCACGGAACTGGGTCAGCGCCTCGGCGCCGGCCGCCCCGGCTGCTGCCGGCGCGGCGCGCATGCCGCCCTCCACGCGCATGTCGCCGCCGAGCACGCGCGCCTGCGCGCCACTGAGCGAGAAGCCGCTCTCTGAAAAAACCACGACCCCGCGCGCGCGCGACAGCACCGGGCTGGCGGGGGTGATCTGCAGGTCGTTGCCGGCCAGCGTGACGCTGCCCTGCACCTTCGACTGCTGGATGGCGTGCACCGGCAGCGTCAGCAGCAGCTTCACATCGGCGTTGCCGGTGGCCGTGGCGCGGTCGAGCGCATGGCCGGTCATGGCCGACAGCGGCGAGGCCGCCACCACGCCCAGGGCATCGCCCAGCGAGCCCTGCACCTGCGCGTTGACCACCACCGTGGTGGCATGCTCCAGATCGGGAATGCGCGCATCGGCCCGGGTGATCTGCAGGCCGGGCGCGCCCGTGAACCGGCCCGTGGCGCCGTTGATCTGCATCGTGGCGCGCTCGAACACCAGCTCGCCCGACAGCTGCGTCAGCGCCGGCCAGGTGGCGCTGTATTGGCTCGCCAGGGTGCTGGGCGCGAAGGCGAACGTGGTGTCCTGCACGTTGGCCGAAATGCGGAACTCCCCGCGCTTGGGATCGGTGAACGGCAGCTCGTGCAGGTCGCCCTTGACGCGGAACTTGACGCCCGAGGCCTTGCCCTGCACGACGGCGGCGCGCACATAGTCGCGCACCGCCAGCGGCAGCGCCGAGGGCAGGTAGCGGTGCACCCGCGCACCCTCCGCGCGGCTGAGCGTGCCCTGCAGATCGAGCACGCCGGGAAAGCGCGAGCGGCTCGCGCTGCGGGCCGGGTCGCTGGTGCGCCAGCTGAGCTGGGCCTCGCCCTGCGCATCCGCATTGGCGAACTTCAGGTTCGACACCGTGGCGTTGATCTGCCCGTCGCGGACCTGCCATTGGGCGTCGGTCGACAACTGGTCGAACGGCACCACCGGGTCGTCGAACACGCCCGGCAACACCAGCGCGCCGCTCTGGATCGCCAGCCTGAGCTTGCCGCCGGCCTGGGTCAGATCGAAATCGATGCTGGCGCCGCGCACCCCGGGAATACCGGCCGCCTCATGGGTTGCGGTGGTGCCGGGAACCGAATCGGCCGGCCGGGCGGCCAGTTCGAGCTGGCTCGCGCGGCCCTTGGCCGTGAACTTGTCCGGCGCGTCCAGCGAGCCTTCCCAGCTCGCCTGCACCGTCTCCACCAGGCCCTTGGGCGCATAAGCCGTCAGCGCCGCATGGGTGGCCGTGCCCAGCGGCAGGCGATGGGCGATCTGGGAAATGGCGGCCAGGTCGAGCTTGTCGGCGCGGAGCTGCCCCTGCGCCGCCACCCGGCCTTCGCCCTGCAGATAGGACGCCGCCACATTGCCGCCGGGCCAGCGCAGGCCCTCCTGGGTCTGGAACTGCAGCCCCTCGGTCGAGAACTCGAAGCCGGTGGCCAGCAGGCGCCCGCTGAAGCGCCCCACCACCGAGGTCAGGGCCAGCGGCTCCAGTTGCGGGCCGAGCCTGACGTTCACCTCATTCAAGGCCACGTCGGCCGTGCCGCCGTCCAGCCGCCCCTTGCTGACCTGGGTCCAGGCGCGCAGGGCGCCATCGCCCTCGCTGACCTCGATCAGGCCGAGGTCGGCATAGCGCCGCAGCTGGGAGACATCGACGCGGGCGAAGTCGGCATAGACCTGTCCATCCCAGTCCTGCCAGCGCCCCTCGTGCCCCGACAGCAGCGGCTGGCGGAACAGGCCGACCAGGCTGAAGCGTTCTCCCCAGCCGGCCGGCGGGGTGGCGTCGAGCCGCAGGTTGTGGCGCCTCGCACTGTTGCGCATCACGAAATCGACCTGGCTCAAGGTCAGCGGCGGCGCGGCGCGCTGCTCGTCGGTCCAGCGCACAGTGCCGCCATGGATCACGAACTCGGTCTGGGAAAAGAACCAGTCGGCGGCGCGGCCGTCGTCGCGGCTGCCGAGGGACAGGTCCAGCCCCGCCACCCAGACCCGGCCGTCGGCCGCCCGGCGGATGTCCAGTTCGGGACGGTCGATGTAGAGCTGCTCGAAGCCGAGGCGCCACATCGAGCGCGGCGAGAGCGCCGCCAGCACGCGCGGCAGCTTCAGGGCTTCGCGCCCCTGCGGGTCGAGCAGGGCCACGTCGCGCAGTTCGAACGCCGGGATCAGCCCCGCCGACTGCGCCGTGATCGCGCCGATGCGCACTGGCACGCCCAGCACCCGCGTCGCCTCGATTTCCAGTCTTGGGCGAAGTTCGCCGATTCGCGGCACAATCCAGCCATGGAGCGCCCCCCAGGCCACTGCGAACAGCAGCCCTGCGCCCAGCAGCAGCCACAATAGCCATTGCGCGGCAGCGGCGGACGCCTTCAGCATGCGTGAGGGGTGCGGCGTCGATTCATTCATTGTGTACTTGGATGTGACAGGAATTATGACCCGCAGTGGTCCCGAGGGCTTTGAGCAGAACAGTGAAGTTTTGTTAAACGGCGCGGCCCTCGCCACGTCCGATCCCGCGTCCCCGGCGCCGGCAGACCAACCGCTTTCCTCCCATTCGCGCTTCGCCCAGCGGCTGCGCCGCCGCTATGGCGCGCAGCTGCCCTTGCTGCCCGAAGGAGCGCCGGTGCGCGCCACCCTGGAACAGGCTTTCCAGGCGCTGCGCCGGGACGTCGCCGATGCCGGCACCGCCCTGCGCATCCTGCGCCAGCTCGTGATGGAGCGGCTGATCCATCTGGACTGCGATGCGCAGGCCTCGCTGCAGGTCGTGACCCGCGCCGTCACCGAATTGGCCGAGTTCGCGCTCGACGTGGCCTGCACCCAGGCCTGGCAGGAGCTCGACGCCCAACATGGCGCGCCGCGCACGCCGGAGGGCGAACGGGCCCAGCTGTGGGTGGTCGGCATGGGCAAGCTCGGTGCGCGCGAGCTCAACGTGTCCAGCGACATCGACCTGATCTATGTCTACGACCACGGCGGGGACACCGCGGGCACGGCCGACGGCCGCGGCCGCATCTCCAACCATGAATACTTCGCCAAGGCCGTGCGGATCATCTACGGCCTGATCGGCGACACCACCGAGCATGGCTTCGTGTTCCGCGTCGACCTGGCGCTGCGGCCCCATGGCAACTCCGGGCCGCCGGCGGTGTCCCTGGGAGCGCTGGAAGAATATTTCCAGGTGCAGGGCCGCGAGTGGGAGCGCTTCGCCTGGCTCAAGAGCCGGGTGGTGGCGCCGCTGGCCTGCGTGGCCGGTTCGGCGCAGGCCCTGCGCGGCGCGGTGCTGCCCTTCGTGTTCAGGCGTTATCTCGACTACAACGTGTTCGACGCGCTGCGCACGCTGCACCGGCAGATCCGCGAGCACGCCTCGCGCCGCAGCGCGGGCCGTCCCGAGCGTGCCAACGATGTCAAGCTGTCGCGCGGCGGCATCCGCGAGATCGAGTTCATCGTGCAGCTGCTGCAGGTGGTGCGCGGCGGCCAGTTCCCCGAGCTGCGCACCCGCCCCACGCTGGATGCGCTGCAGCGCCTGGCGCGGGCCGGCCTCATGCCGCAGGATACGGCGCAGGCGCTAGCCCGGGCCTATGAATTCCTGCGCCGCGTGGAGCACCGCATCCAGTACCTGGACGACCAGCAGACCCATGTCCTGCCCACGCAGGACGACGACCTGGCCTGGATCGCGCAGGCCATGGGCTATGCCGATTGCTGCGCCTTCCTGCACGAGCTCGATGCGCACCGCGAGTTCGTGGCGCAGGAGTTCGACACCCTGCTGGGCAACGGCACGCCGGCCACCGACCCGGACTGCAAGAAGAGCTGCGGCTGCAACGGCCCGAAGGGCGGCCGGGCCGCCGCGCCGGAGCTCGACGACCTGCTGGAGCAACTGCCCGGCCAGTTCCGCGACCGCGTGCTGCTGTGGCGCGAACATCCGCGCGTGCGGGCCTTGCGCGAGGATGCGCGCGCACGCCTGGCGCGGCTGGTCCAGCGCACCGCGCAGTGGCTGCGCGAAGGCAAGGTCAGCGAAGACGCAGCGGTGCGCCTGGCCGACTGGATCGAGCCGCTGCTGCGGCGCGAAAGCTACCTGGCCCTGCTGCTGGAGCGGCCCTCCGTGCACCTGCGCCTGCTGCGCCTGCTGGGCGCGGCCCGCTGGCCGGCGCGCTACCTGCTGCTGCACCCCGGCGTGATCGACGAGCTGGCCAGCGATGCCATGCTGTCTGAGCGCTTCGTCGCGGCCGACTTCGAGCGCGAGCTCGAACAGCGCCGCGGCGCGCTGAAGTCCACCGGCGAGGACGACGACGAAACCCTGCTCAACCTGCTGCGCCGCGCCCACCACGCCGAGGTGTTCCGTACTCTGTCGCGCGACGTCGAGGGCCGCCTCAGCGTCGAGCAGGTGGCCGACGACCTGAGCGCGCTGGCCGATGCCGTGCTGCGCGTCACGGCGCGCTGGTGCTGGCAGCGCCTGAAGAGCAAGCATCATGACGAGCCCCGCTTCGCCATCATCGGCTACGGCAAGCTCGGCGGCAAGGAGCTCGGCTACGGCAGCGACCTGGACATCGTGTTCGTCTACGAGGACGAGGACGAGCGCGCGCCCGAGGTCTATGCCGCCTTCGTGCGCAAGCTGATCAACTGGCTCACGGTCAAGACCGCCGAGGGCGACCTGTTCGAGATCGACACCGCGCTGCGGCCCAACGGCAACTCCGGCCTGCTGATCACCACCTTCCAGGCCTACGCCAACTACCAGCAGCAACGCGGCAGCAATACCGCCTGGACCTGGGAGCATCAGGCCATGACGCGCGCGCGCTTCGTGCTGGGCGGAGCGGAAGCCCCCGCGCCCGGCGCCGGGCAGTCGCTGCGCGAGCGCTTCGACGCCGTGCGCCGGGCCGTCATCACCGCGCCGCGCGACGTGGCCGCCCTGCGCGGCGAGATCGTCGCGATGCGCGACAAGGTGCGGGCCGCGCGGCCCGTCAAGGACGACCGGTTCGACGTCAAGCACAGCCCCGGCGGCATGGTGGACGCCGAGTTCGCGGTGCAGTTCCTGGTGCTGTCGCAGTCCGCCCGCCACCCGGAGCTGATCGACAACGTCGGCAACATCGCGCTGCTGCTGCGCTCGGAGGAGCAGGGCCTGCTGCCCGCCGGCGTGGGCCAGGCGGCGGCCAGCGCCTACCGCGAACTGCGCCGGGTGCAGCACCAGGCGCGCCTGAACGAGGAGCCGACCCAGGTCGAGCCGCCGGCCCTGCAGGCCGAGCGCGAGGCCGTGCTGGCCCTCTGGGCCGCCGTGTTCGGCTGACCGGCTGCGGCGGCCAGCCGGCCCGCCTTGGTCAGGTGGCGGTCATGCTTGTACGGCAAACTACGGATGCGTGTTCGACACTGCGCCTTTACATTTCCTTTACAGTATGGCTCCCGTCGAATGAGAGATTTTTCTTGGCTAACACCTTTGAGCGACTGATTCAGCTCATCAACACCCAACACCATCTGGACACCAGCGCCGTCACGCCCGAGACCGGGCTGGCCGACGTGGGGCTGGATTCACTGGCCGTGGCCGAACTGCTCTTCTCCATCGAAGAAGAATTCGGCGTCGACCTGGGCAATGTCGCGCCTGACGCCGTACCCGCCACCGTTGGCGAGATCGTCACCCTGATCGACAGCAGCCGCGCCGCATCGTGAGCAGCGCCTCTCCCGCGGCCTGGATCACGGGCATTGGCACGATCGGTCCGCAAGGCAGCGGCTGGCAGGCTCTGTGCGACGCCCTGCAGCAGCCCACCGCCTGCTTTTCCCATGTTCCCGAGAGCTGGCTCCAGTACCCCGGCGCGCCGGATGCCTTCATCGCCTCGCTGAACGCCGAGTCCGAGCAGGAGCTGCGCCAGTTCGAATCGGTCAGCACCGACCGCGCCTGCGCCCTGGCGCTGCGCGCGGCCAGCGAGGCCTGGGCGCAAGCGGCGCCGGCCGTCGACCCGCGCCGGGCCGGCGTCTACTGGGGCACCGGCATGGGCGGCCTGCACACCACGGAATCCGGCTATCACCGGCTGCTGGTGGACCACGCGCCGCTGCGCCCCATGACCGTAGTGCGCATCATGGGCAATTCGGCCGCGGCGCAACTGGCCATCCAGTACAAGCTGCAGGGCCCCAACCACACCTACAGCGTGGCCTGCGCGTCCTCGGCCTCGGCCCTGGGCGAAGCCCTGCTGGCGCTGCGCGCCGGCCGCATCGACCTGGCCCTGGTGGGCGGCAGCGAAGCCATGCTGGCGCCCGGCGTGATGGCCGCCTGGGGCGCGCTGCGGGTGCTGAGCACGCGCAAGACGGTGGAATCGGCCGAACTCGCCTGCCGGCCGTTCTCCAGCAAGCGCAGCGGCCTCGTGATCGGCGAGGGCGCCGCCGCCTTCGTGCTGGAGAGCCCGCGCCACGCCATGGCGCGCGGCGCGCGGCCGCTGGCCGAGCTGGTGGGCTACGGCACGAGTTGCGACGCCGCCTCGCTGGTGCATCCGCAGACCGCCGGCCAGGTGTACGCCATCCGCCAGGCGCTCGACGACGCCGGGCTGCAGCCCCAGGACATCGGCACTGTCAACGCCCACGCCACCGGCACCGATGCCGGCGACGTGGCCGAGGCCCAGGCGCTGGAGCAGGTGTTCGGCGCGGCGATCCCGCCCGTCAGCGCCACCAAGTCGCAGCACGGCCACCTGCTGGGCGCCGCCGGCGCGCTGGAGGCCGCGGTCTGCGTCGCCAGCCTGCAGCAGCAGCTGATCCCCGCCACCCTGGGCTCCGAACCTCGCGACGAGCGCTGCGCCCGCCTCGATGTGAGCGCGCACCCCCGCACGGCCTCCCTGGAGTACGTGCTGTCCAATTCCTTTGCGTTCGGCGGCTCCAACGTGTCGCTGATCTTCAAACGCGCCCCTTCCTCCCAGGACACCGACTGATGCGCATCCTGCTGACAGGCGGCACCGGCTTTGTAGGGGGGGCGGCTGCGGCCGATCTCGCCCAGCGCGGCCTGCTGCCGCAAACCATTTTTCTGGTGCGCGCCGCCAGCCCCGAGCAGGGCTGCGAGCGCCTTCGCGACAACCTGCTGCGGTTTGGCGCCACGGCCGCCCAGGCGCAGGCGGTCACGCCCGCCCAGGTGATCTGCGGCGACCTCACGGGCATCGACGCCTTCGCCGAATCGCCGCTGCTGGCCGGCCTCACGCATGTGATCCACTGCGCGGCGCTGGCCACCTTCTCCAGCAACCCCAAGATCTGGGCCAGCAACGTGGACGGTACGCTGGCGCTGGCACGCGCGGTGATCGCGCGCTCCCAGCTCACGCGCTGGCTGCAAGTGGGCACCGCCATGTGCTGCGGGCCGGGCCTGGCCTCGCCGGTGCACGAGTCGTGGGAGGCCGGCCTGCAGGACGACACCCACCTGGTGCCCTACACCCGCTCCAAGGTGGCGGTGGAGCATGCGCTGCGCGCGCTGCCCGGCCTGCCGCTGGTGGTGGCGCGGCCCTCCATCGTGGTCGGCCACAGCACGCTGGGCTGCGCGCCCTCGCCCAGCATCTTCTGGGTGTTCCGCATGGCGTTCGCGCTGGAGCGCTTCACCTGCGCGCCCGACGAGCGCATCGACATCATCCCGGCCGACTGGTGTGCGCGCGCGCTGGTCTCGCTGTGCCTCAAGCCCACGCTGGCGCACGACCTGTACCACGTCTCGGCCGGCCTGGGCAGCAACCGCTTCACCGAGATCGACGCGGCCTATGCCGCGGCGCGCGGCACCGAGCCGATCGCGCCGCGCTACCAGCAGGTCGAGGTCGACCGGCTGCGCGAGCTGGTGCCGCTGTTCGAGCAGCGCCTGGGCAAGGTCAACCGCCTGCTGATCCTGCGCGCGCTGATGCTGTACGGCGCCTTCGCCGAACTCAACTACGTGTTCGACAACAGCCGCCTGCTGGCCGAGGGCATCGACGCCGCGCCGCCGCTGGCCGGCTACATCGCCGAATGCGTGCGCACCAGCGAATCGGTCCCCATGACCGAGCAGATGGCGCACGACTTCAAATGACCCGTGGCGGCCACGGCCTTTGCGTGCGCCGCCATGTTTGTATGCTGTAATTTCCCGCAAGAATCGGAGCACGCCGGCCGCCCCGCCCGGGCCGTCACGCCAGCTCCGGGCTGGTCACCGGGCCAGGCCCGCCGTCGCGGCCTGCACCGTGCCGCCGCCCCCGAGGGAACGACATGAAGAAGGTTTGTGCAACTGGCCACCTGGGCGGCCGGCGGAGATGGCCCCTGCTGGTGCTGCCGCTGTGGCTCGCGGCCTGCGCCGTGCCCACGCCGCCCGCCGCCGTGCCGTCCGCGGCCCCCGTGCAGTGGCAGGCGCCGCTGCCGCACAACGGCCGGCTGGCAGACCTGACCCAGTGGTGGCAGCAGTTCAACGACCCGCTGCTGGTGCAGTTGATCGAGGCCGCCCAGGCCGCCAGCCCGAACGTCGCCTCGGCGCGCGCCACCCTCGAGCAGGCCCGCGCCACCCGCGTGTCGGCCGGCGCCGCGCTGCTGCCCAGCGCGCAGGCGGTGCTCAACACCACACGGCAGAACGACGTTGCCACCACGCGCCAGCTCACCATCAGCGACAGCCAGCAGCAGCTGCAGTTCAGCTGGGAGATCGACGTGTTCGGCCACGCCCGCGCGGCGCGCAACGCCGCCCAGGCGCGGCTGGAAGGCGCCCAGGCCCTGTGGCACGACGCGCGCGTGTCGGTGGCCGCCGAGGTGGCCAACCAGTACATCGGCTACCGCAGCTGCGAGCAGTTGCTGGCCACGGCGCGGGCCGACGCGCAATCGCGCGCCGAGACCGCGCGGCTGACCGAGCTCAGCACCCGCGCCGGCTTCGAGTCGTCCGCGTCGGCCGCCCTGGCCCGCGCCAGCGCCGCCCAGGGCGCCAGCCAGGCCCGGCAGCAGCAAGCCGAATGCGACGTGGCCGTCAAGGTGCTGGTGGAACTGGCGGCGCTGGACGAGCCCGCGCTGCGCCGCCAGCTGGCGCAGGCCGGCGATGGCGCCGCCCTGCCGCAGCCGGCGACGCTGCAGGTGGCGGACGTGCCGGCCCAGGTGCTGGCGCAGCGCCCCGACATGCTGGCCGCCGAGCGCGAGGTGGTGGCCAGCAGTGCCGACGTGGGGGCGTCGCTGGCCAACCGCTATCCCAGCCTGTCGCTCACCGGCGCGATCGGCCGCGAACGCTACAACTCCGGCGCCCGCGGCGCGCACACGCTGGAGGGCTCGACCTGGACCCTGGGCCCGCTCGCGCTCACGCTGCCGCTGTTCGACGGCGGCGCACGTGCGGCGCAGACCGGGGCCGCCCGCGCACGCTACACCGAGGCCGTCAACAGCTACCGCGCCAAGGTGCGCACCGCCGTGCGCGAGGTCGAGGAGGCGCTGGTGCGGCTGGACAGCACGGGCGCGCGGGCCGAGGACGCGCAGCACGCCGTCGACGGCTACCGCAGCTCGCTCGCGGCCAGCCAGGCGCGCTACCAGGGCGGCCTGGGCAACCTGTTCGAGCTCGAAGAAGCGCGCCGCCTGGCGCTGCAGGCTGAAACCGCATGGATCGCGCTGCAGCGCGAGCGCGTCGGCGCCTGGATCGCCCTGTACCGCGCCGTGGGCGGCGGCTGGAGCCGCCCCACGGATGACCTGGCCAAGAACTGAACCGATGATGCAGCACCTTCGAATCCTCCCGTTCGCTCCTCTTTTGATAGCAGCATGTGTCCTGGGGACGGGGACCTTCGCGCTGTTTGCCACAAAATCCCGGGCCGCGGACGAGAAAACGCCCACGGCCCGGCCCGCACTCACCATCACGGTGGTCCAGCCGCAGCGCACGCACCTGCCGCTCAAGCTGGCGGCCAACGGCAGCATCGCCGCCTGGCAGGAAGCCAGCGTCGGCTCCGAGGCCAACGGCCTGCGGCTGAGCGAGGTCCACGTCAACGTGGGCGACGTGGTGAAGAAGGGGCAGCTGCTGGCCCGCTTCGCGGACGAGGCGGTGCAGGCCGACCTGGCCCAGGCGCGCGCCGGGCTGCTGGAGGCCGAGGCCCAGGCCGCCGAGGCCGCGGCCAACGCCGAGCGCGCGCGCACACTGCAGGCCACGGGCGCCCTGAGCGCGCAGCAGATCAGCCAGTACGCCACGGCCGAGCAGACCGCCAAGGCACGCGTCGAGGCGGCGCGCGCCACGCTCACCACGCAGCAGCTGCGCCTGAAATACACCCAGGTGCCGGCGCCCGACAGCGGCGTGATCTCGGCCCGCCTGGCCACCGTGGGTGCGGTGGTCGGCGCGGGCACCGAGCTGTTCCGCCTGATCCGCCAGGGCCGGCTCGAATGGCGCGCCGAGGTGGTCTCGGCCGAGATCGGCCGGCTGCCGCCCGGCACCCAGGCCACCGTCACGGCCGCCAGCGGCGCGCGGCTCACCGGGCGGGTGCGCAAGATCGCGCCCACGGTCGACCCGCAGACCCGCTCGGGGCTGGTCTATGTCGATCTGCCTCCGCTCGGCGCGCAGACGCCGGGCACGGCCGGCGCCGCGCTGCCCGGCATGTTCGCGCGCGGCGAGTTCGAGCTGGGCGGCAGCGATGCGCTCACCGTGCCGCAGCAGGCCGTGGTGCTGCGCGACGGCTTCAGCTACGTGTTCCGGCTCAACCCCGACCTGCGCGTGACGCGGCTCAAGGTGCAGACCGGCCGGCTCGCCGGCGAGCGCGTGGAGATCCTCACGGGCCTGCCGGCCGACGCGCGCGTGGTAGCCAGCGGCGCCGGCTTCCTCAACGACGGCGACCTGGTGCGCCTGGCCGACGCGGCGGCGCCCGCCGCGGCCGCGGCTGCGGCCCGCTGAGGAGCGCCCGATGATCAACGTCTCGTCCTGGTCGATCCGCAACCCGATTCCGGCGGTGATGCTGTTCGTGCTGCTCACCTTCGGCGGCCTGCTGTCGTTCAAGGCCATGAAGGTGCAGAACTTCCCCGACATCGAGCTGCCGATGGTGAACGTGGCGGTGTCGCTGCCGGGCGCCTCGCCGACCCAGCTCGAGAACGACGTGGCGCGCAAGCTCGAGAACTCGATCGCCACGGTGCAGGGCCTCAAGCACATGTACACCAAGGTGCAGGACGGCGGCGTGCTCATCAGCGTCGAGTTCC
The DNA here is from genome assembly GCF_022809125.1 of Variovorax terrae. Lineage (NCBI taxonomy): Bacteria > Pseudomonadati > Pseudomonadota > Betaproteobacteria > Burkholderiales > Comamonadaceae > Variovorax > Variovorax terrae. The sequence goes on along the minus strand of NZ_JALGBI010000003.1, from coordinate 466,118 downwards.
GCCTGGAGAAGCCGCTGCAGGAGGCGGTGGACGACGTGCGCTCGGCGGTGGCGCGCGTGCGCGCCGAACTGCCGGGCAACGTGCGCGACCCCATCGTCACCAAGATGGACCTGGCCTCGCAGCCAATGCTGGCCTTCACCATCCGCTCGCCGCGCATGGACGAGGAGGCGCTGAGCTGGTTCGTCGAATACGACGTGGCGCGCAAGCTGCTCGCGGTGCGCGGCGTGGGCGCCGTCAACCGCGTGGGCGGCGTGAGCCGCGAGGTGCGCGTGGCGCTCGATCCGGCGCGGCTGCAGGCGCTGGGCGTGACGGCGGCCGACGTGTCGCACCAGCTGCGCGACGTGCAGCTCGAAATCGCGGGCGGGCGCACCGACCTGGGCGGCAGCGAGCAGCCGGTGCGCACGCTGGCCACTGTGCGCTCGGCGCAGGAGGTGGCGGCGCTGGAGCTGGCCCTGCCCGACGGCCGCCACCTGCGGCTCGACCAGGTGGCCACCGTGAGCGACACCGTGGCCGAGCAGCGCGCGGCCGCGCTGCTGGACGGCCAGCCGGTGGTGGGCTTCGAGGTCGCGCGCAGCCGCGGCGAGAGCGAGGTGGCCGTGGGCAACGCCGTGCGCCGCGCGCTCGACGAGCTCAAGGCCCAGCATCCCGACATCGAACTCACCGAGGCCTTCGACTTCGTGACGCCGGTGCAGGACGAGTACGAAGGCTCGCTGCACCTGCTGTACGAGGGCGCGCTGCTGGCGGTGCTGGTGGTGTGGCTGTTCCTGCGCGACGGGCGCGCCACCTTCGTCTCGGCCATCGCGCTGCCGATGTCGGTGATCCCGGCCTTCGCCGGCATGTATTTCCTGGGCTTCACCGTCAATGTCATCACGCTGCTGGCACTGTCGCTGGTGGTGGGCATCCTGGTGGACGACGCCATCGTGGAGGTGGAGAACATCGTGCGCCACCTGCGCATGGGCAAGACGCCCTACCAGGCCGCGATGGAAGCGGCCGACGAGATCGGCCTGGCCGTGATCGCCACCACCTTCACGCTGATCGCGGTGTTCCTGCCCACGGCCTTCATGAGCGGCGTGGCCGGGCGCTTCTTCAAGCAGTTCGGCTGGACCGCCGCGCTCGCGGTGTTCGCCTCGCTGGTGGTGGCGCGCGTGCTCACGCCGATGATGGCGGCCTACCTGCTCAAGCCCATCGCGGCGGCCGAGGCCGAGCCGCGCTGGATGGCGCTGTACATGCGCTGCGCACGCTGGTGCCTGCAGCACCGCCTCAAGACCATGGTGGCGGCCACGCTGTTCTTCCTTGGCTCGGTGGCGCTGATCCCGCTGCTGCCCACCGGCTTCATCCCGCCCGACGACTACTCGCAGACCCAGGTCAACCTCGAGCTGCCGCCGGGCAGCACGCTGGCGCAGACCCGCGCCACGGCCGAGCAGGCGCGCGGGCTGCTGGCCAAGGTGCCGCACGTGCGGCGCGTCTACACCACCATCGGCACCGGCACCGCCGGCAGCGACCCGTTCACGCCCGCCGGCGCGGCCGAGACGCGCAAGGCCACGCTCACCATCCTGCTCGACGAGCGCGCCCAGCGCCCGGGCAAGCAGGTGATCGAGAACCAGATCCGCGCCGCGCTGGAGCAGCTGCCCGGCGCGCGCAGCAAGGTCGGCCTCGGCGGCTCGGGCGAGAAATACGTGCTGGTGCTCACCGGCGACGACCCGCAGGCGCTGCGCGAAGCCGCGCTGGCCGTCGAGAAGGACCTGCGCACCATCCCCGGCCTGGGGCAGGTGGCGTCCAGCGCCAGCCTGATCCGCCCCGAGATCGCGGTACGGCCCGACTTCGCGCGCGCCGCCGACCTGGGCGTGACCAGCGCGGCCATCGGCGACACGCTGCGCGTGGCCACGCTGGGCGACTACGACGTGATGCTGCCCAAGCTCAACCTGTCGCAGCGCCAGGTGCCGATCATGGTGCGGCTGGACGACGCCGCGCGGCGCGACCTCGCGGTGCTGGAGCGGCTGGCCGTGCCCGGCGCGCGCGGGCCCGTGATGCTGGGCCAGGTGGCGCACCTGGAGCTCGCCAGCGGCCCGGCCGTGATCGACCGCTACGACCGCGCCCGCAACATCAACTTCGAGATCGAGCTGTCGGGCCTGCCGCTGGGCCAGGTGGCGCAGGCCGTGCAGCAGCTGCCCGCCGTGCGCAACCTGCCGCCGGGCGTGAAGGTGGTGGAGATCGGCGATGCCGAGGTCATGGGCGAGCTGTTCGCCAGCTTCGGCCTGGCCATGCTGACCGGCGTGCTGTGCATCTACATCGTGCTGGTGCTGCTGTTCAAGGACTTCCTGCACCCGGTCACCATCCTGTGCGCGCTGCCGCTGGCGCTGGGCGGCGCCTTCGTGGGGCTGCTGATGGCGCGCATGAGCTTCTCCATGCCCTCGCTGATCGGGCTGATCATGCTGATGGGCATTGCCACCAAGAACTCGATCCTGCTGGTGGAGTACGCCATCGTGGCGCGGCGCGGACACGACGGCAGCGACGGCCGGCCGGCCGTCGCGGGCCTGAGCCGCTTCGACGCGCTGCTGGACGCCTGCCACAAGCGCGCGCGCCCCATCATCATGACCACCATCGCGATGGGCGCGGGCATGCTGCCGATCGCGATGGGCTTCGGCGCGGCCGACCCGACCTTCCGCTCGCCGATGGCGATCGCGGTGATCGGCGGACTGATCACCTCCACGGTGCTGAGCCTGCTGGTGGTGCCCGCGGTGTTCACCTACATCGACGACCTCGAACTGCTGCTGCGGCGCCTCGGGCGCTGGCTGCGCAGCCCGGCGTCCCGCCGCGCCAACACTCCCCCGGCCGAACCGGCCGCCAAGAGCTGACATGAAGGCCTGGCCGGCCCTGTGCCTGGCGCTGGCGGTCGCCAGCCTCGCCGTCTGGCTGGCCGGCGGCCCGGTGACGTCGGCCGCGCACCCGCTGGCGCCGCTGGTGTGGGATGCCGCCCGCTGGCCCCACCAGCCCTGGACCCTGTGGACCGCCAGCCTGGTGCACCTGTCGGGCGGACATCTGCTGGCCAACCTGCTGGCGCTGGGCGCGCTGGCCGTGCTCGGCTGTGCGCTGCGCGCGGGCCGGGCCGCCACGCTGGCCCTGCTGCTGGCCTGGCCGCTGGGCACGCTGTCGCTGCTGCTGTGGCCGCAAATCACCCGCTACAGCGGGCTTTCGGGGTTGATTCACGCCATGGTCGGCGTGCTGTGGGCATCGGTTGCTATCAAATCAGGAGCAAAATCCTGGACCGTCCTGCTCTTCGCCGGGCTGTTCCTCAAGCTCGCCAGCGAGCATGCCTGGTCCAACCCGATCGGCTTTTCGCCGGAGTGGGGCTTCAACGTGGTCTATGCGGCACACCTGGGCGGTGCGCTGGCGGGCACGCTGTGCGGCTTGCTGGCCGGCGGGCTGGCGCAGTGGCGCCAGTCACAACCCGCGGCCGGCGCCTGAGGCGCCGAGGAACGTCTCAGGACGCGGCCCGGATGCGGGCCACCAGCGCCGTGGTCGAATAGCCGTCCACGAACGGGATCGCCAGCGCCCGGCCGCCGTACTGCTCCACCACCCGGGTTTCGGCCAGCCGGCTCATGTCGTAGTCGCCGCCCTTCACCAGCACTTGCGGCCTGAGCTCGGTGATCAGCTCCAGCGGCGTGTCTTCGTCGAACCAGGTCACCAGGCTCACCGACTCCAGCGCCGCCATCATGATGGCGCGGTCCTGTTCGTTGTTGAGCGGGCGCTCGGGGCCCTTGCCCAGCCGCCGGGCCGAGGCGTCGCTGTTGAGCGCCACCACCAGGCTGGCGCCCAGCGCGCGGGCCTGCGCCAGGTAGGTGACGTGGCCGCGGTGCAGCACGTCGAACACGCCGTTGGTAAAGACCACGGGCTGCGGCAGGCCCGCCACGCGGCGAGCCGCCTCGGCGCGCGCCGTGATCTTGCCGAGAAAGCCCGGGGGCGGAATGGCGGTTGGCATCAGGCGACGGCCGGGGCCCGTCTTTCGCGGATCAGACGGCCTGGGGTTCGGCGGGATGGGTCAGGGACGCCGCCATTTCCTTGCGGAAGCGGTTGAGCTCCTGCACGCTCTTGAAGCTGCGGTCCATCAGCAGGCTCAGGTTGTGCAGGATGCGCTCGACCACCTTGCTCTCCCAGACCGAATCGAACTTGATCTGGGTGTCCAGCCAGTGCTCCAGCCACTCGGGGTTGGGCAGGCGGCTCTGGATGGTGTCGCGCGGGAACAGGTCCTTGTTGACGTGCAGGTTGGTCGGGTGCAGCGCCTGCGCGGTGCGCCGCGCGCTGGCCATCAGCACGCCGACCTTGGTGAAGGCGGCCTTGGCCTCGTTGCCGAAGTTGTTGATGGCGCGCTTCATGTAGCGCAGGTAGGCGCCGCCGTGGCGGGCCTCGTCCTGGGAAAGCGTGGTGTAGATGTGCTTGATGACCGGCTCGGTGTGCCATTCGCTGGCGCGGCGGTACCAGTGGTTGAGGCGGATTTCGCCGCAGAAGTGCAGCATCAGCGTTTCCAGCGCAGGCGCCGGGTCGAACTCGAAGCGCACCTCGTGCAGCTCCTGCTCGGTGGGTGCCAGCTCGGGGCGGAAGCGCTTGAGGTATTCCATCAGCACCAGGGAGTGCTTCTGCTCCTCGAAGAACCAGATCGACATGAAGGCCGAGAAGTCGCTGTCGTCCTTGTTGTCGCGCAGGAACATCTCGGTGGCCGGCAGCGCCGACCACTCGGTGATGGCGTTCATCTTGATCGTCTGGGCCTGTTCATCCGACAGCCTGGACGCGTCAAACGACTGCCAGGGGATGTCCTTGTCCATGTCCCAGCGGACGGACTCGAGTTGCTTGAACAGTTCGGGGTAAAGCATTGCAATCTTTCGTAACTGGACCGATTTTAAACGGTCAATGTGAAAAACCCCTTACAAATCATCAAGGTTGGGAAGGTCATCGGCCCCGAAAGAGGCCCGGGACGGGGGGTTGCCCGCCCTGCAGTGGCCTGCACACCTCAGAGATGCGCGCCCTGCCAGCGCGCGACATGCTCGAACAGGACCGCCAGGTCGGGCACGGCCAGGATGCCGGGCAGCGGCCGGTGCTGCAGCGCCGGGCAAGGCCCGCCGGCCCAGAGCTCGGTCGGCTCGGGCAGCATCTGGCGCAACTCCTGCAGGCCGCTGCGCAGCCGCTGCGGGTTCTGGCCGGCGCTCAGGCTCAGCACCACGATGTCGGCCCGGTGGGCGGCGGCGGCCCGCCCGATGTCGCGCACCGGCGTCTGCGGCCCGAGCGACAGGCAGTGGCAGCCGGCCAGCGCCAGCAGGGCCTCGGCCATCGCCAGGCCCAGCACCTCGGGCTCCTGCACCAGCGTGGCCAGCAGCGCGCGCGGCGCCCCGCTGGCGGCCGCTCCCTCCGTGCCGCCGAGGCTGTCCAGGGCGCCGTGCAGCACCCGGTGCACGCATTCGGCGTAGAGGCGCTGCTCGAACGCCTCCATCTGCCCGCGCAGGCCATCGTCGTTCACCATGGCATTCAACGGCGCCACCAGGTGGGTGACGAAGCGCGCCAGCCCCAGTTCGCGGCAGGCCTGGCCCAGGGCGCGGCGCAGCGCCGGCGCGTCGTGGTCCTGGATCAGCTCCCGGTAGGCGAACAGGTCGGCGCCCGCCCCGGCCTCGGGGTAGGGCGGCACGCTGCACAGCCCTTCGCCCAGGCGCTGCAGCTCGTCCATGGCGAGCGGCACCACCCGGCCAGGGCGGTGCCCGTTGTCGAGCAGGCGCCGGATCAGGCGCAGCCGGTCGACCTGTGCCACCGGATACACCCGCTCGCCGAACGCGTCGCGCCCGGGGCGCGGAAAACCGTAGCGGCGCTCCCAGATCCGCAGGGTGTCCTTGGACAGCCCGGTGTCGCGCTCCACGGCGGAGATCGGCACGGTCATGACGCCTGGAGCGACGCGATCGTTCATGGTGCTGGTTCTGGGTATTGACTCCAAAGGGCGATTGCGTGCGTACTGGCAGGGCAGCCCCGGATGGGCGCAGAGTATGAGCGATGGCGGCCCGGATTGCCACTGGGGAACACCAGGGCCGGCCCGCCCTCCAACACAGACTGCCCCCGGCCGCGCTGCCCCAAGGAGACCCCGATGCCCGTACCCGCAACCCTGATTCGACTGGCCGCTTCGGCCGGCTGGCTGCTGGCCAGCGGCCTGGCCCAGGCCGCCGACGGCGGCGCCTGCCCGGCCACGCTGCAGTACAGCTTCCCGAGGCTGCAGGACGAGAAACCGCAGGCGCTCTGCCAGTACGCCGGCAAGGTGCTGCTGGTGGTCAACACCGCCAGCTACTGCGGCTTCACGCCGCAGTACAAGGGCCTGGAGGCACTCTACGCGAAGTACAAGGACCGCGGGCTGGTGGTGCTGGGCTTCCCGTCCAACGATTTCTCGCAGGAGCCGGGGGCGAACAAGCAGATCGCCGATTTCTGCGAGAACACCTTTGGCGTGAAGTTTCCGATGTTCGCCAAGACCAGCGTGAGCGGCGGCCAGACCAATGCCTTCTACAGGCTGCTGGCCGAGAAGTCGGGCCAGCGGCCCCTGTGGAACTTCCACAAGTACCTGCTGGGGCGCGACGGCCAGGTCGTCGCCAGCTACTCCAGCCTGACCACGCCCGAGGACCGCACCCTGCTCAAGGACATCGAAAAGCAGCTCCAGGCCCCATAAAACCCGCCAGAGTGCCAAAAAACACCCCATGTTCACAAAAATTTACCATCCGGAACAACCCGCCACGGGGAACTGTGGATACGCTGGAGCACTCCATCAGGGCAAGGAGCTGGAATCCGAACCGACCCATTTACTGCTGCGAAGCCTCCCAGGAGCTGTTAGCCTGGTTGCAATCCTGAAGCGTTTCTCCTCCTCCTCCCTCCCTCCCTCCTTCGCTTCAGGGCGCTTCGCGGCATTTTTATTCCCCGCCAGCTGATGATGGTCTCACCCATGAAGGTGACCGTCGTCGGCTTTGGCGTGTCCGGCCCGTTTGCCGCCCGCGCGCGCCTGGGCCTCGGCGGCCGCTACACTGGGCCGGCAAGGCGCAGATGGACGACTGGATGGACCTGATGACCGACAAGGTGACGCTGAACGAGGCCCGGGCATGAGCCTCAACCCCCGCCTCACCGACTGGCGCGATCAGGTCGTGTGGCTGGTCGGCGCCTCGCGCGGCATCGGCCGCGCCACCGCCTCGGCCCTGCATGCGCGCGGCGCCCGGGTGTTCGTCTCGGCGCGCCAGGCGCCGGCGCTGGACGAGTTCACCGCGCAGCACCCGGGCGCCGTCGCGCTGCCGCTGGACGTGACGGACGCCGCCGCCGTGCGCCAGGCGGCGCGCACGCTGCTCGACCTGGGCCGGCTCGACGCCGTGATGTACTGCGCCGGCCACGCCCGTGCGCTGCGCGCCAGCGGCTTCAGCCTGGACGAGATGTTGCGGCACCAGCAGGTCAACTACGTCGGCGCGCTGCATGTGCTGGACGCGGCGCTGCCGCATTTCCTGGCGCAGCGCGCGGGCCATCTCTGCCTGCTCGGCGGCGCGGCCGGCTACGGCGGCCTGCCCCAGGGCCTGGCCGACGGCCCGACCCGGGCGGCGCTGATCAACCTGGCCGAGGCGCTGTACGCCGACCTGCAGGCCCGCGGCATCGGCGTGAGCCTGGTGAACCCGGGCTGCGCCGGCACGCCGCCGGCCGTGCCGGTCACGCCCGAGCAGGCGGCGCAGGAGATCCTGCGCGGCTGGGCGCGCGGCGCGTTCGAGATCGACGTTCCGCGCCGCGTCACGCGCTGGATCAAGCTGCGGCGCCTGCTGCCCTACGGCGCCTACTTCGCCGCCGTGCGCCGGGCCGCCGGACGCTGATCCGCGCCTCCGGACTGGGAATTCAGGTGCCGCCTCAGGCGTCGATTGCTATCAAAAAAGTAGCGCTCCAGGTGCGCGGCACCTGGACCTCCGGCCGATTTCTCTGGAAAACGGCTCAGGCCGGCACGCTGTCGATGAAACTCGGGCGCAGCGCCAGTTTCTCGTACAGCTTGGCCAGGTTGGGGTGGGCGCCTCGCCAGTCGATCTCGGGGAAGCGGAAATCCAGGTAGCCCAGGGCGCAGCCCACGGCGATGTCGGCCAGGCTCAGGTGGATGCCGGTGCAGAACGGCTTGTCGGCCAGGCCATGGCTCATGGCCTTCAGGCTGGCGGTGATCTTGGCAAGCTGGCGGTCGATCCAGGCCTGGCTGCGCTGGGCCTTGGTGCGCTCGGGCCAGGTGGCTTCGAGCCGCGCCAGCACGGCGGCGTCGAGCAGGCCGTCGGCCAGCGCCTCCCAGGTCTTGACCTCGGCGCGCTCGCGGCCCAGGCCCGGGATCAGCTTGCCTACGGGCGACAGCGTGTCCAGGTACTCGACGATCACGCGCGAATCGAACAGCGCCTCGCCGCCTTCCATCACCAGGCAGGGCACCTTGCCCAGCGGGTTGGATTCGGCGATGGTGGTGCCGGCGGCCCAGACGTCCTCGGTCGAGAACTGGTAGTCCAGTTTCTTCTCGGCCATGACGATGCGCACCTTGCGCACGTAGGGACTGCTGGTCGATCCGATGAGTTTCATGAGGCCTCTGGCTGTTCGAGTTCTATGGGTCTTCATTCTAGGGGAAGGCCTGTGGCGCCGTGGCCCCGGCACAACGCCGGGACAGGGGCGGCGCCTACAATTGAGGCATGACTTCCTCCACGATCACGGCGCTGTCGCCGCTCGACGGGCGCTATGCCGCCCGACTCAGCCACCTGCGCCCGCTGATGAGCGAACAGGGCTACATGCACCGCCGCGTCCAGGTCGAAGTGGCCTGGTTCGTCGCGCTCAGCGATGCCGGCTTTGCCGAATTCAAGCCGCTCACCCCGGGAGCGCGTACTTACTTGATGGGTCTCGTGAAAAATTTCACGCCGGCCGATGCCAGCGCCATCAAGGAGATCGAGAAGACCACCAACCACGACGTCAAGGCCGTGGAGTACTGGATCAAGTCCAAGTTCGAGGCGCGGCCCGAGCTGCAGGCCGCCAGCGAGTTCGTGCACTTCGCCTGCACCAGCGAGGACATCAACAACACCAGCCATGCGCTGCAGCTCAAGGGCGCGCGCGACCAGGTGATCCTGCCGGGGCTCGACGCCCTGATCGTCAAGCTGCGCGTCATGGCCCACGAGTACGCCGCCGTGCCCATGCTCAGCCGCACCCACGGCCAGACCGCCAGCCCCACGACGGTGGGCAAGGAGATCGCCAACGTGCTGGTGCGCCTGGCCGCCGCGCGCGAGAAGATCGCCGCCGTCCGGCTGCTGGCCAAGATGAACGGCGCCGTGGGCAACTACAACGCCCACCTGAGCGCCTGGCCCGACTTCGACTGGGAGGCCTTCTCCGCCAAGGTCATCGAGACGCCGGAGCCGCTGGGCCTGGGCCTCGCGTTCCAGCCCTACAGCATCCAGATCGAGCCGCACGACTACATGGCCGAGCTGTTCGACGCCGTGGCGCGCGCCAACACCATCCTGATCGACTGGGCGCGCGACGTCTGGGGCTATGTGAGCCTGGGCTACTTCAAGCAGCGGCTCAAGGAAGGCGAGATCGGCTCCTCGACCATGCCGCACAAGGTCAACCCGATCGACTTCGAGAACGCCGAGGGCAACTTCGGCCTGGCCAACGCCCTGCTGCGCCACCTCAGCGAGAAGCTGCCGATCAGCCGCTGGCAGCGCGACCTGACCGACTCCACCGTGCTGCGCAACATGGGCGTGGCGCTGGGCTACGCGGCGCTGGGCTACCACGCGCTGAGCGTCGGCCTGAACAAGCTCGAACTCAACGAGGAGGCGCTGGCCGCCGACCTCGACGCCTCGTGGGAAGTGCTGGCCGAGCCGATCCAGACCGTGATGCGGCGCTTCGGCGTGCCGGGCGCCTACGAGCGGCTCAAGGAAGTCACGCGCGGCAAGACGGTGACGGCCGAGGCGCTGCACGGCCTGATCCGCTCGCTGGAGATCCCGCAGGCCGAGAAAGACCGCCTGCTGGCCCTCACGCCCGCCAGCTACGTGGGCAAGGCGGCCGAGCTGGCGCGGCGCGCCTGATTTTCCCAAAAAAACAAGTCAAATACGGCTGATGTCCGCGTCCCACGGACATCAGTCGCTACCAAAACAATAGCAACGGCATGGCCCTCAAATCCACCATCTTCAAGGCCGGCCTGGCCATCGCCGACATCGACCACGGCTACTACGCCGACCACGCGCTGACGCTGGCGCGGCACCCGAGCGAGACCGACGAGCGCATGATGATCCGCCTGGTGGCGCTGGCGCTGAACGCGCACCAGCTGCAGACCGTGTGCGGCGGCGACGGCACGCTGGCGTTCGGCGCCGGCCTGTCCAGCCCCGACGAGCCCGACGTCGCCCTGACCGACTTCACCGGCCAGACCCGGCTCTGGGTGGAGGTGGGCCAGCCCGAGGACAAGCCGCTGGTCAAGGCCTGCGGCAAGGCCGACCAGGTGATGGTCTACTGCTTCCACCACGCGGCCGAAGTCTGGTGGCGCGGCATCGAGAACAAGCTCTCGCGGCTGGACCGGCTGCAGGTCTGGCGCGTGCCCACCGAGGCCGCCCAGGCGCTCAGCGGCCTGGCCCAGCGCAGCATGCAGCTGCAGGCCACGATCCAGGAAGGCGCGCTGATGATGAGCGACGGCAAGACCACCGTCGACATCGAGCCGCTTCGCTGGAAGTAGGCCCCGGCCTCACAGGGCCATGTCCGCAACCTCGGCCAGGCGGCCGATCGTCCAGCCCTCGCCCAGCAGCAGCATGCGGGTGTGCAGGTCGTCCAGCACGGGCGCCGGCACGGCCTGCCCCAGGTAGCTCAGGCGCTTGTCGCGCAACTCCACATAGCCCCAGGCGTGGCGCCGCGCCAGCGACTGCCACAGCGCATGCGCGCCGGGCGACTGGCGCGCGCCCGTGACGAGGCACAGCCCCGTTCCCAGGGCCCGCCGGTAGACCGCGCTCGCCAGGCCGCGCCGCTGGTACGGCAGGCCGTACTTGGAGTGCGGCGCCCGCAGGTGGCGGTCGGCCCGGCGCCCCAGCTCGATCAGGCGGTTGAAGACGGTGTAGCCGGCCAGCCGCCGGCGCCGCAGGTCTTCCACATAGACGTAGAACTCGCCGTCGGCCTCGCGCTGGCGCAGCGCAAACTCCGGCTCGCCGTCCAGCAGCTCCGAAGGAAGCCCGTAAAGGCGGTCGCCCGGGGTCTGCAGGCGCTCGTAGAGGCCGTCGAGCTCCTCCTCGATGGGTTTCTCGGGCCGCTGGCCCACGTCGATGCGCAGTTCCAGGGGACGGGTGAGCCAGGGCGGCAGGCCGGGCAGGCAGGGGGGCAGGGTAAGGACCACGGCAGAAAGCTCCACACGTGCACGGACGCGGCCCGGGGCCGGCAGCCGTGCGACAACCTTCGGCGCGCCGCCAGGGCGGGCGGCCGAAACAAGGGTGAGGTGTGTGTGAGGGCGGGGCCTGGGCCGCGCGCGCGGCCCCTCGGGCGCCCGATGCGCCGGCCTGTCACACCCAGGCCGGCGCCGGACTACCGTGCGGCCTGGCGGCGGTCGATGTTGCGGGGCGCCGCGGCGCGGTCCGGGGCCAGTGCCGGCCCGCGCCGCGCCAGCCGGCGCGCAGGCACCGGCAACCCGGCCCCGGACGGGCCTCGGATGGCGGTGAGCGGCGGGCGGGACATGCGTGAAAACCTCGGCACGGGCCCACGCCTTCGTCCGCACCCGATGTGCGGCCCGGCAAGCGGGGCCCAACTCGCGATGGTAGGACGCACCCGATACCGCACGTCTTCAGTGCGGTACTGCGTGCGGCGCCGCGCCGGCGCTGGGCCCGCGCCCGGCCGGGGTCAGGCCGGCATGGGCCGGCCGCAGGCCCAGCACTGCTCGAAGCCGCCCTCCACGGTTTCGCCGCAGGCGCACAGCCAGCGCCGCTGCGGCAGGTGCTGCAGCGCGTGCAGCAGCGCGCGGGCCTCGGCCTCCTGCGCGTCATGGCGCAGCCAGATCTCGGGCAGGCACTGGTCGGGCGGCAGGTCGCCGGCCACCGAGCTCAGGAAGTAGCGCTGCACCGAGGCCTCGATGCCGGCCTCGCGCAGCAGGTCCACCCACAGCGCAGCCACGGCGATGTTGGGGGCCCGGGTCAGCCGCAGCATGGCCGCTCCTCAGGCCCCGGCGGGCGGGTCCTTGGCCTCGGCGGCGCGCTCGGCGTACTTGTTGAAGCGCCAGGCCTCGTCCAGCAGCGTGATGCGGCGCCAGGTCTGGCGCTTCTCGGCCGGGCTCATGGCCGGCCAGTGCTGCACCTCGTCGAAGCTGCGGCCGCAGCCCTTGCACTGCTCGTCGCCCTGGCTGGTGGAGCAGATCGCGATGCAGGGCGTGTCGGGCGTGGTGTCGTACCAGGCCTTCCAGGCGGCGTAGGCCTTGGCCGGGAAGCCATGCTCGTCGGCCTCGTCCTCATGGTGGTAGATCATCAGCGCATAGACCTCGGCCAGCGCGCGCAGCTCGGGCGCCAGCGTCACGCCGTCGGGCGAGGGCTTCCTGTCGCGCCAGTAGTTGATGGCGGCTTCGATATCGGTGATGTGGATTCCGGCCATGATCTGCAATGCAAGGGAGGGCGATGATAGCGCTCCGCCCCTGTCCCTGGCGCCGGCAGGTGGAAGCGCCGGCCGCGAAGCCGCCGCAATCGCTATTGAATTGATAGCAAACAAAGACCGCAGCACCTGGACCTCCGCCCCAAAAGGCTTGAAAGATGGCGAAAGGCGGTGCGAAATCCGGCTTGCCAAAGCCATCTTGCAATGCTTTAATACTCAGCACGAAGGGGAGTAGCTCCCGCTTGGTGCAGCACAGGGAGGCGTCCACAGGATGCCGCTGCAGCAGGTATCAGCAAGTCGTCAATACGAAGAATTTCTTCCGGCTTGTTGGGCACATTTCGCATGACTCCATGCCGAGCAAGACCTTCGATTGGAACCTGGAACCAGGTTTGGTCGAAGTGCGTCTTGTGATTCGCGGCAATCACACACGTTCTGCACACCTCCTGTTTCCGGTTGTTGATCGATTGCAACTCGGAGAATTTTTGTCATGGAGTTTTTATCCACCGCCTGGTGGTCGGCGCTGCTGGCCATCATCCTGATCGACCTCGTGCTCGCCGGCGACAACGCCATCGTGATCGCCCTGGCCGCACGCAACGTTCCCAAGCACCTGCAGCGCAAGGCCATCGTCTGGGGCACCGTCGGCGCCATCGTCATGCGCTCCGCCATGACCGTGGGCGTGGTCTGGCTGCTCAAGATCCCCGGCCTGATGCTGGTCGGCGGCCTGGGCCTGGTCTGGATCGCCTGGAAACTGCTGGCCGACCAGGGCGGCGGCGAACACAGCAGCGCCGGCGCCACCACCTTCTGGGGTGCGATGAAGACCATCATCGTGGCCGACGCGCTGATGGGCGTCGACAACGTGCTGGGCGTGGCCGGCGCGGCCCACGGCTCGTTCGACCTCGTGGTGATCGGCCTGCTGATCAGCGTGCCGATCGTGGTGTTCGGCAGCTCGGTGGTGCTCAAGCTGGTGGAGCGCTTTCCCATCATCATCCAGCTCGGCGCTGCCGTGCTGGCCTTCACCGCCGCCAAGATGATCGTGGCCGAGCCGCTGCTGGACGCGCTGTTCGATTCGTCCGAGCCGCTGAACATCGCCGCGCGCTGGGCCACCTATGTGCTGGCCGTCGCCGGCGTGCTGGGCGCCGGCTGGTGGTCCACGCGCAAGTCGTCGGCCGCCGGCGAAGTGCCGCAGAACCAGCCGGTCTGACCCCACCCCTTCCCCCTGTCCTCACGACCCTTTGAAAGGAAAAAACCATGGACAAGATCATTGTGTATGTGGACGACGCCACCTATGCGCAGCAGCAGCTCCAGCCCATGCTGGTGGGCGGCGGGCGCACGCAGTGGCTGCTGGTGGCCTGCGCGCCGCGCATGACGCACCGCATCAGCAAGTGGGTGAGCCACAGCGCGCGCGAGAACTGGCGCGCCAAGTGGGCCGAGAAGCTGTTCGCGCAGGTGATGCCCGCCCTGCTGGCGCGCGGCGACAGCGCCACGCCGGTGCTGGCCAAGGGCCCGCTGGCCGAACTGACCGAGCGCCTGATCGCCGAGCACGGCCCGGCCCGCGTGCTGGATGCGCGGCGCCCCAAGTTCGGCCAGGACCTGCAGCCCGTCACGGCCGACCAGCCCGCCTCCACCGAGGGCCGCTGGACGGTGCCGGGCGCGGTGGCCGGCCTCGGTGCCGCGCTGGTGCTGGCGGCGGAGTAACGCGCCCGCGGCGCCTCTGCCTCAAGAGGGCGGGGCGCCGCCGCCAGCCCCCTGCCCCCAGCGGCCTTCGGGGTGTTAAGCTCCCAGGCCATGAAGCTCATCTTCAAATGGCTGCTCAGCGCCGCCTCGCTGCTGTTCGTGGCCTACCTGTACAGCGGCGTCGAGGTCAAGAACTTCACCTCGGCGCTGATCGCGGCCTTCGTGATCGGCCTGCTCAACACCGTCGTGCGCCCCGTGCTGGTGGTGCTGACGCTGCCGGTGACGCTGGTCACGCTGGGGCTGTTCCTGTTCGTCATCAACGCCCTGATGTTCTGGGCCGCCGCGAGCGTGCTCGACGGCTTCCATGTGCGCGGCTTCGGCGCGGCGCTGCTGGGCTCGCTGCTCTACTCGGCGCTGTCCATCGTCATCGAATCAGCGCTCGAGGGCCTGTTCTCGAAGAAGTGATTCGAGCTGGCGCGCCCGGCTGTCGATGATCGACGCCTCGATGTGGTCTGCGCCGGCGCCGCCCCGGCGCACCAGCTCCTGGGCTGCCTTGAAACGATCCACCGCCGCCGCGTAGTCGAGGCGGGCCGCATGCGCTTCGGCCTCGGCCCGGATGGCGCGCAGCGTCTTGCCCTCTGCCGCGTAGGCGCTGGACAGCAGTTGCCAGGCGGAAGCGTCGCGCGGGTGCGTGGCCACCCAGGCCTGCAGGCGCTGCGAGGCCTCCTCCGCGTGGCCGCTGCCGATGCGCGCCTGCGAGGACAGCATCAGCTCCGGGCGGGCCGGCGCGGCGCCATCCACCAGCGAGGCGGCGCGCGCGGCGTCGCCGGCGGCCCACTCGATCTCTGCCCTCAGCAGGCTGGCAAGGCGGGCCGCCCGCGGGTCGGCACTGGCCGGCGCCACCAGCCGGGCGGCCAGGCTGCGCGCCTGCGCATAGTCGCGCAGGCTGCTGTTGGCCAGCGCCGCGGTATAGAGCACGACGGCCTGCTGCAGCGGCGTGGCGCTGGCCGCCAGCCCCTGGGCCTGCGCCACCCAGGAGCGCAGGGCGTCGACGCCGGGGTTGGTGAGCACGCGCGCGCGCGCCGCCATCATGCTCTGCTCCATGTCCGGCTTTTCGGCCACGCCGGACTTGGCATCGAGTTGCTGGCGGGCCTGCATGTCGGCAATGCGCTCGGTGGTCAGCGGGTGCGTGCGCAGGTAGGGAAAGGAGCCGTTGTCGTTCAGGCGCGAGGCCTGCTGCAGCTTGTCGAACATGGTGACGAAGCCTTGCGGCGCGAAACCGGCCTGCGTCATCACGCCATAGCCGATGCGGTCGGCCTCGCGCTCCATGTCGCGCGAGAAGTTGAGCTGGCTCTGCGCCGCCATCGCCTGGCCG
The DNA here is from genome assembly GCF_022809125.1 of Variovorax terrae. Classification (NCBI taxonomy): domain Bacteria; kingdom Pseudomonadati; phylum Pseudomonadota; class Betaproteobacteria; order Burkholderiales; family Comamonadaceae; genus Variovorax; species Variovorax terrae. Next base: position 450,466 of record NZ_JALGBI010000003.1, on the reverse strand, counting down.
CCCGTGATCAGCGCGCCGGCGGCGTCCGGGCTCTTGCTGGCGGCCAGCGCGCCCAGCACCATGGCGCCGATCATCACGGGCGTCATGCGGTTCTGCTGCGTCATCAGGCGCGAGATGTGGCGCTGCGTCACGTGGCTGAGCTCGTGCGCCAGCACCGAGGCCAGTTCGTCGCGGCTGCTCACGAGGCTGATCAGGCCCAGGTTCACGCCGAGGTAGCCGCCGGGCAGGGCAAAGGCGTTCACGGTGCGGTCGCGCCCGAGCATGACCTCCCAGGCAAAGCGCTCGTCAAGCTCGGGCGTGAGCTCGCCGCGGGCGCGCGCGGCGGCCAGCAGCGGCTGCCAGATGCTTTGCACGTACTCGGCCAGCAGCGGGTCGTCGATGTAGTCGGGATCGCGGTAGATCTCGCGCGCGATGCGCTCGCCCAGCTTGCGCTCGGCTCCCAGCGCCATCTCGCCGCTGTCGCCCAGCGCCGGCAACTGGGCCAGCGACAGCGAGGGCGACAACGACAGGGGCGCTACCAAAAGCATAGCTAGCAAGGTCCGCTTGGCGAGGACCTTGGCTTGTTTTGGCTTGAAAAGAAGGCTCAAAAGGAATCCAGCGGCATGAAGGCCACCACCTGGGCGGTGGCGGGGTCCAGGAACGCCGTCCAGGCGAGTTGCCGGCCGGCGAGCGGCAGGTACACCAGGGCGTCGGGCTGCCGGCCCGCGGCGCGTATCACCTGGTCGATCTCGGCCGACCGGGGCTCGAAGCGCCTCTTGAGCTCGCTCACCGGCTTGGCGGCCTTCAGCACGGCCGGCTTGCCCGCCTCATAGGACTGCCAGAGCTCCGGGCGCGCGCTCAACGACAGCCCCTGCAGGGCCGCCATGGTGCTGTCGAACTGCTCCTTGCTGTCCTTGAAGGCCCGCAGCGACAGCAGGGTGGGCCCGGTCAGCGGCAGGGCGTCCAGACCGGGCGGCGCCTGGTTCAGCAGCGACGGCGGAATATCGACGGCATGCACCACGCGGAAGCGGTCGTACTCGAACACCAGGTGCACCGGCCGCGCCAGGAAGACCGTCCACAGGCCGTAGCTCAGCGCCGCCAGCTGGACCAGCCCGATCACGGAAAAATCCAGCTGCAGCGACCGGCGCGACTTGGTGCGGTTGAAGATGGTGAACGTGATCAGGGGCCCCAGGATCACGTCCACCGACACCACCAGCAGAAACAGATCGCGCCCGCCCGAAATGTCCCGGTAGGGATAGGGATACCAGAGGCCGAACACCAGCGCTGCGCTGAGCGCGGCGACGACGAGGCTGATGCCGAAGTGGATGCCAGCCGCCTTGAGGCGGTCTTTCCAGTTGAACATGATCGTATGATGCTTGAGTGACATGAATCTTCTGTAAATGGTTTTTACCACCGGTGTTCAAGGCATGAGCAAACTCACCCACTTCGATGCGCAAGGCCAGGCCCACATGGTGGACGTGGCAGGCAAGCCCAGCACGCATCGCGTGGCGGTGGCCGGCGGGCGCATCGAGATGCGGCCCGAAACCCTGGCCATTATCCAGGGCGGCACGGCCAAGAAAGGCGATGTGCTGGGGATCGCGCGCATCGCGGGCATCCAGGCCGCCAAGAAGACCAGCGATCTGATTCCGCTGTGCCATCCGCTGGCGCTGACGCGGGTGGCTCTCGAATTTGCAGCGGCCGATGCCGCGCCCCCGAACGCCGCAGCCATCCGCTGCACCGCCGTGGTGGAAACCCTGGGCCCCACCGGCGTGGAGATGGAGGCGCTGACCGCCGTGCAGGTGGCGCTGCTCACGATCTACGACATGTGCAAGGCGGTGGACCGAGGCATGACCATCACCGACGTGAAGCTGCAGGAAAAGCGCGGTGGCAAGTCAGGGGATTTCGTTAATCACTGAGTCCCGCGCCAGGGCGGCTCTTTCGCGACATCGGCGTTGAGCTGCGCCCAGCGCGCATACTCCGCCGGAAACGCCTTTTGATAGCGCACGAGGTGGAACAAGGCCTCATCGTCGAGCCCCAGCATGACCGCGCTTTCAATCAATCGCTCGATGACCTTTGGCTCCGGCGAATAGTGCAGCAGCTCTTTGGCCAATGCATGCTGCTGGGCCGCGTTCTCGCGCGTCAGCGAGGTCACCGACAGTTCGGCAAAGCGCACCTGGTTCTGGAAAAACCACGAGTTCTGCAGCTTTCTCAGCGTGTCATCGCGATAGGCGGGATCGCGCGCTTCGGGCGGCAGATAGATCTGGCTGATGCGGCTGTAGTCCCCATAGACAGCGGCACAGGCGGCGAGCAACAGCGCGGCGCAAACCCGCTGCGCTGTCCTGGCCCCCGGTGGCCAGGAATCTCCGGCCGCTGCCCCTGCCGGCCGGAGCAGGAGCCCGAGGCTCAGCCCGAAGGCCATTTGGAAGGGCGTGTACCACAGGGGGTACTCCAGGAAACTGTGCAACATGATGACGGCGAGCACGCTCCAGGCCAGTTGGCGCGTGGCCTGGGTCTCGCGCCACGGTCTGGCCCGAAGCACCAGCCAGACAAGCCCCCCGCAGATGAGCAGCGCCGCGGGAACCCCCAACTCGACGGCCATGTGCAATGGCAGGTTGTGGGCGTTGTCCAGGATGCTGCAAAAGCGCTCGCCAGGATAGAGGGTGATGTAATGGGCGTAGTCGAGCTCCCCCACGCCCCAGCCCCAGACAGGCCGCTGGCCGATCAGATCGAGGACGTTGCGCCAGAGCACCAGGCGGCTGGCACAACCTTCTGACTGCAGGTCGAAGCGCATGAATGCGCCTCCGGGCGCATCGAGGATCCATTGCAGCAGCAGCCAGACCGCCAGGTACATCGGCACGGTGGCGGCCAGCAGGGTACGGCATGGTTTGGGCAGGGATGCGCGCCAGCACCATGCCAGTACCAGCAGCAACACGATCTGGAACAGGCCGGTACGCGAGGCCGACACGACATTGCCCGCGACGAGCAAAAGCACCATCCACCCGGCGTGCAGCGCCAGCTGCCCCCGCACACGAAACCAGAGCACGGCGGCCAGTCCGATCACCGTCAGCGTCGCAAACTGGTTGCGCTGCCGCAGATTGGCAAAGGCTTCCCTGGGTTGCGCATGATTGACCCACCCCGCCAAGCCTTGCTCCAGACCGAAATACTGAAGCAGCCCTGCACAGGCGCTGAGCAGAGCCGCCAACAGCAAACCCGCCACCAAGGGCTCGAGAACCTGCTGCCCGCGCCTCGCTCCGGTGAGGCCGAATCCAGCGAACACCAGTAGCATCGCCAGGCCCGCGACGGTAGCCAGCACCTCCACACTGAGCCCATGCAGAACGACCACCAGCGCGCAAGCCAGCAGCCATTTTGCAGTCAGCCACGGCGTGCTCCAGGGCACCAGGAAAAGCAGGCAGGCGGCACAGGCCCACGCCACACAAAGCCCCAGCACGGCGGGAGACGGGCCGGGCGCGAACGGGTTGAGCCAGGGCACGGCCATCAGGGCAATGACCACTCCAGCGGCGGCCCATGCCCCCAGGCTTGGTCGGCCCTCAGGGAGAGCTGCCACGCCCGAAACACGCCTGTTCGAAGAATGCCAGCGCCGGGCGCACCGGCTCGGGCTTCTCCAGATAGCGCAGCAGTTCAGCAGCCAAGGGCAGGTTGCTGCTCTCGAGCGCTCGCTTGAAATGCTCGACCTTGCCTCCGGACAGCTGCCCATAGAGGTACATGATCCATTTGGCTTCGTCGGCTCTGCCGGCATAGGCCAGCGCCAGCACGGTTCCGCCCTGGATCCAGGGTTCGTGCATCAGGCACCCCACATTTCCCAGGCTGTCCAGGTAGGCCTGGTAGTTGGCCGGAGTGACCGTCTCCATCGGAAGCTTGGGGAATTCGGCAAAGTGATGAAACCAGAAGACGCTGTCCGCTTCGTGCATGCGATCCGGCAGCGTGGCCGTCAAACCCGGCATATAGATGGGCGTCAGCTTGTAGTAGTCGCGATTCATCCAAATCGCCACGCTGATGACCGAGACACCAGCCAGGGCGCTGATCGCCGCACGCTGCCTGATGCGGGCCGACCTCTTGGCGGCCGAAAGGCCATCCACATCGCTTTGCAGCGTCTGGCCACCTTCGGCGGCAGGGCATGTCAACCACCCCAGAAAAAAGCTGGCCGGAAGCAAGAAATAGGCGTACCAGAGCGGAAACTCAAACATCGAGTGGATCAGGATGCAACCGAGGCAGCCCCATGCCAAGAACCCCGTATCCGCCATGAAGCGATGCCGCACGCGCCACAACACCCACAGGACCGCTGACGTGAATGCCAGTGCAATGGGAATTCCATAACTGAACGCCAGCTGCAACAGCAAATTGTGCGAATGCGACATCAGCACCCCAATGCCCAGTACCGCGCCACTGAGAAAAATGACGGCAGGGTAACTCGCGACCCCGTTACCCGCCCAAGGATGTTGCAGGATCAGAGCCGCTGTCTGACGCCACATCTCGCTTCTGATGCCCAGGCCCTCGGTGGAGGTTTGGCTCAGCTTCGCATTTCCGTAGAACTCTGAACCATCGGTCTGGCTGACCAGCCAGAGCGCGCCCCAAACCCCCAATGCGAGCACGACCGGCCACAGCCCCTTGAGCACACTCGCCCCGTCGTGGCGGCATACGAGCATCATGCAGAGGGAGACAAAGACCAGCTGAAGCAAGGCGGTACGCGATGCGGTGGTCACAATGCCAAAAATCAGCACGGCGCTCAGTGCGTACCACATCAACGAGCGCCAGCCATTTTTTCGCTGTAGCACCAGCAAGGCCACCAGCCCCAGGTTCAGGAATGTTCCTTGGTGATTCGGCTGCCTGACAAATCCGAAAGTTCTTCCAGCATCTCGCGCAGGAGACAAGACCAGCCATTGAGCGTCAACCTTGAAGTATTGCGCGATGGATGCCAGCGCAGCCAACAGGCTACCCGCCAGCAATCCCATGGCGATGGCTCGACGCCATTGCGAAGCCTGTGGCCCCAAGCACGCGGCGTACCCGATCCAGGCCGACAGAGCAGCGCATGCCAGATAGCCAAACACAGCCATGCTGGCCTCAGCATTTTTCAGCCCAAACGACACATACTGCGCGACAACACCGCAAGCGAGCACACCAAAAGCGGCGAGCATCACTTTCAGTTCGCGTGGCATGCGCTGCAGTGGAACCGGGCTTTGCCCCACCATGATCAGCATGATGGCCATACCAACCGTGCACAAGACTTCGGCCGCAAAGTTGGTCAAAGGCAGCGTGCCATACCCCACCAGGAAAGGAAGCCCGAAAACGGCGAAGCACACGAGATAGGCCACGCGGTGGAGCTCCACCCCTGCCGCTCCGAACACTCGTTCTTTTCCGATGCCTTCAACCCGCATAACCCATCCGTCTCACGTGCATTTTCAATTTGCCATATGGAAAAGGCACCCGGAGGTGCCTTTTCTACTGAAAAAGAAATATCTTAAATACCGCGGCACGAACCCGGCAGATACTTGAGGGGCACGTCCGACCCGGCTGCGGAACCCGGGCCGCACACCCACATTGAAACCGCAGAACCGGCTGCGAGCGTTCCGGTCGACGGCGTGCCATAGGGGGTCAACGTGATCCACTTGCTATTGATCGTAGTGTCAGCAAAAGTGTCCGACGCTTGCACGCTGACCGATCCGCCTGCGCTGGTCGTGATGCTGTTGACATACTTGCTGGGAGACGGCTGACCAATGGCCGCACCACCTTCACAGCCCCACGAATTGGCGGTCGGCAGATTCGTGGCTGACTGGAAGATTTCCGTGATGCTGGTCCGGCAGGCCGAAGCCGCCAGAATCACTTCCGACATCTTGGCACGCTTGGTGTAGTCCTGGTATGCAGGCAGCGCCACGGCGGCCAGGATACCGATGATCGCGACCACGATCATCAATTCGATCAGGGTAAAACCCTTTTGTAGCTGACGCTTCATGAATAACCTCCGGAGTTAGAAAAAGAGAAGCGAGTCTAAACAGCAATTGGCATGCCATAGCCGCCCATGCGCGCCTTGACGATTGTTTCCCTTAAATACAACAAAGAGTGACAAAACCGGTGCGCACGCTCTGCACCAAATCGGCAGTAGTTGACAATTTTGTCTTCCCTTTCATTTGATGCACACGGAGCGAACCTGCTTCAGGTCGGTCATGCCCAGCATGGTTTTTTCCATTCCATCCATCTTGAGCGTGCGCATGCCCCCCTCCACCGCCGCCGCAAAGATCTCGGCCACACGGGCGCGCTCCTGCACCAGCCTCTTGACGGTGTCATCGGCAATCAGCAGTTCGTGCAGGCCGATGCGCCCCTTGTAGCCCGTCTTGTTGCACTTGTCGCAGCCCACTGCGCGGTAGAACCTCAGCCGGTCATTCTCCCCGTAGGCCTTGATCCACTCCTCGTAGAGCTTGTTGGCCTCCCCGGCATAGCCCGCTTTCCATGCGGCCGTATGGCGCAATTCCTCGGCATATTCAGCAACGAAGGCCTTGACCTCTTCCGAATCAGGTGTGTAGGTTTCCTTGCAGTCGCACAATTTCTTGGCCAGCCGCTGCGCCAGGATGCCCAGCAGCGCATCAGCAAAATTGAAGGGGTCCATGCCCATGTCCAGCAACCGGGTGATGGACTCCGGCGCAGAGTTGGTGTGCAGGGTCGAGAACACCAGATGTCCCGTGAGCGATGCTTCCACGCCCATCGAGACGGTTTCCTTGTCCCGTGATTCGCCGACCATGATGATGTCTGGATCGGCTCGCAGGAAGGCGCGCATTACCAGCGCAAAGTCGATGCCGGCCTTCTTGTTGATCTGGACCTGGCGCAACCCTCTCTGCGTGATTTCCACCGGGTCTTCCGCCGTCCAGATCTTCGTGTCGGGGGTGTTCAGGAATTTTAGGATGGAGTGCAATGTGGTGGTTTTCCCCGAGCCGGTGGGGCCGCACACATAGAACAGGCCATAGGGCTTGCTGACGGTTTTCTCGAGCCGCTCCTTGTTGTGCGGCGTCAGCCCCAGCTTCTCTAGGGGAATGGGTTCGCCCGCAGCCAGGATACGCATGACCACGTCTTCCACGCCGCCAGCCGAAGGAATGGTGGCCACGCGAAGCTCGATGTCCAGCGGGCCGAATTTCTTGAACTTGATCTTTCCATCCTGCGGCTTGCGTTTCTCGGAAATATCGAGATCGCACATGATCTTCAGCCGCGTGACCATGGCCTGGCGAAAGTGCGCGGGCACCTCGATGTAGGGCACCAGCGAACCATCGATGCGAAAGCGGATGCCGGTCTTGGCCTTCCCCGGCAAGGGCTCGATGTGGATATCCGACACCTTCTGGTTGTAGGCGTCGATGATCACCTTGTTGACGAACTTGACCAGTTCATTGTCGGCTGCCGCGGACTCCAGCGACGAATCGTCTGCACCTTCTTCATCAGCGGGTGCATTCAGATCTGCCAGCAACTGGTCGATCGAGCCACTCTCGACCCCCGCGCCATAGAGCTGACCCAGGGTTTCTTCAAACTCCGTTTGCGTGGTCACGCGGTAGGCAAACTTGCCCATGCGGGGAAACACTTGCGGCACCACGCGCGAGCCACGAACGGCCTCGGGATCCACGCACATGACGACCAGGCCGTCCCTCGAGTCTTCCAGAGGAATCCAGCCCTGCTCCTCGATGAATTCACGCTTGAGCGGGCCATGCAGCAATTCGGAACGGATCCGCCCCGAATTGAAAGGCTCGTACGGCACCCCGAAGAATTTCGACAGAGAGGGGCCGATCTGTGAGGGGCGAATCTGGTACTCCGCCATCAACATGTGCTCGACGGAGCGGACTTCCTCGCGCGCCTTCTGCATGCACAGGTGCAGCTCATCCGCCGTCAGAACGCCATCAGCCACCAGACCATCGTATTTGGTGGCTTTGCGGCGCGAGCCCTCTTCCGCTCGCCGCATACGCTGGCGAATGGCCGTGGCCAATGTCTTGCACAGCTGAGACGCGCCTTCGATTTCCAGCTCACCGAAGGGCTGGTCGCTTTTGTTGTTGATAACCTGCAGCACGCCATGCAGCGTGTCGCCGTCGAGAATCGGCACCACCAGCATCTGCTTGGTCCGGTAGCCGGAGCGCTTGTCGACTTCCTTGAGAAAGCTGAGCGTCGGATGGATCCGCTTGAGCGCCTCGTCATCATAGACATCGGCAATGTTGACCAGTTGCTTGCTCAGCGCCACATAGCCTGCGATGCTCTGCGCGCTGATCGGCAGCTTCAGGTCCTTGGCGGTATTGAGCCCGGTCTTGAACTTGGAAACGATGGCCGCGTGGTCTTCGCTCACCGCATACAGGGTCAGACGATCGGCGTTGAACAGCTTGCAGATGTCCTGGCTGGACTCCAGCATGATCTGGTCGATGTTCTCCGTTTCATGAATCCGCGTGCTGACCTGCTGCAGTTGCCGGTAAAACAGAACCTCAAAGGTCATGCCCCGTTTTTCGGGGGGAAGCATCTGGGAGTCAAAGAAAGCCTGCTCGGAATCCTTGCCGGACAGGGCGGGCTTCAGCACTGCGCTCATAGTTCGAACTCCTGACCTGCCCGCAGCCAGCGGATGTCATGGGTCACATTGGGCCCAAACGGCTGGGTCTGATCAAACCGCTGGATCTCGGCCATGATCAGTTCGGTCTCCGCAGGCTTGGTGTGGGTGATGTAGATAGGGTAGTTCTTCCCCTTGCCAATCAAATCGAGCTCATCTGCCAGGGCATGCGGAGACAGGTGCAGGCTGCGGTGCGCGAGCTCCTGCTCCCTGTTGCTGAACGCCGTCTCGATGACCAGCATGGCCACGTTGAGCTGGTTGACCCGCCGCCAGAACGCCGGATTGCGCTCGGTATCCCCAGTGAAAACCCAGCAGCCTCGCCCCTGGGTCACGGCGTAGCCGACGGCGGGCACGGTATGGACGGCCGGCAGCACCTCGAACAGTTTGCCCTTGAGCTGCAGGATCTGTCCGACTTGAATTTCGTGGAAGCTGATGAACGGTGCCTCCGGGGTCGGAATGCGGCTGAAATCAGGCCAGATGATGTTGTTGAATATGTGGGCCTTGAGGGCCGCGATCGTGCCCGCCAAGGCATGGATCTGCAGCGGTGTGGTGCGTTGCGCGGCGATCGCGTCCACCATCAGGGGCAGCGCGGCCACATGGTCGAGATGAGAGTGCGTGAGCATGACATGGTCGATGCCGCGCATTTCGTCGAGCGTGAGATCGCCAACGCCCGTGCCGGCATCGACCAGAACCTCGCCATCAATCAGGAAAGAGGTGGTTCGGCAACCTTTGGCAATAGCACCGGAGCAGCCCAGCACGCGCACTTTCATTGCAGCCCCTCACTTGGTTTCAAAGTTGGTCGCACCGTCCCACCCAGGATCAAACGGCAACAACCTCATCGAGGCTACTCGCTCTGAATAGAGCTGGTAAAGGTATTTTTTCGCATTCATGCGCTGCAGATTGAGCAATTGCACGTCGCACGGATCCCAATCCTGGGCGCGGTAGGACTTGAGCGCCCCGGCCCAGGTCCTGAGTTCCGCTGCATGCTCCTTGTCCAGGCGGTCTGCCGGCGCCATGGGCCAGAAAATAGCCACGGCCTGCTCCTTGCCCTTGACACGCACCTTGTCCAGTTCCTGCCAGGCAAAATCAGGCGCCAGCTTGCGCGTGGATTCGCTCACCACGATATCGACACCATACGCCTTCGACAGCCCCTCCAGCCGCGATCCGAGGTTGACCGAATCACCGATCACCGTATAGCTGCGGCGGATGTCCGACCCCATGTCGCCGACACACATGGTGCCCGTGTTCAGGCCGATGCCGATACCGATTTCGGGAATACCGGCCGCGCGATGCTCTTCATTGATCTTGCGGACCGCCTGGGCCATCTCCATCGCCGTCTTGACGGCCAGATGCGCATGATTCGGCGTATCCACCGGGGCGCCCCAGAAAGCCATCACGCAATCGCCCATGTATTTGTCAATGGTGCCTCGATTGGCCCGGATCAGGTCCGTCAGGCGGCTGAACACACCATTCAGCAGTTCCTGAAGCTGCGTCGGCTCCATCTGCTCGGACATCTTGGTGAAGCCACGCATGTCGCAGAACATGACGGTCAACTCCTTGTTGGCCGCTTTCATGCTGTAGCTGTCGGGGTCCTTCACCATTTCATCGACGAGTTCCGGCGGTACATAGGTGCCGAACAGGTTCGCGAGTTCACGTTTGGAGCGGCTTTCTACAAAATAGCCGTAACTCATGTTCAATGCAAACGCGGTCAGCGCCATCAGCAACGCCGAGGCCAGCGGCAGAACAAGGCCATACCCCAGATACAACCAGAAATTCAACCCCACTTGGGCGGCAATAACGGCCGCACTCAGCATGACGGCCCGGGGGGCTGAAAGCTGTGGCAAGGTGAAGGCCAGTATCAGGCCGGCCAGCACCAGGGTGACCACCTCGAAGCCGACGGCATAGTCGGGCTTGACGAAAATCTTTCCATCGAGCAGCCCCGAGATCACATTGGCGTGCGTCTCGACGCCGGGGTAGGTCTCCCCCACGGGCGTGACGCGCAAATCCAATAAACCGGGCGCGGTCGTACCCAGCAGGACGATCCTGTCTTTGAGGCTCGCCTCGGGCAAGCGCCCGGACAGCACATCGGCCGCTGAGATATACCTGTAGGAGCCGCCGCTGGCCCCTCCACTCCCCCGAAATGGCACCAGGGTGGCCACCCGATCGTCCACCGGGATGGCCAGCGTCTTGCCCCCCTGCTTGAGCAGAATGCTCTCCAGCCCCTGATAGGTGCGGCTGAGAAAACGCTCCTTCGGAAAACCCGGCTCGACTTGCGGGGAGCCCACCAGCATGCGAAACATGGCCAGGGACAGCGATTCGTAGTACTGCCCGTCGTATTCCGCAATCAAGGGAATGGAGCGCACCACCCCATCGCCATCCGTGATGGAATTGAAGAAGCCCGCCACCGGTGCCGCCCGGGCCAGCGGTTCAATATTGGCACCATACCCATTCCAGGACGTGAAGCGGATCGGCCGGCCCTGCAGGGCTTCACGCTGCATGACCGGCGCGGGCAGGACGCCCTTGGTCCGGCCATCCCGGTCGCTCGTAAAGTAGTAGCCCAGAACAACGGGCCGCTTTTCCAGCGCCTTGGCAAACAAGGCGTCGTAGTCCAGGCCGGCCTGCAGCCGGCTCAGCCGCTCGGCGAAGCCCGGCTGATCGCGCAGTTCCCCTTGCGCCAATTGCTGAAGGCTCTTCAACCCCGAACTTTCGTCGGCTTCGGCAAACAGAACGTCGAGACCGAGAATGGCCGCTTTCTGTCGTGCAAACAGCTCATGGGTCAGGTTCGCCAGCTTGTCGCGGCCCCAGGGCCAATGCCCGACCTCGGCCAAGCTCTTCTCGTCGACATCGACAATCACCACCCTGTCATCCAGGGTTCGAGGCATGGTGACCCGCAACCGGCCGTCGTAAATGATGTCATCCAGGCGCTGCAGCACGCCGATTTTCAGCACCCCGCTGGCATGGAGCAGAACAAAAACCAGTGGAAGCAGCGTGACCGCGATCCGGGGCCAATGCTTGAACAGAGATCCCATGGGGCCCCGAGACGCTCAGTGATCGCGCACGGCTTGCTCAGGCCTGCACGAACTGCATTTGTGTTCCTGCCAGCTCCAGCAGATCTCCATTTTTCAAGGTCACCGGCTCGGCTCCGATCGGCGCGCCATTGAGCGTCGGCTTGTTGACGCCCTCGACGTGAGCCACCACAAAACCGTGCGGCCGCTTGGTGATGGCCGCCACAGCGACGCCGGGCTTGCCGATGGTGGTAACCACCTTGACCAGGGGCACTTCGCGCCCCGCGGCGGCGCCTGACAACACCTTGATGGCAGCATTGCTGGCGGCACCATCGACCGGCGCCGCCGGCGCGGCAGCGGGCTGGGCCGGTGCAACGCCTGCAGCCCCCGCCTTGATGACCATCGTCTTCTCGAAAGTCGGCCCGGCGGCCTCGTTCATGAACTTGATCTTGTACTTGCCGATTTCAACGGTGTCGTTGTTCTGCAGCAGTTGCTTCTTGACGGCCTTGCCATTGATGTAGGTGCCATTGGTGCTGTTGAGGTCTTCCAGATAGACCTCGTTGCCCATCATCTGCATGACGGCGTGCTCCCCGCTGACAGCCAGGTTGTCGATCACGATGTCGTTGTAAGGCCGCCGACCCAGCGTCGTACGGTCTTTGGTCAACTGCACTTCTTTGATGACGACACCGTCGATCGAAACGATCATTTTCGGCATGGTCGACTCCTGTTTCTGTAACTTGTTTTTGGAAACATGATCCCGGGCTGCTAGTTGCCTAGCAGCCTGGAGATCAAACCGCGCTTCTGCGACCCCATGCTGGCCTGCGCCAGCAAGACGGAAATATTATCGCGCCCGCCATTGGCGTTCGCCGTCTGAATCAACTGCACCGCCTTCTGCGACAGAGGCATCGAGGCCACCAGGATCTGCGCGATGCCCGGATCATTCACCATGTCCGACAGGCCATCCGAGCACATGAGGTAGATATCGCCGGGCTCGACGCGGTGCTCGTTGATTTCGAGCAGCACCGTGTCTTCCACGCCAAGCGCGCGCGTCACCAGATTCTTGTTCATGGAGGTCGCGGCCTGCTCGGGCGTGATGAGCCCCGCATCCATCTGCTCCTGCAGCAGCGAATGGTCCTTGGTGATTTGCGCGAACTCATCGCCGCGCAGGCGATAGCAGCGCGAATCCCCGATGTGGCCCAGCATCAGGCGCGAATCCTGGAACACGCCAACCACCAGCGTCGTCCCCATGCCGGTGTACTGCGGATTGGAGTTGGCCGCATTGAAAATCGACCGGTTGGCATTCTCGACACAGATCTCAAGGGCTCGCCGAACCTCCTTGGCATTCGCGTGCTTGCCGGCCTGGGACAGCCAGCGCCCCATCTCCGATTTGATGAACGTGGTTGCCATGCCGCTGGCGATTTCTCCGGCGTTGTAGCCCCCCATGCCGTCCGCCAGGATCCCCAGCCGGGCAGGACCATCGAAGGTCACGGAATCCTCATTGTTCTCTCGTGCGAGACCCGGATCGGTATTCGTGCAAAACTCGTAAATCATCATGTACCCGGGTTACGTCTCCAGATCGGTGCGTCCAGCACCGGCGGGGCCCTGATTCTGCGGCACCGGCGACTGGGCCACCACAGTTTTCTCAAAAGCTTCCGCTCCACCCGCGTCGCTCCTGTGGCCCAGATCATAGTCGGGAGACGATGCAGGCGCGGCGACTACCGTCGCTTCAAATGTGCCAGCCGGAGAAGCGGAGAACACCGCCGTTTGATCGGCCTGGGCTCGCCCCTGCTCCGCCGAAGGAACGGCAAAAACAGCCGTCTTGTCGGCCGCCGCCATCGAGGAATGCACAGCAGGAGCCTGGGATGCCGGCACGCCTGCGGAAGTCAGAACCGCGCGCAGATCGGCCGCGAACTGGTCTCCATCCTGGTAGCGCATCTCGGGTCGCTTGTTCAGCGACAGTGCAACGATGTTGGCCAGCTGTTCCGGCAATTCGCTGCGAATGATCCGGATGTCGGGCGCCGGTTCGTTGGCGATCTTGTACATCAGTTCGGCCATCGAGTCGCCTCGAAACGGCAGGACACCGGCCAGCATCTGGAACAGCATCACGCCCAGCGAGTACAGGTCGGAACGACCATCCACCTTCTTGCCTGCGATCTGCTCGGGCGACATGAAGCTCGGGGTGCCCAGCACCAGGCCGGTCTTGGTCTTGCTGGAGTCGGTGATGCGCGCAATGCCGAAATCGGTCACCTTGACCGTGTCGCTATCGAGCTCGTACATGATGTTGGCGGGCTTGATGTCCCGATGCACCACGTTCTGTCGATGCGCATAGGCCAGCGCCTCGGCCACGCGCGCCACGATGGACAGGACTTTCGGCACGGGCAGCAACTGGCCATCCTTGCAGAAATCCACCAGATCCTTGCCCTTGAGGAACTCCATGGCGATATAGGCCAGATCATGTTCTTCGCCGGCATCGAAGATCGTCACGATGTTCTGATGCTGCAGGCGGCCAGCCGTCTCGGCTTCCCGGAAGAAGCGCTCGCGCGCATCAGCAAGTTCTTCGCCCTCGAACTCCTGGCTCAGTGCCATGGTCTTGATGGCTACCACACGGCCGATCTTCGGGTCTTTCCCCAGGTAGACCACGCCCATGGCCCCCTTGCCCAATTCCTTCTCGACCTGGTAGCGGCCCAGCATCGGCTTTTCGACCGCCCCGCCATCCAGCAGCATGGTGCCGCCGGGGTGCGCCCCGCCACCGCCCAGCATCACGGTTTCGGACAGGTTCTTGGCACGATTGAGCTTGGACTGCAGATCCTTGTAGCCCTTGTCGTACGCGGCCATGTGTTCGTAGACGGCCTGCGCCTTGTTGAACTGGCGCTTGCGCTCGAAATCCAGCGCCAGGTTGTACAGGTTGTCCATCACCGCATCGCCCATCGGCACCCGGCGGAAGCGGTCGAACGCCATGTCGAGCTGCCCCTGCCCCTGCAGCGCCAGCCCCATCATGCGATTGGTTTCAGCCGATTCCTCGTCGGATTTGAGCTTGCCCGCCTCGGTCACCAGGAAGCGCTTGGTCGTCAGGGCGAGGTGGCCGATCACCAGCAGGGTCGCCGGAAAAACGAACTTGAGCCACAGCGCCGCCCCCGACAGCAGACCGAACTCGGTGCCGAGCAACGCCACAAACAGCACCAGGGTGACGAGGGCCGCCTTGCCGGCCGACAGGCGAGGCAGGGCGGCGATCAGGTAGGCCGCCACCAGCAGGAAGACGCCGAAAGCCGCCCAGAGACCCCAGCCGGGCTGCACGATGAAGTGCTCGCCCAGAATGCTGGAAGTGATGTGCGCAATGGTTTCCGCCGGCGACAGCGCCGGGTAGCCGGGCACCGGAAACTGCACGCCCACGCCCGCCGCCGTGGCGCCGATGATGACGATCTTGTCGGCGTATTTGGCTGCAGGAATCTTGCCGCTCAGGACGTCGTAGAACGAGTCCACCGCAAATGCGGGCCGACCGTCGCGCCCCTTGTAGAACTGGGGCAGCATCAGTGCCATCTCGTCGGTCTTGACGCGCAGTTTGCCGATCTGCACCGATTCGCCCACGTTCAGCTTGATATCGCCCGGGCTCAGGTTCAGGCTCTTGGCAGCCGCCAGCAGGGCCATCGAGGGCACAGCCTTGCCATAGTAGTTCACCAGCAACGGCTCCTGCCGCACCGCACCATCCACGTCCTGGAACTGGTTCAGATGGGCAATCCCGGCCGCAGCGTTGCCGATGGAATCGATCGGTTGCTGGCCCTTGAAGGCCGGCATCGAAAACCCATTGGTTTCATCGATGGCGCTTTTGAGCGCATAGGAAGGCAGCGGATGGTCGGGTTTGCCCTGCGGCTCACCCAGCATGAACACCGAGGGAACCAGCACATTGCCGGCCTTGCTCATGCTGGCCGCCAGCTTGGCGTCCGTGTCCAGCGCCACCTCGGCCTCCGCAATCACCCGGGACAGCTGCTCGTTGGTTCCGCCGGCTGGGCCTCCCGCATCGGCGGCCTGCCCCAGCGCTTCTTTCATCTTGCGGATGAACACCAGTCCGCGATCGGTCTGCGGCTCGAAAAAGAACACCGTGTGAACAATGGTCTTGGCCTTGGCCGCCGTCAATTGATCGATCAGCTGCGCATGGATGTCGCGCGGCCAGGGCCAGCGGCCAATGTTGGCAACGCTCTGATCATCGATCGCGATGACGGCGATCCGGTCGGAGGGCTGCCGCGAGGTGCTGGTGCTCGCAAAGTCGTAGAAACGCCGCTCCAGCGTTCCGATGAAATCGGTCGATTGGTGCAGGATGACAACCGCCAGCACGATCAGCACCCCGACGAACCAATCGGCGCGCCAGAATCGACCGCGTTTAGCTGATGAAGATGTGCTCAATTCCCGCCCCTTGCCCAGATCGCTGACCGAAAATATCCTTGGTTTTCACAGCATTTAGCGCCCACAGGGCAAAACCGTGCGGGTACAAGACTCCTGACTGTGGACGTTAACAGACAGGCTGGTGGCGGACAAGGGACTTTGTCACACGGGCTCGATGGTCTGTTGCAAATAAGTAGCACCCGTGGGGCCGGCTGAAGGCGCCACGGGCTTCATGAAAGAACCGGCTCGTGGAGCCGGTCGCCCCGGCGCGATGCCGGGGAGCTGCAACAAAAGAGTCAGCTGGCCTTCGCCGTGTTTTCGGCGCGCGCCTGCAGCAGCTTGCCCGCTGCGAGCACGAAGGCAGCGCCGGCGGCGGCGCCGACGTAGTGCAGCCACGGGTTGGCCGCAGCGTAGTCCTTGAGCAGCACGTCGCTGACGATGGTTTCTCCGCCCACCCAGCCGATCAGGGCCGCACCCAGGGTGACGATGATGGGGAAACGCTCCATCAGCTTGATCATCAGCGTGCTGCCGAAGATCACCAGCGGAATGCTGATGGCCAGGCCCAGCACCAGCAGCAGCATGCTGCCCTTGGCGGCGGCGGCCACGGCGATCACGTTGTCCAGGCTCATCACGAGGTCGGCAATCAGGATGGTGCGCACGGCGGCCATCAGGTTGCCGTATTCCTTGCCTTCGCCATCCCCATCTTCCTCGTCGCCCAGCAGCTGCACGCCGATCCACAGCAGCAGGCAGCCGCCGATGATCTGCAGGAACGACAGCTCCAGCAGCTTGGCCGCCACCACGGTCAGGACGATCCGGAGCACCACGGCGGCGCCGGAGCCCCAGAAGATGGCCTTGCGCTGCTGATGGGGCGGCAGCGAGCGAGCCGCCAGCGCGATCACCACGGCGTTGTCGCCCGAGAGGATGATGTTGATCCAGATGATCTTGACGAGACCGATCCAGAAATCGGGGGTAGCCAGCATGTCCATGCAAATCTCCATTGTTGTGAATGCAAAGAAGCGCCCGGGCAGTCCACCCGGAGCGCTTCTTTTTTGTTTTGCGGAGTTTAACGGCGCGGCCGGCCGCGGCCGTTGGTAATTCTGCTTACAGCAGTGCTTTCAGCAGCTTGCCCATTTCCGACGGGTCGCGCGTGACCTTGAAGCCGCATTCTTCCATGATGGCCAGCTTGGCGTCGGCCGTGTCGGCACCGCCGGAGATCAGCGCGCCGGCATGGCCCATGCGCTTGCCGGGGGGGGCGGTCACGCCGGCGATGAAGCCAACGATGGGTTTCTTCATGTTGGCCTTGCACCAGCGGGCGGCATCGGCCTCGTCCGGACCGCCGATTTCGCCGATCATGATGACGGCATCCGTGTCCGGATCGTCGTTGAAGGCCTTCATCACGTCGATGTGCTTGAGGCCGTTGATCGGGTCGCCGCCGATGCCGACCGCCGAGGATTGGCCCAGGCCGATCTCGGTGAGCTGGGCCACGGCTTCATAGGTCAGCGTGCCGGAGCGCGAGACCACGCCGATGCGGCCCTTGCGGTGGATGTGGCCGGGCATGATGCCGATCTTGATCTCGTCGGGCGTGATCAGGCCGGGGCAGTTGGGGCCCAGCAGCAGGGTCTTCTTGCCGCCGGCGGCTTCCTTGGCCTTCATCTTGTTGCGCACTTCGAGCATGTCGCGCACCGGGATGCCCTCGGTGATGCAGATGGCCAGGTCCAGGTCGGCCTCGACGGCTTCCCAGATGGCGGCCGCGGCGCCCGCGGGCGGCACGTAGATCACCGAGACGGTGGCGCCGGTCTGCGAGGCGGCTTCCTTGACGGAGGCGTAGATCGGGATGTTGAAGATCGACTCGCCGGCCTTCTTGGGGTTCACGCCCGCCACGAAGCAGTTCTTGCCGTTGGCGTATTCCTGGCATTTCTCCGTGTGGAACTGGCCGGTCTTGCCGGTGATGCCCTGGGTGATGACCTTGGTGTCTTTGTTGATGTAGATCGACATGACTGTGTTCCTCTTAGGCTTTGACGGCGGCAACCACTTTTTGGGCCGCTTCGGCCATGGTGTCGGCGCTGATGATGGGCAGACCGCTTTCGGCCAGCATCTTCTTGCCCAGCTCTTCGTTGGTGCCCTTCATGCGCACCACCAGCGGCACGGACAGGTTCACCGCCTTACAGGCCGTGATCACACCGGTGGCGATGGTGTCGCACTTCATGATGCCGCCGAAGATGTTGACCAGGATGGCCTTGACCTTCTTGTTCTTCAGCATGATCTTGAAGGCCTCGGTCACCTTCTCGGGGGTGGCGCCGCCGCCCACGTCGAGGAAGTTGGCCGGCTCGGCGCCGAACAGCTTGATGGTGTCCATGGTCGCCATGGCCAGGCCGGCGCCGTTCACCAGGCAGCCGATGTTGCCGTCCAGGCTGATGTAGGCCAGGTCGAACTTGGAAGCCTCGACTTCCGCCGGATCTTCCTCGTCCAGGTCACGCAGGGCCACGATCTCGGGATGGCGGAACAGGGCGTTGGCATCGAAGTTGAACTTGGCGTCCAGCGCCATCAGCTTGTTCTTGCTGTCGCGGTTCAGCGGGTTGATCTCGACCAGCGAGGCGTCGGTGTCCATGTAGCACTTGTAGAGCTTCTGGAACACGTCCACCGCCTGCTCGGTCGACTCGGCGGGCAGGCCGATGCCGGCGGCGATCTTCCTGGCTTGCTCGGCGGTCAGGCCGGCCAGCGGATCGATGAACTCGGTGATGATCTTCTCGGGCGTGGAATGGGCCACTTCCTCGATGTCCATGCCGCCTTCGCTGGAAGCGATGAAGGCCACCTTCTGCGTGGCGCGGTCGGTCACCACGGAAACGTAGTATTCCTTCTGGATGTCGGCACCGTCCTCGATGTAGAGGCGGCGCACCTTCTGGCCTTCGGGGCCGGTCTGGTGGGTCTTGAGCTGCATGCCCAGGATCTCGCCGGCCAGACGCTTGACGTCGTCGATCGACTTGGCCACCTTCACGCCGCCGCCCTTGCCGCGGCCGCCCGCGTGGATCTGCGCCTTGACCACCCAGACCGGGCCGCCCAGCTTCTGGGCGGCTTCCACCGCCTCCTGCACCGTGAAGGCCGGAATGCCACGCGGCACAGGCACACCAAAATTGCGCAAGATTTCCTTGCCTTGGTACTCGTGAATCTTCATGAGGTCTCTCTCAGGAATGGATGGTTTTTTCGCCCGGCTGCGCAAATCTGCCGTTGGGCAGCAGGCACTGGACACAGCAGCCGGGAACTGTATCATGTTGCAATGCACAAAATCCGTGCATGCGACGGCACGCATTTTCGAGCACATTGGCAGGAGCAACGATGCCCAAGGTCTTTATTGACGGCGAAGCCGGAACCACCGGCTTGCAAATCCGCGAGCGGCTGCAGCAGATGCCGCAGGTCGAGCTGGTCAGCATTGCGCCCGAGCTGCGCAAGGACCCGGCCGCCAAGCGCGCGCTGGTGGCCGGCGTGGACCTCGTCATCCTGTGCCTGCACGACGATGCCGCCCGCGAATCCGTCGCCCTGATCGACGACGTGGCTCGGGCCAGCGGCCAGCCGGGCCCCAAGATCATCGACGCCTCGACCGCGCACCGCACGGCGCCGGGCTGGGTGTTTGGCTTTCCCGAACTGGTGCAGGGGCAGCGCGAGGCCGTGGCCAGCGCCCGCCGCGTGGCCAACCCGGGCTGCTACGCCACGGGGGCGATCGCGCTGATCCGCCCGCTGGTGGATGCCGGCCTGGTGCCGGTCGACTTCCCGCTGGCGCTGCCGTCGGTGAGCGGCTACTCGGGCGGCGGACGCAGCATGATCGAGGCCTACGAGAGCGGCTCCGCTCCGCCGTTCGAGACCTATGCGCTGACGCTCAACCACAAGCACCTGCCGGAGATCATGAAGTACACCGGCCTGACGCGCCGGCCCCTGTTCGTGCCGTCGGTGGGCAACTTCAAGCAGGGCATGCTGGTGCAGTTGCCGCTGCACCTGGACGTTTTGCCCGGCGCCCCGAAAGCCACCGACCTGTACGAAGCCCTGGCGCGGCACTACGCCGGCAGCGAATGGGTCACGGTGGAGCCGGCCACGGACGACGGCAAGCTGGACGCCACCGCGCTCAACGACACCAACAAGATGGAGTTGCGCGTGTTCGGCAACGAGGCGTTCCGCCAGGCCGTGCTGATCGCGCGGCTGGACAACCTTGGCAAGGGCGCCAGCGGCGCGGCGGTGCAGAACCTCAAACTGATGCTGGGGCTGTGAGCCGCTCGCTACTGATTTGATAGCATCAGATGACCGCAGGACCTGGACATCCGGCCGAAATGGCTGAAAACCTGCGCTGAGGCGGCCTCAATCCTCGCCGTCCGCCCCCGCGGACACCACCCGGCGCACCACCTCGGCGCCAAAGCCGCGCGAGGCCAGGAACCGCATCTGCCGGCCGCGCTCGGCGGCATCGGCGGGCGGCTCGCCGAATTTCTTGCGCCAGACTTCGCGGGCGCGGGCCAGCTCGGTGGCCTGCAGGCCGGCCACGGCATCCAGCACCGCCTCCGGGTCCAGCCCCTTGTTCTGCAGTTCCTGCCGGATGCGCGCCGTGCCGACGCGGGCGGCGCGGCGGTGGATCACCGACTCGACCACGCGCTGCTCGTCGATGAAGCCCTTGGCCTGCAGTTCGTCGAGCGCCCGCGCGAGCTGGCCAGGCTCTTCCTCAAAGGAGGCCAGCTTGCGCTCCAGCTCGGCCCGTGAGTACTCGCGCGCCGACAGCAGGCGCAGGGCGCGGCCTTTGAGGGACGGCTGACCGGCCAGCGCCATGCCGCCCTACGCCTTCTCTTCGTCGACTTCGGCCGCCAGCAGCGGGATGCCCAGCGACTCGCGCACCTTGTTCTCGATCTCGAAGGCGAGCGCCGGGTTCTCGCGCAGGAACTCGCGCGAGTTGTCGCGGCCCTGGCCGATCTTCTCGCCGTTGTAGGCGTACCAGGCGCCCGACTTCTCCAGGATGCGCGCGGTCACGCCCATGTCGATGATCTCGCCATGGCGGCTGATGCCCTCGCCGAACAGGATGTCGAACTCCGCCGTCTTGAACGGGGGCGCGACCTTGTTCTTCACCACCTTGACCTTGGTTTCGTTGCCGATCGCCTCTTCGCCCTTCTTGATGGTGCCGGTGCGGCGGATGTCCAGCCGCACCGAGGCGTAGAACTTCAGCGCGTTGCCGCCCGTGGTGGTTTCGGGGCTGCCGAACATCACGCCGATCTTCATGCGGATCTGGTTGATGAAGATCACCATGCAGTTGGTCTTCTTGATGGTGGCGGTGAGCTTGCGCAGGGCCTGGCTCATCAGGCGGGCCTGCAGGCCGGGCAGCGAGTCGCCCATTTCGCCCTCGATTTCGGCCTTGGGCGTGAGCGCGGCCACCGAGTCGATCACGATCAGGTCGACCGCGCCGGAGCGCACTAGGCTGTCCACGATCTCGAGCGCCTGCTCGCCGGTGTCGGGCTGGCTGATCAGCAGGTCCGGCACGTGCACGCCCAGTTTCTGCGCGTACTGGATGTCCAGCGCATGCTCGGCATCGACGAAGGCGCAGGTGCCGGCCTGCTTCTGCATCTCGGCGATGACCTGCAGCGTCAGCGTGGTCTTGCCCGAGGATTCGGGGCCGTAGATCTCGATCACGCGGCCGCGCGGCAGGCCGCCCACGCCCAGCGCGATGTCCAGCCCCAGCGAGCCGGTGGAGACCACCTGGATGTCCTCGATCGCCTCGCCTTCGCCCAGGCGCATGATGGTGCCCTTGCCGAACTGCTTCTCGATCTGGGCCAGGGCCGCCTGCAAGGCCTTGGCCTTCTCGCTGTTGGCGCCACTGATGCTGCTGCCTTTGACTTGAGCGTCCATGAAAATCTCCTTGGGAATCAACGGGTTGAACGGCTGCAGCCAGTGTTTTTATCTACAGGCTGGATGTTTGACCAGTACTTTATCGCAGCTCTTCGCGCAAAGTAAGCCTTATTTTGGTCAGTTTGCCTTACCATCTGGCGATGACCTCCTCGCTCCCCGGCCTCCCCGCCGAAGACGGCTGGCGGCAGACCCACCTGGGCCGGCTGCTGGGCCATGCCATGCGGCGTTTCGACGCCCGCGTGCTGGCGCTGATGGCGCACAACGTGGAAGTGCCGCTGGCGCTGTCCAACCTCGCCGCGCGCGCCCAGGTCAGCGCCGCCCACATCCACATCACGCGGCACCTCGCGCTGGAGGGCTCGCGCCTGACCGATCTGGCCGAGCAGGCCGGCATGAGCAAGCAGGCCATGGGCGACCTGGTGGACCAGTGCGAGGCCTGGGGGCTGGTGCTGCGCGAGGCCGATCCGCGCGATGCGCGCGCGCGGCGGGTGCGCTTCACGCCCACCGGCCTGGCCTGGCTGCAGGCGTTCCGCGACGCCGTGGCGCAGGCCGAGGCCGAATTCCGCGCCGAAGTGGGGGCGGACGTGGCCACCGTCGCCATGATCGGGCTGGAGGCCTACGGCGCACAAGCCTAGAATTTCATTCAAAGCCCCGGGCCGGACGATGCCGGGACGGCACAACAGGAGACAGTCATGCGGATTCTGATTGCGGAAGATGACCAGGTGCTGGCCGACGGGCTGCTGCGCAGCCTGCGCGGCTCGGGCGCGGCGGTGGACCATGTGGCCAGCGGCACCGAGGCGGACGCCGCGCTCATGACCAACAACGAGTTCGACCTGCTGATCCTGGACCTCGGCCTGCCCAAGATGCACGGCCTGGAGGTGCTCAAGAAGCTGCGCGGCCGCGGCTCCTCGCTGCCGGTGCTGATCCTGACAGCCGCCGACAGCGTGGAGGAGCGCGTCAAGGGGCTGGACTACGGCGCCGACGACTACATGGCCAAGCCGTTCTCGCTGCAGGAGCTGGAGGCGCGCGTGCGCGCGCTGACGCGCCGCGGCATGGGCGGCACCAGCTCCACCATCAAGCACGGCCCGCTGGTGTACGACCAGGCCGGCCGCGTGGCCACGATCGACGGCAAGATGGTGGAGCTGTCGGCGCGCGAACTCGGCCTGCTCGAGGTGCTGCTGCAGCGCGCCGGCCGGCTGGTCAGCAAGGACCAGTTGGTGGAGCGGCTGTGCGAGTGGGGCGAGGAAGTGAGCAACAACGCGATCGAGGTCTACATCCACCGCCTGCGCAAGAAGATCGAGAAAGGGCCGGTGCGCATCGCCACCGTGCGCGGGCTGGGCTACTGCCTTGAGAAAATTCCTGGCTAACGCTATCAAATCAATAGCATCCAACGTCCACCCGACGAGAACATTGGCTTGTTTTGATGCGCAAACGGCGCGGGAGAGGCCATGAAGATCTTCCAGCGCGAGCAGCGCTCGCTGTTCGGCGAGATCCTCGACTGGATGCTCACGCCGCTGCTGCTGCTGTGGCCGGCCAGCCTGGCGCTGACCTGGCTGGTGGCGCAGGGCATCGCGGGCCGCCCCTTCGACCGCGCGCTCGAGTACAACGTGCAGGCGCTGGCCCAGCTCGTGACGGCGCAGCACAACCGCGTGCAGCTCAACCTGCCGCAGCCCGCGCGCGAACTGCTGCGCGCCGACGACTCCGACCTGGTCTACTACCAGGTGATGGGCGTGAAGGGCGAGTTCCTCAGCGGCGACCACGACTTTCCCGCGCCGCCCGAAGACGAGAAACCCGCCATCGGCGAGGTGCGGCTGCGCGACGGCGAGATCCATGGCCTGGACGTGCGCATCGCCTACACCTGGATCCGCATGGACATCCCCGATGCGCAGCCGGCCCTGGTGCAGGTGGCCGAGACGCGCGAGAAGCGCAAGGTGCTGGCCACCGAAATCATCAAGGGCGTGATGCTGCCGCAGTTCGTGATCCTGCCGCTGGCGGTGCTGCTGGTGTGGCTGGCGCTGGTGCGCGGCATCAAGCCGCTGAACCAGCTCGAGGAGCGCATCCGCGCGCGCAAGCCCGACGACCTGAGCCCGCTGGACGACAGCGCCGTGCCGCTGGAGGTGGCGCCGCTGGTGTCCTCGGTCAACGGGCTGCTGACGCGGCTGAAGGACTCCATCGCCACGCAGAAGCGCTTCCTGGCCGACGCTGCGCACCAGCTCAAGACGCCGCTGGCGGGCCTGCGCATGCAGGCCGACCTGGCCCAGCGCGAGGGTGCCAACGCCGACGAGCTCAAGCAGTCGCTCAAGCAGATCGGCCTGGCCAGCATCCGCGCCACCCACACCGTCAACCAGCTGCTGGCGCTGGCGCGCGCCGAGAGCAGCGGCGCGGTGATCGCGCGCCAGCCCTGCGACCTGGCGCGCCTCACCACCGAGGTGGTGCGCGACTCGGTGCCGCGCGCGCTCGAAAAGCGCATCGATCTCGGCTACGACGGCGCCCAGCCCGGCACGCCGGGCGTCATGCTCGACGGCAACCCGACCCTGCTCAAGGAGCTGATCCGCAACCTGCTGGACAACGCCATCAACTACACGCCATCCTCGGCCGACAAGCCCGGCGTGATCACCGCCCGCGTGCTGGCCGACACCTTCGGCAAGGTGCTGGTGTTGCAGGTGGAAGACTCGGGCCCGGGCATTCCGGCGGCCGAGCGCGAACTGGTGTTCCAGCCGTTCTACCGCACGCTGGGCACGAATGTGGACGGCTCGGGCCTGGGCCTGCCCATCGTGCTGGAAATCGCGCGCCAGCATGGCGCCACGGTCAGCCTGGAAGAAGCCCATCCCGGCCACGTGCCGCCGGGCGCCTGCTTCAGCGTGCGCTTCTCGGCCGCCGCCGGCGCGGGCTGACGCGGCCGGGCTACGCGGCGGCTCAGGCCGCCTTGTAGAGGTTGAGCTGCAGGCGCTCGCGCTCGATCACGCGCGCCACCGGTGGCAGCTGCGCCAGGCGCTGCACGAAGGCCCACAGCGGGCCGTAGTCCTGCGGATCGATGCCGGCCAGGCTGCCCCAGCGCAGCAGCGTGAGGCTGTAGGCATCGAGCGGGCCGAACTGCGCCCCGCCGAGGTAGGGCCGGCCGGCGCGCTGCGCGGCGTCGAGCAGGCCCTGCAGCTCGGCCAGCAGGCCGCGGTAGAGCTGCGTGTTGTAGCTGCGCAGCTCACCCTGCACCGCCGCGCTGTCGCTGTACTTGTGCGGCATGAAGATGTGGGTGAAGGTGGGATGCACCGTGTTGTTCATCCAGGCCAGCGTCTCCATCACGCGGGCCTGCGCCAGCGGCTCGCGCGGCAGGAAGCCCTGCTCCGGAAAGCGCGCGTCGATGTAGCCGACGATGGCCACGATCTGCGTCACCACCTGGCCGCCATCCACCAGCACCGGCACCTGGGCGCGCGGGTTCAGGGCCTTGTACTCGGCGCCGTAGTTCTCGCCCTTGTGGATCTTCACCAGCACCGGCTCATAGTCGGCGCCGGCCGATTCCAGCAGGGTGTGCGGCACGAACGAACAGGCGCCTGGCGCGTAGTACAGCTTGAGCGTCATGGGAATCTCCTTCAGCGAACGGGCGAAATGCGGCGGCGCGGCCTCACTTGCAGGGCCGCCAGGGCTTGGCCGCCAGCGCGGCCTTGAGCTCGTCCAGCCGGGGACGCAGGCTGTCGTCCACCACCGGCAGCCGCAGGCGCTGGCCGCGCGCCTCGGCGCGCTCCTGCATCACGCGGGCCGTGCGCACGCCGCGCCGGGTCAAGGCCTCGAGCTCCTGCGCGGCGCGCTCCTGGGTCTCGAAACCGCCCAGCGAGAGGCCGGGCTCGAGCGCCGGATTGGCCGGCGCCTCGAACAGCACGTTGAGCTGGCGCAGCTCGGCCTTCTTCTTGTTCACGGCCTCCAGCCCCGGGTACTTGCCCATGTAGACGATCCAGCGCGCCGGCTCGACCGCGCTGTCCAGGCTCCAGGCGCCGGCCGGCCAGGCCGACAGGGCCTCGCGCAGCGCCGCCGCCTGCTTGTCGTCGTACAGGCCGGCCTGCAGGCATTCGGGCGGCTTGCCCGCCGGCGCTGCGGACGAGGCGTCGAGGCGGCGCGCCTCGTCGGGGCTCAGGATGTGCAGCGCCTCGGGCCGGATCTGCTGCGCCAGGCGCTGCGGCTCGGCCTGCTGGGCCGGCGCCAGCCCGTAGGAGCGCAGCAGGCCCTGCGACCAGGCAAAGTAGGCCCCATTGGCCAGCAGCAGGATCAGCACAAGCAGTCGCAACATGGTTCAGGCGGGTCGGGCGTTCACGGGGCGCACGCTCACTTCGGAGCTGGTGATCGGCATCATGCCTTGCGCAGTATGCACCAGCAGGGCGCCGCTCTCGCCCACGCCATGGGCCGTGCCCGAGCTGCCGTCACTCAGCGTGACGGCGCGGTCGCGCAGCACGTCGCGGGCATTGAAGCGGGCCTGGAACGGCGCGAAGCCCAGCGCCTCGAAGGCCTGCACCGCCTGCACCAGCGCCGGCGCCATCCGCAGCAGGGCCTGCGGCGCATCAATCGCGGGCAGCAGCTCGCGCAGCCAGGCCGGCGGCGTGGCGGGCAAGGCGGCACCCGCCGGCAATGGCGCGGGCGGCGCGATGTTGGTGCCGATGCCGATCACCGCATAGCGCTGCTCGCCGAAGCTGGCCGTCTCGATCAGGATGCCCGCCAGCTTGCGGTCGCGCAGCCACAGGTCATTGGGCCATTTGAGGCCGATGTCCGGGTGCAGGCTCTCGGCCACGGCCGCGCCCACCGCCAGCGACAGGCCCGACCAGTCGCGCGGCGCCAGCGGCAGCCCGAGCGAGAACGTCAGCGAATCGCCCGCAGCGCTTTGCCAGGCCCGGCCCAGGCGCCCGCGCCCTGCCGTCTGCCGCTCGGCCACCAGCAGCACCGGCTCCAGGCGCCCGGCGCGGGCGCGGCGCATCAGCTCGGTGTTGGTGGAATCGATCTCGGGCAGGATCTCGACCGTGAAGCCCGCCAGGGTGGGCGACACCGCTTCCCAGATCGCTTCGGCGGGCCACCGGATCATTTCAGCCTCCAAGGCGCTGTGCCACCGAACAAAACTAGCTCGGCCCATGCGCGGGCCACCGCGGAACCGGCTCCGCCGGGCCGCTGGTGGCGCCCCCTCGAGGGGGAGGCGCCGCAGGCGCTTCGGGGGTGCTTCACCTCCCGCGCTTGGGCGCCAGCAAGGTACCGCGGCACTGCTTCGAGCCGCACCAGCACGGGTACTGGGCCTTGAGCTTTGGGGTGTAGCGCTCGTCGATGATCAGGCCGTAGTCGTAGTTCAGCTCCTCGCCGGCCTGGATGTTGCGCAGCGCCTTGATGAAGACGCGCCCTTCGTCCTCGTCGGCCTCGCAGTTCGGGTCGCAGGCGTGGTTGATCCAGCGCGAGGAGTTGCCGCCGTGCTTGGCGTCGATCACCCGCTTTTCATCGATGTGGAAGTAGAACGTGTGGTTCGGGTCCTTCGGGTCGTGCGGGTGACGGCGCAGCGCTTCCTTCCAGGTGATGATCTCGCCCACGTATTCGATGATGGTTTCACCCTCGGCAATGTCCTGCACCGCGAACACGCCCTTGCCATGCACGCCGGAACGGCGGGTCTGGATGCGGCGGGAGGACGCGAGGGCCTCCACTGCCGGCTGCGCCGCTGCGCCCTTGCGGGGCGTGCCCCCCCGGTGGGTCGGCCCGGGGGCGGGTCGGTGATTCGGGGAGGCTTTTTGAGGCATTGCCAAAACTCTGTTAAGTTGAATAGGTGCACATGTGCGCGCGTACGCGTATGCGCGCGAGAAACCGCCGATTGTAGGAGAGCCCCATATGCTGACCCGCCGAAACATGCTTGCCGCCGTAGCCACGGCCGGCCCGGCCCTGGCCTGGGCGCAGGGCGCCAGCAGCTCGCCGCCCGGCGATGCGCGGGCGCCGGCCCTGCCCGGGCTCGGCACCCCTTTGCCGCTGGCGCGGGTGCCGCTGCTCGACGGCGGCACCTTCCAGCCGGCCCAGGCCGAAGGCCAGGTGCTGGTGGTCTACTGGTGGGCCAGCTGGTGCCCGTTCTGCGCCGTGCAGAGCCCGCATATAGAGAAGCTCTGGCGCAGCCAGCGCGAACGCGGCCTGCAGGTGCTGGCGCTGTCGATTGACCAGAAGCGCGAGAATGCCGCCAATTACCTGCGGCAAAAAGGCTACACCTTCCCGGCCGGCATGCTGACGCCGGAAGTGGCGAAAATCCTGCCCAAGCCCAAGGGGCTGCCGGTCACGGTCGCACGGGGCCGCAACGGCCGGGTGGTGTTTGCGGAGGCCGGGGAGATGTTCCCCGAAGATATTGAAGGACTGGCGAAATTCCTATGACGAAGACCTTGGTGATAGCAGAGAAGCCATCGGTGGCGCAGGACATCGTGCGCGCCCTCACGCCGGTGGCCGGCAAGTTCGAGAAGCATGACGAGTATTTCGAGAGCGAGCAGTACGTGGTGACGAGCGCCGTCGGCCATCTGGTGGAAATCCAGGCGCCCGAGGAGTTCGACGTGAAGCGCGGCAAGTGGAGCTTCGCCCATCTGCCGGTGATCCCGCCGTATTTCGACCTCAAGCCGGTGGACAAGACCAAGACGCGCCTGAACGCGGTGGTGCGCCAGGCCAAGCGCAAGGACGTGACGGATCTGGTGAACGCCTGCGACGCGGGGCGCGAGGGCGAGCTGATCTTCCGCCTGATCGAGCAGTACGCCGGCGGCGGCAAGAAGGCGCTGGGCAAGCCGGTCAAGCGGCTGTGGCTGCAGTCCATGACGCCGCAGGCCATCCGCGAGGGCTTCGAGCGCCTGCGCAGCGAGCAGCAGATGCAGGGCCTGGCCGACGCGGCGCGCTCGCGCTCCGAGGCCGACTGGCTCGTGGGCATCAATGGCACGCGCGCCATGACGGCCTTCAACTCGCGCGACGGCGGCTTCTTCCTGACCACCGTGGGCCGGGTGCAGACGCCCACGCTGGCGGTGGTGGTGGAGCGCGAGGAGCAGATCCGCAAGTTCGTCAGCCGCGACTACTGGGAAATCCACGCCAGCTTCCTCGCCGAAGCCGGCGAGTACCCCGCCAAGTGGTTCGATCCAAAATGGAAGAAAGACCCTGAAGACGGCGAGAAGAAAGCCGATCGCGTCTGGAGCCTGCAGGAAGCCGTAGCCATCGCCGACGCCGTGCGCGGCAAGGCGGCCACCGTCACGGAGGAATCCAAGCCCACCACCCAGGCCTCGCCGCTGCTGTTCGACCTGACCAGCCTGCAGCGCGAGGCCAATGGCCGCTTCGGCTTCTCGGCCAAGACCACGCTGTCTCTGGCGCAGAGCCTGTACGAGCGCCACAAGGCCCTGACCTACCCGCGGACCGACTCGCGCGCCCTGCCCGAGGACTACCTGCCGGTGGTCAAGCAGACCTTCGGCATGCTGGCCGACAGCGGCATGCGGCACCTGGCCCCGTTCGCCCAGCAGGCGCTGGACGGCAACTACGCGCGCCCCAACAAGCGCATCTTCGACAACGCCAAGGTCAGCGACCACTTTGCCATCATCCCCACGCTGCAGGCGCCCAGCGGCCTGTCGGACGCCGAGCAGAAGCTCTACGACCTGGTGGTGCGCCGCTTCCTCGCGGTGTTCTTCCCGAGCGCCGAGTACCTGGTGACCACACGCATCAGCCAGGCCGTGGGCCATCACTTCAAGACCGAGGGCAAGGTGCTGGTCAAGCCGGGCTGGCTCGCGATCTACGGCAAGGAGGCCGCCGACGAGGTGGCCGACGCCAAGGACGGCGACAAGGGCCAGAGCCTGGTGCCCGTCAAGCCGGGCGAGATGGTGCGCACGGAGACCGTGGAGCCCAAGGGCCTCAAGACCCGGCCGCCGGCGCGCTACAGCGAAGCCACGCTGCTGGGCGCCATGGAAGGCGCGGGCAAGAGCATCGACGACGACGAGCTGCGCGAGGCCATGCAGGAAAAGGGCCTGGGCACGCCGGCCACGCGCGCGGCCATCATCGAAGGCCTGATCACCGAGAAGTACATGCTGCGCGAAGGCCGCGAGCTGATCCCCACGGCCAAGGCCTTCCAGCTCATGACGCTGCTGCGCGGGCTCGATGTCGAGGAGCTCTCGCGCCCCGAACTCACGGGCGAGTGGGAGTACAAGCTCGCGCAGATGGAGAAGGGACAGCTCAGCCGCGAGGCCTTCATGCGCGAGATTGCGCAGATGACCGAGCACATCGTCAAGAAAGCCAAGGAATACGACCGCGACACCGTGCCCGGCGACTACGCCACGCTGGCCACCCCCTGCCCCAACTGCGGCGGCGTGGTGAAGGAAAACTACCGCCGCTACACCTGCACCGGCAAGCCGGGGGCGGCCGAGGGCTGCGGCTTCTCGTTCGGCAAATCGCCGGCGGGCCGCACCTTTGAAGTGGCCGAGGCCGAGGCGCTGCTGCGCGACAAGCACATCGGCCCGCTGGACGGCTTCCGCTCCAAGGCGGGCTGGCCCTTCACGTCGGAAATCGTCATCAAGTTCGACGAGGAAGCGAACAACTACAAGCTGGAGTTCGACTTCGGCGATGACAAGGATGCGGCAGAAACCGGCGAGATCGTCGACTTCTCGGGCCAGGAGCCGCTGGGCCACTGCCCCAAGTGCGGCGGCCGCGTGTTCGAGCATGGCAGCAACTACGTGTGCGAGAAGTCCGTGCCGACCTCGACCCAGCCCACGCCCAGCTGCGACTTCAAGAGCGGCAAGATCATCCTGCAGCAGCCGGTGACGCGCGAGCAGCTCAGCAAGCTGCTGGACACGGGCAAGACCGATCTGCTGGACAAGTTCGTGAGCATGCGCACGCGCCGGGCCTTCAAGGCCTTCCTGGTCTGGAACAAGGACGAAGGCAAGGTGACCTTCGAGTTCGAGCCGCGCGCCAGCAAGTTCCCGCCGCGCAAGACGGCCGCGGGCAAGACCCCGGCCGCGAAGGAGCCGGCGGCGAAGTACGCGCCCACCGCGAAGAAGGCGGCCGCCAGGAAAGCCCCGGCGAAGAAGGCTGCACCCGCCAAGAAGGCCGCCGCGCCCAAGGCCCCGCGCAAGACCGGCGCGGGCCTCAAGCCCAGCGCCGAACTCGCCGCCGTGATCGGCGCCGAGCCAGTGGCGCGCACCGAGGTCATCAAGAAGCTCTGGGACTACATCAAGGCCAACGGCCTGCAGGACGCGGTCAACAAGCGCGCCATCAACGCCGACGCCCGGCTCAAGCCCGTGTTCGGCAAGGACCAGGTGACGATGTTCGAGCTGGCGGGGATCGTGGGCAAGCACCTGGGCTGAGGCGGCGGCCGCGGCCGCCGCTTGGGCCGCGCAGGCCGCCCGCAGCAGCCTCAACCCTCGTTTCAGGCATCAAACCGGCCCGATGTCTGCACGGGCTGGTCATTCATAGCTATCAAAATAGTAGCGCCCTGCCTCACCTTCAGTGCAGATGCAGCACCGGCCAGCCCGCGCTGCCCGCGATGGCCGCGAGCTGGGGATCCGGGTCCACCGCCACGGGATGGTTCACGGCCTGCAGCAGCGGCAGGTCGTTGATCGAATCGCTGTAGGCCGTGCTCTTGAAGCGGTCCAGCGTGTGGCCGCGCGCGGCCAGCCACTGGTGCAGGCGCGCCACCTTGCCTTCGCGCATATTGAGCGTGCCATGGGTGCGGCCCGTGAACGCGCCGTCCACGGATTCGACGTCCGTGGCCAGCAAATGCTCGATGCCAAGGAACAGCGCGGTCAGTTCGGTGATGTAGCGGTTGGTGGCCGTGGTCAGGACCACCAGATCGCCCGCGTCCAGATGGCGCTTGACCAGGTCGAGCGCGCCCTGCGGGATGCGCGGCACCACCTGCGTCGCCAGGAATTCCTGGCGCACCGGCTCCCACTGCGGCGCGGTGCGCCCCGCCAGCGTGCCCACATAGAAATCGGCGAACTCCTGCACGCCGACGGTGCCGGCCTGGTAGCGCGCCGCCATGTCGGCATTGCGCGCGGCGAAGGCCTCGCGCGCGAGCAAGCCCTTGTCCATCAGGAAATCGCACCACAGCACGTCGCTGTCACCGGACAGCAGCGTGTGGTCCAGGTCGAACAGGGCGAGCTTGGGCAGCGGGTTCACGTTTGACGCAGGTGCCAGGCCTTGGGCCGGGTGAAGGTCTGGATGCCGTAGCGGGACAGCGTCAGGCCCACGCCCGAATCGCCTACCCCGCTCCAGGGCAGGCGCGGGCTCACGCGGTCGCAGCAGTTCCAGTAGACGCTGCCCGCATTCACCTGCGCCAGCAGGGCCTGGGCGCGCTGCGCGTCGGGCGTGTAGACGCCAGCCGTGAGGCCGTAGCGGGTGTCGTTCATGAGCGCCACGGCTTCGCCGTCGCCGCCGACCTTCTGGATGCCGATCACGGGGCCGAAGCTCTCTTCCCGCATCAGCGCCATGCCGTGGTTCACGTGGGCGAACACCGTGGGCTCGAACCAGTTGCCAGGGCCCGCGCCGCGCCGGCCGCCGGCCAGCAGCACGGCGCCCTTGGCCCGGGCATCGGCCACCTGGGCTTCCAGCAGCTCGAGCTGCGGCGCGCGCGTCAGGGCACCGATGTAGGTGTCCTCGCTCAGCGGGTCGCCCACCTTGAAGGTTTTCACGGTGTCGACGAAGGCGGCGACGAAGGCGTCGTGGATCTTCTCGTGCACGTAGATGCGCTCGACCGAGCAGCAGCTCTGGCCGGTGTTGTACATGGCGCCATCGGCCAGCGATTCGGCCGCAGCCTTCGGGTCGGCATCGTCGCAGACATAGGTCGGGTCCTTGCCGCCAAGTTCGAGCTGCAGCTTGATGAAGCGGCCGCCCACCGCCTGGGCGATCTTCGCGCCCGTGGCATGCGAGCCGGTGAAGAAGAGCCCGTCGATCGGCTGCGCGAGCAGCGCCGCGCCCACGGCGCCGGCGCCCACGAGGGGAATGAAGACATCCTGCGGCACGCCGGCCTCGTGCAGCAGGCGCGCGATCTCCAGGCCCGTGAGCGTGGCGTATTCGGAAGGCTTGTAGAGCACCGTGTTGCCCGTCAGCAGCGCGGGCACGATCACGTTGCAGCCCACGAACCAGGGGTAGTTCCAGGCCGAGATGTTGGCCACCACGCCCAGCGGCACATGCTGGATCTGCTCCTTCATGCCGCCGTCGTCGAACACGGTTTCGCTCGCGGCGGCGCCGTCCACTTCGGCAAGAAAGAAGTCGATGCGGCCCAGCAGCCCGTTGAGCTCGTTGCGCGACATCCTGATGGGCTTGCCGGTTTCGCGCGTCATGGTGGCGGCCAGCGTGTCCAGCTCGCGCACGATGCCGGCCCGAAAGCGCGTGATGCAGGCCTTGCGCACGGCCAGCGGCACGGCGGCCCAGCCCGGCTGCGCAGCGCGCGCGGCAGCGGCCTTGGCGGCGACCGAGGCCGCGTCGTCGGCTGGTAGTTCGGTGATGCGTTCGCCGGTGGCGGGGTTGTCAATGGCCAGTGTCGTCATGTGTGGGGGGTCCGATGTTGCGCGGCAGCCGCGGCCACCAGGAAGTCTTCCAGCAGGGCGCCGTCGTCGATGGTGTCGGAGCCGGGCTGGTGGAATTCGGGGTGCCACTGCACGGCCGCGATGTAGCTGCGGGCTGAGTCCTTGCGGCGGATGGCCTCGATCAGGTGGTCGTCCACGCTGTAGGCTTCGGCGGTGAATTCGTCGGACAGGTCCTTGATGGCCTGGTGGTGGATGCTGTTGACGCGCACCCGTTCCACGCCCGGGTACAGCGCCGACAGGCGCGTGCCCTGCAGGATGTCCACGCTGTGGTAGTTCTGGTCGTAGGTCTTGGCATCGCGGTGGACGAAGGACTGCGGCACCTGGGTCTGGATGTCCTGGTACAGCGTGCCGCCGTAGGCCACGTTGAGCAGCTGCAGGCCGCGGCAGACGCCGAACACGGGTTTGCCCTGCGCCTCGAAGGCCGCGACCAGCGCCTTGTCGTACTCGTCGCGGATGCGGTCGCCGGCCCATTTCTCGTCCAGCGGCGTTTCCCCGTAGCTGCCCGGCCAGACGTCGGAGCCGCCGTGCAGGACCAGGCCGTCAAGCCACTGGGCATAGTGGTCGTAGGTGACGTCGCCGCGCTGGGTGACGCCCGTGGGGCAGGGCACCATGACCACCATGGCGCCCGAGGACATGATCCAGTGCGCGATCGACTGTTCCACGTACTGCAGCGTCTTGCCGGTGAACAGCGAGCGCAGCGGGTCGGCGTGCAGAAAGCAGGCCGACAGGCCAATCTTCAGGCGGTTCGCAATCATCGGGCCTCCTTGTTTCAGAGCGCGGCCCTGAACAATGACTCGAAATCCGCCGCCGTGCAAGGCCGGGGGTTGGTCTGGTGGCAGATGTCGGTGGTGGCAATCTCCACCAGGCGCGGGATCTGTTCGGGCGTCACGCCATGCGCGGCCAGCGTGCCGGTGATGCCGATGCTGCCCTTGAGCGCCCTGAGCCAGGGCGCGAAGGCCTTGCCGCCACCCGGCACGCCGCACGCATGGGCGAGCTCGTCGAACCGGGCGGGCGCGGCCTCCAGGTTCCAGGCCATCACGGTGTCGATCATGAGCGCGTTGGCCAGGCCATGGTGCAGGTCGCAGACCGCGCCCAGCGCGTGGGCGCAGGAGTGCACGGCGCCCAGGTCCTTCTGGAAAGCGATGGCCCCCATCATCGAGGCCATCATCATGTCGCTGCGCGCCTTCAGGTTGCCGGGCTCCTTGACGGCGGTGAGCAGCGCCGCGGCCGCGATGCGGGCGCCCTCGAGCGCGATGCCGTCGCACAGCGGGTGGTAGGCCGGGGAGAGGTAGCTCTCGATGTTGTGGGTGAGCGCATCCATGCCGGTGGCCGCCGTCACCTGCGCGGGCAGGGCCAGTGTGAGTTCGGGGTCGGCAAACACCGTCTTCGCCAGGATCTTCGGGCTGAACACCACGCGCTTGAGGTGGGTGTCGTTCTCGCTCACCACCGAGGAGCGCCCCACCTCCGAGCCCGTGCCCGAGGTGGTGGGCAGCGCGACGAAGTACGGCAGCGCGTTGACGATGGGCCGCACCTGCGGGTGGTCCCACACGTACTCCAGGATGTCGCCCTCGTGCGTGGCGGCCACGCCGACCACCTTGGCCACGTCGAGCGCGGCGCCACCGCCAAAGCCGATGATGCAGTCTGCGTGATGCGCCCGGTAGGCAGCCGAGCCGTCCATCACCTGGCTGCAGGTCGGATTGCCGAACACGCCCGAAAACACGGCCACGTCGAGGCCCTGCAGATGGCTCCTGAATTCGGCCAGCACGGGCAGGGCGGCGAGGGCCTTGTCGGTCACGATCAGCGGACGCCGCAGCCCCTGGTCCAGCAGGTGCTGCGCCACCAGCCTGCGCGCGCCGGGACCGAACCTGATCGCCGTGGGAAAGGAAAAGCTGTGGATGTTCATGGGTGCCCTGCCGTTTTCAGATGATCTCGAAGTAGCGTTTCAGTTCCCAGTCGGTCACGCCGTCGAGCCACTGGCGCCATTCCCAGTCACGGGTGGCGGCAAAGTGGTCCACGAACGTGTCGCCCAGCCAGTCGCGGGCGATCTTGCTGTTGCTGAAGTTGCGCGTGGTTTCAATCAATGTGCGCGGGGCGCGGGGAATGTGCTCCGCCCCCTGGTTGGTGCCGGTGATCGGCGGCGCGGTGAGCTTGAGGCCTTTTTCCACACCGTCCAGGCCGGCGGCGATCACGGCGGCCATCGCCAGATAGGGATTGACGTCGGCGCCGGGACAGCGGGTTTCCAGGCGCGTGGCCTTCGAGCTGCCCGCGATCACGCGGAAGCTCGCGGTGCGGTTGTCCACGCCCCAGGTGGGTTTGACCGGCGCCCAGAAGCCGTCCACCAGGCGCTTGTAGCTGTTGATGGTGGGCCAGAACAGGGGCGCGAACTCCATCAGGCAGGCCACCTGGCCCGCGAGGTAGCTCTCGAACAGCTTGCTCATCGAGCGCCTGGCCTTGCCGTCGTAGAACAGGTTGGTTTTGCCGTCGGACAGGCTCTGGTGGATGTGGCCCGAGCAGCCCGGGTACTGCTGGTTCCACTTGGCCATGAAGCTGGGCATGATGCCGTAGCGCTTGCCGATCTCACGCGCACCGGTCTTGAACAGGATGGCGCGGTCGGCCTGCTCCAGGGCCTCGCTGAAGCCGATGGCGGCCTCGTAGACACCGGGGCCGGTTTCGGTGTGCAGACCTTCGATGGGCACGTTGAAAGCCTGCATGTCATCCATCAGCGCGTTGAAGAACTCGCTGTGGTCGGCCATGCGCAGCAGGGAGTAGCCGAACATGCCCTGGGTGATCGGCTCGGGCCCGACGCCCTTCTTGGCGGCCCAGCTCTGCGGCGTCTCGCGGAAGTTGAACCATTCGAACTCCATCCCGGTCATGACCTTGAAGCCCAGCTTCTCGGCGCGCCTGAGCACGCGCTTGAGCGTCTGGCGCGGGCACACGGGATAGGGCCCGCCGTCGGCGGTGACGAAATCGCCCAGGAAGAAGGGCACGTTGCCGTCCCACGGCACGCGGCGCGCCGTGTTCAGGTCGATGCGCGCGAGCGCGTCGGGAAAGCCGTGCTGCCAGCCCGTGACGGTGGTGTTGTCGTAGCAGCTGTCGCTGCTGTCCCAGCCGAACACCACGTCGCAGAAACCGAAGCCGCCCCGGGGCGCGGGCTCGGCCGCGCCGAAGAACTTGTCCCGGTGCAGGTACTTGCCCCGCAGGATGCCGTCGATGTCGCTGACCGCGACCTTGACCTTGGTGGCACCGGACTTCTGCACGGCGGCGAGCGCGGGGTGGATCTTGCTGCTTGCGGCTTGGACGGCCATGGCGTTCTCCTGGGAATTCAGAGGGCGGGCGCTCCCGAGGCAATGCCCATGTCCTGCAAGGCCAGCGCGACGGCGTGCACCGCCTGCTCCATCTCGACCGGACCGATGGCGCCGATGCAGCCGACGCGGAATGTCTCGACCTGCGTGAGCTTGCCGGGGTAGAGGATGAAGCCGCGCGCGCGGGCGGCGGCATAGAAGGTCTTGAAGTCGTAGCACGGGTCGGCCGGCGCATGGAACGTCACGATGATGGGCGCTTGGACGGCCGGGTCCAGGAACGGCTTGAAGCCCAGCTTCGCCATGCCCCGCGTGAGCGCCTGGTAGTTGCTCACATAGCGCGCCAGGCGGGCGGGCTGCCCGCCTTCGGCCTCGAACTGAGCCATGGCTTCGGCCAGCGCGACCACCACGTGGGTGGGCGGCGTGAAGCGCCATTGGCCGGTTTTTTCCATGTAGGTGTACTGGTCGTGCAGGTCCATGGCCAGCGACTGGCTGCGGCCCGCGCAGGCGTCGAGAATGGCCTTGCGGATGAACACGAAGCCCATGCCGGGCACGCCTTCCAGGCATTTACCGCTGGCGGCGATCAGCGCGTCGAAGGGCGTCTTTCGCGCATCGATCTCCAGGGCCGCAAACGAACTCATCGCATCCACGATGAGGCCCCTGCCGTGCGCGGCACAGACCTCGGCCACCGGCTGCAGCGGGTTGTGCACGCCGGCGCCGGTCTCGCAATGGATCAGCACGACATGGGTGATGCTGGCATCGGCCCGCAGCCGCTCGTCGAGCGCGGTGGGCGAGACCGGCTGGGCCTCGTCAAAGCCCATCACGGAGCATCGGCGGCCCATCAGCGTGGTGAGCCGGGCGGCGCGCTTGCAGTAGGCGCCGTTGTCCAGCACCAGCACATGGCCGTTCGCCGGCACCAGGGTGGCCACGGCCGCTTCGACGCTGAAGGTGCCGCTGCCCTGCAGGGGCACGACCACGTGCGTCTCCTGGCCGTGGATGATGGCCAGCAGGCTCCTGCGCAGCCGCGCGGTCACCTCGTTGAATTCGGCGTCCCACGAGCCCCAGTCGCGCAGCATGGCGAGCTTGGTGCGCAGGGTGGTGGTCAGCGGGCCGGGGGTCAGCAGAATCTTGTCTCTGTCCATGGATGTCTCGGTTATTGGTTTTATGCCTTCTGGGCAAAGGCATCTCTCAGGAAGACCGGCAGGTCCATCGTGGGAGGCCGGGCCGGCACCTGGTAGATCATCTCGGCCACATAGCCGCGGTGATAGGTCTTGTGGTTGACCACGTGCAGCAGGATGTCGCCCCGCGTCATGGCGCCTGCGCCGCCGTCAACGAACCTGAAGTTCACCACCTCGTCGTGCATCGCCGCGTCCATGTCATCGGCGTACGCCACATACCAGTGGTCCAGCCGGGCTTGCGCTGCCTGTAGTTCTGCCAGCGAGGGGGTGGTTTCCGTATTGCGGTCGCTGAAGCCGTGCGGCCGCTCTTGCAAATGGGCCTGCCAGATCAGGTCGACCACGTGCGCGTGGTTGAGGGTACGAAGCATCCTGCCCAGGCCGTCCGGCCGCGAGGCCGGCAGCGCATCCGTGGCAAGCTCGGTCAACGCGTGAAACAGCCGATGGTTGGCCCACGCGGTGTAGCGGGTCAGCATGCGGAGGTTGCGAAGCGCTGGCATGGCGGGCCTTCAACGGGCGGCAACACGCCAGGCCTGGGTGCGGCGATCGACCCACCAGCCCAGTAGCATGAACAGCGCCGTGGCCACCGCCGAGGCGCAGGCGATCAACACCGCCATCGCAGCGGCCGGGCTCAGCTCGCCGGCTTCGTCCATATTCAGGATTGCGATGGAGGCCAGCTTGGTTTCCGGTGAATACAGGAACACCACGGCCGAGATCGTGGTCATGGCGTTGATGAAGAAGTAGCGCGCGATGTCCACCAGCGCCGGCGTGCAGATGGGCAGCGTGACGCGCCAGAAGGTCTTGAAGAAAGGCACCTTGAGCGAGGCGCTCACCGCCTCGAACTCGCTGTCCAGCGCTTTGAGCGCGGTCACCGCCGTGAGGTGGCCCGTGGTGTAGAAATGCGCGATGGTGCACAGCATCATCAGCGTGAGCGTGTGGTACAGGCCGTTCAGCGGGTTGCCGGGCGCGTTGAAGAAGAAGATGTAGCCCAGGCCCAGCACCAGCCCGGGAACGGCCATCGGCAGCATGGCCAGCAGGCGCACCAGGCCGCGCAGGCTGTCCATGCCCTTGGTCTTCTCCAGCATGTAGGCCCCCATGAACACCAGCGCGGTGCCGAACACCGCCGTGCCGGCCGCCATCTTGAGGCTGTTGACGAAGCCCGCAGCGACCTCGTTGTCCACCAGCCCGTAGATGTAGTGCTTGAGGCTGGGCGTGAGGTCGTAGGGCCAGAAGCTCGCGAACGAGGCGAACACCGCCATGCCCAGCATGGCCAGCATCAGGAAGGCGATCGCACAGCAATAGGCCGTCATGGCCGCGTCGTAGCGCCCTGATTTCTTCGGGCTGTAGGGCACGGCGCGCGCCGTCAGCATCGCGGTCTGTTTGCGCTGCACGAAATGGTCGACGCCAAAGGTGAGCACCGCGGGCAGCAGCAGCAGGATAGCCACGACCGCGCCCTTGGCGAAGTCCTGCTGCCCGATCACGAGCTTGAACACGTCGGTGGCCAGCACGTTGAAGCTGCCGCCGATTACCTTGGGAATGCCGAAGTCGGTGATGACCAGCGTGAAGGTCACCAGCGCCGCCGAGATCAATCCGTACTTGGCGCCGGGCAGCGTGATGGTGAAGAATTTTCGGGCGGCCGTGGTGCCCATGGCGTCGGCCGCCTCGTACAGGCGCGCGTCGGCCAGTGTGAGCGCCGTCACCAGGATCATCAGGGCATGCGGGAATGTCGCCAGGCATTCGGCAATGACGATGCCGGGTGCGCCGTAGATCTGGTCGATGCCCAGGCCCTGCATCCAGCCCTTGAGGAAACCCTGGTTGCCGAACCAGTAGATCAGCGAGATGGCCGAAAGCAGCGAGGGCGCCAGCAGCGGGATCAGCGTGATGGCCCGGAACAGGCCCTTGGCCGGCATGCAGGAGCGCGTGAGCGCATAGGCGAAGCCGAACGCCAGCGGCACCGTGATGAGCGTCACCGCCGCCGACACCCAGAGGCTGTTCCACAGGCTTTGCAGCAGCGCGGGCGTCTGCGCGTACTCGATGAAGTTGCGCAGGCCGACGAATTCGCCCGCCCGGCCTTCGATCGCCTGGCTCAGGATGGACAGCAGCGGAAAGGCCAGGAAGGCCAGCAGCAGCAGGGCGATGACGGCGAGCACCAGGTGGGCGAGGCGGTCGGTCCAGTGCGCCTTGAGCCGCACTGGGGTGCCGGTTCCGTGCAGCACCGCGCTCATCAGAACACTTTCACGCGTTCCTGCAGCAACCGCAGCCGCAGGCTGGAGCCCACTTCCAGCGACTGCTCGGCCAGGTAGTTGAGCGACAGGTAGACCGTGAGCCGGTGCGGCGCCAGCGCGGGTGACGCCACGTGCACGTGGCAGTAGGAGCCGAGAAACTCGATCTTCTCGATGCAGGCATCGAACACATGCGGATCACCTTCGGCGATCGGCCGGGCCAGCACGTCCTCGGGCCGCAGGTAGACGCGCACGTCGCGGTCGGCGCCGTCGGCCAGCAGCCGCAGCGAGCCGGTTTCCAGCTGGCCGGCGCGCACGCGCCCCGGCAGCATGTTGACCTTGCCCACGAAATCGGCCACGAAGGGCGATGCCGGTTCGCGGTACACCGCCTGCGGCGTGCCGACCTGCTCGATCACGCCATGGTTCATCACCACGATGCGGTCGGCCACGGCCAGCGCCTCTTCCTGGTCATGCGTGACCATGATGGTGGTCACGCCCAGCTTCTGCTGCAACGCGCGGATTTCCTGGCGCAGCCGCACGCGCTCCAGCGCATCCAGCGCCGACAGCGGCTCGTCCAGCAGCAGCAGGCCGGGCGAGGTGGCAAGCGCCCGCGCCAGCGCAATGCGCTGCTGCTGCCCGCCCGAAAGCTGGCTTGGGTATTTGCCTTCGCTGCCGGGCAGGCCCACGAGCTTGACCAGTTCGCTCACGCGCCGGTTGATCTCGGCGCGCGGCGTCTTGCGGTTGACCAGGCCATAGCCCACGTTGTCGGCCACGCTGAGGTTGGGAAACAGCGCGTAGCTCTGGAACACGATGCCGTAGTCGCGCTGGGCCGGCGGCAGGCGGGAGATGTCCCGGCCGCCTTGCCAGACCTCGCCGCGGCTTTGCGCTTCCAGCCCCGCAATGATGCGCAGCAGCGTGGTCTTGCCGCAGCCCGAGGGACCGAGGAAGCACATGAACTCGCCCTGGCGGATGCCGAGGTTGATGTCCTGCAGGGCGATGAAGGCACCGAACTCCTTGCGGACGCGGCGCAGATCGAGATAGAAGTCCTGGCTCATGCGGCTGTGGGGTCCATCGGGAACAGGGGGCGGCAACAGGCCCCGGGGTCATGCACCGGTCAAGACGCGATCAACGCTTCTCGGATTTGGCGTTGTAGCGCTTGTTCCACTCGGCCAGGATGCGTTCGCGGTTGCTGGCGGAATAGCTGAAGTCCATCTTGATCAGGCGCGACTCGTAGTCGGCCGGGATGTTGGCCAGCTTGGGCGCGACGCCGGGCTGCGCGGTGATGGCGAAGTTCTTGCCGTAGGCGATCATCGCGTCCTTGCTCGAGGCCCAGTCAGCCAGCTTCTTGGCGGCATCGAGC
Source organism: Variovorax terrae (assembly GCF_022809125.1). Classification (NCBI taxonomy): domain Bacteria; kingdom Pseudomonadati; phylum Pseudomonadota; class Betaproteobacteria; order Burkholderiales; family Comamonadaceae; genus Variovorax; species Variovorax terrae. The sequence goes on along the minus strand of NZ_JALGBI010000003.1, from coordinate 409,069 downwards.
TTCTTGGTGCCCTTGTGGATCGCGAAGGCCTCCAGGTCCCAGCCCAGCCCTTCCTTCGGGAACACCAGGTCGATCGGCGCGCCCTTGGCCTTGTTGCTGTGGCCGCGGTATTCGAACGAGATGCCGGCCACGTATTCGCCGGCAGCGGCCATGTTGCAGGGCTTGGAGCCCGAGTGCGTGTACTGCGCGATGTTGTCGTGCAGCGCGTCCATGTACTTCCAGCCGCCGCCCTTGCCGGCGTCGTCGCCCCAGAGCTGCAGCCACGCCACCACGTCGAAGTAGCCGGTGCCCGACGACGCCGGGTTGGGCATCACCACCTGGCCCTTGTAGATGGGCTTGAGCAGGTCCTTCCAGCTCTCGGGCTTGGGAATGCCTTTCTTCTGCGCCTCGACCGTGTTGAAGCACACCACCGCGCCGTACACATCCATGCCCCACCAGGCGGGCGGGTTCTTCTTGTCGCGGTACTGGCTCATGATGGCGTCGAGATTGAGCGGCGCATAGGGCTCCAGCATGCCCTGCTGCTCGAACAACGCCAGCCCCGAGGCGGCCACGCCCCAGATCGCGTCGGCCTGGGGATTGGCCTTCTCGGCCAGCAGCTTGGCGATGACGACGCCGGTGGAGTCGCGCACCCACTTGATCTCGATGCTGGGTTCGACCTTGTTGAACGCTTCCTGGTAGGCCTTGAGCTGATCGGTCTCCAGCGCGGTGTAGACCAGCAGCTGGGTTTTCTGGGCCGAGGCGGCCGCAGCGAAGGCGCACAGCCCGGTCAGGGCGAGGGACTTGAAGACACTGGACAAGCGCATGGGAACTCCTCTGAGACAAAAGGTTGCAATGCTGTGACCCGACAGTGACGGCGTGATGACATCCCGATCCCGCTCCCCGCATCCCGCGTCGTCCTCGGAATTGATTTAACGCCGACCCTTTTATCTTGTCAATTGTTTTTTGCAGATTGTTGACAATCTGGCGATTGGTGCTTTAATGCAGGGCATGAATGCGGCGCTCCATCCCACCATTGCTCTGCTTCAAAGCAGCTCGCTCACCACCGTGGTGCAACAGGAGATCGAGCGCGCCATCCTGGCGGGCGAGTACGCCCCCGGCAGCAAGCTGATCGAGGCCACGCTCGCAGAGAAGATGGGGGTGTCGCGCGGCCCGGTGCGCGAGGCCTTCCGCATGCTCGAGGAGGCCGGGCTGGTGCGCAACGAGAAGAACCGCGGCGTCTTCGTGCGCGACATCCCGATCGACGAGGCCGTGGAAATCTTCGATCTGCGCGCCGCCATGGATGAGCTGGTCGGGCGCCAGCTGGCACGCAACATCACGCCGGCGCAGCTCAAGGAGATCAAGGGCCTGGTCGATGCGATGGAGCGGGCCGTCAAGGCCGAGGACGCCTACAACTACCACCTGCTCAACCTCCGGTTCCATGACCGGCTGGTGGAGATGGCGGGCAATCGCAAGCTGACCGCCATCTACCGCAAGCTGATCAAGGAGCTGTCGCTGTTCCGCCGCCTGAACCTGGCCGATGGCTGGCTGCTGCCGATCTCGGCCAGCGAGCACCGCCAGATCGTCAAGGCCATCGCCTCCGGCGATGCCGACGCAGCCGGCCGCGCCCTGTTCGACCATGTGATGGAGAGCAAGGAGCGCACCATCGAAAACGACCTGCGCCGGCAGGCGCGCCTCGGCGCCGGCGCATCGTCCGACACCCCAGACCCTGAAAGGCCCAAACGTGGCAAGCACTGAGCTGAATGTCAACGCCAGGCGCTACAAGCTGCCGGCACAACCCACGGTGGTCGTCTGCGTCGACGGCTGCGAACCCGACTACCTGGCGCAGGCCGTGGCCACGGGCCACATGCCCTGGCTCAAGCGCGCGCTGGCCCAGGGCTCGGGCCTGATCGCCGAGTGCGTGGTGCCCAGCTTCACCAACCCCAACAACCTCTCGATCGTGACCGGCGCGCCGCCCAGCGTGCACGGCATCTGCGGCAACTACCTGTTCGACACCGCCAGCGGCACCGAGGTCATGATGAACGACCCCAAGTGGCTGCGCGCACCCACGCTGCTCGCGGCGCTGGCCGAGGCCGGCAAATCGGTGGCCGTGGTCACGGCCAAGGACAAGCTGCGCCGGCTGCTGGGCCATGGCATGAAGGGCATCTGCTTTTCGTCCGAGAAGTCCGATCAGGTCACGCTGGAGGAGAACGGCATCGAGGATGTGCTGGGCCTGGTCGGCAAGCCCGTGCCCAGCGTCTACAGCGCCGACCTGTCCGAGTTCGTGTTCGCGGCCGGCGTGAAGCTGATGCAGACACGCCGCCCGGACGTGATGTACCTGTCCACCACCGACTACGTGCAGCACAAGCACGCGCCCGGCACCGAGGGCGCCAACGCGTTCTACACCATGATGGACGGCTACCTGGCGCAGCTCGACGCCATGGGCTGCGTGATCGTGCTGACGGCCGACCATGGCATGAACGCCAAGGTGGCGATGGACGGCACGCCCGACGTGATCTACCTGCAGGACTGGTTCGATGCCTGGCTGGGCGCCGCGCAGGCGCGCGTGATCCTGCCGATCACCGACCCCTATGTGGTGCACCATGGCGCGCTCGGCTCCTTCGCCACGGTCTATCTGCCCTCCGGCACGGATGTGGAGGCCGCCCGCAGCCGCCTGCAGCAGCTCAAGGGCATGGAGGCGGTGCTGACGCGCGCGCAGGCCGCCGAGCGGTTCGAGCTGCCGGCCGACCGCATCGGCGACCTGGTGGCCGTCTCGGAGCGCTTCACCGTGATCGGCACCTCCGCCTCCCGGCATGATCTTTCGGGCCTGGACGCGCCGCTGCGCTCGCATGGCGGCCTGAGCGAGCAGCGCGTGCCGCTGATCGTCAACCGGCCGCTGCCGGGGCTCGACACGACCCGGCGCTTTCGCAACTTCGATGCGTTCGAGCTGGCGCTGAACTACGCCCAATAGGCAGGGGAGACACGGTGTGATCGAGCAATACATCCGCGACCACCATCTCGACGCCATGCGCATCGCCGGCCGCCAGGTGGGCGCAGGCCGCAGCGGCGACCGGGCCATCGCCGTCTTCAACCCCCATACCGGGCAGCCGATCGGCAGCGTGCCCAAGGCCTCGCTGGACGAAGTGCGCGAGGCCTTCGCCGCCGCGCAAGCCTGCCAGCCCGGGCTCACGCGCTACGAGCGCGCCGCCATCCTGAACCGCGCGGCCGAGATCATCAGGACGCGGCGGGACGAGGTGGCGCGGCTCATCACCGCCGAGGCCGGCCTGTGCCTCAAGGATTCGGTCTACGAGGCCGGCCGGGTCAGCGATGTGCTGCTGTTCGGCGCCAACGAGGTGCTCAAGGACGACGGCCAGATTTTCAGCTGCGACCTCACGCACCATGGCAAGCAGCGCCGCGTCTACACCCAGCGCTCGCCCCTGCTCGGGGTGATCACCGCCATCACGCCGTTCAACCACCCGATGAACCAGGTGGCGCACAAGGTGGTGCCGAGCATCGCCACCAACAACCGCATGGTGCTCAAGCCGTCGGAGAAGGTGCCGTTCTCGGCCATCCTGTTCGCCGATATCCTCTACGAGGCCGGGTTGCCGCCCGCCTGCCTGAGCGTGGTCACGGGCGACCCGCGCGAGATCGCCGACGAGCTGATCACCCACGAGCATGTCGACCTCGTGACGTTCACCGGCGGCGTGGCCATCGGCAAGTACATCGCCGCCAAGGCCGGCTACCGGCGCATGGTGCTGGAACTCGGCGGCAACGACCCCATCATCGTGATGGAGGACGCCGACCTCGACGAGGCCTCCACGCTGGCGGTGCAGGGCTCGTACAAGAACTCGGGCCAGCGCTGCACCGCCGTCAAGCGCCTGCTGGTCCACGAAGCCGTGGCCGACCGCTTCGTGGAGCAGGTGCTCGACAAGACCCGGGCCTGGAAGCACGGCGACCCGATGGACCCGGCCAGCGACATGGGCACCGTGATCGACGAGGCCGCGGCCAGGCAGTTCGAGTCGCGCGTGAACGAGGCCGTGGCGCAGGGCGCCCGGCTGCTGGCGGGCAACCAGCGGCGCGGCGCGCTGTATGCGCCCACCGTGCTGGACCGGGTGGACCCGCGCATGACGGTGGCGCACGAGGAAACCTTCGGCCCGGTGTCGCCCATCATCCGCTTTCGCGGCATCGACGAGGCGATCCGCATCTCCAATGGCACGGCCTACGGCCTGTCCAGCTCGGTCTGCACCAACCGGCTCGACTACATCACGCGCTTCATCAGCGAGCTGCAGGTGGGTTCGGTGAACGTGCGCGAGGTGCCCGGCTACCGGCTGGAGCTCACGCCCTTCGGCGGCATCAAGGACTCGGGCCTGGGCTACAAGGAAGGCGTGCAGGAAGCCATGAAGAGCTTCACCAACCTCAAGACCTACTCGCTGCCATGGCCCTGACGCTGGACGACATCGAGCACCTGTTCGTGAAGCGCGGGCACGAACAATACACGGGCGAGCCGGTCACCCAGCTGGAGCATGCGCTGCAGACCGCGTGGCTGGCCGAGCAGGCCAGCGAGAGCGACGCGCTGGTGACGGCCGCGCTGCTGCATGACCTGGGCCACCTGCTGCACGACCTGGGCGCCAGCCCCACGGTGCAGGGCGTGGACGATGTCCACCAGTACCGTGTGCTGCCGTTCCTGCGCGGCCTGTTCGGCGATGACGTGCAGGACGCCATCAAGCTGCATGTGGATGCCAAGCGCTACCTGTGCGCCACCCGGCCGGACTACGTCTCGGGCCTGTCCGACGACTCCCGCCGCTCCCTAGCGCTGCAGGGCGGCATCTTCAGCGCGGCGCAGGCCCAGGCCTTCATCGGCCAGCCCGGCGCGCAGGCCGCGGTGCGCGTGCGCATCTGGGACGACCTGGCCAAGGCCGAAGGGCTGGCCACCCCGCCCTTGCGGCATTTCCTGGACCGCGCGCGCCGCTGCGCCCTGGGCGCATGACGCTGACCTGGCCGGTGGTCTGCGCCGTGCTGCTGGGCGCGCTGCTGCACGCCAGCTGGAACGCACTGGTCAAATCCAGCACCGACAAGGCGCTGGACACCGCCCTGATCCACCTGTTCGGCTCCTTCATCACCCTGCCCCTCGTGCTGGTGCTCGGCTGGCCGCCGGCCGCCGTCTGGCCCTACATCCTGGCCTCGGTGGTGATCCACATCGCCTACTACGTCGCACTCACCGGCGCCTACGAGCACGGCGACCTCGGCCTGACCTACCCGCTGATGCGCGGCGTGGCGCCGCTGCTGGTGGCGCTGTCGGCCACGCTGACGGTGGGCGAGCAGCTCTCGCCGCTGGCCTGGGCCGGCGTGCTCGGCGTGTGCTGCGGCGTGCTGGTGCTGGGCCTGTCGCGGCATGCCATGGATTCGCCGCGCGCGGTCGGCTTCGCGCTGGCGAATGCGGTGGTGATCGCCCTCTACACCGTGATCGACGCCCTGGGCGCGCGCGCCAGCGGCCACCCGGTCCAGTACGTGGTGGCGCTGTTCGCGCTCGACGGCTGGCCGTTCGCGCTGATCGTGCTGGCGCGCCGGCGCAGCGCTGCCTGGCCCTATGCCCGCATGCGCTGGCCGCTGGCCATCGGCGGGGCCCTGGCCTCGCTCGGCTCCTACGGCATTGCGCTGTGGGCCATGACGCGCGCGCCGGTGGCCACCGTGGCCGCGCTGCGCGAAACCTCGGTGCTGTTCGCCGCGCTGCTGGGCAGCCGCTTCCTGCGGGAGGCGTTCACGCTGCGCCGCATGGTCGGCACCGCCACCATCGTGGCCGGCGTGATGGCGTTGCGCCTCGGATAAACCAACGGAACACCCTCATGACGCTCCCCAGCCATGCAGACATCGTGATCGTGGGCGGCGGCGTCGCCGGCTGCTCCGTGGCCTACCACCTGGCCCAGCTCGGCAAGACGAATGTGCTGCTGCTCGAACAGGGCAAGCTCACCAGCGGCACCACCTGGCACGCAGCGGGGCTGGTCGGCCAGATGCGGCCCAACCGCACCATGACGGCCATGAGCCGCTACGGCATCGAGCTGTACGCCTCGCTCGAAGCCGAGACCGGCCTGGCCACCGGCTGGAAGCCCTGCGGCAGCGTCAACGTGGCGCGCACGCCCGAGCGCATGAAGGTGCTGAAGAAGCAGGCCGCCATGGCCAACAGCTTCGGCGTCGAGTGTCATCTGATCTCACCCAACGAGGCCGGCGAGCGCTACCCCCTCATGCGCACCGACGACCTGCAGGGCGCGATCTGGCTGCCCGGCGACGGCAAGGCCAATCCGGCGGACCTGTGCATGTCGCTGGCCAAGGGCGCGCGCAACCGCGGCGTGAAGATGGTCGAGGGCGTGGAGGTCACCGGCGTCATCACCCGGAACGGCGTGGTCCAGGGCGTCCGGACGGCGCAGGGCGAGGTGCGGTGCGATGTCCTGGTGAACTGCGCGGGCCAGTGGGCCCGCCAGTTCGGCCGGCTCGCCGGGGTCAACGTGCCGCTGTACTCGGCCGAGCATTTCTACATCGTCACCGGCAAGATTCCCGGCGTGCACCCGATGCTGCCCGTGATGCGCGATCCCGACGGCTACATCTACTACAAGGAAGAAGTTGGCGGCCTGGTGATGGGCGGCTTCGAGCCGAAGGCCAAGCCCTGGAAGATGGACCCGATTCCCAGCACGTTCCAGTTCGAGCTGCTGGGCGAGGACTGGGACCAGTTCGAGATCCTCATGACCCACGCCCTGCACCGCACGCCGTGCCTGGAGACGGCCGAGATCAAGATGCTGCTCAACGGCCCCGAGAGCTTCACGCCCGACGGCAACTTCATCCTGGGCGAAGCGCCGGAGCTGCGCAACTACTTCGTCTGCGCGGGCTTCAACTCGGCGGGCATCGCCAACAGCGGCGGCGCGGGCCGGCTGATGGCCGAATGGATCGTGGGCGGCGAGCCCGCCACGGACCTGTGGGACGTGGACATCCGCCGCTTCGGCGCCTTCACCGGCAACCGCAAGGCCCTGGCCGAGCGCACCGGCGAAACCCTTGGCCTGCACTACGCCATGCGCTGGCCCCGGCAGGAACTGGAAACCGCGCGGCCGCTGCGCACCTCGCCGCTGTACGACCTGCTGGCGACCCAGGGGGCCGAGTTCGGCAGCAAGAACGGCTGGGAGCGCGCCAACTACTTCCGACCGGCCGGCCAAGCCCGGCCGCCCCACACGCTCGGCGCTCCGGGCTGGCTGCCCTGGGTGATCGACGAGCAGCGGGCCACGCGCGAAGCCGTGGCGCTGTATGACCAGACCTCGTTTTCCAAGTTGCTGCTGCAGGGCCGCGACGCACTGGCCGTGCTGCAACGCCTGTGCGCCAACGAGATGGACATGCCCGTCGACAGGATGGTCTACACCGCGATGCTCAACGAGCGTGGCGGGTTCGAAAGCGACCTGACCGTGATCCGCCTGGCGCCGGACCGCTTCCACCTCATCACCGGCTCGGCCCAGGCGGTGCGCGACTTCGACTGGATCTCGCGCCATATCGGCGCGCACGAGCATGCCGTGCTCACCGACGTCTCGGCCCTGACCTGCGTGCTCTCGCTCATGGGGCCGAAGGCGCGCGAGCTGCTGGCCCGCGTGAGCCCGGACGACCTGTCGCCCGCCTCGCTCGGTTTTTCATGGACGCGGGAGATCGATCTCGGCTTCGCCCGCGTGCGTGCGGCGCGCATGAGCTACGTGGGCGGGCCGGGTTTCGAACTCTATGTGCCGGTGGAAATGACGCGCCACGTCTACCTCGCGCTGCAGCAAGCGGGGGCGGACCTGGGCCTGAGGGAGGCCGGCTACTACGCGCTCGACGCACTGCGCATCGAGCAGGGCCGCCGCGCCTGGGGCGCCGAACTCGGCCCCGACGAGACGCCCTGGGAGGCCGGCCTGGGCTACGCCGTCAAGCTCGACAAGCCGGCCGGCTTCATCGGCAAGGCCGCCCTGCGCGCCTCGCAGGGCCAGCCGCTGCGCAAGAAGCTGGTGACGCTGGTGTTCGGTTCGCCCGAGGCCTATGCCTGGGGCGGCGAGGCCATCGTTCTGGACGGGCAGACCGTGGGCGAGATTTCGTCTGCCGGCTGGAGCCCGCTGGCCCAGGCCTGCGTGGCACTGGGCTATGTGCGCGGCGAGGGTGCCGGCCGGCCGCACGCCGGTACGCCGGCCCAGATCGAGCTGTGGGGCGCTTCGGTGCCCGTGCGGCTCTACGACCAGTGGCCGCCCCGGCCCTGAATTACTATCAATTCAATAGCAACAAACGACCGCCCGACCTGGACCTTCGGCCATTTCAGGCTCGACGACGCCACGCCAGCCCGGCCAGCAGCCACAGGGCCGCGCCCCACAGCCAGCCGGTGGAGCCGCCACCACCACCACTGCTGCCGCCACTGCCACCACCGCCGCTGAGCGTGCTGACCGAGAGCGAGTCCGCACTGCTGCGGCCGGCGTTGTCGGTCACCGTCAGGCGGAACACGAAGTTGCCCGGATTCTGGGACAGCACGGCCGTGGTCACGGCGCTGCCAGGCGACTGGATGCTGGCACCGCTGCCCGCTGCCAGCTCCCAGCGATAGCCCACCAGGGCCGCACCCACGGCGGCGGCACTGGCACGGCCGTCCAGCGTGATCGTGGCGCCCGCGCCTGGCGAGCCCACAGGCGCGATCAGCACCACCGGATTGAGCGCCTGCAAGGTGCTGTTGCCGGCATCCAGCAGGCCGGCGCCACAGGCCGCCGTGGTGCAGTTGCAGGCCAGCCCGCCGCCGGCGTCGCATTGCGCATAGGACGCCGTGAACGTGTGAGGCCGTGCGCCGGCCTGCAGGCGTGCCACCAGCTGCGCGGGCGTGAGCGCGGGGTTGAGCGTGAGCATCAGCGAGGCCACACCGGCCGCCAGCGGGGCGGAGAAGCTGGTGCCCTGCTTGTAGCCATAGCCATTGGTGGCCGGGACCGTGGTGCCGAGATTGAGGCTCGAGTACAGGTTGGTGGACGAGCCCTGCGTGCCGCTGCCGCCCGGCGCCATCAGCCCCATGTTGGCGCCGACGTTGGAATAGTCCGTCTTGAGTCCGTTGGGCTGCACGGCCCCGACGGCCAGCACGCCGCGGCAATCCGCGGGCCGCTTGAGCGCACCCGAACTGTTGCCGGCCGCCACCACCACCAGGACGCCGGCAGCCGCCACCTCGTCGATCACGTCCTGGTAGCTCTGCGTGCAGGGCACGTCGCCGCCAAAGCTCAGGTTGATGACGCGCGCCGGCGTGGGATTGGGCGGCACGCCGACGACCGACAGGCCGGCGGCCCAGCGGGTGGCGTCCAGGATGTCGCTGAGCAGCGCGCCGCACTTGCCGGACACGCGCACCGGCAGCACCTGCGTGCCCCAGTTGATGCCCGCGATGCCGATCCCGTTGTTGGTGGCCGCCGCGATCTGCCCGGTGATGAAGGTGCCGTGCCAGGAACTGTTCTGCACGCTGCACTGGCTGAACAGGGCCGGCTGGCTGGCCTTGTCGGCGGCCGACACCCAGTCGCCCGGATCGCTGGGATCGGGGTCGCGGCCATCGCCGTCGTTGGCATACGGCACTTCGCTGACGAAGTCGTAGCCGGCCAGCAGTTGGCCCGCCAGATCGGGATGGTCCTTGCGCACGCCGGTGTCGAGCACCGCCACCACCACCGGCCCGCCCGTGGTGCGGTCCCAGGCCGGCGGCATGTTGATGGCCGCCGCATTGGGCGTGGGCACGCTCAGGTGCCACTGGGTGGCGTAGCCCGGGTCGTTGGGCACGGCCGCCGGCTGGAGCAGCACGTCGGGCTCGACCGAAGCCACGTCGGGATGCAGGCGCAGGCGCCGCAAGGCGGCCTCCAGCGCCTCGCCCTGCAGCGGGCTGGCCAAGCGCATGAGCCGGTGCCCGGCCCCCACGGCGTCCTGGCTCTGCCAGGCCACGCCCGCGCCCTGCGCCACCGTGGCCAGGCGCTCGCGCGCGGCCTGCGGCGTCTCGCGGCCCGACGATTCGGCGGACGGGGGCTTGAGTTTGACGATCAACCCCCGGACCGGCTGGGCACCGGCATGCAGAGGCAACGCGAAGGCAAGGGCCAGCAAAGGGCCGACAAGAAATCGATTCATCCCGCTTTGTAGCACGAGGCCCGCGGCCCGCCTACTCCACCCCGGGTCCCGGGCCGGGCCAGCTGCTTCTGCAAACAACAGCCCGCGATCCATCAGGTTCGCGTCAGGCACCATCAGGTTGAGCGCCCACCCGCCCGGCCCCGGCCACCCGCCGAGTCCGGCTTGAAACCCCGGGCGCGGCCCGCATCTGTTGTTCTTTGGAAGCCCCGCCATGCCCGACCACCCCATCCTCCAGATCCAACCCCTCGGCTTTCCGTGGCAGACCCTCGACCCATTCCTGTTCTGCGCCTACCACGACGATGCCTACCCGCAAGGCAATGCACAGATGGGCCCGGCCACCTCGCTGGCCGGGCGCGATCTGGGCCAGGACTTCAGCCGCAAGGACGGCTGGAGCATGTACCACGGCGGCACGGTGCCGGGCTTTCCCTCGCATCCGCACCGCGGCTTCGAGACCGTGACCGTCGTGCGCAAAGGGCTGATCGACCATTCCGACTCGCTGGGCGCCACCGCGCGCTTCGGCCAGGGCGACGCGCAGTGGCTCACGGCGGGCCGGGGCGTGGTGCACGCCGAGATGTTCCCGCTGCTCGATGAAACGCGGCCCAATCCGCTGGAGCTGTTCCAGATCTGGCTGAACCTGCCGGCGCGCCACAAGATGGTGGCGCCGCACTTCACGATGTTCTGGTCGCAGGCCATTCCGCGCCTGACGGCGCAGGACGACCAGGGCCGCGAGACCGAGGTGGCCTGCATCGCCGGTACGCTGGCCGGGGCCGGCGCGCCGCTGCCGCCGCCGCCCGACTCCTGGGCCGCGCAGGCCGAGGCCGATGTGGCCATCTGGACCCTGCGCATGGCGCCCGGCGCGCGCTGGACGCTGCCGCCGGCAACCGGCAAGGACACGCGGCGCATGCTGTATTTCTTCAAGGGCCGGTCGGCCGCGATCGCGGGCCAGACCGTGAGCGCGCCCCAGGCCATCGAGCTACGCGCCGGCGTGCCCGTGGAGCTGGCCAACGGCGAGACCGAGGGCGAGTTCCTGCTGTTGCAGGGCCGGCCGATCGGCGAGCCGGTGGCGCAGTACGGCCCGTTCGTGATGAACACCCAGGCCGAAATCATGCAGGCCATGCAGGACTACCGCCGCACCCAGTTCGGCGGCTGGCCGTGGGCCGACGAGGCGCCCGTGCATGGCCGCGAGCGCCCGCGCTTTGCCCGCCATCCCGATGGGCGGCACGAGGAGATCGCGGGCGACTGAGCGGCCTGCGCCAGCGGAGCAGGCCCGCGCGGCACGCCGCACGCGCAGACGGCGTCAGTCGAGCGTGATCTTGGAGGCAGTGATCACCTTCTGCCAGGTGTCGAAGTCGCTCTTGACGATCTGCGCGAATTCAGCCGAGGAGGTCGGCACCGGCGGGTAGCCGATGGCCGTGATCCAGCGGTCCTGCAGGTCCGGCGCCTTCAGGATCTGCACGATCTCCCGGTTCAGCCGCTCGATCACCGCGGGCGGCATATGGGCCGGGCCGAAAATGCCGTTCCAGGCGCCGGCCGTGAACGGAACACCTTGCTCCTGCATGGTTGGCACGTCTTTCAGCGATGGCGCCCGCACCGTGCCCGTCTGCGCGATGCCCTTGAGCCGGCCCGTGCGGATCTGGGCGGCGGCGTTGGTCGTGTCGGTGAAGCCCACCATCACGTGCCCGCCCACGAGGTCGTTGACCAGTGCCGTCGCGGACTTGTAGGGCACGTGCGCCATCTTGATGCCCGTGAGCGTCTGCAGGTACTCGCCGGCCAGATGGGCCGTCGAGCCGCTGCCGAATGAGCCATAGCTCATCGGTTGCGGCTGCTTTTTGGCATAGGCGATGAACTCCTGCAGGGTGTTGGCCGGCAAGGAGGGATGCGCCATCAGGTTCACGCCGCCCGACATCACCTGGGTGATCGGCGTGAAATCCTTGCGCGCGTCAAACGGCACCTTCGGGTTGAGCAGGGGATGGATGATGTTGGCCGACACGAAGCCGACCACCAGCGTGTGGCCGTCGGGCGGAGACTTGGCCGCCGCATCCAGGGCGATGGCGCCCACGGCGCCGGGCTTGTTGTCCACGATCACCGGCACCTTGAAGACCGGTGCCAGCCGCTCGGCCAGGATGCGTGCCACCGCGTCGGTCGGGCCGCCGCCGGCGCTCGGCGCAATGATGCGGATCGGCTTGTTCAGAGGAAAGGCCGCGTTGTCCGCCAGGGACGCGCCCGCGCCGCCCAGGGCCGCCAGCATGGCCAGCGTCTGGCGCCGGTTGAGAAGAGTTGAGGTCATGACGTTGGTCTCTTGAATCGGTATCGGATGCTTTGGTCGGCATCAGGGTCAGAAAAACCTGGGCCGGTGCGCGGCGCTCGGCCACGCGCCGGCCCGTGGCGCTAAAGACCCACCAGTTGCACGATGGCACCCGAGGGATCATAGGTATTGGCAAGCCAGCGCTTCGTCGAAGGCACGAATCGCGGCTCGTTCTTGAAGGCCACGCCCCGGGCGCTGAGCACGGCGTGCGCCTTGCCGATATCCTGGCACAGCAGGCCGATGTGGCGGATGCCGGGATTCGCGATGCGCGTCCCGTCCGGCTTGACGCAGGGGATGAGCTCGAGCACCGGCTGCGCGCCGGGACCGGGAAAGCGCAACTCCACGGCACCGCCCGCATGGTCGGTGCGCCGGGCAACCTCGAACCCGAGGCCGATGTAGAACGCCGCCACGGCCTCCACGTCCTCCACCGCCATGTCGATGTGGTCGATGCCCTGGAACAGGGGCGCTCCGGAATCTTCTGCTTTGTCTGCCATGGCGCGCCTCAGAAGGAATGCCGGATGCCCAGATCGATGCCCGAAGCGCTCTGGTTGGCCCCGGTCACGCCGCCGCCCACCGCGAAGCTCGAGCCGCCGCTGTTGCGCACCTGGGCCCAGGTGGCATACAGCGCGGTCCGCTGGCTCAGGTTGTGGACATAGCCGAGCGCCAGCTGCGACGCCTTGTTGCCATCGACCGACGCGACGCTTGCGTCCGTCTTCTTCGAAACGCCATAGCTCACCTTGACGAGGCCAACGCCCACAGGAACGGTCACCGCCATCATCCAGCCACGCGAGGCGCGGTCCGCCGAGCCCGCGCCAGAGGCTTGCTGCTGCTTCTGCAGGTCATAGATGGCGATGGCGCGGGCCACGCCGAAATCGTAGGAACCGGCAATGCTGGTGTCGGTGTAGCTGCCGCCCGCAGTGGCCTTGATCGTCTGGCTGGTCTTGCCGCTGGCGAACGCCACATTCCAGGGCCCCTGCCGGTGCCCCACGCGGAAGCCGACATAGCGGCCGTCGCCGGCGTTGGCCGAATTGGAAGCGTTTTCGCCCAGGGCATACATGGCCTGCCCGTAGAAGCCTCCGAGATTGTCGGGCAGGAAATAGCCCACGGAATTGGAGGCGCGCGCGAGCGTGCCGTCGGTCGGACCGTTCACGCGCAAGCCGGCCGTGTACTCCAGCGCCGCGCCCACGCCCAGCAAGGTGAAGGGATCGAACGCATGGTTCCAGAACGAGGGCGTGAAATCCCGGCCCACGCGGATCTCGCCGAAGCCGCCGCTCAGGCTCACGGTGGAGCGCCGGTTGAAGGTCAGCCCCTGCGTGCCGGACCGCACCGCGGGATTGGCGCCGGTGGCGGGGTTGAAGGCGCCCACTGCCTGGTTGTTGGCGCTGGAGGCCGCGCCGGTGCCGTCGTCGCTGTTCAGGCCGGCCTCCAGCCAGAAGCTGGCGGCCAGGCCGCCGCCCAGGTCCTCCGTGCCGCGAAAGCCGAGGCGGGTGGCCAGGTTGCCGCCCACGCCCTGCACTGCCGTTCGCTTGGACACGCTGCCCGAGCCGTACTGCACGCCGGTGTCGATCACGCCGAACAGGGTCACGGACGATTGGGCATGGGCGGCTGCCGCGCATGCCAATCCGAGCGTGGTGAGAAGTGTTTTTTTCATGGTGAAAGTCTCCTGATAGAACATAAAACGTCCTGCCGCCCTGCGGCCTGCAGGACGGGCAGCGAACCGGAACAGGGGCTGCGGGCTAGATGCGTTTGACGACGTTGCTGAGGCGGCCCAGCCCCTCGAACTCCACGTCCACCGTGGCGCCATCCATTTCGAACAGGTTCACGGAGCGGTTGCCCATCGGGAACTTCTCGGTTCCCGCGCCCGCGGTGCCAAAATGGATGATGTCGCCGGCCTCCAGGGTCAGGAAGCGGCTGGCCTCGGCAATGCACCGCTGCAGCGGGAACAGGTAGTTCGCAGTGCTGTCTTCGGTATAGAGCTCGCCGTTGACCCAGCTGCGCACGGCCAGCTTGTTGGGATCGGGCACATCGGCCGCCAGCGTGAGCCACGGGCCCATCGGGCTGAAGGTGTCCGACGCCTTGGAACGGGTGTGGTAGGTGAAGTAGAGAAAGCCATCGTCGGGACCGTGCTTCTCGCGCCATACCGTGTGGTGCGGGCGCATGTTTTGGGCCCCGATGTTCAGCGCCACGGAGTCCATCGAGAATTTCACGCCGCTGGCGGTGATGTCGTTGGTGATGGTGTATCCGAACACGCAGGACAAGGCATCCTTCTCCGCGATGTTCTTGCCACCCTTGCCGAGCACGGCGCACAGCTCGGGCTCGGGAATGGTGTAGCCGTGGTCCTGCAGGATCTCGATGGGCTTTTGATGCCCCGTCAGCGAAGTCGACGACTTCATGAAGATCATGGGATGGGTCGGTTCGCGAAAGGCCACCCGGTTCAGATTGCGGTTGTTCACGGCAATACCCAGGATCTTGCCGGTGCGCGGCTGCGGCGCCAGCCAATCAACCGACTCCAGCGCAACCAGGGGCAGCCGGCTCGCATGCAGCGGCAGGGCGGCACGCAGCCGCACCACTTCTGCGTCGCCGCGTTCGATCAGGGCCTGCAGGCTGGCGGGCGCTTCGCCGAGCGCAGCGGCGCGGTACAGGTCTTCCAGCAGCGCCGCGCCGCCGTCCGGCAACTCAACGATCAGCGCCACGCGGGAGGCCTGCCGGATGCTTGCGAGTTTCATCAAAATTTCCTTGTCTATCGGTGGGTAGGATCCATGGCCGCGCCGCGGGCCGAACAGGCGCTCGGCGGCGCGCAAAGCGCTCGCACCAGGGCACCGCGCCACGGCTCACCTCCCGGAGGCAAGCCTCTCGAATGAGCTGGGGAGAATCGGCGATCTGACAAAGGGCGCTTCCTTGGCTTCTGGAAAGGAGCGCATTACAACCCCGATGGAGAAGGGCGTAAAACGAATAGTTGTCGCGCCTTTTTGATGAAGTTTCACAAATCCGGCAAGGCCCTCGCCGAGCTAGAACGCCGGCGTCAGCGGGATCCGGCCATCGCTCAGCCCGGCACGCATCAGGGCCAGGAAGGCATCGGCCGCGGGCGACAGCGTGGCCCCGCGCTTGGTCATGATGCAGACGTCCCGCGTCACGGTGGGCGCCACCAGCCGGCGCGCCACCACCTGCGGGTACTTGACCTGGGACACCAGCGAGGACGGCAGGATGGCGATCCCCATGCCCTCGGCGGCGAAGGCCAGCGCCGTCATCAGGTAAGACACCTCGTGGGCAAAGCGGATGTTGGCGCCGGACTCGCTCACCGCGGCATCGATCGAGTGGCGGATGCCATACCCGGGCTTGACGGCGATGACGGGCTGCCCCTTGAGCTCCACCCAGCGCACGAGCTCATCGCGCGCTAAGGGATCCGTCACCCGCATGACTGCGCACAGGTAGCCCTTGATCAGGGTTTCGCACTCGATCTCGGACGTGATCTGCTCGGGCGTCCCGATGCCGAACTCGACCTGGTCGGACAGCAGCCGCTCCGCGAACTGGGCCGGCGCGCAGTCCTCGACGATCACCTGAACACCCGGATGGAGTTCCGAAAAGGCACGGATCGCCTTCGGTGCCAGGTTGACGGCGATGACGGGCGTGACCGCAAACGTCAGCCGTCCCTGCGCGCCGCTCGAGAAGCTCTTGAAGTGCTCGTTGATCGAGCCTAGTTCGCGCAGCACGCGCTCGGCGATCGGGTACAGGTCATTCGCCGCCGCCGTCGGCCGGAGCGTGCGCGTCGTCCGGTCAAACAGCCGCTGGCCCACCTCCGATTCGAGCTGGCGAATCAGCACGCTCACCGCCGAATGCGTCAGAAACAGGCGCTCCGACGCGCTCCCGAATTTTCGGGTCTGGTAGACGGCCAGGAACGCCTTGAGCTGCTTGAGGTTGATGTTCATTCGCGTGCCATCAGCTGATTGCGCAGGATGCCGATGCCCTCGACCTCCAGCTCGACCACATCCCCGGCGGCAAGAAAGCTGAGCGACTCGTAGCCGCAGCCGTTGCCCAGGGTGCCCATTCCGAAAATCTCGCCCGGATGGAGGGTTTCCGACCGGCTCACATGGCTGATGCATGCAGCAATGTCGTGCTGCATGCCGGCCGATGTGGTGCTCACCTTCAGCTCGCCATTGACGCGGACCGACATGGCCAGGGCCAGCGGATCGGGCAGTTCGTCGCGCGTCACGATGCACGGGCCGAAGGCATTGCCGGTATCGAAGTCCTTGCCCTTGGCCGGCCCCATGCGGAAGCTGGTTTCCTTTGCCTGCATGTCGCGGGCGCTGAAATCGTTGTAGATGGTGTAGCCAAACACGGCGTCCATCGCCCGCTCGGGCGGCACATCGCGCGCGGTCTTGCCGATCACCACCGCGAGCTCCAGCTCATAGTCCATTTTTTCGGCAAAGGCCGGCCACTGCACCGGCTGGCCATGCCCGATGCAGCTGAACCGGTTGCCCTTGTAGTACAGGGGCATGTCAAACCAGACCTGGGGAATCTCGAACATGCCCGCCTCCCTGAAGCGCTGCAAGGCGGCAGCCGGATCCGGGGTGGCGTTGGCGCGCAGCGTCATGGCGGATCGGATGGCCTGGCGCACATGAAGCTCGTAGTTGGCGAAATCGCGGATCGACTCGGGAAGCGGCAAGGGCGCGCGCAAGGTAACCCGGGCCCGATCGAGCAGGGCGGCGGACGGTGCCTCGGCGAGCAGGGCACGGGCATCGTCCCATGCGGCCTCGCCGGCCTGGATCAACGCCAGCATCGAGGCAAAGCGCGGATCGGCCCGGCCGGCATGCAGCTCGGCAGCCTGCGCCAGATCCAGCACCTGACGGGAATCGACCAGCGCCCCCAGGCGCGGGCCGGCCGCACCGTGCGCTGCAGGGGACGGCACAAAGGTAATCAGTTTCATGAAGAGGCGGTGAAAGGAGTGAGAGTGGGAGGAGCCATGGCGCCGCGGCAAGCCCTTGACGCCGGCCCGGCGCGCGAGCCTTGACGATAGCCGACCCATCGCCGGTGATTTGAACAAATAACTCAACAATCCTCGCCAAAAATTCGCAAATGCCTTGGCGCACTACCCTCGCCATGGCGGCTTTGCTGCGGCTGTTGGCGCGGCCAAGCCACCGGACGCGGAGCCAGGACGCCAGCCCCGCGCAACCCGGGCCGGAGCCAAAGCGCGGGAGAATAGCGCCATGAACATCACCAAAGACACCGTCGTCACCCTCCGCTACAAAGTCGCCGATGCGCAGGGCAAGCTGCTGGAAGAAAGCAAGGAGCCCATGGTCTATCTGCATGGCGGGTACGACAACACCTTCCCCAAGATCGAGGCCGCGCTGGAAGGCCAGCAGGCCGGCTACCAGACCACGCTGCAACTGGCGCCCGAAGACGCCTTCGGCGTGCGCGACGAGGGCCTGGCCCGCAGCATCCCGCGCAGCGAGTTCCCGCCGGGCGTGAAGGTGGGCGGCCAGCTGCGCGGCCACACCGACGATGGGCGCGAGCAGGTGTTCCATGTGATCAAGATCAAGGGGCCGGTGGTGCTGCTCGACGGCAACCATCCGTTCGCGGGCAAGACCTTGCGCTTCTCGCTGGCCGTGACCGGCGTGCGCGCCGCCAGCGAAGAAGAGATTGCCCACCGCCACGTGCACGGCGAGCACGGGCATCACCACTGAAGAGCATGTCGATGCGTGATGCGTTCGCGCGCAGCGGCCTCGTCTACTCCACCGAGGCGGGCCGCATGTGCCCGGCCTGCCGCCAGCCGGTGGCCCAATGCGTGTGCAAGGCGCTCGGCAAGGCAGCGCCGCCGTCCGATGGCACCGTGCGCGTCTCGCTGGACACCAAGGGCCGGCGCGGCAAGGGGGTGACCGTGGTTGCGGGTGTGCCGCTCGACACACCGGCGCTGGAGCAGCTCGGCAAGCAGCTCAAGGCCGCCTGCGGCTCGGGCGGCACGGTGAAAGACGGCGTGATCGAGGTGCAGGGCGACCACCGCGACACCGTGATCGCTGCGCTGCAGAAGCAGGGCTTTCACGTCAAGCGGGCCGGCGGCTGACATGAGCCCCGAGGATCTGGAAAAACTGGTCACGCGCGAGATGCCGTTCGGCAAGCACAAGGGCTGCCTGATCGCCGACCTGCCGGGCAACTACCTCAACTGGTTCGCGCGCGAGGGCTTTCCGCCCGGCGAGATCGGCCGGCTGCTGGCGCTGATGCAGGAGATCGACCACAACGGCCTGAAGCCGCTGCTGGCGCCGCTGCGCCGCGGCCAAAAATGAGGGTTCCGCCCAGAAAAAACGCGCCCGAAGGCGCGTTCTGTTTTGAGCCAGCCGGGCGGGTTTACTTCGACACCACGCGCACCATCTCCAGACACTTGTTGGAGTAGCCCCATTCGTTGTCGTACCAGCTCACGAGCTTGACGAAGGTGCCGTCCAGCGCGATGCCGGCGTCGGCATCGAAGATCGAGGTGCGGGTATCGCCGCGGAAGTCGGTGGCCACCACTTTGTCTTCGGTGTAGCCCAGGATGCCCTTCAAGGCGCCTTCGCTCTGGGCCTTGAACTCGGCGCAGATGTCCTTGTAGCTGGCTTCCTTGTTGAGTTCCACCGTGAGGTCGACCACCGACACGTCGGAGGTCGGCACGCGGAAGCTCATGCCGGTGAGCTTCTTGTTCAGCTCGGGGATCACCACGCCCACGGCCTTGGCGGCGCCGGTGCTGCTGGGGATGATGTTCTCCAGGATGCCGCGGCCGCCGCGCCAGTCCTTGTTGCTCGGGCCGTCCACGGTCTTCTGCGTGGCGGTGGCGGCGTGCACCGTGGTCATCAGGCCGCGCTTGATGCCCCACTTGTCGTTGAGCACCTTGGCCAGCGGGGCCAGGCAGTTGGTGGTGCAGGAGGCGTTGGAGATGATGGCCTCGCCCTTGTAGGTCTTGTCGTTCACGCCGAACACGAACATCGGCGTGTCGTCCTTGGAGGGGGCCGACAGGATGACCTTCTTCGCACCGGCGTCCAGATGCTTCTGGGCCGTCACCTTGTCCAGGAACAGGCCGGTGGACTCGATCACGACGTCGGCGCCGACCTCGTTCCACTTGAGGTTGGCCGGGTCGCGCTCCTGCGTCAGGCGGATCTTCTTGCCATTGACGATCAGGGTGTTGCCATCGACGGCGACCGTGCCCTTGAAGCGGCCGTGCACCGAGTCGTACTGCAGCATGTAGGCCAGGTAGTCGGGCTCCAGCAGGTCGTTGATGCCGACGACTTCGATGTCGCTGAAGTTCTGCACGGCCGAGCGCAGCACGTTGCGCCCGATGCGCCCGAAGCCGTTGATGCCGATCTTGATGGTCATGTCTGCTTTCTCCTTCGATGTTGAATACGAAACTTATTTCGCGAGCACGGCCTGCACCGTCTCGGCCACGTTCTCGGCGGTGAAGCCGAAGTGCTTGAACAGCACCGGCGCGGGCGCCGACTCGCCGTAGGTGTCGATGCCCACGACGGCGGCCGCGCCGTACTTCCACCAGAAATCGGTGACGCCCATCTCCACCGCGATGCGCGGCACGCCGGCCGGCAGCACGCTGGCCTTGTAGGCCTCGGTCTGGCGGTCGAACGCGTTGGTGCCCGGCATGGAGACGACGCGGACCGCGATCTTCTTCGCCACCAGCAGCTCCTGCGCCTTGAGCGCGAGCTGCACTTCGGAGCCGGTGGCGATGATCACCGCCTGCATCTTCTTCTTGAGGCCCAGGTCGGCCGGCTCGGACAGCACGTAGGCGCCGCGGCTGATCTCGCCCAGGTCGCGCTTGGGCGCGTAGGGCAGGTTCTGGCGGCTCAGCAGCAAGGCCGTCGGCTTGTTGCTGTGCTGCAGCGCCACGGCCCAGGCCACGGCGGTCTCGGCGGTGTCGGCCGGGCGCCAGACGTCCAGGTTGGGGATCAGGCGCAGGCTGGCCGCGTGCTCGATCGACTGGTGGGTCGGGCCGTCCTCGCCCAGGCCGATGGAGTCGTGCGTGAACACGTGGATCACGCGCTGCTTCATCAGCGCGGCCATGCGGATGGCGTTGCGGCTGTAGTCGCTGAAGGTGAGGAAGGTGCCGCCGTAGGGAATGTAGCCGCCATGCAGCGCGATGCCGTTCATGATGGCGGCCATGCCGAACTCGCGCACGCCGTAGTTGATGTGGCGCCCGCCGTTGCTCTCGCCGGCCAGGTCGAAGCGCAGGTTCGGCGTGCTCTTGGTGTTGGTGAGGTTGGAGCCGGTCAGGTCGGCGCTGCCGCCCAGCAGCTCGGGCAGCGCGGCGGTGAAGGCTTCGAGCGCGAGCTGCGAGGCCTTGCGCGAGGCCACGGTCTCGGCCTGGGTGTGGGCGGCCACGGCGGTGTCCACCGCCACCTGGGCAAAGTTCTTGGGCAGCTCGCCCTTCATGCGGCGCACGAATTCGCGGGCCAGCTCGGGGTGCGCGGCCTTGTAGGCGGCGAACTTGGCGTCCCAACCCGACTCGGCGGCCAGGCCCTGGGCCTTGGCGTCCCAGTCGGCATAGACCTCGGCCGGGATCTCGAACGGCGCATACGGCCAGCCCAGCGCCTCGCGCGTGAGCTTGATTTCCTCGGCGCCCAGCGGCTCGCCGTGGGCCTTGGCCGTGTCCTGGCGGTTCGGGCTGCCCTTGCCGATGTGGGTCTTGCAAATGATGAGGGTGGGCTTGTCGGCGCTGTTCTTGGCGTCGGCGATGGCACGGTCCACCGCGTCCACGTCGTGGCCGTCGATCGGGCCGATCACGTTCCAGCCGTAGGCCGCGAAGCGCAGCGCGGTGTTGTCGATGAACCAGGGCGCGACCTGGCCGTCGATCGAGATGCCGTTGTCGTCATACAGCGCCACCAGCTTGTTGAGCTTCCAGGCACCGGCCAGGGCCGCGGCCTCGTGGCTGACGCCTTCCATCAGGCAGCCGTCGCCCAGGAACACGTAGGTGTGGTGGTCGACGATGGCGTGGTCCACCTCGCCATCCTTGCGGTTGAACTCCTTGGCCAGCAGTTTCTCGGCCAGCGCCATGCCCACGGCGTTGGTGAGGCCCTGGCCCAGCGGGCCGGTGGTGGTTTCCACGCCGGGCGCATAACCCACCTCGGGGTGGCCAGGCGTCATGCTGTGCAGCTGGCGGAAGTTCTTGAGCTCGCCGATCGGCAGCTTGTAGCCGGTGAGGTGCAGCAGCGCATAGATCAGCATCGAGCCGTGGCCGTTGGACAGCACGAAGCGGTCGCGGTTGGCCCAGCGCGGGTTGCGCGGGTTGTGCCGGAGGTGGCGGCCCCAGAGGGCAACCGCGATGTCGGCCATGCCCATGGGGGCGCCGGGATGTCCGGAGTTGGCTTGTTGTACAGCGTCCATGGCCAGCGCGCGGACTGCGTTGGCCATCAGTTGGGTGTTTGCCATTGAGGGCGGCTCCGGAGGGGGGAAGATCAGGGAAACCCCGGATTTTACCGTTTGGGCCGGCCCGAGCCGTTTACCCGGATTTCGGGCCCCGCATCGTCTAAAGTCCTACCCCATGCAGGGCCTGCACCTCACCGCCGACCTCTACCAATGCCGCTGCGACGCCGTCTGGCTGACCGACGCCGGGCGCCTGGGCGGCTGGTGCGTGGCGGCGGTGAGCGATGCCGGGCTGCAGCCCGTCAACCAGCTCTTCCACACCTTCCCCGCCACGCCCCGCGGGCCGGGCGGCGTGACAGCCACCGTGCTGCTGGCCGAGTCGCACCTGTGCGTGCACACCTGGCCCGAGGAGCGCGCCGTGACGCTGGATGTCTACGTGTGCAACTTCGGCGGCGACCACTCGGCCAAGGCCCAGGCGCTGATGGAGCGGCTGGTGGCGCGGTTCGCGCCCGAGTGGACCGAACGGCGCTCGCTGGACCGCGGCGACGGGGCCGGCTAGCTAGAGCCGGAAACGCCGCAGGAACACCAGGCCCCACACCAGCACGCCCGCCAGGAAGAAGCCCAGCCCCGCCACGAACCAGAGCAACGGCAGGCGGGGCGGCGAGACCCCGTTGGCGCGCACGACGAGCCAGTGCGTGTAGCAGAGAAACACCACCAGCAGGATGCCGAAGCGCGCCAGCTGCCGGCGGATGAAGGCCACGGTCTCCTCGCGCCGCCCGGGGGCCAGCCAGTGGTCGCGGTGCGGCAGGTTGATGCGGGCGCCGGGACGGTCCAGGGCGCGGCCCGAGCCCACGACCACTGCCAGCGGCACCCCCACCACGACGGCCAGCATGAGCAGCAGGTAGGCGCCGCGCGGCATGAACCCATTGGCCGCGCCCGAGGCATCGAAGTGCGAGGCGACCACCGCGGGCAGCCCGCGGCCGGTGGCCCCGATGAACAGCGCCGCCACGGCCAGCAGAACCAGGAAGATCAGGAGCGCGCGGCCTCGTTGCATGGCGGCCATCGTACTGCCGCCCGCTAAACTGCCGCAATGCCCCAGCCTCCCGCCCAAGCCATGCTTCTCGCCGCCGGCCGCGGCGAGCGCATGCGGCCCCTGACGGACACCACGCCGAAACCGCTGCTGCCCGTGCGCGGCAAGCCGCTGATGCAATGGCCGATGGAGGCGCTGGCCCGCGGCGGCTTCAACCGGCTGCTGATCAATACCGCCTGGCTGGGCGAGCAGATTTCGGGTCATTTCGGCCCGATGTCCTGGTCGGCTGGTGATTCCTTGCTATCAATTTCATACTCCGACGAGGGCCGCGACTTCGGCGGCGCGCTGGAGACGGCCGGCGGCATCGCGCGCGCGCTGCCGCTGCTGGACGAGGTGTTCTGGGTGCTGGCGGGCGACGTGTTCGCGCCGGACTTCGTGTTCACGCGCGAAGCGTTCGAGCGCTTTGCCACCGGCGACAAATGGGCGCACCTCTGGCTGGTGCCCAATCCGCAACACAACCCCCGGGGCGATTTCGGCCTGGGTGCCGACGGGCTGGCGCTGAACCAGGCCGAGCCCCGGTACACCTATTCCACCATCGGCCTGTACCGCCGGCGATTCTTCGATTCGCTGCCCTACGGCAACCCCGCCGGGCTGAAAGCCCCGCTGGCGCCGCTGTTGCGCGCCGCGATGGACAATGGGCAGGTCAGCGCCGAGCTGTACACGGGGGCTTGGACCGACGTGGGCACGCCCGAGCGGCTGGCGCAGCTCAATGCAACGAACTGACGACACAACGACGCACACCATGAACCACACCACCACGATCTACGCCCAGCGCCGCGCCCGTGTGGCCGCTCAACTGGGCCCGGGCGGCATCGCCATCGTTCCCACCGCGCCGGAGCAGGCACGCAACCGCGACACCGATTTCCTGTACCGGCACGACAGCTACTTCTACTACCTCACCGGCTTCACCGAGCCGAACGCCTGGCTGGTGATCACGGACGACGGCCGCTCCACGCTGTTCTGCGCGCCCAAGGACCTGGAGCGCGAGATCTGGGACGGCTTTCGCCTCGGCCCCGAGGCCGCGCCCGCCGCGCTGGGCGTGGACGCGGCCTTCTCCGCCGGCTCGCTGGACGCGCAGCTACCCCGGCTGCTGGAGAACCGCCGCACCGTCTGGTACCCGTTCGCTACCCACAAGGGGCTGGAGTCGCGCATCGACGGCTGGCTGGGCAGCGTGCGCGCCCGCGTGCGCTACGGCGCGCTGTGCCCCGAGCAGCAGCGCGACCTGTGCGGCCTGCTCGACGAGATGCGCCTGGTCAAGGACGCGCACGAGCAGGACGTGATGCGCCGCGCCGCGCAGATCAGCGCCGGCGCCCATGTGCGCGCCATGCAACTGAGCGCCCGCATGCTGCGCGAAGGCCAGGACGTGCGCGAGTACCACCTCGACGCCGAGCTGCTGCACGAGTTCCGCCGCCTCGGCTCGCAGTACGTGGCCTATGGCTCCATCGTGGCGGCCGGCGCCAATGCCTGCGTGCTGCACTACCGCGCCGACGCCGCGCCGGTGCGCGCGGGCGAACTGGTGCTGATCGACGCCGGCTGCGAACTCGACGGCTACGCCAGCGACATCACCCGCACCTTCCCGGCCAACGGCAAGTTCACCGGGCCGCAGCGCACGCTGTACGACCTGGTGCTGGCATCGCAGGACGCCGCCGCCGCGGCCACCAAGGCCGGCGCGCGCTTCATCGACCCGCACGAGGCCACCGTGAAGGTGCTGGCCCAGGGCCTGCTCGACGTCGGCCTGCTGGACCGCAACAAGGTCGGCACGGCAGAAGACGTGATCGAGAGCCGCGCCTACTTCCAGTTCTACATGCACCGCACCGGCCACTGGCTGGGCATGGACGTGCACGACTGCGGCAGCTACGTGGAGCCGTCGCAGGTGGGCGAAGTCAGCGAACGCAAGGACCCGCTGTCGGGCGAGACCATCACCAACCGCCCGAGCCGCATCCTGCAGCCCGGCATGGTGCTGACCATCGAGCCCGGCCTCTACGTGCGGCCAGCCGAAGGCGTGCCCGAACAGTTCCACAACATCGGCATCCGCATCGAGGACGACGCCATCGTCACCGCCACCGGCTGCGAACTGATTTCGCGCGGCGTGCCGGTGAAGGCCGACGAGATCGAGGCGCTGATGCGCGGCTGAGCGCCCGCCGCCTGTCTCCCATGCTGATCCGGACCGGCCCGACCGATGGCGTGCTGGAACTGCGGCTGAACCGCCCGCAGCGCCTGAACGCGCTCACCCTGGCGCTCACGCAGGAACTGCTGGCTGCGGTGCAGCGGGCGAACAGCGACGACGCCGTGCGCGTGCTGCTGCTCACGGGCGAAGGCCGGGGCTTTTGCGCCGGCAAGGACCGCGACGACCCGGCCGGCCCCGAGTTCGTGGCCTTGCTGCAAGCCCTGGCCATGGCGCTGATGCAAAGCCCCAAGCCGGTGGTGGCCGCCGTGCACGGCTGGGTGGTGGGCGCGGGACTCGAAATCCTGTTGAACTGCGACATCGTGGTGGCCGCGCGTTCGGCGCGTTTCATGCTGCCCGAGATCAACATCGGCCTGTTCGGCACCGGCGGCGTGGTGGCCCTGCTGCCGCGCCACGTCGGCCTGGCCAAGGCCAAGGGCGCGCTGATGCTGGGCGAGGAGTTCAGCGCCGCGCAGGCCGACCAGTGGGGCCTGGTCTGGGCGCTGGTGGACGACGAGGCGCTGCACGCCGAAGGCCGCCGCCTGGCCGCCAAGCTCGCGGGCAGCGACCCGCAACTCATGGGCCGGCTCAAGGCCTCGCTGCTCGAAGAAGCGGTGGGCGACCTGCCGGCGGTGCTGGCGCGGGAAGCCGCGGTGCAGCGGGCGCTGATGGGCCCCTCTGCAGAGCAATGAGTGGAACGGTCAATGGACCGGCTTGCGGCTTAGTACCGTCTTGGCCCACTGCGGCAAAGGCTTGACCAGCCGGGTTGTGGCTTGCTTGCGGCAGGTTGCCACCCTCACCGGCCGGTTGAATCCGTCCTGATCCGGGACCGCGCCCGTGTCGTACAGCAGGGCCATGTCGGCCTGGCGCACGGCCCGCGCCAGAAATGCCAGTGTGCGGGGGTAGCGCGCCAGAATGCGGTCTGCGGGCACGTCATGGCCGCCTTCCTGCACGCGCTGGCGCACCCGCTCCAGCAGGCGCTGCGGGTGGTCCAGGCAGACGACCAGCAACACCACCAGAAAGCCGCTGCGCTGCGCCTGTTCGATCAGCAGCAGCTTGGACTCATGCGAAAACACGGTTTCACTGACGAACGTCTTGCCTTGCGCCAGCAGCGCCGCGCGGCGTGCATCGGCCCACTCGCGAGCGGCGGCCGAGCGCCGCTCAGGATCTTGAACATGCTGGAGATGGGCGCGCTCATGAAGATCGGCGTTCACGAACTCGGCCGTTTCGGGAATCAATCCGTCCGCCACTGCGGCACGGTACAGGCTGGACTTGCCAGCGCCATTGGGGCCAGCCAGCAGGAAGAAAACGGGCTGCGGCATTAGCGCGAATCAGCGACGGCTCATGCCGTCTTGCGCACGCGCCTGGCGCCCTGGGCCCCGGCCTTGTTCTCCAGTACCACGTCACGCACGCGCGCGGCCAGGCTGCCGCTCTGCTCGGCGGCGGCGAAACGGGTTTCCAGCTCATCGAGCGTCTGGGATTGGCGCTTGGCGCGCGCGGCCTGCTCGTAGCCTTCAATGGCGGTCTGCGCTTCCTGGGCGCTCAGGCCCGTGTGCTCCACCACCTGCCCCAGTGTGGCCCAGTACTCGATCTGGCTGGCCACCGAGCGGCGCATGGGTTGTGCAGCCTCGCGCGCCTGGCTGACCAGCGCCGCAGGCAGCTTGACGGAGGAAAAGGCGGTCGGGTTTGACATGATTTACTCCAGATTGGCGCATTTTGCGCCAATCTGGTCATCTGCGTCAAACCCACCGGATATGCCATCGCTGGCGCAAATGGCTTGGCGCTCAGCGCGCCTTCAGGAACTCGCCCACTTCGAGCAAGATGAGCTCGTTGTCGTCGGCCTTGTTGGGCTCGCGGCTGCTGGAGAACGGCAGGTTGTTGTCGTTGCCGACCACGATGTGGCTGGCATCGACCACGTCCACGTTCTCAATGGTGAAGAACGGGAAGGTGAGCACGCCACCGTTGAGCGGCTTGCGCGCGAGCTTGTTCGGGTCCTGGATCGCCATCAGGTCGATGTAGCCGATCTTGCGCACGGGCTGGCCGACGTTGGCGTCGCTCAGTTCGATCTTGTAGACGCGCTTGAACCTGGCGAGGTCATGGAAGCAGTCGCTGCGCTTCTGGCCTTCGGGGCAGGCCTTGTCGGCCGTGCCTTCGCCGTTGTCGCGCTCGATGATCAGGCCCGTGGTGGCGTCGATCATGTTGAAGTCGCCGATCGCGTAGCCGTTGGCCTCCAGCGGGTATTTCCACGAACGGCCGCTCCACTGGCCGGCCTTGACGTCGAACTCCAGCACGCGCAGCGCCTCCTTGCCGTCCACGCGCTCGTAGTCCTTGGCCTCGGCGTTCCACAGCGGGCCTTCGAGCAGCGCGTAGAGCTTGCTGCCGTCGGGCGACGAGGCCATGCCCTCGAAACCCTTGGAGCGCTTGACCTGGAAATCCACCGCGCCGCCGGGCGCGCCGGGCGTGGTCACCGCGGGATGGTCGGGCGAGCGCACCACCTTGCCGTCCACCAGCGTGTCGAACACCGCCAGCACCTTGCCGTTGAGGTCGGCCTTGATCAGGAAGGGGCCGAACTCGTCGCCGATCCACAGCGCGCCGCCGGCGAACTGGAAGCTCTCGGTGTCGAAGTCCGAGCCCGTGAGGTAGCGCTGCTTGGTGCCTTCGTGGACGATGCGGAACGGCACCTTCTTGTCAGGGTCGTGCAGGAAGACCGTCTTCAGGCGCTGGAACTGGCCGCTCTTGAAGTCCACCTTGTAGTGGTTCAGGTAGAGCATGAAATCGGGCGAGTTGGCCTTGGAGCCGGCGCCGTTGTCGGTCAGCACCCAGAAGCTGCCGTCGGCCATCTTCTTGATGCCCGAATGGCCCTGCAGCGGCTGGCCCTTGAACGGCAGCGACACGCCCGTGGGCCGGCCGGCGGACTGGCCTTCGACCGAGCTCGGCTTCTCGACGCGCTTGCCGGTGGTGAACTTGCCGCTGACCTGCAGGTCGGCCGGTGCGTCCTTGGGCGCGGGGACGAAGCTCTGCGCAGGCAGCACGGCATGGCCGGCCAGCGTGGCGGGGTAGGCGGTTTGCGCCAGCGCGGGCAGTGACAGCGCGGTGGCCAGGGCGGCGCAGGCCGCCGCAACGGGAAGACGGATCATGGGAAACGTTCCTGGGAGTGGCAAAAGCGCCACCATGCCGGGGCGGCGTGACACCGTCGTGACGCCGCCGGATCAGCCCGCCAGCGCCCTCGCCATGTAGCGCGCCGCGCCGGGATAGGACGCGAGGCGCTGGCGCTGCCTGGCCTGCGCCAGCGCGTGGTCGGCATAGCCCTGGCGCTGCCAGAACGCATGCGAGGCCTGCACCGACACCAGGCCGGAGTGGCGCAGGCCGTCGCGCCGCGCCTGCTCGAGCGCCCGCGCCACCAGCCGCGGGCCGAGGCCGGCGCCGGCCGCCTCCGGGTGCACGGCCAGGTCGTGCAGGTAGAGCGTGTCGGGCGCGGCGGCTGGCTCGAACTCGCCATGCAGCGGCGTGAGCCGGCCGAGCCGCGAAGGGTAGGCCGCCAGGTAGGCCTGCACGCGGCCCGCGCGCAGCGCCACCCAGGAGGTGCCGGGCGCGGCGGCCAGCCGGCGCAGCAGCAAAGCGCCGCTCTCCAGGAAGGCCTCGCCGTAGCAGGCGCGCTGGATCTCCAGCATCCGGGGCACGTCGGCCGGGGCCGCGCACCGCCATTCGAGGTCAAGGGGCAATGGAGTCATCTGGTGAAGGAGCCCGCCGCCGCGCGGGGGTTCCCCTTGCCTGTGCGATGATGCCCGCAGCCCGCCCGCACCGATCCCTCCCGGCCCCCGCACCCCTTTCCATGGACAGCCTTTCCGCCCTGCAATCCCTGGGCCTCACGCTGCCCAGCCCGGCCTACCTCGCGGGCGCTTTGCTGTTCGGCCTGATCGGCATGGCCGCCTGGTGGCGCGGCAAGAAGACGCAGCAGCGCCGCACGCGCTGGCTCGGCCTGGCCCTGATGCTCTACCCCTACGTCGTGCCGCAGACCTGGCTGCTCTACCTGGTGGGCGCGGCGCTGTGCGTGGGGCTGTGGCTGGGCTGAGGCCTCAATCCTCGTGCGTGTCATGCGTGGCGGCGCTGCCGCGGCGCCAGTAGCCTGCGGCCTTGGTCCACCTGGGGTGGGCGCCGCGCTCGGCAATCAGGTAGGCGCGCAGCGCCTTGGCCACGGCCGATTCACAGGCCACCCAGGCGTGGAAGTCGCCCGCGGGCAGCGGCAGCGTCTTGAGCGCCTGCAGCAGGCCGTCGGTGGTGCCGGGCTCGGCGC
Organism: Variovorax terrae; assembly: GCF_022809125.1. Classification (NCBI taxonomy): domain Bacteria; kingdom Pseudomonadati; phylum Pseudomonadota; class Betaproteobacteria; order Burkholderiales; family Comamonadaceae; genus Variovorax; species Variovorax terrae. The sequence continues at coordinate 379,788 of NZ_JALGBI010000003.1, read as the reverse complement.
CGCGCCGGTGCACCCAGGTCAGGCTCACGGCGGCGGCGCTGTCGAACGCCAGTTCATCCGCCGCGCTGTCCACCTCGGCCAGCACCACGGCGCGCGCGCCCGCCGGCAGCTCGGCCAGGCGCCGGGCGATCGCAGGCAGGGCCGTGTCGTCGCCGATCAGCAGATGGCCGTCGAAGCCGGTGGGGATGATGAACGAGCCGCGCGGCCCGCCCACGCCGAGCTGCTGGCCGGGCGCGGCCTGCTCGGCCCACTGCGTGGCGGGTCCGGCCTCGTGCAGGGCGAAGTCGATCTCCAGCGTCTGCGCCGCAGCGTCGTGGCGGCGCGGCGTGTAGTCGCGCATCACGGGCTTCGGCGCATCGGGCGCCGGCGCCTCGCCCGGCGCGCCGAACGACGGCAGCGCCAGTTGGCCCGTGGCCGGGTCGGGAAAGATCAGCTTGACGTGGTCGTCGAAGCCCGGGCTGGCAAAGCCTTGCAGCTTTTCGCCGCCCAGCGTCACGCGGATCAGGTGCGGCGTGACGCGCTGCACCTGGCGCACGGTGAGCATGCGGCGGCGCAGCTCGTGGCGCACGCGCTGCGGCGTGCGGGCGGCCAGCAGCTCGGCGGAGGGCGCGGCGGCGGCGGCGAAAGCGGTCAGTGAAGTGTTCATGGTCATGGTGTCAAAGCCGCTCCAGGTCCTGGGCGGCGGTGTCGAGGATGTTGGCAAAGACGTTGGCCTGCGCCTCGGTCAGGGGGCCGCGCGACAGGCGCAGGCGGATCGCGAGCTTCATGTTTTCCACCGCGCGCACCACCTGCGGCGGGCGCGCCAGCACGGCCTGGGCCTCGGCGTTCTCGCCCATGCGCGCCAGCAGCGCGTCCACCGCTTCGCGGTTGTCGGCCAGATGGGCCTGGCCGGTCTCGGTGATGGTGTGCAGCTTGCGCGCGCCGTCGACGGCGCTGACGGTGACGTAGCCCAGTTCCTCCAGCAGCGTGAGCGTGGGGTAGATCACCCCGGGGCTGGGGCTGTAGCTACCGTTCAGCCGCTCCTCGATGGCCTTGATCAGCTCGTAGCCGTGGCTGGGCTTGTCGGCGATGAGCTGCAGCAGCACCAGCCGCAGCCCGCCATGGCCGAACACCCGGCCACCGCCGCGCCCGCCACCGCCAAAACCATCGCCCCGATGGCCGCCGCGGCCGGGAAATCCGAAATCCTTCATGGAAGGCTCCATTTATATCGATGTGTTTACGATATATCTAAATGCAGTCTTTTTCAATAAACTGAGGCAAAAACCCTGTTGGTGCCTGGGTAAGGCCTTGGCCGTGAAAAGGGGCTTGGCGCCTTGCCCCTCACGCCACGGCAGGGCTCATGCCCGCCGCGTGCCCGCGCGTGAAGGCTTCCTCGAAGATCGAGTAGCCCGACCAGTCGCTGTGCGCGAAGCGCAGGCGCGGCGTGGCGGGTGTGGCTGCCGATTGCTCCTGATTCGATAGCATCAAACGACCGCTGGACGAGGACATCGGGCTGATTTCCTTCAAAATTCCTGGTACCGGCATCGCCATCGCGTGGCCGTAGCGCGTGATGTCGATGCGGGTGGTGCGCGCGGGCAGGTCGGGGTGGGGGACGGACAAGGCTGCGAGGATGGCATCGCGCCAGGCCTCCCAGGGCCGCTCCAGCAGCAGGCGGCGGCCGCCGGGCGTGTCGCCCAGGGCCTGGTAGTAGGTCAGCACGGTGGGGGCGGGGCGCGGGTCCAGCGCCTGGTGGCGGGCGTCCACATAGCCCAGGCCGCCGCCTTCGCCGCTCTCGCGGTAGATCACGTTGTCCCAGGCCGGTGCGGCGCCAGGGCGGTCCTGCAGCGGCGCGTCCAGGTGCAGGTTGGCCACCAGCCAGGGCGCGTAGCGCAGCCGCGCGGCGGCGCGCGCGAGGAACGGCGGCGGGTTCTGCACCACGCGCGCCGCGATGAAGGCCGGCAGCGCCACGATGCAGCGCTCGGCCTGCCAGCGCTGCACCGTGCGGCTGGCGTGGTGGTAGGCGTCCAGTTCGACGCCGTGCCGCCCTTCGGCGATGCGCAGCACGGTGCAGCCGGCGCGCAGCCGCTCGCCCAGCGGCACGGCCAGCCGGCGCGTGAGCCAGGCGTTGCCCTCGGGCCAGGTGAGCAGGCCGTCGCGCTCGCCGGCCGCCGGCTCGTCGGGCGCGCTGAAGCCGTGGCGGCTGGCGAAGTAGTGGATGCCGGCCCAGGCCGAGACGGAGGCGATGCCGGCGCCGTAATCGTCGCGGCAGCAGTAGTCGAGGTACCAGCGCAGCTGCGGGTCGCCAAAGCCTTCCTGGTTCAGCCATGCTACAAAAGTCATAGCATCCAATGACCAGTGCACCTGGACCTTCGGGGCTTTTGATACTGGAATCGAGAATTTCGCCTCGCGCCGCAGCTGCTCCACCCGCGCCGCGAAGCGCCGGTACTGCGCAAGCGTCTCGCGGCCCACGTCCTGCACCGGCAGCAGGCCTTCCTGCCAGGCGCCCCGAAAGAACAGGCGCTCCTGCGGGCTGTGGCACAGGTGGCGCTCGTCATAGACCCAGCGGCCGGCCTCGCGCCGGCGCAGGCCGAACTCCTCCAGCAGGTCCTGCACCTCGCGGGCGTCGTCGCCGGGCACGGGCAGGTAGTGCGCGCCCAGCGGGCAGGCGACGCCTTGCACGCTGCCGCCGCGGCTGTTGCCGCCGGCCTCGTTTTCCAGCTCCAGCAGCGCGAAGTCGTCGATGCCGCGCAGGCGCAGCGCGCGCGCCGCGGCCAGGCCCGCCACGCCGCCGCCGGCGATCAGCACGCGGGTGCGGCGCACCGCGCCGGGCGCGGGCCAGGCCGCGGTGTCGCGCAGCGCGTGGCCGCGTGCCACATTGATGCCGGTGAAGCCGCCGGCGATCTCATGGCGCGGCGGCGCGCAGCCCAGCAGCGGCAGCGCGGTGGTGGAGGCGAGAAAGCCGCGGCGCCTCATCGGTGCTCAATGCGCGGGCAAAACCTGCCCCCACTCGCGCTCGTAGGTGGTCACCAGCACCTGGTTGGACAGGCGGTTCACCTCGGCCGGCACGCGCGCCATGTCCTGCGGAAAATCGAACAGCTGCGGCAGGCTCTGCAGGTTCAAGAAGCGCAGGCCCTCAGGCAGCTGCTGCGGCAGGCGCCAGGGCCGGTGGCTGGCGATGACGTAGCCCCACTCGCCGAAGCTCGGCACATGGGCGTGGTAGGGCGTGGCCCGCAGGCCCACCGATTCCACCGTGGCCACCACGGTCCAGAAGCTCTGGCGCGCCACCAGCGGCGAGGTGGTCTGGATCACGGCGTAGCCGCTGGCGGCCAGGCGCTTGTCCAGCAGCGCGTAGAACGAACTCGTGTAGAGCTTGCCGATGGCGAAGTTGGTGGGGTCGGGGAAATCGACCACGATCACGTCATAGGTGTCCGTGCCTTCATCGAGCCAGCGAAACGCATCGGTGTTGACGACCTTCACCTTGGGCGAGGCGAGCGCATGGCCGTTCAGTCGCGCCAGCGTCTCGTGCTGCGAGAACAGCTGCGTCATGTTCGGGTCGAGCTCGACCAGGGTGACGGATTCGACCGAGGGGTACTTGAGGATCTCGCGCACCGCCATGCCGTCGCCGCCGCCGAGCACGGCCACCTTCTTCGGCGCGCCGTGCGCGGCCATCGCGGGATGCACCAGGGCCTCGTGGTAGCGGTACTCGTCGCGCTCGGCGAACTGCAGGTTGCCGTTGAGGAACAGGCGGTGCCCCTGGCGGCCGCTGGTGACCACGATGCGCTGGTAGGGCGAGGTGGCGGTGAAGACCACGCGGTCCTGGTAGAACTTGTCCTCGGCCAGCGTGGTGATGTGGTCCGCGCCCGCAAAACCGGCGGCCAGCGCTAGCAGCGTCAACCCGCAGGCCGCGGCATGGCTGCGCAGGCGCCGCAGCTCATGGCGGAACAGCCACAGCGCCCACAATGCCACGGCGGCGTTCATCAGGCCGAACAGCAGGCCGGTGCGGATCAGCCCGAGCTGCGGCACCAGCAGCAGCGGGAAGGCGATGGAGACGGCCAGCGCGCCCAGGTAGTCGAAGGTCAGCACCTGCGACACGAGGTCCTTGAGCGCCACGTTGCGCTTGAGGATGCGCATGACCAGCGGGATCTCCAGCCCCACCAGCACGCCCACCAGCAGCACCAGCCCGTAGAGCAGTACGCGGAAGGCGCCGGGCGCATAGGCGTTGGCCAGGAACAGCAGCGCCGGCAGCGCGCCGCCGGCCAGCGCCACCAGCAGCTCGATGCGCAGGAAATGCGCGGGCAGCTGGCGCTCCAGGTAGCGCGACAGCCACGAGCCGATGCCCATGGCGAACAGGTAGCTGCCGATGATGGTGGAGAACTGCAGCACCGAGTCGCCCAGCAGGTACGAGGCCAGCGCGCCCGCGGCCAGCTCGTAGACCAGGCCGCAGGCCGCGATGACGAAGACGCTGGCGAGCAGCGCCACCTCCACCGGGCGCGGCGCAGGGGCTGCATGGGCGGCCGGGCCTGGCGGCCCCCGGTGCGCGCTCACTCAGTGGATCGCCGCTGCCACGATCAGCGAGATGCCCAGACACATCGACGCCACCACCACGCCCAGCGCGAGGTTCTGCTTCTCGACGATCTCGCCCCACAGGTCATAGGGCGTGATCTTGTCGATGATGATGAAGCACAGCCAGAACACCACCACGCCGATCAGCGCGAACAGGATGGAGCCCACGAAGACGCCCGGTTTCAGCCATTCAATGTCCATGTCACTCTCCTTCTTGCAAAACGGAAGGAGCGGGCCGCCGGCCCGCTCCGCAAAACCTCATTTGTGGCCGCCGCCGCTGGAAAAGCCGCCGAACGAGCCGCCCGAGCTGCGCGCGCTGCTGCCCGAGCTGCTGCAGTTCTCCACGCGCGGGTCGCAGCTGGTGCAGCGGCTGAACAGCAGCAGCACCACCAGGATGATGGCGAACAGCACGATCACCGTGACGCAGCCGATGCCCGACTTGCCGCCGACCGGCAGCGCGTCGCCGCGCTGCAGCAGGGCCTTCCTGTTCTCGATGCCGAAGGCCTTGGCCACGGTGTCGCTGTCGATGCGCCCGCCGCCGGACCAGGTCACCTCGTTCGGCGTCTGCTCCAGCGACAGCAGGTTCTTGCCGGACTCGAAGTCGCGGTTGAAGGTCTTCTGCCCGCGCTGCACCTGCCAGTAGAACTCGCCGGCCACGTAGGTGGTCTCGGCGTTGTAGCTGTCCTTGAGCGCGTAGCGCGTGCCCAGGTAGGTGGCGCTCTGCGCGTTGCCGCTGAGCACCGGCGCGCCGGTGGTGGGCTTGACCACGCTCCAGCCGTCCTCGGCATCCACCAGGAAGGTGAAGCCGCGCTTGGCGTTGTACAGCAGGTATTCGTCCCAGCCGAACTGCTCGTCGCTGTCGCCGGGCTCCGCGCCCATGCGGTGCTGGAAACCCACCACCTGCCACTGCGCGCCCTGCAGCTGGCCCTGGGTGCCGAGCGGAATCAGCAGCTGCACCGGCTCGTCCTGCGCGGCGTGGCGCAGCTCGGCACCGATGCCCTGCGAGAGATCGATGATGCTGCGGCAGGCGCCGCAGGTGATGCTCTGGCTGCCCGCCAGCGCCACCGCCACCTGCGCGCCGCAGTTCGGGCAGGCGAACTGGCGGGCCTTGTCTTCCTTGGCCGATTCGGCGCGCAGGCCGGTGAGCTGCAGGTCGTCCAGCAGCACCGAGCGGCCCAGCGAGAGCGTGGGCGGCTGCGTGCCATAGTCGATGCCCAGCACCTGGGCCTCGCCCGCATTGCTGCGCAGCTCCACCATCGCGAACGGCTGGCCCAGCGGCGGCAGCCGCGGCAGCTCGCCCTGCGCCGCGGCCAGGCTCACCTGCTCGTTGGAGGCCACGCTGAACGGCCGGCCGCTGATGGCCGTGGTGGCGCCCACGCGGAACTGCGCGGCGGCCGGCACCTCGCGCTGCAGCGTGGTGGGCAGCGTGAACACGAAGGCGCCGTTGTCCTCGCTCAGGAAGCCGCTGCTGCCGTCGTCGAAGACCGCATGCCACTCGTTCCAGCTGCCTTCGCGGTACTTGTACTGCAGCCGCCCGACGACGGTGAAGCCGCGGCCGTTGAAGCGGCCCGCGGCAAAGAGCTGCAGCGGGCTGAAATCGTCGAACACCTCGGCCATCTTGCCGATGCGCGACAGCGTGTCGCCATCACGCACCACGGTGGAATGGCAGTAGCCGCAGACCGCGTGCGTGGACTGCGCGCTGCGGAATTCGACCGGCGCGCCGCAGCCGGGGCACGCGGCGCGGTAGGCGCGCTGGGGGCTCGTTTCAGCCACGAAAACGGGGAGCTTGCGTCAGACCAGTTTCTTGAGCAGCTCGGCCTTCTTCGCGTCGAATTCCTCCTGGGTCAGGATGCCCTTGGCCTTGAGCTCGCCCAGCTTCTCCAGCGTGGCCATCACCTCGTCGGGCTTGACCGTTGCCGCCGCCGCGGCGGCGCTGGCAGCGGCGGCCTGCGCCGCGCCGCCCTGCAGGCCCTGCTGCAGGTTCTGCGCCAGCACCTGGCCCAGCGCAACGCCGGCGCCCAGGCCCATGGCATCGCCGGCGATGCCGCCGCCCGAGCCCGCGCCCTCGGCGAACTTGGGGATGGCCTGCGCTGTCTGGTACTGCATGAACTTGCCCATGTCGTTGCCGACCATGCCCATGCCGATCTTCTGGTCGAGCACCTTCTGCAGCTCCTCGGGCAGCGAGACGTTCTGCACCGTCATGACTTCGAGCTTGAGGCCGATCCTGCCGAACTCGGGCGCGAGCTGGGTGGTGAGCGCCTGCGCGAACGCCTGCTGGTTGGCCGCGAGGTCGAGGAACGGGATGCCGCTGGACGCGATCGCGTTGCTGATGTTCTGCAGCACCAGGCCGCGCAGCTGGCCGTCCAGGTCGGCCACGCGGAAGCTGTCGCGCGTGCCCGAGATCTCGGTGTGGAACAGCTTCGGGTCGGCCACGCGGAAGCTGTAGTTGCCGAAGGCGCGCAGGCGCACCGCGCCGAAGTCGGGGTCGCGGATGGTGATGGGCTGGGGTGTGCCCCACTTCTGGTCGACCTGCTGGCGCGTGCTGAAGAAGTAGACGTCGCTCTTGAACGGGGACTCGAACAGCTTGTCCCAGTTCTTGAGGTAGGTCAGCACCGGCAGCGTCTGCGTGGTGAGCTTGTAGAGGCCGGGCCCGAACACGTCGGCCACCTTGCCCTCGTTGACGAACACCGCCATCTGCGACTCGCGCACGGTGAGCGAGCCGCCGTTCTGGATTTCCATGTCCCGCATCGGGAAGCGCCAGGCCAGCGTGCCGTCGCCGCTCTCCGTCCACTGGATGATGTCGATGAACTGTTTCTTGATGAAATCCATCAGGGCCATGGGATGCTCCGGTGCAAGGGATGACGAACCATGATACCCGCGCCGTGCGGCAGGCCGGCGCCGCCCGCGCGCGCCAGAACACCGTCAATCGCCGGTTTAGGGAAAAGCAATTGGCGCCTCTTGTTGAGAATCATTATCATTTACTCAACCCTGCCGCCACGCCGCGGCATCCCTGAGCCGCATCAACAAGGAGTCCGCCATGGCTGAATTTGCCCGCGCCAACCTGGCCACGCTGAAGAAGACCGCCAGCTACTACCTCGTGCACATCACCGTCGCCGCGCTGGTGGCCTACGCCGTCACCGGCAACCTCGTGATGGCGTTCACGCTGAGCCTGCTGGAGCCCACGGTGCAGGCCTTCGCGTTCTTCTTCCACGAGAAGGCCTGGCAGCGCTGGAATGCCCGGCGCACGGCCCGGGAGGCTGGCACACCGGCGCTGCTGGTGTAAGAACGTGTTTGCGATCTGTATGGGGTCGCGCAAGTGTCTTTTCGGGATGGGCTGCAAGGCGCGCTGCGCCGCCAATAGCTGGCTATTGGCCAGCAACGCAACGCCGCAGACCGCCCGAAAAGGCACTTGCCCTTCGGGTTGGGACGAAATCGGGCGATTTGCCCACCAAATCCCTTGCATGGGCATGAGCCCATGCGGCGTGATGTTGGCGGCCAACTCATCCCGATTGCGTCCCAACGCGGCCCCATACAGATCGCAAACACGTTCTAGGCCCTCTTTACGCCGCGAAGCGCCCGCGCTACATTGCGCGGCACCATGCCCCAGACTTGGTTCGTCGACACCCCGCCCCACGGCCACTCGCTGGCCGCGCGCTCCGTCGCGATGCTGCTGGACGCGCCGCACGACGCCGCGCCGGCGGCCCGGATGCTGGACTTCCTCAACCAGGTTGCGCCGGTGGAATACATCTCGCTCGTGGCCTATGCGGGCATCGACCGCGGCGATGCGCCCACGCTGGTGGAGGGCCATGCGCACAGCGCGCACACCCGCAACGTGACGGCCGAGTGCTTCGCGATCTACCGCCGCCAGTACTGGCGCAGCGACGCGGCCACGCGCATCGCGCAGCACCTGCGGTACGAGGCCGGCGGCAGCGCGCCGGTGACGGCGCTGCATTTCCAGCCCGGCGACATCCCGCTGGCGAGCTGGCGCAACGAGATCTACGAGCGCGAGCACCTGAGCGACCGGCTGAGCTTCCTCTACGCGCCGCTGCCGCACACGGCCTATGCCATCAACCTGTACCGCGACGAGACGCTGGGCGGCTTCCAGCCGGCCGAGATCGAGCGGCTGCTCGCCGTGGCGCCGCTGCTGCGCCAGGCGCACCGCGGCGCGCTGCGGTTGGGGGCCGGCACCCCGGTTTGGGAGTATTTTGAACCGGATGTCCGCATCCAGCGGTCATTGGTTGCTATAAAAAAGAGAGCGCCCCGGCTCTCGCCACGCGAGGCCGAGGTCTGCGCCCGCATCGCCTGCGGCCTGAGCGCCGACGGCATCGCGGCCGAGCTGGACGTGGCGCCCTCCACCGTGCTCACGCTGCGCAAGCGCGCCTACGCCAAGCTGGCCGAGGCCGGCCTGCACGGCGGGCGGCTGGCGCTGGCCCGGCTGGCCGGCTGAACCCCCCTCTCCGGCCGTGCGCTCACGGCGCCTGCCACACCAGCCAGCCCCCGAGCACCAGCAGCCCCCACATCAGCCAGCGGCGAAAGCCCTCCTGGCTCAGCTCGTCGCGCAGGCGCTGGCCCAGGCCCATGCCCACCAGCGCGGGCAGCAGCACCAGCAGCGACTGCAGGGCCGACACCAGATTGAGGTGCTGCGACGCCGCCAGATTCACCGCCAGCGCGAGCGTGGACACGGTGAACGACAGGCCGAGCGCCTGCGCCATCTCGTCCTTCTCCAGCCCCAACGCCTGCAGGTAGGGCACGGCCGGCAGCACGAACACGCCGGTGGCTGCTGTCAGCAGGCCAGTCAGGCCGCCGACTGCAACGGAAGCGGCGGCCTCCAGCCGCGGCGCGGGCCGCGGCAGGCGCCAGCCCGCCAGCCCGGACAGCGCATAGGCCACGAGGCACAGGCCCAGCAGCCGCAGCGCGTGGCCCGCCGGCCCGGCCATCCAGCCGTGGCCGGCCCACACGCCCGCGCACACGCCGGCCATCATCGGCCACAGCCGCCACGCCAGCGCACGCAGGCGGCCGCCGCGCGCCATCTGCCACAGGTTGGTCAGCAGCGAGGGCAGGAACAGCAGCGCCGCGCCCTCGGCCACCGGCATGACGAGGCCGAGCAGGCCCATCGCCACCGTGGGCAGCCCCATGCCGAGCAGCCCCTTGACGCCGCCGGCCAGGAGGAAAATGAAGCTCACCATCACGAACTCGTGGACACTGGCAGCCGGCATGAACGATCCCTTTCATCAAGCAACAACCCGCAGGCACAGTGTGGTGCGCCGCCGCCGCGGCCACCCTCTGTCTTTGCTTGAGGCAGGCTTCGGCCCAGCCGCAGGCGGTGCCCCGTGATGCGCTTCGACTGGACCGATCTGCAGCTCTTCGTGCACGCCTGCGAGGCCGGCAGCCTGACGGCGGGCGCCGAGCGCTCGCACCTCACCCTGGCCGCCGCCAGCGCGCGCATCCGCGGCATGGAGGAGCAGGCCGGCGCGCCGCTGCTGCAGCGCCACTCGCGCGGCGTGCGCCCTACGGCCGCCGGCGAGGCGCTGTCGCGGCATGCGCGCGCGGTGCTGGCGCAACTGGCCCAGCTGCGCGGCGAGCTGGCCCAGCACGGGCATGGCCTGCGCGGGCAGGTGCGGCTGATGTGCAACACCTCGGCGCTGGTGCAGCACCTGCCGCCGCTGCTGGCCGACTTCCTGCGCCGGCACCCGGCCATCGACGCGGCGGTGGAGGAGAGCGCCAGCCACCTCACGGTGCAGGCGCTGCGCCAGGACGCGGCCGACCTGGGCATCGTCTCGGACGTGGCCGACACCGCCGGGCTGCACACCGTGGCCTGGCGCCGCGACCCGCTGGTGCTGGTGCTGCCGCGCGGCCATGCGCTGGCCGCGAGCCGGCGCGTGGCCTTTGCCCAGGTGCTGGCGCATGACCTCGTGGGTTACGGGCCCGCCAGCGCGCTGCACGCGCACCTGAGCCTGCAGGCCGCGCAATTGGGGCGGCCGATGCGGCTGCGCGCGCAGCTCGGCAGCTTCGAGGCGGTGTGCACGCTGGTGGCGCAGGGCGTGGGCGCGGCCGTCATGCCCGCGGCCGTGCTGGCGCGCGCGGGCGGCGGCGCCCGGCTCGGCACGCGCCCGCTGTCGGACGCCTGGGCGCAGCGCACGCTGCTGCTGTGCGCGCGCACCGGGTTGCCGGCATCGCAGCCGGCGGGGCAGCTGTTCGAGTTTCTGGCCTCTGCGGCGGCCACGGCCTGACATTCGGCGCGCAGCGCGCCCGTGAGAAGGCGAGGGCTCAGACCCTGCGGTGAACCGCGACCTTGCGCAGCAGCTCCATCAGCACCGCCTGCTCCACCTTGGTCAGGTGGCGCAGCAATTCGCTCTCCATCGAGGCGGCGATGCCCTCCGCCTTGTCAACGAAGGCCTTGCCGCTGCGGGTCAGGCGCAAATGCTGCACGCGCTTGTCTTCCACGCTCTGGGTCTTGGTGAGGTACTTTCGATCGGCCAGCCGGTCGATGATGAGGGACATGCGCGCCGCTGCGGTGCCCAGGCTCTGGCAGAGCTGCTTGCTGGTGGCGTCCGGATTCGAATCGATGAGCACCAGCACGGTGTACTCGACCTGGGTGACTTCCAGAGGCTTGCCGATGTACTTCTCGAAGACCTTGAAGCTCGGAATGCAGGCCTGCGCCAGGTTGTACCCCAGCAGCGTGTGCATCCGCTCGTGATTAAGCCCGCCCGGCAGATCGACATCAGCGGTTTTGATGATGCTCGAAGTCATGCCGTCAAGTCTACGGCATGCGCTGCGGCGCCTGCCGCCGTGTCCGTCCTCGCCGATCGAGGGTTCTCCCTAGTCTGAAATTTGTTTTTGTTAACTACATTGATTATTGTCAATAACTTTTAATTGGCAGATTCATCTGATTTTCCCTGGCGATCCAGGTTTTTTTGACGGTTTATTTGTTAACGAAGATATTGAATTTTCCAAGAAAATTTGAAGCACTCGACCCGGTCATGAGGCTGGCTTTCGCCCCGAGGCCAGGCACGGATTCCGGGCACCTATGGAGACAAACATGAGATCAAGCACTTCGTTGGCGGCGCTGTTCGGCGCCGTCTTCTCGGCCTCCCTGCTGGTCACGGCCTGCGGCGGTAGCGATGGTTCGCTCACCGCAGCGGCGCCACCGCCGCCCGCCCCACCGCCGCCGCCTGCCGAGGTGGCGCCGGCGGCCATTCCCGCACCCGGCTCGCTGCTGGGCCCCCTGCCGGCCAACAAGGTGGTCACCGCCGCAGACTGCGATGCCAGCAAGCTCGGGACCAGCATCGACGTGGCGCTGATCGGCGAGCCGGTGGCCAGCGTGACCCTGACCACGCCCACCTGGACCGCAGGCGTCAGCCCCAACCCGTCGTACTGCACCGTCAACGGCATCATGGCCCCGGTCGATACCAGCGCCACCGCCAGGCCCATCAACTTCCGTGTCGTGCTCCCCGCCTCGTGGAGCTACCGCGCCGCCCAGCAGGGCGGTGGCGGCATGAACGGCAGCGTTCCCGGCCTGACGGGCACCGTGGATGGCTACCCCTCGTTCGTCTCGCGCGGCTGGGCCGTTTCGGGCAGCGATTCGGGGCACACCAACGGGCCCAACGACTGGGCGCTCAACGACGAGGCGATGCGCAACCTCGCCTACATGCAGATGAAGAAGACGCATGACGCAGCCTGGGTGCTGATCCAGCGCATGTACGGGCAGAAGCCGAGGTTCTCGTACTGGTACGGCGGCTCGCAGGGCGGGCGCGAAGGCCTGACGGTGGTGCAGCGCTATCCGGCTGACTATGACGGCGTGATCGCCAACGTGCCGATCGTCAATTTCTCCAGCCTGATGCTGGGCCCGGAACTCATCCGCATCCAGGAGAAGCCCCTGGCCAACTGGGTGACCCAGGCCAAGCGCGCGGCCATCTCGGCCGAAGTGATGCGCCAGTGCGACAAGCTCGACGGGCTGGTCGATGCCGTCATCAACAACTACCAGGCCTGCAGGGCGATCTTCGACGTCAACCAGGGCGCGCCCAACCGCAAGCCCTGGGCGGCGATCCGCTGCCCGAACAACGTGGACCCGAATCCGGCCGACACCAGCGCCGCGGCATGCCTGACCGACGGCCAGATCTCGACGCTGCAGTTCACCCACACCCGCTACAAGTTCGCCACGCCCCTGGCCAACGGCGTCACTTCGTTCGGCATGTGGCTGCCGGGCACCGACCCGGGCGGCAGCGGGCTGATCGAGCCGCAGCGCTTCCAGGGCCAGGAAGGCGCCACCGGCGCGTCGCCCGTGCACTCCCAGCTCGGCATTGCCGGCGTGACCGGGTTCCTGTTCCAGGACCTGAACGCGAATCCGCTGGACTATGTCGAGGGCGGCCCCTTGAACGCACGCCGCCTGGAGATCTCGCGGCACCTCGATGCCACCAACCCCGATCTCAGCGCCTTCTACAAGCGCGGCGGCAAGCTGATTTCGATGATGGCCACCAACGACACGCTGGCGTCCCCGGCGGCCCAGCTCGACTACTACCAGTCCGTGCATGACAAGATGGGAACGCCCAACGTGGACGTGTTTGCCCGGTTCTACATCGTCCCCGGTGCGGGCCACGGCATGAGCGGCAACAACTACACCGTCAACGGCGACGGGGAAGCGATTGCCAGCAGTGCGCTGGCCAGCACCTTCGACCGGGTCTCGATGCTCATGGACTGGGTCGAGAACAACCGCGCCCCGGACAAGGCCTCGCTGGTCTTCGGCGGCACGCGCACCTTGCCCCTGTGCTCGTATCCGATGTATCCCCGGTACAAGGCCGGCCCCATCACGTCAGCCAGCTCGTACGCCTGCTCGAACTGATCCCGCGCCGGCGCGACGCCGGCCCGAGCCGCCCCGTTCTGCGGGGCGGCTTTTTCTTTTCCGCCGAGGGTGCGCGCACTGCCGCGCCGAATAACCCCACGCGTCCCCTTCGAGGGGGACAGCGCCGGCCGCGGTGCGCTCCTACATTGCCTTCACGAGCAAGACAAAGGAGACACCCCATGAGCGCCGACTCGCCATGGCTGCGCGACTGCTGGTACGTGATCGCGTGGAACCATGAAATACCGCCGGCCGATGCGCCGCAGCTGTTCAGCCGCACCGCGCTGGGCGAGCCCATCCTGGTGCTGCGCACCGCCGACGGCGGCCTGGCCGCGATCGAGGACCGCTGCTGCCACCGCCTGGCGCCGCTGTCCAAGGGCCGGCGCGAAGGCGACTGCGTGCGCTGCGGCTACCACGGCCTGAAGTTCGACGCACAGGGTGCCTGCGTAGAAGCACCCGGCATCGCCATCGTGCCGGCCAGGGCGCGCGTGCGCAGCTACCCGGTGGCGCTGCACAACAACTGGGTCTTCGTCTGGATGGGCGAGCCGGCGCGCGCCGACCGCGCGCTGCTGCCCGACAACTTCTCGTGCGACCACCCGGACTGGCGCCACCAGCCGGGCTACATGCACTACGACACGCCCTACCTGCTGATCTGCGACAACCTGCTGGACTTCTCGCACCTGAGCTACGTGCACGAAAAGACGCTGGGCGGCTCCCCCCGCATCGCGCAGGCCGTGCCGCAGATCGAGCGGCTGGCGCACGGCATCAAGGTGTCGCGCCACGTGCCCGACGTGGCGCCGCCGCCGTTCTACCAGCGCTTTCGCCGCTTCGACACGCACCTGGACCGCTGGTTCGTCTATGAGTTCCTGCTGCCCGGCACGCTGCTCATGCACTCGGGCGGGCGCCCGGTGGCGGATGCGAAGGACGACCTGAGCCGCGCGGTGCAGCTGCACAGCTGCCAGAGCCTCACACCCGAGACCGAGACCAGCACGCACTACTTCTTCCAGCAGTCGCACCGCGCGGGCCAGGGCGACGAGGGCATGACGCAGTCGATCTACGACAGCCTGCTCACCGCCTTCAACGAGGACCGCGACATGATCACCGCGCAGCACCGCAACATCCTGCTCAACCCGCAGGCGCCGATGCTGCCGCTGGCCATGGACGCGGCGCTGGTGCAGTTCCGCCGCCTGCTGGCCGCGCGCGTGCAGGCCGAGCGCGCCGCCGCGGCCGCCTGAGCCCCTTTACACCATCAGCCCGCCGGCCACCAGCGCACCGCCACCCGAGGAGACACGCCATGCATCGTCCGCTTCTGATTGCTATCAAATCCATAGCTGCCATCGTCCTGTGCACCTGGACATCCGGCGCTTTTGCCCAGAATTTCCCGGCCAAGCCGCTGCGCGTGGTCGTGCCCTACCCGGCCGGCGGCGCCACCGACTACGTGGCGCGCCTGATCGGCGAGCGCCTGTCCCGATCGCTCGGCCAGCCGGTGGTGGTGGACAACAAATCGGGCGCGGCCGGCGCCATCGGCGTGGCCGACGTGGCCAAGGCCGAAGCCGACGGCCACACCCTGCTATTCACCATCAACGACCCGCTGGTCAACAACGTGGCGCTGTTCAAGACCCTGCCCTACGACCCGCAGAAAGACCTCGCCTTCGTCGCGCAGATCCTGCGCAGCCCGGCGCTGGTCTCGGCCAGCACCTCGCTGGGCGTGAAGAACTTCGAGGAGTTCCGCAAGCTCGCGGTGCCGGCCGCCAGGCTCAGCTACGGCTCCTGGGGCATCGGCGGCCTGGGCCACCTCGCGGGCGAGACGCTGAACCGCGACCTCAAGGCGCAGATGGTGCACGTGCCGCAGCGCGGCGAAGGCCCGGTGGTGCAGGACCTGATGGGCCACACCATCAGCATCGGCCTCTCGAGCGTGGCCACGGCCAAGCAGCAGGTGGCCGCGGGCAAGATCGTGCCACTGGCCATGATGGGCCGCGAGCGCTCCACCGCGCTGCCGAACGTGCCCACGCTGCGCGAGCTGGGCTTCACCGACCCGCTGTACGACGCCAGCGTCTGGATGGCGGTGCTGGTGCCCGCCAGAACGCCCACGCCGGTGGTGCAGAAGCTCTCGGCCGAGATCCGCGCCATCGCCGGCAGCCCCGACGTGAAGGCCCTGCTGGTCGACCGCGGCTTCGAGATGATGGTGACCACGCCCGAGCAGGCCCAGGCCCACTACAAGGCCGAGTTCGACATCATCACGCGGCGCATCCGCGAGCTGGGCATCGAGCCGCAGTAGGCGCGGCCGTCCGGGCCGGCCGCCTACTTCGCCCGCTTCGGCCGGGCCTTGGCCTGTGCGGTGGAGGCATTGAGGGCGACTGCCGCACGGATGAGGGCCTGGAACGCACCCGCGTCGACCTCTTCGCCCTCATGGATGTCGATCGCGCGCCGGGTGTTTCCATCAAGGCTCGCGTTGAAGAGCCGGGCCGGATCCTTCAACGAAGCGCCCTTGGCGAAGGTCAGCTTCACGACCGACTTGTAGGACTCGCCGGTGCAGATGATTCCGTCATGCGACCAGACGGGCGTGCCCATCCACTTCCATTCCTCGACGATGCCGGGGTCCGCCTCGTGGATGAGCTCGCGCATCCGGCGCAAGGTTTCCCCGCGCCAGTCCCCGAGCTCGGCGATTCTTTGGTCGATCCGCTCGGAGGCCGGCTGTGCTTCGGCTGGACCTGGCTTTTTCATATTCATCTCCTTTGAATCGAGCGGCCGCTGCCGGCAGAACCTGACGAAGCGCAGGACAGGCCGGCGCCTCGCGGAGCCACGTCAGTGGAGGCTCTTTCGAACAAGAGCTTAGCCATTGCTGCGGTACGTGCCCTCACCATGCGGCGCAGCCTTGAACTCAGGCAAGGCTTCGACTGAAGCCGAGTAGGCGGCCAAGCGGGGGAACCTCTCTGCGGGCACGGCCTCCGGGATCATTTGCTGCGTGAAGTGCCATGCCACGCCAAGGGTCACACCGGCTTGCCGAAGGCCCGGGCTGCCGGCCGCGAGCGGCCTGCGGTTGAGTTCCTGCTCCAGTTCACCGTAGGCGGCAAGCAACTGACCGGTGATCCGGCTCACCCACGGTTCGTGCAGCTTCTCCGGCGGGCGCAGTCCACGCTCGTAGACGATCTGCACGCTCTTCTCTGTCGCGGCAAGAGCCAAGCCCATGAGGCGCAGGTCGTGCTGCAGCTCCCGAAAGTCCGTTGGCATGAGTGTCCTCGGACGGGCCAGCGCTTCGGCGTACGCCAGGATCAGCGTCGAGTCCATCAGCACCTCGCCGTCGTCGCACAGGAGGGTGGGCGCCTTGACGACGGGGTTGATCTGCTGAAACTCGGTGAAGGTACGAAAGACGGAGAGCGACTGGTGTTCAAACCGCAGGCCGAGCAGCTGGAGCGAAACAGCGACGCGCCGGACGTAGGGTGAATCGAGCATGCCGATGAGCTTCACGGGTCCTCCTGTGACGATGGACGTGGACAGTAACCGGCACGCGAAACTGCGCGGGGCGGCCCCCAGCCGTTGCGCGTCCGTGCTGAACGACATATTAGACCGAACGATTCACCAGGGCCTTTGGGCCGCGATGAGACAGGCCGAGTTGACTTCTGCTCTCCAAAGGTGCCTTCTACACGCGCTCGTCATTCCGCAACTGGACAAGGCAAGCCCCTTAAGGAGATTCAAAGGACAGGTCAATCCCCCTGGATAGGGGATAGGTGGTGGCGGGTTCGATGGATAGCCTTGGGGCCGATGTCCTACTCCCACTCCAACTGCCGCATGAACCGTTCCTCCACCGTCCGCACCTCGCGCGCCGCGCTCCTTGCCATTGCCACCATGACCCTCGCCGCCTGCGGTGGGGGCGGCGACAGCCTCCTCGCTCCTGCGCCCGCAGCCACTCCCGCGCCGGCCGCCGTCAGCGTCAGCGCCGCGGCCCTCGTCATCTCGTCGGCCACGCCGGCCAACGTCAATGGCACGCTGGACAAAACCGTTGGCTTGGGCGAAGCGGGCATCAGCAATGCCACGGGCAGTTTCACCAGCGGCGGCCCCAACGACTATTGCCGCGCGGCGGTCTATGCGATGACCCACAGCGGCAACGCCAGGAAATACATGGTGGAGGTCGTTTTCTCCAAGGCCACCAAGGCAGTGAGCTACGTCGCCCTGGGCGAGGACGTCACGCCCGCCACGTTCACCGTGCGCGCCGCCGCGCCGCTGACCAGCGTGGCCATTGACATCGCCAACCGCCGGATCGGTTTCACCAACACCGTGCTGGGCGCCGGCGGCGCCAACGCGGCCACGCTGAATGGATCGCTGGAGTTTGTGACGAATGGTTCTGTGGCGGATCGCGCCAGTTGCGGGTGATTGGGGTTCACCCTCGCGCAGACAGACGCCGATTATTCTTTCAGCAGCTTGCTTACTGCTTTTATCAATTGGTGCGTCAGCAACGCAGATTCCACTACAAATACCGAATATATGACTGCAGCAGAGTCCCTAACAGCCAATCCATCGGCTACTTATAGGGGTTGGGCCTCATTGCGCCGGGCTGGAGCCAGGCGAAGTCGATTCCAACAATCTGGTCATGGCATCAATCAGATTGGTGACTGTAGATTCGGTGCTTTCGATTTCAGCCAAGAACCTGTTTAGATTCTCGGCGACTGCTCTCTTTGCTTTATTTAGATCTTTGCTGATTCGTGGTAGCGAGGAGGTGGCATCGCGCATTCCCGTCAAACCACTACGCGCAGTAGAGGCACTTGCGATTGTGTCGTACAAAGTAATGCGCAGGTCGCGAAGTTGCTCAACATCGCCTGGGAAATCGGCCATTAACGCAACTGCGCTGCTCAAAGCGAAGAATGCATCTTGCCTAGCCCTTGAGAGAACGCCGACCTGGTTTCCAAGCGTTTCGGCGTAATGGAACATGTCTTCTGAGGCACGTTTTATGGATCGCTTTGCAGCTTGCGGATTCGTGCGAGCGTCTTGGACTTCTGCATTTCTTTGGGTAAGCTGCTCTCCAATTCTGACGGTGCCTTCATTAATTGAAGCCATGGCCAGCATCATGTCTTGGGCGCGCGATTCGTAGATGTCTAAGTAGTCGAGCAAGCCAAAGTCAGCGTCATCCGCGGCATCTGGCTCTATCGAGACTTTCTCTTCCCGATATTCGGCCTCGCTATCTTGTGTCCCCCCGGACGCAAACTTCTGCGCGATTGCGGAGAGATGAGCGCGCAACGAAGCCTCGAAGCCAGCCTGGTCTTCAAATGTTGCGTAGAGTCCCCCACGATCGGAGAGAGACGCCTTAAATTCGAGCAGCGCCGCAAGTTGGGCTCCCTCCAGCTTAGATGGAGCAATTGGTGCGTCCTTAAAGTAGAGCATGATCTCCGGAGCAGTAGCTGTGGATCGAAATCGTGCATGCGCTCTTTCGAACTCCTCGACCGTGCCAGCGCGTGCCCGACCAGTCGGAGTACCAAGTCTTGACCAGAAAATCCCAAGGAATACGTCGTAATCATCCGGGAGTTGTGAGTTGATGACTTCCTGCGGGTCCTGAGCGAATCCGGGGCGTGCGTGGGTCTCCCACTTGAGCACTTCGAAGCTCAGGCTCAGACTTTGTGACCATGTTCGATTCAGTTCCGCAACAACGCTGTCTAGAACTGCTCGTTCTTCCGCGACATCCGCAGGAGAAGCTACAAAGACCTGCAGAACTGTTCTGTGGCGTGGCATTGAATCTCCGAAAGAAGCGACGATATAAACATGAGGCCTAGCGCGCGAGCGTCAGTGGACGTCGTAGGCGATCCGCGATCCGGCAGATTGTTACATCTTCTTTTGTGTTCGACCAGCGCTCGGAAGGCCGTCATGCACCCACCACCTACCGCATCTGCAACGCCCGATGGCAAGTGCAATTCCCCCAACGGTACAAATGCAAGTGATGCAGGGTATCCAGCCAGGTCGCCCAGGCCCCACCCGTCAGCACCTCGCTGGCCGTGAGGCCGAACACGCCCAGGCTGATGGAGGGCAGCAGCGAGACCACCGAGTGCCAGGTGCGCTTGGGGATGAACAGCGCGTCGCCGGCCTCCACGCGCGCATAGAGGCCGCTGGCCTGCTCGAACTGCGCCAGCTCGTGCGGCTGCTCGGGCAGGCGCGAGATGTTGATGTCGCTGAGCGTGGCGCCCCAGTCGTACTTCTGTGCGGGGCACAGGTGGGGGCTCTGGTCGGGCGGGAACAGGATGAATTCCTTGACGCCGCGCAGCTGGCAAAACCAGTTGTGCGGAAAGTCGTTGTGCAGGCCGGTGACGGTGCGCGCCGGACCGATGAAGACGAACTCCCAGGTCCAGCGGCGGCCGGGCCAGAGGTCGCCCAGATCGAAGTCGCGACGCAGTTGCGGGAACTGCTTGAGGATGTCCCACTGCGCCAGGTACAGCCGGTTGGCCTGGAACGACTGCATGTAGGCCCAGTCCAGGTGAAAGCTCTCGCCCGGCGCCAGCTGGCGGCGTCGGCTGAGCGGCAGCAGGCCGGTGTCCAGCTCGGGCGCCTGTTCGGCCGGCATCAACTCGCGCAGGTAAGGCTCCACGGGTAGGTAGGGGCGGCCCTGCGTGAGCCCCTGCTCGACCAGGCCGTCGGTGAACTTGGTGGTGAGCTGCCTGCCGTCCGCGTTCTGCAGCCGGGCCAGGCTCTCGAACGACCATTGCGCGGCCGGCCAGTGGCGCAGCCCGCCCTTCACCAGCACCGGCCGCTCGAACGGCGCCTGGCGGCCATCGCGGGCCAGCGCCTCCCAGGTGGTTTCTTCGATCAGCTGAAAACGGGGGCCAAGGGGCGCGGTCATGGAAAGCTTTGCCTGGGGAGGAATCCGGGCATCCATCATGACAGGCGCCGCCGGAGGTTGGCCGCGCCGGCTTCAGGCCCAGCCCGCCCAAGCCCCAACCCCCCGCAAAAAAGTCAAAAGCAAAAGACCTTTTTACGTGGATTCACTGACTAGGGTTTTTACCGTGCCGGGGTCTACAATCCAACTCCCTTACAAAGCCGACGGTTGGCCGCACCCCTGCGACACCCGATCGCCGCAGGAGACGTTTGATGCCCGCCAACATGGTGAAGACCGAAGAGAAACGCGCCGAGCTGCGCCGCGCCGCGCTCGAGTACCACGAATCCCCGACCCCCGGCAAGATCGCCATCGCGGCCACCAAGCAACTGGTCAACCAGCATGATCTGGCGCTGGCCTACTCCCCCGGCGTCGCGGCGCCCTGCGAGGAGATCGTCAAGGACCCGGCCAATGCGTTCCGCTACACCAGCCGCGGCAACCTCGTGGCCGTGATCTCCAACGGCACGGCTGTGCTGGGCCTGGGCGACATCGGCCCGCTGGCCTCCAAGCCGGTGATGGAAGGCAAGGGCGTTCTCTTCAAGAAGTTCGCCGGCGTGGACGTGTTCGACATCGAGATCGACGAAAAAGACCCGCAGAAGTTGGTCGACGTGATCGCCGCGCTGGAGCCGACCTTCGGCGCCATTAACCTCGAAGACATCAAGGCCCCGGACTGCTTCTACGTCGAGCGCGAATTGCGCAAGCGCATGAAGATTCCGGTGTTCCACGACGACCAGCACGGCACCGCGATCACGGTGGCCGCCGCCATGCTCAACGGCCTGAAGGTGGTGGGCAAGGACATCGGCCAGGTCAAGCTGGTCACGTCCGGCGCAGGCGCCGCGGCGCTGGCCTGCCTGAACCTGCTGCTCAAGGTGGGCCTCAAGCGCGAGAACGTGTTCGTGACCGACCTCGCCGGCGTGGTCTATGAGGGCCGCACCGAGCTGATGGACGAGGACAAGATCCTGTTCGCGCAGAAAACCCCGGCGCGCAGCCTGTCCGAGGTGATCGAGGGCGCCGACGTGTTCCTCGGCCTGTCGGCCGGCGGCGTGCTCAAGCCCGCCATGGTGGCCAAGATGGCCCCGCGCCCGGTGATCTTCGCGCTGGCCAACCCCAACCCCGAGATTTCGCCGGAAGACGCGCACGCGGTGCGCGACGATGTGGTCATGGCCACCGGCCGCACCGACTACCCGAACCAGGTCAACAACGTCCTGTGCTTCCCCTACATCTTCCGCGGCGCGCTCGACTCGGGCGCCACCACCATTACCGACGAGATGGAGATCGCGGCCGTGCACGCCATCGCCGAGCTGGCGCAGGCCGAGCAGAGCGAAGTCGTGGCCGCGGCCTATGTGGGCGAGAAGCTCGCGTTCGGCCCGGAATACCTGATCCCCAAGCCGTTCGACCCGCGCCTGATGATGAAGATCGCGCCGGCCGTGGCCCAGGCCGCGGCCGACAGCGGCGTGGCACTGCGCCCGATCAAGGACATGGACAGCTACCGCGAGAAGCTGCAGAGCTTCGTCTATGCCTCGGGCACCACGATGAAGCCGATCTTCGCCGCGGCCAAGCATGCGTCCCGAAAGCGCGTGGCCTATGCCGAGGGCGAGGAAGAGCGCGTGCTGCGCGCCGCCCAGATCGTGGCCGACGAAGGGCTGGCGCGGCCGACGCTGATCGGCCGCCCGGCCGTCATCGCCCAGCGCATCGAGAAATTCGGCCTGCGCCTCAAGGAAGGCACGGACTACGACATCGTCAACGTCGAGCAGGACCATCGCTACCGCGACTTCTGGCAGACCTACCACCGCATGACCGACCGCAAGGGCATCACCGCCCAGATGGCGAAGATCGAGATGCGCCGGCGCCTCACGCTGATCGGCGCGATGCTGCTGCACAAGGGCGAGGTGGACGGCCTGATCTGCGGCACCTGGGGCACGACCACGCTGCACCTGTCCTACCTGGACCAGGTCATCGGCAAGCGCCCCGGCGTCAACACCTATGCCTGCATGAACGGCCTGCTGCTGCCCGACCGCCAGGTGTTCCTGGTGGACACGCATGTGAACTACGACCCCACGGCGGAACAGCTGGCCGAAATCACCATCATGGCGGCCGAGGAGATGATGCGGTTCGGCCTCAAGCCGAAAGCGGCGCTGCTGAGCCACTCCAACTTCGGCAGCAGCAACCAGCCCAGCGCCGTGAAGATGCGCCAGACGCTGGAGCTGCTGCGCATCCAGGCCCCCTGGCTGGAAGTGGACGGCGAAATGCATGGCGACATGGCGCTGGACGCCGGCGCCCGCGCCACCGTGATGCCCCACAGCACCCTGGCCGGCAACGCCAACCTGCTGGTGCTGCCCAACATCGATGCAGCCAATATTTCTTACAACCTGCTCAAAACGGCCGCCGGCGGCAACATCGCCATCGGCCCCGTGCTGCTGGGCGCCGCCAAGCCCGTCCATATCCTGACAGCCAGCACCACGGTGCGCCGGATCGTGAATATGACAGCCTTGACCGTGGCGGACGCCAACGCGGCACGATAAGGCCTGCTCAAGTAGTTGGTGCCTACTTAATTTCTGCCGGCCAGGCTCCCAGCAACCCTTGCAGCTGCTCAAATTTTGGGCAGCTGCTTGCGTTTTCGGCACAGATGCGTCACACTACCGGTCTTGAAATTACGGGTTAACCCGGAGTTTCCGAAGGCGTCCCAACCAAGGTTTTCGTTCTATGGCGCGTTTTGCTGCTCCCAAGTTTGCATTGACCAGCCTGTTGCTGGTGGCAGCATTCCTAAGCCCCAATCTGGTGCAGGCCAAGGGCCCGAGGCCCGAAGGGCGCGTCGACAGTGCGGCCCAGATCGCCGTGGCGGAACTGCCGCGGCAAGGCCAGGAAACCTATGAACGGATCCGCCAGGGCGGGCCGTTTGCATACGACAAGGACGGCACGGTGTTCGGCAACCGCGAGCGGCAGCTCCCGGCCCAGAAGCGCGGCTACTACCGCGAATACACCGTCAAGACGCCAGGATCGCGTGACCGGGGCGCCCGGCGCATCGTGTGCGGTGGCCCCCCCAGGACGCCGGATGCCTGTTATTACACCGGCGATCACTACGCGAGTTTTCGCCAGATCGTCGAGTGATGTGCCGGCCGCCCCGTGGCCGGCCGTGCAGTCAGGGTGAGTTTTTATGATGACTATAGAAAGAGAAGCGGAGATGGATACACCACTTCGTACCGTCAGAACCAACATCGTGCAGTCGATCCGCGCCTTCCGGGTGCAGGACCTGCATGAGGCAGCCAAGGCCCTGGGCCAGCATTTCCTCTATGCCAACCTGGCCAACGCCCAGAGCAAGCAGGATGTGCTGGACCTGATCGCCCAGCAGTTCACGTTCCCGGCGCATTTCGGCAAGAATTTCGACGCGCTGTACGACTGCATGACCGATCCGCTGCATAAATCGGGCCCACAACCCGGCTTCATCGTGGTGCTCGAGCAGATCCCGGCCAACGCCAAGTTCGACAAGGAAGCGCGTGAGCAGCTGCTCGACATCTTCCGGGATGCCTCCGACTACTGGGCCGACCGCAAGATACCATTCCGCTGCTTCTATTCTTTTCTGTAGCCCGTTCTGCACAAACCAGCCAAGCAGAACGGGCGAATGAGGCTCCGGGAACCGACGCCGTTTCCGATACCGCACCCAGCACCGAATCGGGCGAGAAGATGCCCACCGACAAGCTGGTGGATGTGTCCCCGCTGGCGCTGCGCATGAGCAGCCCGTTCAACGCGGGCTACTGGCTCGCCGCCGCCTGACTGAACGCCCCCCTGAAGCGCGCTCCCGTGCGTTTCCTCCCAATGTGGGGGCCATGCAGCGGACCGGCCGAGCCGGCTCCACGCCTTCCCGAAAAAGCCCGTCGCCGACGGGCTTTTTTGTCTTATGTTTGCGGCACCAGCGCGATGGCGAGTGCCAGGGCGATGTATTCGTCCACCGGCACCTCTTCGGCGCGGCGCTGCAGGTCGAAGGCGCCGGCGAAGCGCCGGGCCTCCAGCCAGCGGCCCAGCGTGTGGCGCAGCAGCTTGCGGCGCTGGCTGAACGCCACCTGCACGATCTCGCTCAGCAGCGCGGGATCGACCGGCGCCGGATCGGGCCGCGGCACCATGCGCACGACGGCGCTGTCCACCTTGGGCGGCGGGTCGAACGATTCGGGCGGCACGAACAGCACGTTGTCCATCGCGTAGCGCCACTGCAGCATCACCGACAGCCGCCCATAGTCGGCCGTGGCGGGCCGCGCCACCATGCGGTCGATCACTTCCTTTTGCAGCATGAAGTGCTGGTCCTCGATCACCGCGGTGAAGGCCAGCAGGTGAAACAGGATGGGCGTGGAGATGTTGTAGGGCAGGTTGCCGACCACTCTCAGCCGCGCCACGCCCAATGACTGCGCCACCTGGGCAAAGTCCACCTTCAGCACATCGGACTCGATCACGGACAGCTGCGGATGGCCGCGCAGGCGCGCGGCCAAGTCGCGGTCCAGCTCGATCACGGTGAGCTGCCCCAGCCGCTCGGCCAGCGGCTGCGTCAGCGCCGCCAGGCCCGGCCCGATCTCCACCATGGGCTGGCCCGGGCGCGGCGCGATCTCGCGCACGATCGCGTCGATGATGCCGGCATCGGCCAGGAAATGCTGGCCAAAGCGTTTGCGCGGAATGTGCTTCACGGCTTGCCCGCCGGCCGGTGCAGCGGCCCGGGCGCCGGGGCTCGGGCGCATCGTAAAAGCGCCAGGCTCACTGCGGAGGCTCGCGGTATTCCACGTAGGCCCGCCCGCGCACCTCACGGGCCCAGTCGGCAAAGGCCTCGTCGAGCTTCTTCTCGCGCACCATGTTGCGCGCGATCTCGCGCTGCTCGCGCTGGGAGAGCGTGACGTCGCGGCGCTCGAGCAGCTGGATCAGGTGCACGCCGAAGCGCGACACCAGCGGGTTGCTGATCTCTCCCGGCGTCAGGCTGTTCATGACCTCCTCGAACTCCGGCACGAACATGCCCGGATTGGCCCAGCCCAGGTCGCCGCCCTCGCGGGCGCTACCATCCTGCGAGTTTTCGCGGGCCAGCGTGGCGAAGTCGGCCTGACCGGCTTCGATGCGCTTCTTGAAATCGGCCAGCCGCGCCAGCGCGGTCGCCTGGCTCAGCTGCGGGCCCACACGCAGCAGGATGTGGCGCGCATGGCTCTGCGTGACGCTCACGCCCGGCATGCCGGCCTGCCGCTTCTCCACCACCTTGAGGATGTGGAAGCCGGCGCCCGAGCGCAGCGGCCCGGCGATGCCGCCTTCGCGCAGCGACTGCGTGGCATCGACGAACAGGGTCGGATAGCGGTCCACGCCGCGCAGGCCGAGCAGGCCGCCGCTGCGGCCCTCGGGGGCATCGGAAAACTGGCGCGCCAGCGCGGAAAAGTCCTCGCCGGCACGGGCGCGCGCGGCAATCTGCTGGGCCTTCGCCTGCAGCGGCGCCACCTGGGCCTCGCTCGCGTTGTCGGGCACCGCCACCAGGATGTGGGCGAGGTTGATCTCCAACGCCGCCGGGTCGGCCTGGTCCTGGCGCTCGCTGATGAACTGATCCACCTCCTGGTCGGTCACCCGCACGCGCGGCTCGACCTCGCGCTCGCGCAGGCGCGACAGCAGCAGCTGGTTGCGCAGGTCGTCGCGCAATTGGCTCAGGGGAATGCCGTCCTGGGCCAGCCGGCGGCGCAGCTCCGCCACATCCACCTGGTTTTGCCGCGCCACGTTCTGTTCGGCCTGGTCGACCTGCGCCTCGTCGATCCGGATGCCGGCCTCGCGCGCCATCTGCAGCTGCGCGCGCTCGCTGATCAGGCGCTCCAGCACCTGGCGGGCCAGTTCCTCGCGTGGCGGCATCGGCCGCCCCTGCTGTGCCATCTGCTGCTCCAGCCGCAGCAGGCGCGTACGCACCTCGTTGTTGGTGATTGGCTCGGAATTGACGACCGCCACGATGTAGTCGGCCTGGCGCTGGACATTGGCGGTGGCGGGTGCGCGCAGGCTGCCGGGCGAGATGCCGAGCTGGGGGGAGGCGCGCAGGCCCTGGGCCTGTGCGCCCATGAAGCAGGCCAGGGCGGCGAACGCGAGGGCGCAAACCCCCGGGGAAACGCGTTTGATCATGATCGTGTCAATCGTAATTGCTGAACCGGCTGGGCGTGGTCACCTGCTCGCGCAGGTACTGGTAGCGCGGGATGCTCTGCTTGAGGGTCTGCAGCGGGCTGGAGCCCACGCGGGCGAAGCCGACGAATTCGAGCTGGAACAGGATGCGCGTGCTGGCCGTCGTGGTGCCGCTGGTGGTGCGGTCCAGCACCACGCGGCCCAGCCAGCAGCCCGCATCGTATTCGAAGCCGATCACCGCATCCACCAGCCGGCGGTCGTACATGCTGTAGTTCAGGCGCCCCACACTGTACCAGCGGCCCTCGCCCAGGCCACGCCCGCGGCCCATGTCCTGGTCCTTCTGGCCCCACAGGTCGTTGATCGGCCACTGCCAGCCGACGTCGATCTGCTCGCTGGTGCCGCGCTGCAGGCGGTAGGCCACGTTGAAGACCCGGTAGTTGCCGGGGTTGTAGCGCGCACCGATGGTCGAGCGGGTCGAGGTGTGCGTCTGGGGATTGAACTGCACGGTGGAATCGACCATCCACTTCGGGCTCCAGTTCACCGTGGCGCCGAGCAGCAGGTCGCTGACACCGTCGGCCACCGGCGTGCCGCCGGGCAGGGTGACGTTCTGGGGCTTGAAGCGCAGGCGCTGGGCGATGCCGAAGCGCGCGGCCTCAGCGCCCGAGTCGGGGTCCAGCAGGCGGGTCGTGACCCCCAGCGTCAGCAGGTTGTTGTCCGCGATGCGGTCGTTGCCGCTGAAGGCGTTCTCGGTGTAGACCGTGGCGAAGTTGTAGTCGTTGGCGGCCGTGTCGTAGACCGGCAGCAGGCTCTGATCGCGAAACGGCGTGTACACGTAGAACGCGCGCGGCTCCAGGGTCTGCCGAAACGCGCGGCCGAAGTAGCTGGCGTTGCGCTCGAACACCAGGCCGCTGTCCAGGCTGAAGGTCGGCACCACCCGGCTGGCCGTGGTGGCGCCGTTGGCCAGCGGCGCCTGGAACTGGTAGTTGGTGGCGTTCATCTGCAGCTTGGGCGTGACGAACCAGCCCGGCGCCAGCCAGGGCCGGCTGATCTGCGCCAGCGCGAAGGTGCGCTTGGCATTGGGCTGCAGGGTCAGCGTAGGGTCGGCCTGGAACTGGGTGTAATCGCCGTCGACGGAAAAATCGAACCCGCCGACATTGACGCGCGCATACCGGGCCGCCAGTTGCGGCAGGCGGTTGTAGGGCGGCACGATCGGCGCGGTGACGTCCTGCAGGGTCTGGTAGTTCAGCGTGCGCAGGGTGGCGAAGAAGTCGCCATGCGCCCATGACATCGAGGCGTCGCTGGGCAGCAGGCGCTGGGTCAGCGAGGCCGTGGTGCGCGGGAAATCCCGCCAGTAGTTGCTGTCGCTGACCCGGTTCAGGTTGAGGTTCAGGCCCAGGGTGCCGAGACCGGTGATCCCGGTTTCCAGGCCGCCGGAATGCACTGCGGCATAGCCCCAGCGCTGGCGGTCGCGCAGCGTGTCGGTGGGCATGTAGTCGGCGCGCAGCTGGCCGCGGTAGAGGGGCTCCAGGTAGCGGAACTCGCCGCCCAGGCTGACGCCGCGCTTGGTCATGAGGGTGGGGAACAGCGTGGCATCGCGGTTCGGCGCGATATTCCAATAGTAGGGCGCCGTCACTTCCAGGCCGTTGAGGCTGTCCGGGCCGACGGTCGGCGGCAGGAAGCCGGACTTGCGCCCATCGTTCAGTGGAAAGCTCAACGACGGGATCGGCAGGATCGGCACGCCCTTGAAGCTCAGCGTGGCGCCGGTGGCCACGCCCTCGCCCGAATCGTTGTCCAGGCTGATGCTGGCCGCCCGCAGGATCCAGTCGGGCATCCAGCTCGGGCCGGGCCGGCGCTGGCAGGTGGTGTAGCTGGCGTTGCGCATGATCGCGCGCTTGTCGTCGATGAAGTCGATGCGCTCGGCCTCGCCGTAGGCATCGTTCTTCAGGAAGTGGTAGCGCGGCTCGTTGAAAAAACCCTCGAACGCATCCAGCTTGAGGTCTAGCGACGGGCCTTCGTAGACATTGCCGGCGCGGTTGATGTGCACATTGCCGCGGGCCTTGGCCAGATCGTCGGGCTGGTAATAGTCGAGCCGGTCGGCGCGGATCACCGTGTCGCCGCGGCGCAGCTCGGCGTGGCCGTCGATCACGGTCTCCAGGTCGGGGCGGCCCGACAGGTGGTCGCCCGACAGGAAGGTCGGCAACTCCTTGCGCGCCGCCGCGGGGATTTCGTCCTTCAGCAGCGGGCTGCGCCTGAGCGTGAGCGCCTCTTCGCCACCCGGCGCCGCCGCCTGCGCACGCGCCGCGCCGGCATGCAGCAGCGCCACGGCCACCAGGGCCACCGGCGTCAGGGCGAAACGGGAACGGGACGCCTGGCGTTTCAGGTCGTGCATCGGTGAGGGCATCGGTCAGGTCAGTGGGTCTGGCGAACGGACGGGCAGGGCGCAGGCGGAGAGCGGGTTTGTAGAATGGATTATCCATGAGCCACCCTGCTGCCCCCGCCCCCGTTTCCAGCGCCGCCACCGCACCCGCCATCGCCTGGCCCGACCCGCAGCGCGAGGCCGATTTCACCACCTGGCTCGAGGGCCTCGCCCGGCAGCACCGGCTCGACGCCGCCAGCCTGCGTCCGGCCTCGGCCGATGCCAGCTTCCGCCGCTATTTCCGGATCGACGCGCAGCCCGGCGCCGCCTTCGCCAGCAGCATCATCATGGACGCCCCGCCCGCGCAGGAGGACTGCCGGCCCTTCGTCCAGGTGGCCGGCCTGATGGCGGCCGCCGGCCTGAACGTGCCGCAGGTGCTGGCCTGGGACGAGGCGCGCGGCTTCATGCTGCTGAGCGACCTGGGCCGCCAGACGATGCTGGAGGTGATCGACCCGCAGGACGCACCGGCCAGCCAGCCGCTGTACCTGCAGGCGGTGGACGCGCTGGTCACCTGGCAGCAGGCGTCGCGCCCCGGCGTGCTGCCGCCCTACGACGCGGCCCTGCTGCAGCGCGAGCTGGCGCTGTTTCCTGACTGGTACCTGGAAAAGCACCGCGGCCTGGCGCTCACGCAGGCCCAGCGCGCCACGCTGGCGCAGCAGTTCGAACTCATCGTCGCGCGCAACCTGGCCGCGCCCAGCGTCTATGTGCACCGCGACTTCATGCCTCGGAACCTGATGATGCCGTTGGCCGGCGATACCGGGCACGCCCTGGGCGTGCTCGACTTCCAGGATGCCGTGTACGGCCCCATCACCTACGACATCGCCAGCCTGATGCGCGACGCCTTCCTGAGCTGGGACGAGGATTTCGTGCTCGACATCACCGTCCGCTACTGGCAGCAGGCGCGCCGCGCCGGCCTGCCGGTGGGCGACGACTTCGGCGAGTTCTACCGCAGCGTGGAGTGGATGGGCCTGCAGCGCCATCTCAAGGTCGCAGGCATCTTCGCGCGCCTCACGCTGCGCGACGGCAAGCCCAAGTACTTGGCCGACACGCCGCGCTTCATCGCCTACATCCGCGCCACTGCGGCCCGCTACCGCGAACTGACGCCGCTGCTGCGCCTCGTCGACCAGGTGGAAGGCTCGCAGGCGGCCGTCGGCTACGCCTTCGGGCGGGTCTGAAGGCCGGTGCCGGGTCCATTCACCGGTTTTTCAAGTCAAAGCGGCGGATGTCCAGGAGCACCGGTGCTTTTCCGCTACCAAATCCATAGCAATCCGAGCCGCTACAGCTCATGCGCGTAGACGATGAATCCCTTGTGCTCGGCCACCTTGTCGTACAGCGCCCGGCCCGGGGCATTGGAGGTCTGCGTCTGCCAGTACACGCGCGAGCAGCCCGCCTCGCGCGCCGCCCCGTAGACCGCCAGGATCAGCCGGCGGCCGACCCCCTGGCCGCGCAGCGACTCGGCCGTGAAGAGGTCCTGCAGGTAGCAGACGTCGTTCAGGCGCGTGGTACTGCGGTGAAAGAGATAGTGGACCAGCCCCACGACGCGCCCCTGGTGCTCGGCGACCAGCGCATGCACCGGCTCGCCGGCCGTGAAGAAACGCTGCCAGGTGGCCGCCGTGATCTCCTCCGGCAGCGCCGTTGCGCCCGCGCGTCCGTAGAAGGCGTTGTAGCCCTCCCAGAGCGGGCGCCATGCGTCGTGATCGGCGGGCTGGAGGGGGCGGACAAGCAGGCTGTCGGTCATGCCGCTATCCTAAGCGCCTGCCTGACGATCCGCGCCTGCGCTCTTTCCTTCCCTTCACCCGCCGCCCGCACCATGCCCCGCCTCCACTGCCCCGCTCCGCTCAGCCCCGGCCTCCTTCTGGCGCTGCCTGCGGGCGCGGCGCGCCACGTGCAGGTGCTGCGGCTGCAGCCGGGCGACGCGCTCACGCTGTTCAACGGCGAGGGCGGCGAGTGGGCGGCCACGGTCGAGCGCATGGGCCGCAGCGAGGTCGAGGTGCGCGTGGACGCGCACCAGGCCGTGGAGCGCGAAGCCGCGCGCGCGGTGCACCTGGCGCTGGGCATGCCGGCCAATGAGCGCATGGACTGGCTGGTGGAAAAAGCCGCCGAGCTCGGCGTGGCCAGCCTGCAGCCGCTGCTGGCCGAACGCAGCGTGCTGCGCCTCAAGGGCGAGCGCGCCGAGAAGAAGCAGGCCCACTGGCAGGCCGTGGCCGTGGCCGCCTGCGAGCAGTGCGGGCGCAACCGCGTGCCGCCGCTGCACGCGCCGCAGGACCTGCTGGCCTGGCTGCGCGCCCTGCCGGCGGCCGCGGGCGCCGGAGAAACCCGGCTGCTGCTGAGCCTGCGCAGCGGCGCCGCGCCGCTGGCGCAGGCCGTGCCGGCCGCCGGGCCGGTGCGCTTCCTGAGCGGCCCCGAAGGGGGCCTTGCGCCGCAGGAGGAAGAGGCGGCGCTGGCGCAGGGCTTCGTGCCAGTGAGCCTGGGCGCACGCACGCTGCGCGCAGAAACCGCCCCCCTGGCAGCGCTGGCCGCTCTTACACTGGCTGCATGAACCGCAATCTCTGGCTGCTGGCGGCCGCACAAGGCCTGTTTCTCACCAACAACGTCACCTTCATCGCCATCAACGGCCTGGTCGGCCTGAGCCTCGCGCCGCTGGGCTGGATGGCCACGCTGCCGGTCATGGGCTACGTGGTGGGCGGCGCGCTGTCCACCGGGCTGGTGACCCGCACGCAGGTGCGCTTCGGGCGCAAGCGGTCGTTCCAGCTCGGCCTCCTGGTCGCGCTGCTGTCGGCGCTGCTGTGCGCCTATGCGGCCTTCAGCAAGAACTTCTGGCTGCTGTGCCTGGCCACCGTGGTGGCGGGCTACTACAACGCCAACGCGCAGCTCTACCGCTTTGCCGCCGCCGAGCTGGCGCGGCCCGGCACCCAGGAGAAAGCCGTGTCGCTGGTGATGGCCGGCGGCCTGATCGGCGCCATCGCCGGCCCCAACCTGGCAGCGCGCACGCGCGACCTGTTCGCGGTGCCGTTCTCGGGCGCCTACATCGCGCTGGCCGCCGTGGCGCTGCTGTCCATGGCGGTGCTGTCGTTCATCCGGTTCCCGCCTGCGCCGCCCCGCGCATCGGCCGCCAGCGGCCGGCCGCTGGGCCAGATCATGAGGCAGCCGGTGTTCATCGTCTCGGCGGCGGCCGGCGCCCTGAGCTTCGGCGTGATGAACCTGCTGATGGCCTCCACGCCCATCGCCATGCAGCAGTGCGGCCTGCCGTTCGCCGACGCCGCCTTCGTGCTCGAATGGCATGTGATCGGCATGTTCGCCCCGGGCTTCTTCACCGGCCACCTGATCAAGCGCTTCGGCACGCTGCCCATCATGGGCCTGGGCGTGCTGCTGAACCTGGCCTGCATCGCGGTGGCGCTCTCGGGCGTGGACCTGCAGCAGTTCGTGGTGGCGCTGTTCCTGCTGGGCGTGGGCTGGAACTTCCTGTTCACCGGCAGCACCACGCTGTCGCTGGCAGCCTACACGCCCGAGGAAAAAGACCGGGCGCAGGGCGCTTTGAATTTCTTCGTGTTCGCCACGCTGGCCCTCAGCTCGTTCTCTTCGGGCGTGCTGGTCACCACCCAGGGCTGGACGCTGCTGAACTACGGCTCGCTGCTGCCGGTGGCGCTCACGGGCGCGGCGCTGGCCTGGCTTGCGCTCGGGCAGCGCCGGCCGCAGAATGCTTGAGATGAAACAACCCCCAGGCTCCGCGCTGCGCGCTACGCCTCCCCCCTTCCGCTGCGCGAAGGGGGCGCACCCAGCGGCCTGGCAAAGCCAGTTCCGCGGGTGCCCTGGCATGGCCTGCTCCGCGGCCTTCGGAATCGCTGTGACCCGTCCCACGATTCATGCGGTGTTCTGATCACTCACTCTCTCATCCTTCTCAGGAGGTGCATCATGGGTTTACTTGATTCGGTACTCGGTTCGGTGCTCGGCGGCGCGCAGCAGCAGGGCGGCCTGGCCGGCGCGCTGGGCGGCCTGCTGGCCGACGACGGCGAGCATGGCGGCCTCGGCGGCCTGGTGGAGAAGTTCAACCAGGCGGGCCTGGGCGAGGTGATCGGCTCCTGGATCGGCAAGGGCGAGAACCTGCCGATCTCGCCCGACCAGCTCAAGGACGTGCTGGGCAGCGATGCGATCGCCGGCATCGCCGCCAAGCTCGGCATCGACCCGGCGCAGGCCTCGGGCCAGCTCTCACAGATGCTGCCGGGGCTGATCGACCAGCTCACGCCGCACGGCCAGGCGCCCGCGGGGGGCTTGGGCAATGCCGGCGACCTGCTCGGCGCGCTCGGCGGCTTGCTTCAAAAAAGATAGCACTCTACGCCCGCCCGACGCGGACATCGGGCCGTTTTCTCAGGATTTTTCCGGAAAATGCTGGTCCAGCCACTGCTGGAGCAGCGCGAACACCGCGTCGCGCTCGATTTCGTTGAATAGCTCGTGGTAGTAGCCCTCGAAGCCGCGTGAGGTCACCACCGAGGCCGGCGCGGCCGCGGCGAACGCCCGGCTGCCGGCCGGGTTGACCAACTTATCGGCCCCCGCGTACATCAGCAGCGTGGGCACGCTCCAGCGGGCGGCCTGCGCCACCGTGGCCGGCCCGCCCTCGGCGATGAAGCGCGCCAGCCGGCCCGAGATGCGGTCGTGCACCAGCGGGTCGGCGCGGTAGGCGGCCACCACGGCCGGGTCGTGCGAGAGGTAGCTGTCGTCCAGCCCGTTGCCCACGCACAGGTTGGGCGCGAAGCGCGGCAGCACGCCCACCAGCAGCTTCTGCACGGCGCTGAGCCCGGGGTCGAGCGCGGGCGAGGACATCACGAGCCCGTCCACCGGCCGCAGGTTCAGCGACACGAAGCGCCCCACCACCAGCCCGCCCATGCTGTGGCCCAGCAGGATCAGCGGCGTGGCGGGGCCGGCGCGGGCGCGCAGGCTGTCCACCATGTCGGCCAGGTCGTCGAGCAGGCGCGCGTCGCCGGGCAGGGTGCCGCGCGCGCCGCCCGATTCGCCATGGCCGTACTGGTCGTAGCCGCGCACCGCGAAGCCCCAGTCGTTGAGGCGGCGCGCCACGGCCTCGTAGCGGCCCGCATGCTCGCCCAGGCCATGCACCAGCAGCACCGCGCCGCGCGGCGCCACGGCGGCGGCCAGCGGCCAGTCGTACTGGGCCAGGTTCTCGCCATCGCTGGCGGTGAAGGTGGTCAGGCTGGCGCGGCCGGCCCGGGGCGATGAGTCGGCGGTGTCCAGCAGCATGGGGCGTTCAGGCCGGCAGTTGCGCCATCACCTGCGCCACGGCGGCGGTGAGTTTCTTGGCGTAGGGCACGTGCAGGAACTCGTTGGGCCCGTGCGCATTGCTTCTCGGGCCCAGCACGCCGCAGACCATCATCTGCGCCTTGGGGAAGCCCTGGCTCAGCATGTTCATCAGCGGAATGGTGCCGCCCTGCCCGATGTAGCCGCAGGACGCGCCGAAATGCGCCTGGGAAGCCGCGTTCAGCGCCTGCTCGAACCAGGGCGCGGTGGAAGGCGCATTCCAGCCGGTGGCGCCGCCGCCGGATTCGAAGGTGACCTTGGCCTGGTAGGGCGCGTTGTCTTCGAGCAGGGCCTTCAGGTCCTGCACGGCCTGTGCCGCGTCCACCAGCGGCGGCAGGCGCAGCGAGAGCTTGAACGCGGTGTAGGGCCGCAGCACGTTGCCAGCATCGGCGAGCGCGGGAAAGCCCTCGGCGCCGGTCACGCTGAGGGTGGGCGTCCAGGTGCGGTTGACGAGCGCCTGCACCGGGTCGGTGGTGGTGGGCAGCGCAAAGGCGGTAGAGCCGCCGCAGTCGTAGTGGGCCCAGGGAAAGCGCTTGTAGACCTCGTCGCCGAGGATGGCCGCCGTGGCCCGGGCCTGCGCCAGCCGCTCGGCGGGCACTTCGCAGTGGAAGCTGGCCGGCAGCAGGCGGCCCGTCTTGCTGTCCTCCAGCCGGTCCAGCACCTGGCGCATGATGCGGAAGCTCGACGGCACCAGGCCCGAGGCGTCGCCCGAGTGCACGCCCTCGGTGAGGATTTCCACCTTCAGCGTGCCGCTGGCCATGCCGCGCAGGCTGGTGGTGAGCCAGAGCTGGTCGTAGTTGCCGGCGCCCGAGTCGAGGCAGATCACCAGTGCCACCTCGCCCAGGCGAGGGCGCAGAGCGTCCACATAGGGCAGCAGGTCGTAGGAGCCCGATTCCTCGCAGGTCTCGATCAGGCCGACGATGCGCGGGTGCGGCGCTTTCTGCGCCTTCAGGGCCTGCACCGCGGCGATGCTGGCATAGACCGCGTAGCCGTCGTCGGCGCCGCCGCGGCCGTAGAGCTTGCCGTCCTCGTACTTGGGGGTCCAGGGCCCGAGGTCGTTGCGCCAGCCGGTGAATTCGGGCTGCTTGTCCAGGTGGCCGTACATCAGCACCGTTTGTGCGCTCTGCGCCCGGGTCGCGGCCACCTCGAAGAACAGCACCGGCGTGCGCCCGGGCAGGCGCACGATCTCCAGCGTCAGGCCCTCGACCTTCTGCGCCTCGACCCAGGCGGCGGCGTTGCGCAGCACCGTGTCGATGTAGCCGTGCTGCGCCCAGTCCTTGTCGAAGCCGGGCGATTTGGCGGGAATGGCGATGTAGTCGGTGAGTTGCCGGACGATGTCGCCGTCCCACTGGGCGGAGGCATGGGCCAGGGCGGCGGCGGCGTCGAGCGCGCCGGCGGGCATTTCGCGGTGTAGGGGAGCGTTCATCTGGGAGTTCTCCGGCAGCGTGCGGGACAGGGTCCCGGTAAAGATACGCCACTTTACGCTGCCGGCACGCAGCGCACCAGACCCCTGCGGGACAACCCTTTGACGGCGCTCCCGGGGGCCGGGCCTGGATTGACGCCGCCCTGGCTTGTTCCTATTCTTGGAACTAAATTCTTCCAGGGACGCCCATGATCCGCCGCACCGCTCTCACGCCAGGATATCTGCTGCCGCTGGCCTTGGCGGGCAGCCTGCTGATGGCGCCGCCACCGGTGCGCGCCGAGGAGCCTGCGGCGGGAACCGTCACCCCGTTCTCGGCCGCGCCGCCCGGCACGCCGCCCGGGCCCTGGCACTTCGTCACCTTGCCCAACAAGGTGGCCACCCGGTACACCATCGTCGATCTCAACGGCGAGCGCGTGCTGAAGGTCGAGGCCAACCAGTCGTACGGCAACCTCGCGCACCCCCTGCGCCTGAGCGCCTCCGACCACACCACCCTGAGCTGGCGCTGGCGGGTGGACAAACTGGTCGAGGCCGCCGACCTGACCCAGCGCTCGGGCGACGATGCCGCCGCCAAGCTGTGCCTGTCCTTCGATTTCTCTCCCGAGCATCTCGGCTTTGCCGAGCGTGCCAAGCTCCGGCTGGCGCGCTCGGCCACCGGCGAGGAGGTGCCCGCCGAAACCCTGTGCTATGTCTGGGACAACAAGCTGCCCGCCGGCAGCCGCATCGTCAATGCCTTCACGCGTCGCCTGCGCCTGATCGTCCTGCAGACCGGGCCGCAGAAGCTGGGGCAGTGGGTCGCCGAGAAGCGCAACGTGGTGGCCGACTACCAGCGCGTGTTTGGCGACGAATCGACGGGCCCCGTGCCGGACATCGTCGATGTCGTGGTATCGGCCGACGCGGACAACACGCAGGGCAACGGGCTGGCGTACTTCGGAGACATCCGCCTGGCGCCCTGAACCGCGTGAACCGCGCGCCAGCGCCTCAGCGCCAGGGCGCGAACCAGCCCAGTCCCGAGCGGGTGCCGCCGGGCTGCGCGCCCAGGCGCGGGCGGTACTCGCCGCCGATCCAGCCGTCCCAGCCGCATTGCTGCGCCACCTCGTCGATCACGCCGAACAGGTAGCCGTAGTTGAGCTCGCCGATGTCGGGCTCGTGGCGCTCGGGCACGCCGGCGATCTGCAGATGGCCGACGCGGCCCGTGGGCAGGTACTGGCGCAGCTTCATCGCCACATCGCCCTCAACGATCTGGCAGTGGTAGAGGTCCATCTGCACCTTGAGGTTGGGCGCGCCGACCTCCGCGAGGATTTCATGCGCGTGGTCCTGCCGGTTCAGGAAGAAGCGCGGGATGTCGCGGGTGTTGATGGGCTCGATCAGCACGTCCACGCCCTGCTTCGCCGCCTCGACCGCGGCCCAGCGCAGGTTGTCCACGTAGGTGGCCTGCACGGCTTCACGCGTCAGGCCCGGCGGGATCAGCCCGGCCATGGCATGGATGCGCGGGCAGCCCAGCGCCTGCGCGTAATCCAGCGCCAGCGCCACGCCGGCGCGGAACTCGGCCTCGCGCCCGGGCTGGCAGGCCGTGCCCTTGTCGCCGGCCTGGTCCCAGGCCCGGGCGATGGACGCGGCGTCGGTGCCGCCCGGCGGGCTGTTGAACAGCACCTGCTGCAAGCCGTTCGCCTGCAGCCGGGCCACGATCTCGGCCGGCGCGAAGGCATAGGGAAACAGGTATTCCACCGCGCGAAAACCGTCTTTCGCGGCCGCGTCGAAGCGGTCGAGGAAGGGCAGCTCGGGGTACATCATCGAGAGGTTGGCGGCGAATTTCGGCATGGGGATGTTCTGAAGGTTTTGGTTCACCAGCGCGCGCCGAAGGCCTGGCGCAGCTCGCTGATCTGGTGTTCGTTCAAGGGCTGGGGCCTGGGGTCGCTGAGCTGCCACAGCTTCGCGGTTTCCTCCAGCTCTTCCAGCGTGGCCATCGCGGCCGCCGGCGTATCGTGCCAGACGTTGGGGCCGAGGCGCTCGAGCATCACGGCGCGGATCGGCGTGCCGCGCTCGCCATAGCGCCCGATGGCCTGCATCACCGCCTCGGCGGCTTCGGCGGCGCCGGGGCGGTGGTAGGGAATCACCGGCACATGGCCCACCTTCATCACGAAATAGGGCGTGAGCGGCGGCAGCAGCTCCGGCTCGGCAGGCCCGAGGCTCAGGGCCACGCAATGCGTGCTGTGGGTGTGGATCACGCACCGGGTCTGGGCATCGAATCGGGTCGATGTCCGGTAGATACCGCGATGGAGTGCTATGGTTTTGCTAGCAGCTGCGCCGCCCGTCTGGCGCCCGTCGGCGTCCAGCCTGGCCAGGCTGGCCGGGTCGAGAAAGCCCAGGCAGGCGTCGGTCGGCGTGATCAGGAAACCGTCGTCCAGGCGCACGCTGATGTTGCCCGCCGTGGCATGCACATAGCCGCGCGCGAACAGGCTGTGGCCGACGCGGCAGATCTCTTCTCGGGCCCGGGACTCGTTCATCGCAGCATCGTAAAGGCT
This sequence comes from Variovorax terrae, assembly GCF_022809125.1. Lineage (NCBI taxonomy): Bacteria > Pseudomonadati > Pseudomonadota > Betaproteobacteria > Burkholderiales > Comamonadaceae > Variovorax > Variovorax terrae. Next base: position 341,775 of record NZ_JALGBI010000003.1, on the reverse strand, counting down.
TTGGTGAAGAAGTCGTCGGTGCCGAAGTTGCCGGACTTGAGGGTCAGGTGCAGGCCCGCGCCCGGCGCCGCATCGGACGGCGCATGGCACCAGGGCACGCCCGGATCGATCTGCGGGCCGATCTGCATCTGCGCGATGCCCAGCGCCTGCACGCAGGCGCCCGAGGTTTCGCCGCCGGCCACCAGCAGCTGGCGCACGCCGCGCTCGACCAGGCCACGCGCGATGGCCGCGATGCAGCGCTCGACCAGGGCGCCGGCCTGCTCCACGCCGAGCCGGCCCTGGATGGCTTTCACCGCGCCGGCGTCGGCGGTCGAATACACCAGCACCGGCCCGGCGGCCAGCCGCGGTTCGGCCCAGGCCAGCGCCTCGGCCGCGACGTCCACGCCGGCCGCGATGCGCAGCGGGTCCACGGCCAGCGCCGGCTGGCCCGACGCGATGAACGCCTGCACCTGGCGATTAGTGGCCAGGGAGCAGCTGCCCGACACCACGGCCTGCAGGCCGCACGCGGGCGGCAGCGCGCTGGCCCGGGACGAGGGCGCCAGCCCGAAGTTGGCCGGCAGCCCGATGGCCACGCCCGAGCCGGCGGTCAGCAGCGGCAGGTCCTTCAGGGCCGGGCCGAGGCGCAGCAGATCTTCGTTCGAGACCGCGTCCACGATCGCCAGGCCCACGCCCTCGGCGCGCAGCGCGGCGATGCGCGCGCGCACCGCGGCCTCACCCTGGGCCACGACCTTGTGGTCGATCAGGCCGACCTTGCGCCGGCACTGCGCCTGCAGCACGCGCACCAGGTTGGCGTCGGTCATCGGCGTCAGCGGATGGTGCTGCATGCCGCTCTCGTGCAGCAGCACCTCGCCCACGAACAGGTGGCCCTTGAACACCGTGCGCCCGTTGTCGGGAAAAGCCGGCGTGGCAATGGTGAAGTCCGTGCCCAGCGCGTCCATCAGCGCCTCGGCCACCGGGCCGATGTTGCCCTGGGCCGTGCTGTCGAAGGTGGAGCAGTACTTGAAGTAGATCTGCCGCGCGCCGCGGGCCTGCAGCCAGCGCAGCGCGGCCAGCGACTGCGCCACGGCCTCGGCCGGCGGCACCGTGCGCGACTTGAGCGCGATCACCACCGCATCCACCTCGGCCGCCAGCGGGCCGTCGGGCACGCCGATGGCCTGCACCACGCGCATGCCGGCGCGCACCAGGTTGTTGGCAAGATCGGTGGCGCCCGTGAAGTCGTCGGCGATGCAGCCAAGCAGCAGTGGACCCATCAGCGGACCTCCAGCTTCACCGCGCCGGGGTTCTCGCGCACGTAGTCGCGCAGCACGGCCTCGAAGCCGCTGTCGGCGCGCAGGCCCAGCGCCTGGGCGCGCGCGGTTTCCACGCGGCTGGGCCAGCTGGTGACGATCTTCGCCACCGCCGGGTCGGGCTGCCAGTCGAGCAGGGCCGTCGCCGCCGGGCCGGCCACGCGCTCCAGCGCGGCCGCCATCTCGCGCACGGTGGTGCTCAGCGCGGGCAGGTTGACGGCCGTGCGCGCGCCCCATTCGGCATCGCCGGCCTCGGCCGCGCGCAGCAGCCCGCGCACGGTGTTGGCCGGCGAGGACAGCGCCACCGCCGTCTCGGGCGGCACCGGCACCGTGGCGCGCACGCCGGCCAGCGGCTCGCGCAGCATGCCGCTCAGGAAGCTCGAGGCCGCGCCGTTGGGCCGCCCCGGACGCACCGACACCGTCATCAGGCGCACGTTGCGGCCCTGCACGAAGCCCTTGCGCGTGAAGTCGGCCACCAGCTGCTCGCCGATGAACTTCTGGATGCCGTAGCTGTTCTGCGGCGTGGGCAGGGTGCGGTCGTCAATCACGGGCGGCAGCGGCTGCTCGGGCGAGTCGCCGAACACCGCGACCGAACTGGAAAACACGAACGCGGGGCGCGTGCCGAGCGCGCGGCAGGCCTGCAGCAGCGCGCGGGTAGCGTCGAAGTTGCTGCGCAGGCCGAGGTCGAAGTCGGCCTCGCACTCGCCACTCACGGCCGCGGCCAGGTGGAACACCAGCGCGGTACCGGCCGCCGGCAACTGCCCGCTGCCGATCAACGCATTCAGGTCGCCCTCGACGAACGCGATGCGCGGATCGGCGGCCAGGTCATCGGGCGGCGGCACGCGGTCGGCCAGCGTGATGCGCGCGACCGGCTGCGCCGGCGCGCCGCACAGCGCCAGCGTGTCCTGCGCGAGCAGCGTGCGGGCCAGCCGCGCGCCGAGGAAGCCGCAGCCGCCGGTGATGAGAATGTTCATGCCTTGGTCCTTTCCTGTCCTGCCGGGCCGGGCAGCTCGATGCCCGGGAAAATCTTGATGACCGCGCTGTCGTCCTCGCGGGCGAAACCGGCCGTGGACGCCTGCATGAACATCTGGTGCGCGGTGCTCGACAGCGGCAGCGGGAATTTGCTGCCGCGCGCCAGGTCCAGCACCAGGCCCAGGTCCTTCACGAAGATGTCCACCGCCGACAGCGGCGTGTAGTCGCCCGCGAGCACGTGGGCCATGCGATTCTCGAACATCCAGCTGTTGCCCGCGCTGTGGGTGATGACCTCGTACAGCGCGGCCGGGTCCACGCCCTCGCGCAGGCCCAGGGCCATGGCCTCGGCGGCGGCGGCAATGTGCACGCCGGCCAGCAGCTGGTTGATGACCTTGACCTTGCTGCCCGCGCCGGCGCGGTCGCCCAGGCGGTAGACCTTGGCCGCCATGGCATCGAGCAGCGCACCGGCCTTCGCATAGGCCTCGGGCCGGCCCGCCGTCATCATGGTCATCTGGCCGCTGGCGGCCTTGGCGGCGCCGCCGGAGATCGGCGCGTCGAGGTAGAGGATGCCTTTTTCGGCCAGCCGCGCCTCCAGCGCCACCGACCAGTTCGGGTCCACGGTCGAGCACATCACGAAGACGCTGCCCGGCCGCATCGCCGCCGCGGCCCCGCCCTCACCGAACAGCACGGCCTCGGTCTGGGCCGCGTTGACCACCACCGAGACCACCACGTCGCAGGCAGCCGCCAGCTCGGCCGGCGCGGCGCAAGCCACGCCGCCCTCGCGCGCGAAGGCCTCGGCCGCGTCGCGCCGCACGTCGCACACATGCACGGTGTGGCCGGCGCGCCGCAGCGAGGCAGCCATGCCGGCCCCCATGGCGCCCAGGCCGATGACGCCTACTTGCGGTGAATTCATGAATAAGGTTCCTTCTCGAGAAATAAGCGATGCACGCCCGGGCTGTCAGGACGGGATCAGCTGCACGTCTTCACCCGGTGCGGGCGTGTAGCTGCTGCCGCCGCGCCGGTTGATGGCGTCGTAGCCGCCATGCTTGGCGATCAATGCGGCCTGCGCGGCCTTGGCCTGGCGATCGGTCGCCTCCGGGTCGAGGTGCTGCCGCAACTCACCCTCCAGCGCCCGCAGCACGCCCGCACAGGCCGGGTCGCCGGCACGGTCGGCCAGCTCCTCGGGGTCTTCGCGCAGGTTGAACAGTTCCGGGCGAAAGCCCGTGTAGTGGATGTACTTCCAGTCGCCCTGGCGGACCATGTAGCAGGCGCTGATCGAGCCCGCCGCATGGTATTCGCTGAGAACCACGCGCTGCCGGGCTTCGGCCTCGGGCATCTGCATCGACTCGAAAAGCGATCGGCCCGGGTACGCCTGCGATGCCTGGGCCTGCGCCGGCACACCGACCGCCTGCAGGATGGTGGGCCGGAAGTCGATGTGCGACACCGCCGTGTCGCAGCGCGCCCCGGCCGCGATGCCGGGACCGGCGGCGATCATGGGGATGCCGGCCGACTCCTCGTACATGTTCGACTTGCCCCACAGTCCGCGCGCGCCCATGTTGTCGCCATGGTCCGAGAGGAAGACCACGCGGGTGTTGCGCGCCAGGCCGGTGGCCTCCAGCGTGTCGAGCACTCGGCCGATCTGATGGTCGATATAGGTGCACAGGGCGTAGTAGGAGGCGATCGCGATGCGGCGCTGGTGGTCGTCGGCAAAGCTGGCATCGAAGATGTAGCAGCCGTTGAGTGCGTCCCACCAGGGGTGCTGGAAGCCCGCGGGGCGCTTCTTCGGCAAGGTGATCGACTCGGGCGGGTACAGGTCGTAATACGCCTGCGGCGCGACCAGCGGCGAATGCGGCGAAATGAAGGAGGTGAACAACACCCAGGGCTTGCCGTGCGGGCGCTGCACCTGCGCTTGCGTCTGCAGCCAGTGGCAGGCTTCGTCCGCGATCTTGCGGTCATAGTCGGTATAGCTGGTGTCGCCCGGGCCGATGCGCGTGGCCATGTCGCGCGACTGGTAGCGCACCGGCAGCGGATCGCGCAGCAGCCCGTGCAGGTCGCCGACGCCCGCCTCGATGTGCATCGGCAGGACCTGGCGGTCGAAGCCGGTGTCGGCGGTCTCGTCGGTGTAGTGCAGCTTGCCGATCGACACCACCGGGTGGCCGTGTGCCTGCAGCACGTGGCCCCATGAGGGCACCTGGCCGTCATAGGCGATGGCGTTGTCCCAGTAGCCGGTCTGGTGCACCTGGCGGCCGGTGGCGAAGGCCGCACGGGCGGGAACGCAGATGGGCGAGTTGGTGTAGGCGTTGATGAAGCGGGTGCCGCGCGCTGCCAGGCGGTCGAGGTTCGGCGTCTGCACGGTCGGGTGCCCGTAGCAGCCCAGCATCTTCTTGTTGTGTTCGTCGTCCATCAGGACGAGCAGGTTCATCGGTTCCATCGCGGGTGTCGTCCTGGTTTCAGTTGGCGGTGGTGCCGGTGCTCTTGACGATGCGCGCCCACTTCCCGGCCTCGGCCTTCACCAGCCGCGCCAGCTCCACCGGTTCGCCGCCTTTGGCGGTGGCCCCGATCTTGACGAACTGTGCGCGCACCTCGAGGTCCTGCAGCACGACGCCGATGTCGTGGTTCAAGCGCTGCAGCACGGGTAAGGGCGTGCCGGCGGGGGCGAACAGCGCATGCCAGTTGTCCACCTCGAAATCCTCCAGCCCCGCCTCCCTGGCGGTCGGCACGTCGGGCACCGCGGGGAAGCGCGATGCCGTGGTGACCAGCAGCCCGCGCAACTTGCCGGCCTGGATCTGCGCCAGCGCGGGCGGCATGCCGGCAAAGAACATGTCGACATCGCCGGCCAGCACCGCGGTGATGGCGGCCGCGCCGCTCTTGTAGGGAATGTGCGCGAGGCGGGTTCCGGTCACGGACATGAAAAGCTCCGAGGCCAGGTGCTGAGGGCCGCCCGAGCCCGGGGAGGCGTAGTTGAGCTTGCCGGGCTGCGCCTGCGCCATCGTGACCAGGTCCTTGACGGTGCGCGCCTTCGAGTCGGCCCGCACCACCAGGATCAACGGCACCGAGGCAACCTGGCCCACGGGGGCGAAGCTGGTCTCCGGGTCGTAGCTCAGCGCCGGGTAGACGCTCCTGGCGATGGCGTGGGAGGACACCGTTCCGAGGAACAGCGTGTGGCCGTCGGGCTGGGCCCGAGCAACTTGCGCGGCGCCCACGGTGCCGGCGGCGCCGGGCCGGTTCTCCACGATCACCGGCCGGCCAAGCTGCGCGCCGAGCCGGGTGCCGAGGATGCGAGCGATCAGGTCCGGCGAGCCGCCGGCTTCCGTCCCGACCACGATCGTGACCGCCTTCGAGGGGTAGTTCTGCGCGTGCGATGCCCCTGCCGCCATGAGGAGGGGCAGCAGCGCCAGGACAAACCCTCTGCGGGCCCGCGTGAGGGGGGTCATGGCCATTCCTTGGTTGTTGCTCATGGCAGCTCGCTCCATCAGTAGTCCCGCTCGATCCCGTCGGCCACCCCTGCCGCCTCGAACTCGGCCTGGTCGAAGGTCAGCTCGACCTTCAGCCCCGCCGGATCGTGCAGAAAGATCTGGTGCAGCGGCGCGCCGGGCACGGGCGCTTCGCGCCAGGTCACGCCCAGGGCGCGCAGGTGCTCGCGCATCGCCGCCAGGCCGGTGCTGCGGAACGACACGTGGTTGAACTTGCCGGTGGGCAGGGCCGCGTCGGCCGCACCTTCGCCGGCGGGCGCGTTGCCGGCCAGGTGCACCACCGGGCGGTCGGCCGCGTACAGCCAATGGCCCGGAAAGTCGAAGGCCGGGCGCCAGCCTTCGTGCAGGCCCAGCACGGTGGCGTAGAAGTCGCGTAGCGGCGCCAACTCGCGCGGGTGCACGCGCAGCGTGAAGTGGTCGATGTGGTGCAGTTGCGGCATGGCGCTCATCGCGGGTTCCTTCCAGATGATCCATCGGGCCCGGCGGCAATGTCCGCCAGGAACCCGGTCACGGCGTCGGGGTTGCTCAGCATCAGCAGGTGGCCGCCCGGCACCTCGCGCACGGGCCAGCCCGCCGCGCGCGCCTGCGCCACGTAGCGCGCATAGGGCGCGGGCGTGCGGTCGTTGGCCACCAGCACGCTGCCCGGAAAACCGAACACCTCCTGCTGCGGCAGCCGCAGCGGCTCGCTGAAGCTGCGCAGCGGCTGGCGCGTGAGGCGCGCGCCCACCTGGGCGGCCAGCGCCGCATCGGCCAGGCGGAACTGCGCCACGTCGGGCGGCGGCATCCACCAGCCTTCGCCCACGTCAGCGGCCGAGGCACGGTAGCGCTGCGCGGCCTCGGGCAAAGTCAACTCGAGCATGGCGGCACCCGGCGGTGGAATCACCGCTTCGATCCAGGCGATGTGCGCCAGCCGTTCGCGCAGGCGCGCCAGCAGCGCGGGGCCGAGCACCCCGGCATAGGAGTGCAGCGCCAGCACCACCCGCCGCAGATCGAGCGCCTCGACCAGCGCGATGATGTCGCGCGCATGGGTGTCGGCATCCACCTCGGGCGTGAGCTCGGCCGCGCGGTGCGCCATGCCGCTCAGCGTGGGCGCGTAGCAGCGGTGGCCCAGCGCCTCCAGCCGCTGCACCACGGGAGCCCAGCACCAGCCGCCGTGCCAGGCGCCATGCACCAGCACGAAGTTCGCATGCGGCGTGGCGGCCTCCAGCTTCATTCGCCGATCCGGTGGGCCATGCCGTTGGCATCGAAGCCGGCGCCGACGGCCTTGGCCCGGTCGGCCAGCGAGGCATGCCACATCACGCGGCCCGGCGTCTTGCCGCCCAGGATGGAGACCAGCATGCCGGACTCGCCGTCCAGGCTGCGGAAGGCGCGGTGCACGAAGGGCGGCACGCTGATCGTGTCGCGCGGATTCAGGCTGACCGTGTGCTTGTCGCCGCTGGCGCCGTCGATCCAGTCGAATTCCCAGCGGCCGGACTGCACCACGAACACCTCCTCGGAGTCGTGCCAGTGCAGCGCGGCGCCGCAGCCCGGCGGCGCGATGATGTAGTCCACGTGGAAGTTCTCGGCGGCGGCGATCTTGGGCTTGAAGTTGGGGTCGTCGGTGACGCCTGAGCCGATGACGCTGTAGAGCACGCGCTCGTGCCCCTTCACGTAGGTGTCGACGAAGGCGCGCGGGCTGGCAGGGATCTCGCCGAAGCGGGCGATGCGGCGGTCCATGTCGGCCGCCGTGCAGGGCGCGGAAGGCGCAACGTAGTCCTTCCAGGAATCGAGAAGTGCTTGCGGGTCCATGTCGAAAACTCCTTGGGAAATGAGGTGGCCTAGCCCTTGACCGCGCCGGCCGTGAGGCCGGTGATGATCTGCTTGGCTGCGACGAAGGTGAAGATCAGCGGCGGCAGCGCGATGAGCACGCCGGCGGCGGTGATCTTTCCCCACTCCACGCCGGTGTCGGTGATGTAGTTGGAGATCGAAGCCGGCAGGGTGCGCGTGACGCGGTTGGTCAGGATGAAGCTCAGGATGAACTCGTTCCACGCCAGCCGGAAGGTGAAGATCGAGGCCGCCGCCAGACCCGGCTTGAGCAGCGGCAGCACCACCTTGTAGAACACCTGGAACGGCCCGCAGCCGTCGATGGCCGCGGCCTCCTCCAGCTCCACTGGCACCTGCTCGATGAAGCCGTAGAGCAGCCAGATGGTGAAGGGCAGGTTCAGCGCCACGTAGACCAGGACCACGCCCGACAGCGTGTCGCTGATGCCCCAGGCCGACCAGATCACGTACACCGGCACCGCCAGCACGGCCGGCGGCAGGGTGCGCAGGATCAGCGTGGCGTAGCTCAGCGGCTCGCGCCCGAGGAAGCGAAAGCGCGCCATCGCGTAGGCGCACATGGTGCCCAGCATCAGCGTAAGCAGGGTGGCGGCCAGCGAGATCTTCAGGCTGTTGAGCAGGTAGCGGTCGATGTTGCCTTCCTGCACCACGGCCTGGTAGTTGGCCAGCGTGGGCACGAACAGCCAGGACCACTGGGTGTCGAAGATCTGCGCCTCGGTCTTGAGCGAGGTGATGCCCATCAGCACCATGGGCAGCAGGCAGACCAGCGCCAGCACGGCCAGGATGGCGTAGTGCAGCGGCGAGCCGAGCGGCGTGCGTTCGGGGTCGATCGTTCGCGCGCTCATCGGCGCTCTCCCTTCAGTGGATTGGCCATCATCAGCACCGCCAGCGACAGCACGGTCACGACCGCCAGCAGCAGGATGGACAGCGCCGCCGAGTAGCCGAGCTTCTGGCTCACGAAGGCGGCCTTGTAGATGTGCAGCGAAAACAGCTCGGTGCTCTGGCCCGGGCCGCCGAAGGTCATGACGTAGATCACCTCCAGGCCGCGGAAGCCGTCGATCATGCGCATCAGCAGGGTCACGATGAGGATGGGCTTGATGACCGGCAGCTTGACGCGCACGATCTGCTGCCACCAATTGGCGCCGTCGATGCGCGCGGCCTCGACGATGCTGTGGTCCATGCCCTGCAGCGCGGCCAGCACCATGATGAAGACGAAGGGCGTCCACTGCCAGATGTCGGTCACCACCATGGCGGCGAAAGCCAGCGAGTGGTCGGCCAGCCAGGCCTGCGGCGCCAGGCCCAGGAAACCCATGAACTGGTTGACCGGGCCGAAGTTGGCGTCGAACATGTAGCGCCAGATCAGGCCGACGCAGATCGGCGCGATCATCATCGGCAGCACGAAGACGGTGCGGAACGCGCGCATGCCGCGCACCGGCTGCTCCAGGAACAGCGCCAGCGCCACGCCCAGCACCATCTCGCAGCTCACCGCGATGAGGACGAAGGCCAGCGTGACGCCCATGGAAGTCCAGACCTGGGGCGAGCGCAGCATCTCGCCGAAGGCCTCCAGGCCGACCCAGCGCGCGCTATCCCAGTCGGTGCCCATGGGCCAGTCGTAGAAGCTCAGCCGCAGCGCGTCGGCGATCGGCAGCACCAGGCCGGCGAGCATGACCAGCACCGCCGGCGCGATGTAGACATAGGGCGTGAGCCGGGCCAGCCGGGCGCTTGAGATCGACACGTGCGCCGCTCCCTCAGGCCTTGAGCCAGCCGCCCTTGCGCAGCACGTCCTCGGCGTCCTTGACCACCGCGTCCAGCGCCTGCTTGGCCGGCTTGCGGCCGGTGATCACGTCGGGCAGGGCCTGGCCCAGGATCTGCTGGCTGATGTGGTCCCATTCCGGGATCAGCGGGCGCCAGTCGGGGTTGCAGATCTTGAGCGCCTCGCGCAGCACCGGCAGCTCGGATGGGTACTTGCGCGCCACCTCGGCGCTGTTCACCGTGCTCCAGCGGTTGGCGTTGCCGCCCAGCAGCGTGATCTTCTGGTCGGCCTGCTTGGCCGTCATCCACTGCATGAACAGGAAGGCCGCCTCCTTGTTCTTGGCGTTGCGCGGAATGCCCATGCCGAAACCGCCGCTCTGCGCCGAGAACTGCGTGCCCTTGGGGTGCACGGCGTAGCCGATCTTGCCGGCCACCTTGCTCTTGGCCGGGTCCTGGGCCGGGCCGAAGACCGAGATCGAATCCAGGTAGAACGCCGCCTGGCCCTGCAGGAACGCGTTCTGCATCTCGCCGAAGCCGTAGCTCGGGATGCCCGCCGGCCCGGTGTCGACGATCTCCTTGAGGATCTCGGCCGCCTTCACGCCGGCCGGGTTGTTGAAGGCTGCCTTCCAGTTCTTGTCGAACACTTCGCCGCCGAACGGCGTGAGGTGCAGCAGCCAGGCCGCGGTGACCTGGTGGCCGGTCTGGCCGCGCGAGGTCAGGCCGCCGATGCCTTCCTTGTCCTTCATGACATGGCAGGCCTTGAGCAGCTCGTCATAGGTCTTCGGCACGGGGATCTTGTGCTTGTCCAGCAGGTCCTGGCGATAGCCGAGCACGCCGGTCTCGGCGCCGAACGGGATGCCGTAGGGCTGCGCGCCGGGGCCGGGCAGGTACATCTTGGGGCCGCCCACCAGCGCGATGTTCTCCCAGTAGGCAGTGATGATGTCCTTCTGGTCCCAGGCCGGATCGGCCAGCGCCGCGTTGTTGAAGTAGGGCGCCAGCGGCTCGAGCAGCTTCTTGGCCACGTACTCGGTCTTCCACATCACGACGTAGGTGATGACGTCGTAGTCGCCGTTGCCGCGCTTGCCCATCTCCAGCACCTGCTTGTCCTTCATGCGCAGGTACTGCATCTTGTCGCGCTCGACCTTGATGCCGGTCTGCGCAGTGAACTCCGCGAACAGCTTCTCGGCCTGGTCGTAGTGCGGATGCGCCGGGTAGTTGACCACCAGGGTCTGGCCCTTGTACTTGGCATAGCGGTCCTGTGCCTGGGTGTGGACCCAGGGCCCGAGGGCGGCGGCCGCGGCCGCGCCTTGCAGCAGTTCTCGACGTTTCATGCGTTTGTCTCCTTGGGAAATTCCGCTCATGCGGACAGTGAGGGGCCGTGGCCGCCGGGTTCGAAGGCGTACAGCGCCGAGGCGCTCGCGCCCGCCACCACCTCGCTGCCCATCAGGGCGGTGTGGTGGCCCGGCGCCAGCACGGTGACCTTGGTCTGAGCGTCGTCGCGCAGGCAGCAGCTCAGCACGGTCTCGGTGCCCAGGTACTCGGCCACCTCCACGCGCACCGGCAGCGCCAGCTCCGCGTCGGCCGCGCCCAGGCGCATGGCCTGCGGGCGCACGCCCAGCACGGCCTGGCCGTCTTTCAGGCGGGCCGCGGCCTCGTGCATCGGCGCGGGCACCGCGCAGCGGAAGCCGTTGCCAACGAAGGTGAGCGCACCGCCTTCGGAGGCCACGCGCGCCGGCATGAAGTTCATGCTCGGGCTGCCGATGAAACCGGCCACGAACTGGTTCACCGGCCGGTTGAACACCTCGTCGGGGCTGCCGACCTGCTGGATCCGGCCCTGGTCCATGACCACGATGCGGTCGGCCAACGTCATCGCCTCGATCTGGTCATGCGTGACGTAGACCGTGGTCTTGCCCAGGCGCTTGTGCAGCAGCGCGATCTCCACGCGCATGTGGCCGCGCAGCTTGGCGTCGAGGTTGGACAGCGGCTCGTCGAACAGGAACACCTTGGGCTCGCGCACGATGGCGCGGCCCATGGCGACGCGCTGGCGCTGGCCGCCCGACAGCTCCTTGGGCTTGCGCCGCAGCAGGTGCTCGATGCTCAGGATGCGCGCGGCCTCGGCCACGCGGGCGTCGATCTGCGCGCGCGGCGTCTTGGCCAGCTCGAGCGCGAAGCTCATGTTCTGCGCCACGTCCATGTGCGGGTACAGCGCGTAGTTCTGGAACACCATGGCGATGTCGCGGTGCGCGGGCGAGGCGGCCGTCACGTCGCGGCCGTCGATGATGATGCGCCCTGAGGAGGGCGACTCCAGCCCCGCAACCATGCGCAGCGTGGTCGACTTGCCGCAGCCCGAGGCGCCGACCAGCACGATGAACTCGCCCGCCGCGGCGCTGAGGCTGATGTCCTCGACGACCCGCACGTCGCCGAAACGCTTGATGATGTTCTGCAGTTCCAGATAGGCCATGGGTCGGTGCGTGATGGGCGGAAGGAAGAAGGTGGCGGATCGCCTTCGGGCGGCAGGTCCCTGGGGCGGCGAGATCGTCAATTAGTATGGTTATCATACAACTTTGACAATGCCGGAAGACATCCGGGTTTACCCGGAACCGCCGCTCAGCGGGCTTCCGCGGGGGAGCTCAATTGATGACAGACCCCAGCCCCGACACCAGCTTGCGCGCGAGCTGCTCGCCCTCCTGCTGCCAGAACGCCGGATCGGCCTGCTCGATGCGGCGGATCGCGTTGTTCATGTGGCGCGCCGCGGCCTGCCGCGCCTTCGTGGCATCGCCCGCATCGATGGCGCGCACGATGGCCTCGTGCTCCTCGCTGACCTGGCGCGCGAAATCGGCGCGGCGCGCCTCGTTGGCGCGGGTCACGCGGGTGGCGCCGCGCAGGAACTGGCCCAGGTACTCCAGCGTGCCGATGAGAAACGGGTTGCGCGCCGCGTCGGCGATCGCGCGGTGGAACTTCACGTCCTCGTCCACGCCGTCGCCGCCGGCCTGGACGGCCTGGTCCAGCGCGGCAATCGCCTGGCGGATCAGCTTCACGTCGGCGCTGGTGCGCCGCTGCGCCGCCAGCGCGGCAACTTCGGCCTCCAGGGCGCGGCGCACCTCCACCATCTGGATCACGGCCTCGCGCGATTCGGCATGGCGCGCGTCGAAGTTGAGCGGCGAGAAGCCCGCCTTCTTCACGTACACGCCGCTGCCCTGGCGCGAATCGACCAGGCCGATCGACTTGAGCCGCGACACCGCTTCGCGCACCACCGTGCGGCTGACCGAGAACTGCCCGACCAGCTCGGCCTCGGTGGGCAGCTTGCTGCCCACGCCCAGGCGCCCGGCCCGGATCTCGGCGGCCAGCGCGTCGGCCACCTGGTCGGACAGGTGCGCCCCGGGCACCACGGACTTGAAGCGAGTTGTCATACAGTAGCGAAAATTTGTCGTACAACTTTACCTCATGATCGACGCTTCACCCAACTCCTTGCTGCGCCTGCTGCGCGAAACGGGGCCGCGCTGGCACAGCGACATCGGCGCCGGGCGCGATGCCATGCTGGCAGCCTATGCCCCGCTGCTGGCCGCCGCGCCCGTGGCCGCGCTACGCAGCGCGCGCGACCTGGCCTATGGCAGCGACCCGCGCCAGGTGCTGGACATCCACGCGCCGCCCGAGGCCGCCGGGCTGCCGGTGATGGTGTTCGTGCACGGCGGCGCCTTCGTGCGCGGCGACAAGGCGCAGACGCCCTGGGTCTACGAGAACGTGCCGCTCGAATTCGCGCGCCACGGCTTCGTGGCGGTGAATGTCGAGTACCGGCTCGCGCCGCAGGCCCCCTGGCCCGAAGGCGCGCGCGACGTGCGCGATGCCGTGCTGTGGGTGACCCGGCACATCGGCGACTGGGGCGGCGATGCCGCGCGGATCTTCCTGTTCGGCCACTCGGCGGCCTGCGCCCACTGCGCCAGTGCGGCCTGGGACGCCCGCGTGCGCCCGCCGCAAGGCTTGCCGGTGCGCGGCCTGGTGCTGGCCAGCCCGCGCGTGGTGGCCGACCTGCGGCCCGACAACCCCAACGCCCACGGCGTGCGCGCCTACTACGGCGCAGACGAATCACGCTATGCCGAACGCGCGCCGATGGCGCAGCTGCGCGCCGACGCGCCGCCCACCTTCGTGGCGCTGGCGCAGTACGAGAACCCGCTGATCGACTTCTACGGCTTCGAGCTGGCGCACCGGCTGGCGCAGCTGTGCGACGCGCAGGGCGCGCCGATGCCTCGCTTCGTGCAGTACCCGGACCACAACCACATGAGCCTGCTGGCACAGTTCAACACGCCGGACAACCTGCTCGGCGCCGACCTCCGCGACTGGTGCGCGCGCGTGGAGCGCGGCGAGTTCGCCGGCCGCCAGGGCGCTCAGCCCCAGCCGGCCATCCGCAATGCCAGCCCCGCGAGCGCACAGCCCGCGATCACCGGGATCACGCCCAGCTTGTAGCGCAGCAGGGCCAGCGCCGCCAGCCCGCCGAGCGCCAGCGCCGCGACGTCGATTCTTGAATGAAAAGCGACGGAGGTCCCCGTCCGGAGGGCAATGTGCGCTATGAAAAACAGAGCGAGGCTGGCGATCACGCCGACCACCGCCGCGGTGATGGCGGTGAGCGGCGCCGTGAAGTGCAGCTTGCCGTGGGTGGACTCCACCAGCGGCCCGCCGGCCAGGATGAACAGGAAGGAGGGCAGGAAGGTGAACCAGGTCACCACCACGGCCGCCAGCGCCGCGCCCAGGAACCGCGCCTCAGGCCCCAGCACCTGCTGGCTCCAGCCGCCGAGGAAGCCGACGAAGGCCACCACCATGATCAGCGGCCCGGGCGTGGTCTCGCCCAGCGCGAGGCCGTCGATCATCTGCGGCCCGGTGAGCCACTGGAACTGCTCCACCGCGCCCTGGTACACATAGGGCAGCACCGCGTAGGCGCCGCCGAAGGTCAGCATCGCGGCCTTGGTGAAGAACCAGCCCATCTGCGTGAGCGTGGCCTGCCAGCCCTGCCAGGCCACCAGCGCACCCATCGGGGCCAGCCAGAGCACCGCGCCCACGGCCAGCACCGCCGCCAGCCGCGCGGGCCTGAAGCGCGCGTGCTCGGGGGTGGGCGTGTCGTCGTCGATCAGGGCCGGGCCGCCGGTGGACTGCGCATGGGCCGGCCCGCCGATGCCCTGGAACTGGGCCGGCGCCACTTTCGCGCCCAGCCAGCCGGTGAGGGCGGCGCCCAGCACGACCCAGGGGAACGGTAACTTCAGGAAAGCAATTGCTACAAAACTGATAGCAGCAATCGACCACAGGACAGGGACCTTCGCGGGATTTCGCAGTGTTTTTCCGCCGATGCGCCAGACCGCCTGCACCACGATGGCCGCTACCGCCGGCTTGATGCCGTAGAACAGCCCCGCCACCACGGGCACCTGGCCGAACACCACGTAGACCCAGCTCAGCGCGATCAGGATGAACAGCGAGGGCAGCACGAACAGCGCGCCCGCCGCCACGCCGCCCCAGCTGCGGTGCATCAGCCAGCCGATGTAGGTGGCGAGCTGCTGCGCCTCCGGGCCAGGCAGCAGCATGCAGTAGTTGAGCGCATGCAGGAAGCGCCGCTCGCTGATCCAGCGCCGCTGCTCCACCAGCTCGCGGTGCATGATCGCGATCTGCCCGGCCGGCCCGCCGAAGCTGATGAAGCCGAGCTTGAGCCAGAAGCGCAGGGCGTCGCGCAAGGCAATGGGGGTGGGGCGTTCAGCGGTGTCCATGGCGGCTGCCGTCTCCGGAAGGGGTTGCAGCGCTTGGGCGGGACACCGCCTGGAGGGCCGGGAGGCTGTCGTCCCGGAGCGCAAATGTTAACACCCGCTCCATGCATTTACGCCCGCTTTACCCCGTGGCAACGCGGTTTACAGGCCTGTGCAGTTCAATGGCACGACGCAGGGCGCCCCCGTGGCATTCACGACGGCGCGGCCTTCTTTTTCCAGCCGGGCCAGGAGCCTGCGCCGGCCGGAGTGTCGGTCACCGGAGAGTCCGGTGCCAATGCGCAATTGCGCCAGGAGCTTGTATGAAAATGAAACCCCTCTGGTCATCCATCGCACTGTTGTCCCTCGGGGTTGGCCTGGCGGCACCCGCCGCCCATGCGGCCGACGCCTCCACAGGCACGGGCACGGCCTCGACGAACGCGGCCTCCGCGGGCACGGGCCTGTATGTCGGCGGCGCCATCTCCTTCAACCACGCCAACGGCCTGGGCGGGAAGATCGACTCGGCGCTGGCCAACCAGGGCTTCGGCAGCAGCAGCTCGAGCGATTCGTCCAGCACCAACCCCAGCCTGCGCCTGGGCTACCAGTTCAACCCGAATTTCGCCATCGAAGGCACCTACGACCGCCTGGGCACCATGGGCGTGCAGTCCAGCCTGTCGTCACCAGCCGCCGACACGGCCTCGGGCTCCTGGAAATCCCACGGCCTGGGCCTGCATGCGCTGGGCATCCTGCCGATCAACCCGCAGTGGTCGGTCTACGGCCGCCTCGGCGTGGAGCAGTGGCATACCCGCCTGGACCTGAACTCCAACGCGGGCGGGCCGACGGCCCTGTCCAACACCGACAGCACCACCTCGCTGGCGGTGGGCGTCGGCGCCAGCTATGCGCTGACGCGCAACCTCGATGCCACGGCCGAGCTGATCCACTACAACCGCGTGGGCGACGCGGCCTCCACCGGCCGCACCGGGCTGAACCAGTTCAGCGTGGGGCTGCGCTACCACTTCCTGTAAAGGCACCGCCCGGCCAACGGCTCGCACCGTTGCCGGGCGATCGGCTTCTCAGCCCTTCGTGAGCCGGAACACCGCCGTGCTGGCGCGCAGGTTCGGCCACAGCCGCAGCGTGCGGCCCTCGTGCAGGCCGAAGCTGTCTTCGATGCGCAGGCCGTTGCGGCGTGCCAGCTGCTCGAAATCGGCATGCGTGCCGACGCGGATGTTGGGCGTGTCGTACCACTGGTAGGGCAGGGTCTTGGTCACGGGCATGCGGCCGCGCGCGACGCTCAGCCGGTTGGCCCAGTAGGCGAAGTTGGGAAACGCGACGATGCCGATGCGGCCCACGCGCGCGGTCTCGCGCAGCATGGTCTCGGCATTGCGCAGGTGTTGCAGGGTGTTGATCTGTAGCACCACGTCGAACGAGGCGTCGTCGAACATGGCCAGCCCCTCGTCGAGGTTGAGCTGGATCACGTCCACGCCGCGGCGCACGCAGGCCAGCACGTTGGCGTCGGCGATCTCGATGCCGTAGCCGGTGCAGCCGCGCTCTTTCTGCAGCAGCGCCAGCAACGCGCCGTCGCCGCAGCCGAGGTCGAGCACGCGCGAGCCCTCGGGCACGAGGCGGGCGATGGATTGCAGGACGGCCATCTCGCTCATGCCGCCAGCTCCTTCGCGATGCTGTCGAAGTAGGAGCTGACCACGCCCATGTAGCGGGCGTCGTCGAGCAGGAAGGCGTCGTGCCCGTGCGGCGCGTCGATCTCGGCGTAGCTCACGCTGCGCCGGTTGTCGAGCAGGGCCTTGACGATCTCGCGGCTGCGCGCGGGCGAGAAGCGCCAGTCGGTGCTGAAGCTCACCAGCAGGAAGCGGCTGGTGGCGCGCGCCAGCGCCGCCGTCAGGCTGCCGCCATGCTCGCGCGCCGGGTCGAAGTAGTCGAGCGCGCGCGTGATCAGCAGATAGGTGTTGGCGTCGAAGTATTCGCTGAACTTGTCGCCCTGGTAGCGCAGGTAGCTCTCGATCTGGAACTCGATGTCCTGCGTCGTGTAGCGCAGATCGATGCCCTCCCTGAGCTGGCGTCCGAACTTCTCGTTCATCACGTCGTCGCTGAGGTAGGTGATGTGGCCGATCATGCGCGCGATGCGCAGGCCGCGCTTGGGGATCACGCCGTGCTCGTAGAAATGGCCGCCGTGGAAATCGGGATCGGTCACGATGGCGCGCCGCGCCACTTCATTGAAAGCGATGTTCTCGGCCGTGAGATTGGGCGCGCTCGCCACCACCACGGCGTGGCGCACGCGCTGCGGGTACTGCAGCGTCCACGACAGCGCCTGCATGCCGCCCAGGCTGCCGCCCATCACGGCGGCCAGGGTCTCGATGCCCAGGGCATCGAGCAGCCGCGCCTGGGCGTCGACCCAGTCCTCCACCGTGACCACGGGGAAGTCGGCGCCGTAGACCCGGCCCGAATCGGGGTTGACATGCATCGGCCCGGTGGAGCCGAAGCAGGAGCCGAGGTTGTTGACGCCGATCACGAAGAAGCGCTCGGTGTCCACCGCCTTGCCGGGGCCGATCATGTTGTCCCACCAGCCCTCGCTCTTTTCCTGGCCCGCATAGACCCCGGCCACGTGGTGCGAGGCATTGAGCGCGTGGCAGACCAGCACGGCGTTGGAGCGGTCGGCGTTGAGCGTGCCGTAGGTTTCGTAGGCCAGCGTGTAGCCGCGCAGGGACGCGCCGCTTTGCAGCGGCAGCGGCGCGGCAAAGGTCATGAACTGCGGTGTGGCGACAAAACTCATGGCAATGAAAAACCCGGCGTCGCTAAAAACGAGGCCGGGCCGGCTGCCGTCTTTAGCTGAACTTGTTACGCGCCCGCAAGCTGGAGCAAATCGGCGCCAGCCAAGTATAGCGGGGTCCCGCCGCACCTGCCGCCGCCCGCAGCGGCGGCCGCCGGAGCAACCGCGGCGCCGCCGGGGATTTACCTGCAGGGGCCACAATGCGGCCATGTTCAGCAAACGCCTGCTTGCCGGTGGCGCCCTGGCGCTGGCAGCGCTGCTGGCGGGCTGCGCCAGCCCGATCGCCAGCAAGGTCACCACCTTCCAGCGCTGGCCTGCCGACGCGGCGGGCCAGACCTTCGCGTTCGCGCGCCTGCCGCTCCCGTTGCCGCTGGGCGAACTCGAGCAGAGCAGCTACCAGGGCCTGGTGGCCGATGAGCTGGTGCGCCAGGGGCTCAAGCCCTCGGTGGCCGGCGCACCGGTGCGCTTCCTGGTCGAGGTGCGGCCCGATGTCGCCACCACCAGCCGGCAGTCCTACGAGCCGGTCTACGCCAGCGCGCCCTACCCGCCCTACTGGGTGTCGGGTCGCTTCTCGCGGCGCGGCGCCTTCATCGGCGGCACCTATGGCTACGGCCCCTACGGGCCGCGCTACATCGGCGACCAGCTCGTGACGCGCACCCTGCAGGTCAACCGCCTGAACGTGGTGATCCGCGACAACCTCGCCGCGCCGCCGGGCGGCAAGGCCCCGGCGGTGTTCGAGGCCAGCGCCGTGATCCAGGACGATGCGCCGGACCTCGCGGCCACCATGCCCTACCTCGTGCGCAGCGTGTTCGAGGGCTTCCCCGGAGCCAGCGGCCAGGTGCGGGTGCTGAAGTTCGACCCGGCCCAGCCGGCCCGCACCAGCCCCTGAGCCGGCGGCTCAGGCTTTGGCGAGCGCCATCAGCGGCGCGGCCAGCACCAGCACCCCGATCATCAGGAAGACCGCCGCGGCGATGCGGTGCACCCACTGCACCGGCATGCGCCGCGTGACGCGCTCGCCCAGCCAGACCACCGGCGCGTTGGCCAGCATCATGCCCAGCGTGGTGCCGGCCACGACCCAGGCCCAGGCGTGGTACTGCGCCGCCAGCATCACCGTGGCCACCTGCGTCTTGTCGCCCATCTCGGCCAGGAAGAACGCGATGACGGTGGTGCCGAAGATGCCCAGGCGCGGCGTGGTGCCGGCCTCGTCCTCGTCGAGCTTGTCGGGAATCAGCATCCAGCCGGCCATCGCCAGGAACGACAGGCCCAGCACCCAGCGCAGGACGTCGGGGCCCAGCACCGTGGTGACCCAGGCGCCGACGGCGCCGGCCAGCGCATGGTTGACCAGCGTGGCCACGAAGATGCCCAGCACGATGGGCCAGGGCTTGCGAAAGCGCGCCGCCAGCACGAGCGACAGCAGCTGGGTCTTGTCGCCTATTTCGGCGAGCGCGACGATACCGGTGGAGACGAGAAAGGCTTCCATGAAAGTACTCCGGCCGGAACGAATGAACCATTGACTGCGCGGCATCCCCGGCCAAAACGGAGGCTGCGCAGTCAAAGGTCTCGCCAAGTCCGGAAAACCGTTTGCGCCATGGGCCGAAGACCCAAGTCTGTTGACGCAAACCCCTCTCGAAATCGAAGGGAGGCTACTCCCCAATGACAGGCCGGATTATAGCCCGGCGATGGCGCCGCACGCTTCTGGCGCACTTTTTGCTTGATTTTGGTGCGTCAGCGCAAAGACACGCTGGCGCGCACCAACAACAAGCAATTTCATCCAAAGAGGCCTTATGGAAGCACTCAAACAGGGCACGGACGTCCTGTTCATCCTGCTGGGCGGCATCATGGTGCTGGCCATGCATGCCGGTTTCGCGTTTCTGGAGCTGGGCACGGTCCGCAAGAAGAACCAGGTCAATGCGCTGGTGAAGATCCTGGTGGATTTCAGCGTCTCCACCGTCGCCTACTTCATGGTCGGCTACGGCGTGGCCTACGGCACGCACTTCTTCGTGGGCGCCGAGCAGCTGGCCGCGAAGAACGGCTACGAGCTGGTGAAGTTCTTCTTCCTGCTCACCTTCGCGGCGGCGATTCCCGCCATCATCTCGGGCGGCATCGCCGAGCGCGCGCGCTTCTGGCCGCAGCTCATCGCCACGGCGGTGATCGTCGGCTTCGTCTACCCGTTCTTCGAGGGCATCGCCTGGAACCGGCACTTCGGCGTGCAGGGCTGGATCCAGTCGCTCACAGGCGCGGAATTCCACGACTTCGCGGGCTCCATCGTGGTGCACGCCGTGGGCGGCTGGCTGGCGCTGCCGGCCGTGCTGCTGCTGGGTGCGCGCCGCAACCGCTACCGCAAGGACGGCGGCGTCAGCGCCCACCCGCCCTCCGACATCCCGTTCCTCGCGCTGGGCGCCTGGATCCTGACAGTGGGCTGGTTCGGCTTCAACGTGATGAGCGCGCAGACCATCGACAAGATCTCGGGCCTGGTGGCCGTGAACTCGCTGATGGCCATGGTCGGCGGCACGCTGGCCGCGCTCGCGTGCGGCCGGAACGACCCGGGCTTCGTGCACAACGGCCCGCTGGCCGGGCTGGTGGCCGTGTGCGCGGGCTCGGACCTGATGCACCCGCTGGGCGCCCTGGTCGTGGGCGCGGTGGCCGGTGCGATCTTCGTGGCAATGTTCACGCTCACGCAGAACCGCTGGAAGATCGACGACGTGCTGGGCGTGTGGCCGCTGCACGGCCTGTGCGGCGCCTGGGGCGGCATCGCGGCCGGGCTGTTCGGCAGCCGGGCGCTGGGCGGGCTCGGCGGCGTGAGCCTGGGCGCGCAGCTGATCGGCTCCATCATGGGCGTGGCCTGGGCGCTGCTGGGCGGCGCGGTGGTCTACGGCGCGCTCAAGCTCTTCATGGGCCTGCGGCTTTCGCCGGAAGAGGAATACGAGGGCGCCGACCTGTCGATCCACCGCATCGGCGCCACGCCGGGGCGCGAGGCGAACTGGTAGTTGCTCCTGTTTTAATAGCACAAAAGTACCGCTGCATTTGGACATCGGCCTGATTTCAGGGTGGAATCGGGCCAGCCGGCCTTCGGAAGGCCCGGGTTTCCCTCACCCCGGGCCCTGTACGATGATGCCTTCCCAGCCACCCGCCGCCATGTCGCTCGAAACCCAGCTCGCCGAGCACCACGCCTACCTTCTGCGCTTCGCGCGCCTGCAGCTGCGCAACGACGCGTGGGCCGAAGACGCCGTCTCCGAGACCTTCGTGGCCGCGCTGGCCAAGCCCCAGTCGTTCGGCAACCGCTCGCAGCTCAAGACCTGGCTGGTGGGCATCCTCAAGCACAAGGTGATCGACCAGCTGCGCCAGCGCTCGCGCGAAGTCAGCCTCGATGACGGCGGCGCCGACGGCAGCGACGAGCTGGACGCGCTGGTGTTCCGCGCCGACGGCCATTTCGCCCACCCGCCCTCGGACTGGGGCAATCCCGAGCAGGAGCTGAACTCGCGCCAGTTCTTCCTGGTGCTCGAGGCCTGCGCCGAGAAACTGCCGGCCGCGCTGGGCCGCGTGTTCCTGATGCGCGAGTGGCTGGAACTGCCCAGCGAGGACATTTGTAAGGAACTGAACCTGACCTCGACCAACCTTTACGTTCAGTTGCATCGCGCCCGGCTGCGGCTGCGCGAGTGCCTGGAGCTCAACTGGTTCGGCCCTTCGGCCCCATCCCGACCATGATCCTGCGACGCACCTGCAAGCAAGTGGCCGCGCTGCTCATCGCGCGCGAAGACCGCGCCCTGCCTCTGGCAGAGCGGGTTGCGCTGCGGCTTCACCTGCTGGCCTGCCATGCCTGCCCGAGGTTCGAGCGGCAGCTGCTCACCATGCGCAACGCCATGCGGCAATGGCGCCACTACACCGGGGACGACACCCCCGGCGGGTAGGCCGGCGGCCCGCGCGCGGCAGCCGGTTTGCCGCGCGGCGGCAATATAGCGGATAATGGGAGGGTGCAGCCTTCAGGGGCCGCACATTCCTGCGGTGATCGGTCGGCTTCGCGTCTTTGAAGTCTTTACTGTTTTGTTGATTGCGTTTATCGGACTCCATCGCGCTCTGAGTTTTTTTGAGGAGTCCCTTCATGGGCAACAAACTTTACGTGGGCAACCTGCCCTATTCCTTCAGCGACAGCGACATGCAACAGGCTTTCAGCCAGTTCGGCACCGTCTCCAGCGCCAAGGTCATGATGGAACGCGACACCGGTCGCTCCAAGGGTTTCGGCTTTGTCGAAATGGGCAGCGATGCCGAAGCACAAGCCGCCATCAGCGGCATGAACGGCCAGTCCATGGGCGGCCGCAACCTGGTGGTCAATGAAGCCCGCCCGATGGAAGCCCGTCCCCCCCGCAGCGGTGGCGGCGGCTTCGGCGGCGGTGGTGGTGGCGGCTACGGCGGTGGCCGCAGCGGCGGCGGCGGTGGTTACGGCGGCGGCCGCAACAACTACTGATCCCTGCCGACGGCAGGAGCGGCCCGCAACGGGCCGTCCGGATCACGAAAAGAGCCCTGCGGGGCTCTTTTTTGTTGGAATTTGGTGATTATTCACATCTTGCAACACGCTGGACGCTTGCATGATTCCCGGATATGTGGCGCATAATGGATGAGGTTTGGGTGGGAAACCGCCTGCGCCAAGTTTGCGGTGAACAGGTCACTTTCGCGTCTCTCCGGTTTGTTGAATGCGTTTTCGGGACTCCATCGCTAAAGTCAATGTGTTTAATTGAGGAGTCCCTTCATGGGCAACAAACTGTACGTCGGCAACCTGCCTTATTCGGTGCGCGACGGCGACCTGGAGCAAGCCTTTGGTCAATTTGGCGCGGTCACCAGCGCCAAGGTGATGATGGAACGCGACACCGGTCGCTCCAAGGGTTTCGGCTTTGTCGAAATGGGCAGTGATGCCGAGGCACAGGCCGCCATCAACGGCATGAACGGCCAGCCCCTGGGCGGCCGCAGCGTCGTCGTGAACGAAGCCCGCCCGATGGAAGCCCGTCCCCCCCGCAGCGGTGGTGGATTTGGCGGCGGCGGTGGTGGCGGCTACGGCGGTGGTGGCGGCGGCGGTGGCCGTCGCGAAGGCGGTGGCGGCGGCTACGGCGGTGGTGGCCGCAGTGGCGACGGCGGTTTCCGCAGCCCCTACGGCCCTGGCCCGCGTGGCGGTGGCGGCGGCGGTGGTGGCCGCGGCGGCTACGGCGGTGGTGGCGGCGGCTACTGAAGCCCCGGCAACCCCATGAAAAAAGGCTCCTCACGGAGCCTTTTTGCTTTGCGCCATCCAGACCGCGCGGGCGCCCGCGCGCAAGGCGAAGCCCTCAGGAGGCCGCGCCGTCTCCCTCGCGGTGCTTGCGGGGCCGCCCGGCCAGCGCCTTGTCGAACAGCGCATTGGGCAGCAGGCGCAGCAGCTTGGCCACCAAGCCCATCTGCCACGGAATGACGCGGTAGCTCGCACCCGCCTCGATGGCGGCGAAGGCCTTGTCGGCAAAGGCCTCGGGCTGCATCAGAAACGGCATGGCATAGCGGTTCTTCCGCGTCAGCGGCGTGTCGATGTAGCCCGGGCAGATCGTGACGACCCGTACCCCCGAGGACCGCAGCTCGCCGCGCAGGCATTCGCAGTAGCTGATCACGGCCGCCTTGCTTGCGCAATAGGCGCCATGCCCCGGCAAGCCGCGGATGCCGGCCACGCTGCCGATGCCGACCAGCGCGCCCGAGCCGCGCCGCGCCATGGCCTCGATGAACGGATGGAACGTTGCCGCCATGCCGATGTTGTTGGTGGCGAAGGTGCGGGCGATGACGTCGATGTCCGCGCGCACCGCCGTGTCCACGCCGATGCTGATGCCGGCGTTGGCGATCACCACGTCGGGCACGCCCTGCTGGGCCATGCAGGCCTGGCCGGCGGCCACGGCGCTGTCGGCGTCGGACACGTCGGCGCTATAGATCTTGTAGCGCCCTGCGTCCAGCTGGTGCCGACCTGCCCATGATTCGATCTCGGAAGTGCGGCGCGCCACCAGCGCCAGCGCGTAGCCGGCCTGGTAGAAGCGCCAGGCCAGCGCCTGGCCGATGCCACTGGAAGCGCCGGTGATGAAGACGAGTCGGGACATGCTGCCTCCGCCGCGAACGGCCGTTGAATGATGCTTACTTGGTGGCCTTGGGCACCAGCAGGCCCTTGACCCGCCCGTGCAGGTTCATGAGGCGGTCGAGGTTATCGTAGTCCATCGAGTCGGCCGTGAACCGGTCTTCGCCGCGGATCAGCACCACCGGCAGGTGCGTGATGATGCGCTCGGTGTCCGTGAAGGCGTGCAGGAACTCGCTGCGGGCCTCGAAGCGCGGCAGCAGGTTGCCGGCCTTGTCGGTGGTGGCCTCGCGCACCACCACGGCGTCGCCGAACAGCTGCACCTCGGAGCCGTCGCCATTGGACAGGCCGCGCCGCGCCGTGGCGGTGGTCAGGCGCCCGTCCTCGCTGAACGAGCGGATGCGCGGCTGGTCGATTTCCAGCGTGTCGGTGTCGGGGTAGTGGCGCGCCTCGGTACCGATCACCTCGCTCTTGAGGCGGCCGCCGGCGTCGAAGGTCTTGACCGAGAACTGGCGCATGAAATAGTCGGGCACATGCCTGGCCGGCTTCTCGGTGCCGGGCAGGCTGAAGATCGGGGTGGTGCGCACCAGCCAGTAGCTGCCGAGCGCGAGCACGCCCATCAGGATGATGGGCAGGTAGATCGAGGCGCGCTCCCAGCCCGCGCGCCACAGGCGCAGCGCCTGGCCGAGGCCATGGGCGGCTTGCGCGGCGCTCATGCGCCGGCGTCCTGCAGCAGCTGCGCGTAGCGGCCGCTGGCCACCAGCAGCAGGTCGCAGAACTCGCGCGCCGCGCCCTGGCCGCCCCGGGCCTGCGTGACGTGGTGGGCCGCCGCCCGCACCTCGGCATGGGCCTGCGGCGGCGCGCCGGCCAAGGCGCAGCGGCGCATCACCGCGAGGTCGGGCCAGTCGTCGCCGATGGCCGCGGCCTGCGACCAGTCCAGCCCCAGCGCGGCCAGCATCTGCTCGGCGGCCGGGCGCTTGTCTTCGGTGCCGTAGCGCACCTGCGTGATGCCCAGCGCCGACAGGCGGGTGCGCAGCGGCTTGGAATCGCGCCCGGTGATCACGGCCGGCGTGATGCCGGCCTTCTGCAGCAGCTTGAGGCCGTGGCCGTCCAGGGTGTTGAAGCGCTTGAGGGTCTCGCCCGCCTCCGAGAAGTACAGGCCGCCGTCGGTCAGCACGCCGTCCACGTCGAAGAAGGCGATGCGGATGCCCTGCGCCCGCAGCAGCAGCTCCGCAGGGAAGCTCAGGGACGGTTCGAGCCAGGGCAGCTGCGAGGCCAAGGGCTCAGCTTCCATGATTCACCGGCCCGCGCAGTGAAGCGCAAAGGTGGGATGCCATCGCATGCGGAGCCTGAAGACTCATATCACCTTCGCGCGCATCAGGTCGTTGCTGTTGAGCGCGCCCACCAGCCGGAGGTCGGCATCCGCCACCAGCACGCTGGTGATGCGGTGCTGCTCCATCAGCTCGACCGCATCGACCGCGAGCGCATCGGCGCGGATGGTGCGCGGGCTGGCGTGCATGACGTCCTGCGCGGTGGCGGCGCGCAGGTCAACGCCGCGCTCGATCAGGCGGCGCAGGTCGCCGTCGGTGAAGATGCCGAGCACGCGGCTGTCGGCATCCACCACGGCCGAGGCACCCAGGCCCTTGGCGCTCATCTCGCGCATCAGGTCGCTGAAGCTGGCCTGCGGGCCGACGCGCGGCACGTCCTCGCCCGAGCGCATGACGTCGCTCACATGGGTCAGCAGCTTGCGGCCCAGCGCGCCGCCGGGGTGCGAGCGCGCGAAGTCCTCGGTGCGAAAGCCGCGCGCATCGAGCAGGGCCACGGCCAGCGCGTCGCCCAGCGCCATCTGCGCGGTGGTGCTGGCGGTGGGCGCGAGGTTGAGCGGGCAGGCCTCCTTCTCCACGCCGCTGTCCAGCACCAGGTTGGCATGCCGGGCCAGCGTGGACTGCAGGCCGCCGGTCATCGCGACCACGGGCGCGCCCAGGCGCTTGAGCACCGGCAGCAGCACGCTCAGCTCCTCGACCTCGCCGCTGTTGGAGATGGCCAGCACCACGTCGATCGGCTTGATCATGCCGAGGTCGCCGTGGCTGGCCTCGGCCGGGTGCACGAACATCGCCGGCGTGCCGGTGGAGGCCAGCGTGGCGGCGATCTTGCGCCCGACATGGCCGCTCTTGCCCATGCCCATGACGACCACCCGCCCGCGCACGCCGAGCATCAGCTGCACGGCCTGGGCAAACGCCTCGTTCACACGGGCCTTCAGCCCGAGGACGGCGGCGGCCTCGATATCGAAGGTCTCCTGGGCCAGGCGCAGGGCCTGCTGGGCGTCGAATGTCATCGGGCGATTTTATCGGTCGCGGCGCGCCTCCGGGCATCCTGGTCCGCACAAGGTTTTTGCGCCTCGCGGCGCGGCGCCGCGCACAAAAGCACCGGTGCGAGGCACATGGCTTGCTAGCATCGGGGGATGAGCTCCCTCGAATTGACGCTGTTGTACCTGCTGGCCGCGGTGTTGGGCGTGGTGGCCTGCCGCTCGCTCAAGCTGCCGCCGATGCTGGGTTACCTGAGCGCCGGGGTGCTGATCGGCCCGCATGCACTGGCGCTGGCGCAGAACTCCGAAGGCGTCAAGCACCTGGGCGAGTTCGGCGTGGTGTTCCTGATGTTCGTGATCGGGCTGGAGTTCAACCTGCCCAAGCTGCGCGCCATGCGCGCCCATGTGTTCGGGCTCGGGCTGTTCCAGGTGGTGCTGACGATCCTGGTGGCCACCTTCGCCTCGCTGTTCCTGGCCGCGCTGGCGCCCACGCTGTGGCACATGAACTGGCAGACCTCTCTGGCGCTGTCGGGCGCGCTGACCATGAGCAGCACGGCGATCGTGGTCAAGCTGATGTCCGAGCGGCTGGAGCTGGAGAGCGAGCATGGCAAGCGCGTGATGGGCGTGCTGCTGTTCCAGGATCTGGCGGTGGTGCCGCTGCTGGTGCTGATTCCCGCCCTCGGCTCGTCGCCCGAGCAGCTGCTCAAGGAGCTGGCGCTGGCCGGGCTCAAGGCCGCCGTGCTGATCGCCGTGCTGCTGGCCGGCGGCCAGCGCGTGATGCGCTGGTGGCTCACCATCGTGGCGCGGCGCAAGAGCGAGGAGCTGTTCGTGCTCAACCTGCTCCTGATCACGCTGGGCCTGGCCTGGCTGACCGAGATGGCGGGCCTGAGCCTGGCGCTGGGCGCCTTCATCGCCGGCATGCTGGTGTCGGAGACCGAGTACAAGCACCAGGTGGAGACCGACATCCGGCCGTTCCACGACGTGCTGCTGGGCCTGTTCTTCATCACCATCGGCATGATGCTGGACTGGCACATCGTGCTCGAGCGCTGGGGCCTGGTGCTGGTGCTGCTGACGCTGCCGGTGCTGTTCAAGCTGGCGCTGGTGACGGCGCTGGCGCGCGGGCTGGGCGCCACCACCGGCGTGTCGCTGCGCACCGGCCTGTACCTGGCGCAGGCCGGCGAGTTCGGCTTCGTGCTGCTGACGCTGGCGCAGGAGCACGCGCTGGTGCCGCCGGCGCTGCTCAACCCGATCCTGGCGAGCATGGTGCTGTCGATGCTGGCCACGCCGGTCATCATCATGTACAGCAACCGCATCGTGATGAAGCTGGTGGCCAGCGAGTGGCTGCAGCAGTCGCTGCAGATGACCACCATCGCGCGCAAGTCGATCAACACCAGCAAGCACGTCATCATCTGCGGCTACGGCCGCTGCGGCCAGAACCTGGCGCGCATGCTCGAGCGCGAAGGCATCCCCTACATGGCGCTGGACCTCGACCCCGACCGCGTGCGCCAGGCCGCCGCCGCCGGCGACTCGGTGGTGTTCGGCGACGCGGCGCGGCTGCAGGCGCTGATCGCCGCCGGCATGGGCCGCGCCAGCGCGGTGGTGGTGACCTACCTGGACGTGGCCGGCGCGCTCAAGGTGCTGGCCAACACGCGCGCCCACGCGCCCCAGGTGCCGGTGATCGTGCGCACGCAGGACGACCACGACCTGGAGAAGCTGCAGGCCGCCGGCGCCACCGAGGTCGTGCCCGAGGCGATCGAGGGCTCGCTGATGCTGGCCAGCCACGCGCTGGCCCTGGTGGGCGTGCCGATGCGGCGCGTGATCCGCATCGTGCAGGACCAGCGCGATGCGCGCTACAACCTGCTGCGCGGCTACTTCCACGGCGCCGACGACGACACCGTCAACGAGCGCGACCACGAGCGGCTGGGCACCTTCACGCTGCCGCCGAGCGCCCGCTCGCTGGGCCACCCGCTGGAACGGCTGGCGCTGCATGCGCTGGGCGCGCGCGTCATGAGCCTGCGCCGCCAGGATGGCAAGGCCGCCGCCGTGGACGACGCCACGCTGCTGCAGGAAGGCGATACGCTGGTCCTGTCGGGCAAGCCCGAAGCCCTGGCCGTGGCCGAACAGAAGCTATTGAAAGGATAAACCCCCGATGGACACCTCCGCCTACCTCCGGAACCACATCCGCACCGTGCCCGACTGGCCGGCGCCGGGCGTGCAGTTCCGCGACATCACGCCGCTGCTGCAGGACCCCCAGGTGTTCCGCGTGCTGATCGACGCCTTCGTGCACCGCTACATGAGCCGCGGCATGCGGCCCGACGTGGTGGCCGGGCTCGATGCGCGCGGCTTCATCCTGGGCGCCGTGGTGGCCTACGAGCTCAACGTCGGCTTCGTGCCGATCCGCAAGAAGGGCAAGCTGCCGTTCACCACGGTGGAGGAAACCTACGAGCTCGAATACGGCAGCGCCACGGTGGAGTTGCACACCGACGCCGTGAAGGCGGGCGACCGCGTGCTGCTGATCGACGACCTGATCGCCACCGGCGGCACCATGATGGCGGGCAAGAAGCTGCTCGAGAAGCTCGGCGCCACGGTGGTGGAGGGCGCGGCCATCGTCGACCTGCCCGAACTCGGCGGCTCCGGCAAGCTGCGCGCCGCCGGCCTGCCGCTGTTCACGCTGGTCGATTTCGAGGGCCATTGAGCAATCCCGTCGCTCTCTTTTTGATAGCGCCCGAGAACCGCTGCATCTGGACCTCCGGCCGATTTCGGCCAGAATTCAGGTGAACTGGCCGACCAGCAGCGCTTCGCGCATGCGCACGGCCAGCACGGCGGCCACGCTGCGCACCAGGTCCAGCGCCAGGCGCGGCTGCTTGTGCGACAGCGCCTCGAACCGCTCCCAGCTCAGCGCCCAGGCCACGCCGGGCTGCGACGGCACCACGGTGGCGCTGCGCGGCTGGCCGGAGAAGAACGTGCCTTCGCCCACCACCGCGCCGGGCTTCTGGGTGGCGATGACCGTGTCCTGCAGGGTCACCTGCAGCTCGCCTTCGGCCAGGATGTAGAGCTCGCGCTCGGCGTCGCCCTCGCGCATCAAGGGCTCGCCGGGGATCAGGAAACGGATCGACAGGTAGGGCGCGATCTTCTGCCACTCCTCCAGCGTGAGCCGGCACTGCAGCGCGTCATGCGCGTCCAGCGCGGCGATCGCGCTCACCAGTTGTTGTACGTTCATGGTCTCTCCTCCTTGATCGTGACGCCTGGCGGCGCGCGCGGCCTCGTCCCCCTGCTGGGGACGGGCGGTCTCTCAGTTCAGGTCGCCGTACTGCGTGGTGCTGAGCGCGGGCATGCGCGCATCGGGATCCGGCATCTCGGTGTCCTCATAGCCCGTGAGCAGGGCGTAGCGGCTGGCATTGGGCCGCGCCGCGAGCGCGGCGGCCGCCGGCAGAGCCGCCGCCGCGGCCGTGGCCGCTGCAGCAGGAGCCGCCACCGGAGCCGCCGGCACCGCGCTGGCGGCGAGCGCGCGCTTGAAGGCGGCCACTTCGTCTTCCTGGATCGGCTCGAAGCGCGGGACCGCGGGCCGCGCGCGCGGGCTCTCGGCCTCGCCCAGCGGCGCGGGCTGTGACACCCGGGGCAGGGCCGACGCCGCCGGCACGCGCGCCTGCACCTGGCCCACGGCCACATGCTCGTTCATGCGCCAGTAGACCGCGGTCACCACGATGTCGTAGCGCGACTTGGCGTTCTGGGCGATCATGGCCTCGATCTCGGCCAGGCGGGCGGGCTCGCCGGCGAAGCCGCGCGCCAGGTCCATCATCACCATGAACTGGCGGCCGCGCTGGTCCAGCGACAGCACCTTGAATTTGTAGCTTGCAGACAACACCCCGGCACGCACCATGGACTCGCGCACCACGCTGTACAGCAGCTCGCGCCGCGCCATGCGCTCGCTCTTGCGGTTGGCCGCATGCTCGGTCCCGCCGGGCGGCATCTTGGCGCCTGCCGCCTTGGCCGAGGCCACCGGCCGCGTGGCTTCCACCCGCGACAGGCCTGAGCTTTCGGGCATCGGCACTGGCAAGGCGGGCTTTTTTCGGGAGAACCACTGGAACAGGGACATGCGTGTGCTTTCTTGAATTCGCGGCCGGCCGGTGCCGGTGCGGCATCGGCGACAGTGTAAAACCCGATGCTTGCAAATACCGTTCTCACCGGCCGGCAAATCCGGGTTTCGCGCCGATGGGAGCTCCATTTTCGTGAAATAGTTGTCACTACTTCGGTTTTCACGAGGCCCGGGGCTCCAAGGGGCGGGCGCAGGCGGCTGGGCGGCGCCCGGCGGGCCCTCGCGGACGCGAAGACCGCCTTTTTTGGGTACTTTTTACCTCGAGGTCCAGGCCCGGCGGTGATGGTCTGCTCTGCTTTTGGGAGCAGATCAGGTCACGGCCACGCGCTTGGGCCGGTTCACCAGCCGCTTGGCGACCACCGCGCCCAGCCCCAGGCTGATTTCCAGCGCCACCGAGGGCTGGCGGTTGGCCAGTTCGGTGAAGCGGATCGGGGTCAGGCTCCAGACCTTGCTGTGGCTGGCGGCCTGCACCGTGGCGTTGCGCGGCAGGTGCGAGAAGAAGCTGCCTTCACCGACCACGGAGCCGGGGCCCAGGATGGCCAGGCGCACGCGGGATTTCTCGTCTTTGTAGTGCACGCTCAGCGAGCCGCTCTCCACCACGTAGAGCGTGCGGTCCACCGCGCCCTGCTCGATCAGCACCTGGCCCTGCATCAGCGCGAACGGCTGCATGTAGCTGGCCAGGATGTCCCACTGGGCCGGCGTCAGCGTGAGCTTGAAGCCGTCGACGGCATGGTTGTGCGCCATCGCCTGGGCCAGGCCCTGGACGTCGAACTTGAGGTGGGTCGGGAGAGGGGCGTTCATGATGGGCGCAACGGTATCGTCGCCGCCGAGCCCGCACAAGGGTCTTTAACGCCCGCTTACACCTGATACACCGGCCCGGGCGGGGGCGGATGGATCTGTCTCATTTGCCGATGCAGAAGCTCGAAAAGATCACGCCCAGCAGGTCGTCCGAGCTGAATTCGCCGGTGATGTCGCCAAGCGCGTTCTGCGCCAGGCGCAGCTCCTCGGCCAGCAGGTCGAGCGACTGCGCCTGCGCGGCCAGGTGGGCGGTGGCCGCTATCAGGTGGGCATCGACGCGCCGCAGCGCCTGCACGTGGCGCTCGCGTGCGAGGTAGACGCCCTCGGGCGCCGACTGCCAGCCGGCGATCTCCAGCAGCCGGCGGCGCAGCGCCTCCAGCCCGTCGCCGGTGCGCGCCGACAGCGCCAGGCCGCCCGCCGGCACGGCGCCGGCGGCGGCGTCGGTTTTGTTCCAGACCTCGACCACGGGCACGCTTTCGGGCAATTTTCCGGCCAGGGTCCGCATGATGCGGTCATCGGCTGCTATGTATTCCATAGCACCGGCACGCGTCAGGTCGTGCAGGAACAGCACGGCGTCGGCGCGCTCGATCTGGTCCCAGGCGCGCGCGATGCCGATCTTCTCGACCTCGTCATGGCTGTCGCGCAGGCCGGCGGTGTCGATCACATGGACCGGCACGCCCTCGATCTGGATGGTCTGGCTCACCACGTCGCGGGTGGTGCCGGGGATCGGCGTGACGATGGCCAGCTCGGCCCCCGCCAGCGCGTTGAGCAGCGAGCTTTTGCCCGCGTTGGGCTGGCCCGCGATCACCACCTTGATGCCCTCGCGCAGCAGCGCGCCCTGGCGCGCGCGGCGCAGCACGCCGGCCAGGGTCTGCTGCAGGCCCGCGAGCTGCCCCTGGGCATCGGCCTGGCGCAGGAAGTCGATCTCCTCTTCCGGAAAATCGAGCGTGGCCTCCACCAGCATGCGCAGATGGATCAGCGCGTCGCGCAGCGCGTGGATCTCGCGCGAGAACTCGCCCGACAGCGAGCGGCTGGCGCTGCGCGCCGCGGCTTCGGTGCTGGCGTCGATCAGGTCGGCGATGGCCTCGGCCTGCGCGAGGTCGATCTTGTCGTTGAGGAAGGCGCGCTCGGTGAACTCGCCGGGCTGCGCCACGCGCAGGCCCGCCAGGCGCGGCCGGCCCGTGGCCGGATCGGTTTCGGCACCGGCCTCGATGCAGCGCGCCAGCAGCAGCTGCAGCACCACCGGCCCGCCATGGGCCTGCAGCTCCAACACGTCCTCGCCGGTGTAGGAGTGCGGCGCGGGAAAGTGGATGGCCAGTCCATGGTCGATCGGCGCGCCGTCGGCCGCGCGGAACGGCCCGTAGCTGGCCTCGCGCGCCTTCAGCGCGCGGCCGCACAGCGCCGGGACCAGCGCGCCCAGCTGCTTGCCGCTCACGCGCACAATGCCCACGGCCCCGCGCCCGGGCGCGGTGGCGATGGCGGCAATGGGGTCGGCGTGGCGCGGCAGCATGGGCGTATCTTCCAATAAAAAGGGCCGCTGCAAGCGGCCCTCTTGTTGCGTGGGTGGGCTTACTTGCCCAGGACACCCAGGCGCTTGTTGATGAACCACTGCTGCGCGATCGACAGCACGTTGTTGGTCAGCCAGTACAGCACCAGGCCCGAGGGGAAGAAGAAGAACATCACGCTGAAGGCCAGCGGCATGATCCACATCAGCTTGGCCTGCATCGGGTCTGGCGGCGTGGGGTTGAGCCAGGTCTGCAGCAGCGAGGTGCCGGTCATCACCAGCGGCAGGATGAAGAACGGGTCGGGCGCGGACAGGTCGTGGATCCACAACACCCAGGGCGCATTGCGCATCTCCACGGTGGACAGCAGCACCCAGTACAGCGCGATGAACACCGGGATCTGGATCGCGATCGGGAAGCAGCCGCCCATCGGGTTGACCTTCTCCTCGCGGTAGATCTTCATCATCTCCTGCTGCATCTGCTGCGGGCTGTCCTTGAGGCGCTCGCGCATCTCCATGACCTTGGGGTTGATGGCCTTCATCTTGGCCATGCTGGCGTAGGCCTTGGCGTTGAGCCAGTAGAAGGCGATCTTCAGCAGCACCACCAGCGCCACGATGGACCAGCCCCAGTTGCCCAGCATGCCGTGCAGCTTGTCGAGCAGCCAGTACAGCGGCTTGGCCAGGATGGTGAGCCAGCCGTAGTCCTTGACCAGTTCCAGGCCCGGCGCCAGGGCTTCGAGCTTCTTCTCTTCCTGCGGGCCGACGAACAGCCGCGCCTCCACGGTCTTGCTGGCGCCGGGCGCGATGGCGTCCACCGGCGTGATCATGCCCACGGCGTAGAGGTTGGTGTCGACCTTGCGCACGAACAGCTCGCGCTTGATGCCGTCGGCCAGCAGCCAGGCGCTGGTGAAGTAGTGCTGCACCATGGCGACGTAGCCGTCGGTGGATTCCTTGTCGATCTCGGCCTTGCCTTTTTCGATGTCGCTGAACTCGACCTTGTGGTACTTCTTGGCGCCGGTGTAGACCGCCGGGCCGGTGAAGGTGGAGTAGAACGAGGACTCGCCGGCCGGCTTGTTGCCGTCGCGCACCAGCTGCAGGTAGAGCTGCGGCGACACCGGCGCGCTGCCGGTGTTCACCACGTCATGCTTCACGGCGATGGCGTAGGAGCCGCGCTTGAGCGTGTAGGTCTTGACCAGCTTCACGCCGCCGAGGTCGGCCGACTCGAAGCGCACGCTGAGTTCGTCCTGGCCGTCCTTGAGCGCGCGGTCGCCGCTGAAGGCCATGGGCGTCTTGTGGGTGGGATAGGCCCCGCCGATCAGGCCGGTCTGCGCCACGTAGACGCGCGAGGCGCTGTCGTCGAGCAGCACGAAGGGCTTGTCCTTCTCGGTCAGGTCGGCGTAGCGGGTGAATTCGGAGCGGATCAGCGAGCCGCCTTCGGTGTCGAAGGTCAGGTGCAGCACGTCGGTGTCGACCTGGATGCGCTCGTGCGCCGGTGCCGGCGCGGCCGCCGTGCCCGGCACCTGGCCGACCCCGGCCTGGGGTGCGGCACCGGCAATGCTGGTGCTGCTGGCCGGCACGCTGGAGGCGCCGGCCGGGGCGCTGGCCGCCGCCACGGGCTTGGCCGGCGAGGGGAAGAAAGTGGCCTTGTGCCCGTTGTGGACCTGCCATTGGTCCCACAGCAAAACCATGGAGAAACCAAATATCACCCACAGGATGGTGCGGCGGATGTCGTTCATGAAGACTTCTTTGCTGAAAAAGGAGAAAGCAGCTGGGTGAACAGCCGGGGCTTTTCAAGAGAGGGCTGCGCCGGATCGCCGCCGGGCGCCGCAGAGCCCGCGCGGGCGCGGGCCCACGGGGTCTCGGGCACCGGGTCGCAGCCGCCCTCGCACCAGGGATGGCAGCGCACCAGGCGCCTGAGCGTGAGGTAGCTGCCGGCGGCGGCGCCGTGGCGCTCCAGCGCCTGCAGCGAATAGGCGGAACAGGTGGGCTCGAAGCGGCAGGCCGAGCCCAGCCAGGGGCTGAGCAGCAGGCGGTAGCCCTTGACCAGGGTGATCAGGACGGCCCGGATCATGATGCAGGCCGCCCGGCGGAGAGCGCCGCCTTGCTGAACAGCTGCTGCAGTTCGGTGCGCACGGCCTGCTTGAGCCGCTCTGAAGTGGCGCTGATGAACTGGGCGCGGTCGAAGCCGGCGCGCAGGCGCACCACATGGGCGGCTGCGGGCAGCTGGGCTTCGAAATCGGTGCTCACGTGGTAGATCTGGCGTTTGATGGCGTTGCGGGTCACCGCGCGCTTGGCCCAGCGCTTGGGCGTCATCGCCCCGATCCAGACGTCCCGCACAGCAAACAGGGCCTGCGGTCGCATGGACTCAGGCCCTGTTGAGATCGGCGCCGGCGTGTCGAGTTCCGAGCGATGCAGCGCGAAATGGGCTGTGCGGGACACCGTGCCTCCCGCCATGGCAGCCTGGAACTGCGCCCGCGTTTTCAGCCGCTGCACGTCGATGCCACACCGAAGCTGTGCGCCAGCTTTTGAAAGCCTGGGGCTCAGGCAGCCAGGCGCTTGCGGCCCTTGGCGCGGCGTGCGTTGATCACAGCACGGCCGCCGCGGGTCTTCATGCGGACCAGGAAGCCGTGGGTACGCGCGCGGCGAACTTTGGAAGGTTGGTAGGTGCGTTTCATGGTGAATTCCTTGAGGGTTCAGTTTCCGGCCCCGCACGCGGCAAAAAGCCTGGGGCCTTGATTCAAATCGCCCTGAACAATCAGGGAAACCCATGATTATCGCAAAATTTCTGAATGCCGGCAAGGCCTTACAAGGCATTTGCGGTGTGTTGCAAGAGCACCCCGGGCGTGCCGTCCGCCTTGTGGATAAATCCTTGATAAATTACAATGGAGGGTTCGACAAATTTAAAATATCCACAGAAGCTGATACCTATAATGACCGAGGGATACCACCCCAGCCTGGCTGCTGCGGCCGGCCAGAATGCGGGCCAGAGCCTATGGCAGGCCTGCGTCGACCAGCTGGCCCAGGAATTGCCCGAACAGCAGTTCAACACCTGGATCAAGCCCCTGGTGGCCCAGGTCGCCGACGACCTCTCCAAGGTCACCCTGTACGTGGCGAACCGCTTCAAGCTCGACTGGGTCCGGGCCCAGTACGCCGGCCGCATCGCCGGCATCCTGGAGCGGCTGTATGGCCAGCCTCTTCAACTTGAGTTAGCGCTTGCTCTCCGCGAAGCACCTGCCAAGACGTTTGTAGCCCCCACCTATGCCGAGATCGGCGTGGCGCCCGAGCCGGCCGGCCTGGGCGAGGAAAACGCCCAGGCCGTGTTCAAGAACCGGCTCAACACGGCACTGACCTTCGACACCCTGGTGGAGGGCACGGCCAACCGCATGGCGCGCGCCGCGGCCATGCACGTGGCCGGCACGCCGGGCCAGCTTTACAACCCGCTGTTCATCTACGGCGGCGTCGGCCTGGGCAAGACCCACTTGATGCACGCGGTGGGCAACCGGCTGCTGGCCGACCGGCCCGACGCGAAAGTTCTCTACATCCACGCCGAACAATTTGTTTCAGATGTGGTTAAGGCCTACCAGCGCAAGACCTTCGACGAGTTCAAGGAGCGTTACCACTCCCTCGATCTGTTACTGATCGACGACGTGCAGTTCTTCGCCAACAAGGACCGCACCCAGGAAGAGTTCTTCAACGCCTTCGAGGCGCTGCTGGCCAAGAAATCGCACATCGTGATGACCAGCGACACCTATCCCAAGGGCCTGGCCGACATCCACGAGCGCCTGGTGTCGCGCTTCGACTCGGGCCTGACGGTGGCGATCGAGCCGCCCGAGCTCGAGATGCGCGTGGCCATCCTGATCAGCAAGGCGCGCGCCGAGGGCGCCGAGATGCCCGAGGAAGTGGCCTTCTTCGTGGCCAAGAACGTGCGCTCCAACGTGCGCGAGCTCGAGGGCGCGCTGCGCAAGATCCTGGCCTATTCGCGCTTCAACCAGAAGGAAATCTCGATCATGCTGGCGCGCGAGGCGCTGCGCGACCTGCTGAGCATCCAGAACCGCCAGATCTCGGTCGAGAACATCCAGAAGACGGTGGCCGACTACTACAAGATCAAGGTCGCCGACATGTACTCCAAGAAGCGGCCGGCCTCCATTGCCCGCCCGCGGCAGATTGCGATGTACCTGGCCAAGGAACTGACACAGAAAAGCCTTCCGGAAATCGGAGAATTGTTCGGCGGGCGCGACCACACCACGGTGCTGCACGCCGTGCGCAAGATCTCCGGCGAGCGCCAGCAACTGACCGAGCTCAACCAGCAGCTGCACGTCCTCGAACAGACGCTGAAGGGCTGACCTCATCATGAAACCGCCATCAACTCCCACGACCCGCAGCGCGGTTCGGGCAAGCCTGGGGACAGTTCCGGCACAACGGCCCGGTTGTCCACATGCCCGGGCGCCGGCGCGGAAGTGTCCACCGGGCCGCGACAACCCGGAAGCAGGGCTGTGCACAGGCTTCGCTGGGGGCCAAGTGCTTGATAAAACAGGCGAAAATGGCGAAGTCCACAGCGCCGCGCGCGCCTTATCTACTACGACTCATTTGAATTAAAGAAATCAAGAAGAGGTTGACATGATTGTTCTGAAGGCAACACAAGACAAGGTTCTCTCGGTTTTGCAGTCGGTCGCGGGCATCGTGGAGCGGCGGCACACCCTGCCCATCCTGGCCAACGTGCTGATCCGCAAGACCGGCGGCTCGGTGCAGCTCACCACCAGCGACCTGGAGATCCAGATCCGCACCACGGCCGAGCTGGACGGCGATGCCGGCAACTTCACCACCACCGTGGGCGCGCGCAAGCTCATCGACATCCTGCGCACCATGCCGGCCGACCAGACCGTGAGCCTGGAGTCGAGCCAGAACAAGCTGATCCTCAAGGGCGGCAAGAGCAAGTTCACGCTGCAGACGCTGCCGGCCGAAGACTTTCCGCTGGTGCAGGAGGCCGCCAACTTCGGCCCCGTGTTCAGCGTGCCGCAGAAGACGCTGAAAGACCTGCTGAACCAGGTGAGCTTCGCGATGGCCGTGCACGACATCCGCTACTACCTCAACGGCATCCTGTTCGTGGCCGAGGGCCAGCAGCTCAGCCTAGTGGCCACCGACGGCCACCGCCTGGCCTTTGCCTCCGCCACGCTCGACGTGGAAGTGCCGCGCCAGGAGGTGATCCTGCCGCGCAAGACCGTGCTCGAAATGCAGCGCCTGCTGTCCGACGCCGAAGGCGCCATCGAGATGCAGTTCGCCAACAACCAGGCCAAGTTCAGCTTCGGCGGCATGGAGTTCGTCACCAAGCTGGTGGAGGGCAAGTTCCCCGACTACAACCGCGTGATCCCCAAGAACCACAAGAACAGCGTGACGCTGGGCCGCGCGCCGCTCCTGGCCAGCCTGCAGCGCACCGCCATCCTGACCAGCGAGAAGTTCAAGGGCGTGCGCCTGAACATCGAGCCCGGCACGCTGCGCGTGGCCTCCAACAACGCCGAGCAGGAAGAAGCGGTGGACGAGCTCGACATCGACTACGGCGGCGACGCCATCGAGATCGGCTTCAACGTCACCTACCTGATCGACGCGCTGGCCAACATGGGCCAGGAGATGGTGAAGGTCGATCTGGCCGACTCCAACAGCTCGGCGCTGCTGACCATTCCCGACAACGCCACCTTCAAGTACGTGGTGATGCCGATGCGCATCTGATGCTACAAAAAACGTAGCAAACAACGACCACAGCCCGCGGACATCCGCGGGTTTGGTCCTTCAAGAGTTTAGATACTGGAGATTTCCGCCCGGAAACCACGCTGACCATGACCGAAGACAACAAGCTGAACGAAGCCGCCCCCACGGAAGAAAGCTCCAACTTCCAGCCCAAGATCGACGCCCACCAGGCCGGCGCTTCCGAAGGCTATGGCGAAGGCGCCATCCAGATCCTCGAGGGCCTGGAAGCGGTGCGCAAGCGCCCCGGCATGTACATCGGCGACACCTCCGACGGCACCGGCCTGCACCACCTGGTGTTCGAGGTGGTGGACAACTCCATCGACGAGGCACTGGCCGGCCACTGCGACGACATCATGGTGACCATCCACACCGACAACTCCATCAGCGTGGTGGACAACGGCCGCGGCATCCCCACCGGCGTGAAGATGGACGACAAGCACGAGCCCAAGCGCTCGGCCGCCGAGATCGCGCTGACCGAGCTGCACGCCGGCGGCAAGTTCAACCAGAACAGCTACAAGGTCTCGGGCGGCCTGCACGGCGTGGGCGTGAGCTGCGTCAACGCGCTGAGCAAATGGCTGCGCCTCACGGTGCGGCGCGAAGGCAAGGTGCACCTGATCGAGTTTGCCCGCGGCGTGGTGCAGCACCGCCTGGTGGAGGCGGTGGACGGCGTCGAGGTCTCGCCCATGAAGGTGACCGGCCCGACCGAGAAGCGCGGCACCGAGGTGCACTTTCTGCCCGACACCGAGATCTTCAAGGAAAACTACGACTTCCACTACGAGATCCTGAGCAAGCGCCTGCGCGAACTGAGCTTCCTCAACAACGGCGTGCGCATCCGCCTGAAGGACGAGCGCAGCGGCAAGGAAGACGACTTCGCCGGCGCCGGCGGCGTCAAGGGCTTCGTGGACTTCATCAACAAGGGCAAGACCGTCCTGCACCCCAACGTGTTCCACGCCATGGGCGACCGCCAGAGCGAACACGGCACCAACATCGGGGTGGAAGTGGCGATGCAGTGGAACAGCGGCTACAACGAGAGCGTGCTGTGCTTCACCAACAACATCCCGCAGCGCGACGGCGGCACCCACCTGACCGGCCTGCGCGCCGCGATGACCCGCGTCATCAACAAGTACATCGAGGAAACCGAGCTGGCCAAGAAGGCCAAGGTCGAGGTCACCGGCGACGACATGCGCGAAGGCCTGTGCTGCGTGCTCAGCGTGAAGGTGCCCGAGCCCAAGTTCAGCAGCCAGACCAAGGACAAGCTCGTTTCCAGCGAAGTGCGCGGCCCGGTGGAAGACATCGTGAGCAAGCTGCTGGCCGACTACCTGCAGGAGCGCCCCAACGACGCCAAGATCATCTGCGGCAAGATCGTCGAAGCCGCGCGCGCCCGCGAAGCCGCGCGCAAGGCCCGCGAGATGACCCGCCGCAAGGGCGTGCTCGACGGCATGGGCCTGCCCGGCAAGCTGGCCGACTGCCAGGAGAAAGACCCGGCGCTGTGCGAGATCTACATCGTGGAGGGCGACTCCGCCGGCGGCTCGGCCAAGCAAGGCCGCGACCGCAAATTCCAGGCCATCCTGCCGCTGCGCGGCAAGATCCTGAACGTGGAGAAGGCGCGCTACGAGAAGCTGCTCACCAGCAATGAAATCCTCACGCTCATCACCGCGCTGGGCACCGGTATCGGCAAGGCCGGCGGCGTGGGCGGCACGGCGGGCGCGGACGACTTCAACGTGGCCAAGCTGCGCTACCACCGCATCATCATCATGACCGACGCCGACGTGGACGGCGCCCACATCCGCACGCTGCTGCTCACCTTCTTCTACCGCCAGATGCCCGAGCTGGTGGAACGCGGCCACATCTACATCGCCCAGCCGCCGCTCTACAAGGTGAAGGTGGGCAAGGACGAGCAGTACCTGAAAGACGGCAACGAACTCGACAGCTTCCTGCTGCGCGTGGCGCTCAAGGACGCCAACGTGTTCACCGGCGGCGAGGCCGGCCAGACCCTGGCCGGCGACACCCTGGCCGAGCTGGCGCGCAAGCACCAGCTGGCCGAAAGCGTGATCGCGCGCCTCTCGGGCTTCATGGACGCCGAGGCGCTGCGCGCCATCGCCGACGGCGTGAGCCTGAACCTCGACAGCGTGGCCGATGCCGAAGCCAGCGCCGTGCTGCTGCAGGCCAAGCTGCGCGAGCTGGCCACCAACGGCGTGCCCGCCGAAGTGGCCGGCGAGTTCGACGTCCGCACCGACAAGCCGCTGCTGCGCATCAGCCGCCGCCACCACGGCAACATCAAGAGCAGCGTCATCACGCAAGACTTCGTGCACGGCGCCGACTACGCAACACTGGCCGAAGCCGCCGACACCTTCCGCGGCCTGCTGAGCGAAGGCGCCCGCGTGACGCGCGGCGAAGGCGAGCGGCAAAAGGAAGAAAAAGTGAGCGACTTCCGCCAGGCCATGAAGTGGCTGATCGGCGAAGCCGAGCGCGCCACCGCCCGCCAGCGCTACAAGGGCTTGGGTGAAATGAACCCCGCCCAGCTCTGGGAAACCACGATGGACCCGAACGTGCGCCGCCTGCTGCGCGTGCAGATCGACGACGCCATCGAGGCCGACCGCGTGTTCACCATGCTGATGGGGGATGAGGTGGAGCCGCGGCGGGACTTCATTGAGACGAATGCGTTGAGGGCGGCGAATATTGATGTGTAGTCACATTCGATAACACAAGCGATGTAGTCTGTATAACGTTGGCGAACAGATTCGCCCGATCCGGATAGAAAGGGACGGCAGGCTGCCGTCCCTTTTCTTTTAAGACAATTGCTAGGTCGTCGGATGCTGCGCAGCCCAGTTCTCCAACGATCGTGACTCATCTGTGGATCGGCTTCGTTTGACAATGTAGTGGTGACGTATGCCTGATGTACTCGAGAGCACATCAGGTTGATCCAAGCTCACGAAGAAGCCGGCAACGCTTTGCCCAGCGATGCTCTCAAATGAGCACGGGTCTCCTCATCGGATGCCCACACATACAAGCCATGAATCGCTCGTGTCATCAGAATCCGATAGGCTTGTGCAACCTTGTGACGCAGCAACTCTCCATGCGGGCCAAAAGGCGCGAAAGCCCCTTCTTTTGCTGCGCGCGCGGTTATCACAGAAATCCCGCTCTCAAGAACCCTATCCACTTGAACTACCCAGCGGCCATCACGCCAAAGCAGATCGTCCAGCCAGATCAAGCCCAGATAGTGGTAGTCGAAACCCCGCACGGCATAAGGGCAACCCACTTCACACAAGGGGTCCAACTCCATGGCGCTACCGGGTCTGGCCTGGATGAATGATGTGTAGTCGGAACCTTTTGGGATGACATTCCACGGCTTGGCCCATAGACGTATCTGACCATCGACCTGCACAGGCTCGCAGAAGTCTTGCCCTTCTTGCGGGCCTTTGTGCGGGCTGACCATGCCTTCGGTTTTCCACTTACGTGAATAGCTGGAGACAAGCCGAACGGTGCGCTTCGGCGTATGCGCCCGCAGTGCGTCTTCCAGTTCAAAGGGGCTGTCGAAGACGCGAAAGTCGAAAGCCTGGGCCTTGCGTTGCTGAATGGACCAGAAATCCTCTTGTCTTTCAGCCGCCACGGCCACGGGGGGCCATTGTCCCAATGTGATGTGCTCAGTGGTTTGACCCGAACGAAGGGCAGTACCTTGCCGCTGTAGCTACTATTGGCTGCTGCAACGACATGATGGGTGTTTTCACTTTCTTGTTCCTTGTTCTGACGCCACGCGCCAGCATGTACGCAGTTCACAGTAGCGGGAGTACCTCCTAACAGCGCTTCCACCCAAGACATGTACTCCGCTGATCCAACGCACCGGAATTGCGCGCCGGCCAACGATACCGTGTCGACATCGGCCTCCAGTTCCTTCGCCCACTGCTTAATGTCATCCACCGTGGTGTTCTCGCGCGCTCGAAAGCTCTGCTGCGGATCGATGAAGAAAACAGCAACACGGCTGCTGCGGATGATGTGGAATGCCTGTGGCCCCAGGCCCGTGACAAAGCCGTACTGGCCAACCCCGTGCTCACGCTCAGGGTTGATCAGTGCATGTGCTTCGTCCACCAAGGTAATGATGCAACTGTTGTCTTCCGAACCGGGTTGGCATTTCATGCCGGTTTGATCCATGGCCTGCAAAGCATGGAGATGCTCTCTCCATTGCTTGGCGCTCTTGAACAGATTCTCGTTATTGAGGGTCTTGCGCAGTTGGTTGAGTTGCGGCGTTGTGATCGGCGTGAAACTGGTGGCCTTGCGTGCCACGCCTTTGCCTGAGCGCGACTTGGCCACTTGGTCGATGAGCCAGCTCCAGTTGCTGCTCTGACTTTGAGGGGTTGTGACCAAGACCACATTGCCGTCCGGCAGTGCCTTGTCGGTGACCAAGGTAGCCCATAGTCGCGCGGCGACGGCGGATTTGCCTGAGCCAGGCGGGCCTTCGACAATGATCACCTTGCGTTGTTTGAAAGTCTTGTCTGATATCTGATGGTTGACCTTGGCCTGGCACAGTGAGAAAGCACGACGTTGGTTGTCAAGCAACTCAAAGGCACCGCCGCTCTGCTGCAGGATTTCGCTCCCAATCTGCGCCATGAAACTCCGGTTCTGGCGGTAAGTGCCGGAGGTGAAAGATTGGGCAAATGCAGCATCTGCCTCTGTGAGGCGTGTCTTCAGGAAATTGGGAAAGGCCTGGGCCGCGTCTTGCTCGCTAGTCGTGAAAAGTGGGAACTCACCACTCAACTGCTCGTTGGGTGCGGTTGTGTAGGCCTGAGTGTGGAAGGCACTGGTGAATAGCACGCAGCCGTGGACTTTGGCCGCATGGTCCAGCACGGCGGAATGAAAGCGTTGGCAATAGTGAACATACCCGCGCACCTGATCGGATGGATGAAGCTCCTGCAAGCCATGACGTGCAACCAAGCCTTCCCACACACCAGGCTTGTCCTGCCGGGTGTCCCAATCCTTCAACTCGATCATGACTGTGGCTGGTAGTCCTTCATGCTGCCCCAGCAGCACGACGTCACACCATGCGGAGGCACCTGGCAGGTGGTACTCCAAAGAGACATGATGTTCGCGCTTGGCAAAGTGCAGGTGAAGTTCACCCAACTTCGAATGGGTCAGCATCTGCGCCAGTTTGGGCAACGACAGCCTCCATGCATTTGCTTCTGCTTCGCCAAAGCGGCCTGTGACACTTCTCAAGTCCTCAACCAAGCGGTTCAAGTTGTGATTGACGGTCTCTCTGAATTCAGCGACTGTGAGCAGCATGCGCGATACCTGGCTTTTGTTGACTTTGCGAGTTTAGTGATAAGGAGAAAGCACCTTCAGCCCGGGCCAGGCAAAGGTGTCGTGCTCTAAACTGCGCTCTAGAGGTTCTTTGCCATGTCGGACTCCATCCAGCAACTCATTCAACGCTTGCAACAGTTTGCCGATGCACGCGATTGGGGACAATTCCATTCGCCAAAAAACCTGGCTTCCGCTTTGATCGTTGAAGCAGGCGAATTGCTTGAACACTTTCAGTGGATGT
Organism: Variovorax terrae; assembly: GCF_022809125.1. Taxonomy (NCBI): domain Bacteria; kingdom Pseudomonadati; phylum Pseudomonadota; class Betaproteobacteria; order Burkholderiales; family Comamonadaceae; genus Variovorax; species Variovorax terrae. The sequence continues at coordinate 297,927 of NZ_JALGBI010000003.1, read as the reverse complement.
CGGAATCCCAAAGTCGGGAACTGAATGAAGAGAAAAAGCAGCAAGTGGCATATGAAATGGCGGATGTGTTGTTGTATTTGATTCAACTATCGTCGGCCCTGAATATCGACCTGCTGACAGCAGCAAAGAAGAAGATGGCCCTCAATGAGCAAAAGTACCCGGTAGACCTCGCCAAGGGCAATAGCAGGAAATACAGCGAAAACTAGGCTGGATGTGCTGTGCGCACTCTCTTTCCTGATCTTCTCCATTGAACGGCCTCTCCTCACTTCTTTGAACTAACACCTCAACCGAAACTGCTCATCCCGCGCCACCTTGCGCCGCGCACTCAAGCGGTCCTGCTCCCACGCCGGCTGCGGCTGGCGTGCCCGCGCGTCGATGTAGCTGATTTCTTCTTCCAACCCCTGGCAGACCGCCTTGAGCTGAACCGCCAGATCGGGGTAGGCATAGACCGGTTGCGGCGCTGCCTGCACCACATGCTGCTGCCGTGGCTGCAAGGACTGCAATGCAGCCGCCCGGTGTTCAGGCCGCATCCCGTCGGCCAGGTTCTGCGCGGGGTCGATGCGCAGGTGCGTGGCCGGCGCGGTGGCGGAGGCACAGCCGGCGTCCGAGTAGCTGGTGACGCCGTTGACCACGCACCGGGTCACCACCTTCGGCGCGGCGGGCACCGTGGGCGAAGGGTAGGTAAGGGCGGCGGGGCCACGGGGCGGCGGCACGGCCGGACGGGAGACCGTGGCGGTGGATGGCGGCTGGCGCTTTGCCGGTTGCCGCGCCTCCCACCAGCCCCAGGCCTTCCAGAGCACAAAGCCCACGGCCAGCCAGAACAGGATGATCTGCAGCGTGGATTGGAGCGTCGGCTCGGGCGGCGCAAACGGCCGCGGGCGGGCGTCGAGGTCGCGCCAGCGGCGCTCGCGCACATAGTCACGGTCTTGCAGTCCCACGGGGGAGCCTCCCTGCTCGTCATTCGTTCATCGCCCTCTCGCATGAGGCGTGTTGTCGTAAGTTGAGACGATTTGTAACCCAGTTCCGTGGCGGCGGCAACGCGGCAGACCCCTTAGCGCTTTTGGCCTCAGTTTTTGAGCCAAATCGCCCCGAGGTCCGCGCCGCATGGTCATTGGTTGCTCATCTTTTCATAGCAACCCGCCTTCGCGGCCGCAAGCCACCCGGCTTTCGTGTGCCACACTACCACTGTATGTCTCAACAGGATTGGGCCCAGGCGGCCCTGCAGTCGTTCGATGAAGTGGTGCGGGGCACCGAGGGGTTTCGCAGCCGCGAGGGCCAGCGCCACATGGCCGAGCAGGTGGCCCGGACCTTTTCCGCCGCCGCCCTGGGCAAGCCGCAGGAGGAGGGCGCGGCCGGACCCGCACCAGCGCCCGTTATTGCCGTGATCCAGGCCGGCACCGGCGTGGGCAAGTCGCTGGCCTATTGCGTGCCGGCCATCACGCTGGCGCTGGCGCGCAGCACGCGGGTGCTGATTTCCACCGCCACGGTGGCGCTGCAGGAGCAGCTCGTCAACAAGGATTTGCCGGCGCTGGCCGGGCGGCTGCCGCAGCCGTTCAAGTTCGCGCTGGCCAAGGGGCGCGGGCGCTATGTGTGCAAGCTCAAGCTGGAGCGCCTGGCGGGCACCGGCGGGGCCGGCGCGGGCGGCAGCGGCGATGACGACGACGATCTGTTCGCCGAGGAAGAGGCCGCGCTGCGCGCCAGCCGACCGCGCCAGGAGACCGAGGCGCGCATCGCGTTCTACGGCGCCCTGGCGCAGGCGCTGGGCAAGGGCCTGTGGGACGGCGACCGCGACTCGCTCGACGCGCCGCCCGAGCCCGAGATGTGGCTGCCGGTGGCGGCCGAGGGCGCGTCGTGCACCGGCAAGCACTGCCCGGCCTTCAGCCAGTGCACCTACTACGACAAGCGCAAGGAGCTGGTGGGCGCGCAGGTGATCGTGGCCAACCACGACCTGCTGCTGTCCTCCCTCGGTGCGCGGGTGCTGCCCGAGCTGGACAACTGCCTGCTGGTGCTGGACGAGGCGCACCACCTGCCGGCCACCGCGCTCGGCCAGTTCGCCGGCGAGATGGACCTGAGCCGCCTGCAGTGGATCGACCGCCTGGCCAGCCGCGGCCTGCGCATCGGCGCGCTGGTGGAGGTGAGCGAGATCGCCGACATCCCGCGCCATTCGGCGCAGCTGCTGCAGCACCTGCAGGGCCTGGCGCGGCAGGTGATGGATCTGTACGGCGAGGCCCTGCGCGGCCAGAAGGACACCTGGGGCCCGGCGCGCGTGCGGGTGCCGCGCGGCGAGCTGCCCGAGGCGCTGCTGGCGCCGCTGGGCCAGGTGGCGCACCATGCGGCGGGCTTCCTGGACGTGCTGCGCGCCATCGCCAAGGCGCTGCGCGCCGAGATGCGCGACAAGCCCGCCGAGGCCCGGCGCCTGTCCACGCTCTATGCGCAGATGGGCATGCTGGCGCCCCGGCTCGAAGAGGTGCACGCCACCGCGCAACTGCTGCTGCAGGACGCGCCCGAGGGCGCGGCCCCGGCGGCCAAGTGGTTCACGCTGGCCACCGATGGCGACTACATCGTGGTCAAGGCCCATGCTAGCCCCATCCTGCCGGGCGCCACGCTGCGCCACCACCTGTGGGGGGCCGTGCGCGGCGCGGTGCTTACCTCGGCCACGCTCACGAGCTGCGGGCAGTTCGATTTCTTTTTGCGCGAGGCCGGCCTGAACGGCCTGCACGAGGAGGGCGCGGCCACCACGCTGGAGGTGCCCAGCCCGTTCGACTACGCGGCGCAGGGCACGCTGGTGGCCGTGGCCACGCGGGCCGACCCGAAGCAGGCCGCCGCCTTCACGGCCGAGATGGTGCAGGCGCTGTTGCAGGATCTGGCGCAGGTGGCGCACGGCGCGCTGGTGCTGTTCACCTCGCGCGAGCAGATGCGCCTCGCGGTGGAGGCGCTGCCCGCGCGGCTCGCCTCGCGCGTGCTGGTGCAGAACACGCTGCCGCGCGCCCAGTTGCTCAAGCGCCACCGCGAGCGCGTGGCCGACGGCGAGCCCTCCATCATCTTCGGCATGCAGTCGTTCGGCGAGGGGCTGGACTTGCCGGGCGCGCTGTGCGAATCGGTGTTCATCACCAAGCTGCCGTTCGCGCCGCCCGACGACCCGGTGGGCGAGGCGCGCGCCGAGTGGCTGCGCGGCGTGGGCCGCGACCCGTTCAGCGAGCTGGTGGTGCCCGCCACCGCCATGCGGCTGGCGCAATGGGCCGGCCGCGCCATCCGCACCGAGGACGACCGGGCCCGGGTCTACTGCTACGACCGGCGCCTGACGCAGACCGCCTACGGCCAGCGCCTGATGAACGGCCTGCCGCCGTTCGCCGTCGAGCGGCGCGCGGCCGGCGCGGCGGTGCCGGGCTGAAGAGCCTCACGCTGCATAATCCGCCCATGGTTCTCGGGCCCGCGCAACGCAATCGCATCGCAGACATCTGCCGGCGCTACCACGTCCGCCGGATGAGCCTGTTCGGCTCGGCCGCGGTGGGTACGGAGCGGGCCGACAGCGATGTGGATCTGCTGGTGGAGTTCATTCCCGGCGAAGCGCCCAGCGGCTTCGCGCTGGTGGACATGCAAGGCGAGCTGGCTGATGCCTTCGATGGGCGCCGCGTGGATCTGGCCTTTCCGTCCGTGCTGCGCAACCCCTGGCGGCGGCGCGCGATCGAAGCGCAGCTGCAAACCCTTTACCAATGAGCATGGACCGCACCCCCGCGCATGTGGCAGACATGCTGGAGTTCGCGCGCGAGCTGATCGCGCTGGCTGGCAGCAAGCCGCTGCCGCTGTTCCTCGCCGACCGGGTGCTTTGCCTCGCGGTCGAGAAGCTGTTCATCAATCTGGGCGAAGCCGCCAAACGCATCGATCCGGCAGAGACCGGGCGCATCCCGGGCGTGCCCTGGGTCCGGGTGATCGGTTTGCGCAACATCCTGGCTCATGGCTATGAGCAGATCGAGCACGAGGTGCTTTACAAGGCCATCGTGAATGACCTGCCCGCGCTGGCGGCGGCACTTGAGCAATGGCTTGCCGGCCACGGCGCCTGAGCTGGCGCTCAAGCACCCGCGCCCCCAGCCAGCCTTCATGCCCCGCATCGCCGTCATCGACTTCGAAACCACCGGCCTGTCGCCCGCGCTGGGCGACCGCGCCACGGAAATCGCCATCGTGCTGGTGGAAGAGGGCCGGGTGGTCGACCGCTACCAGAGCCTGATGAACGCCGGCGTGCGCATCTCGGCCTTCATCGAGGCCTACACCGGCATCAGCAACGCCATGGTGGCCGCCGCGCCGCCGGCGGCGCAGGTGATGGCCGAGGCCAGCCGCTTCGTGGGCCGCACCCCCATGGCGGCGCACAACGCCTCGTTCGACCGCCGCTTCTGGGCCGCCGAGCTGGAGCGGCTGGGCCTGCCGGCCGCGCAGCCCTTTGCCTGCACGCTGCTGCTGTCGCGCCGGCTCTACCCGCAGGCCGCCAGCTACAAGCTGGGCGCGCTGGCGGCGCTGCACGCCCTGCCGGCCGCGGGCCGGGCCCACCGGGCGCTGGCCGATGCCGAGGTGGCGGCGGCCCTGCTCGAGCGCATCCAAAGCGATCTGCGGCAGCGCTTCGGCGCGCCGCAGCCCCGCCACGAGCTGCTGATGGCGCTGCAGGCCTGCCCGCGCCACGCCGTGCCGCGCGCCATCGAGCGGCACCTGGCGGCGCAGCCGGGCGCCTGAGGCGGCCGCGGCGGCGATTTAATAGTCAAATCGGCCGGAGGTCCAGGTCCTGCGGTCATTGTTTGCTCCTGATTCAATAGCAACCAGGCGCTGCTCGCTGCTCGTTTTTTAAGCGCCGCTTAAGCCCTGCGTCCCAGAGTGAGGCAAGGCGGCCGTCGTGGCCGCCAGCCTGACGAAAGGAGTTCACCATGTTTCACCGTGTAGCCACCCGGCCGCTGCTGGCCGCGTTCTGCCTGATGGGTGGCGCCCTGCTGGGCCCGGGCGCGCATGCGGCCGGCCCGCCGCCGCACAGCCGCGACGGCGTCGAGTTCATGAGCGGCGGCATCGGGCAGGACCAGGCCCGCCTGATGGAAGAACAGGCGCCGCACTGGCCCGCCACGCTGGAGTTCGCCGTCCAGGACCACGGGCATTCCGCTTTCGCGGCCAATGTGCATGTGACGGTGCGCCAGGCCGGGCATGACGAGCCCGTGCTGCGCAACGTCACGGCCGAGGGCCCGTTCCTGATGGCGCGGCTGGCGCCGGGCCACTATGAGGTGGAGGCCACGCTCGCGGGCCAGACCCTGCGGCGCACGCTCACCGTGCAGTCCGGCAAGCCCAGCCGCGCGCTGTTCCTCTGGCCCGCCGGCACCGACATGGGCGCCCCGTCCTGACTGTTGAGAGTCTCCCAGGGGCTGCGCGGCCGCGAGAAGGCGCCGTTCAGGGAAAGTGCGGGCATGGCCCGGCGCGTCCTGCCCGCATACTCGGCGCCCTATGAAACTGCTCTGGAAAAGCCTGCTCCTCCTGCTCGCGGCTGGCCTGTTCTTCGCCATCGCGGGCATCGTCGCCACCTGGGCGCCCGACCAGCCGGTGGCGGCGCTCAAGGCGCGCTGGGCGCCGCCGCCCTCGCAATTCATCGCGGTGCAGGGCATGCAGGTGCACCTGCGCGACGAAGGCCCGCGCGACGACCCCGAGCCCCTGGTGCTGCTGCACGGCACCTCGGCCAGCCTGCACACCTGGGACGGCTGGGCCGCCGCGCTGCGCGGCCAGCGCCGCGTGATCCGCGTCGACCTGCCGGGCTTCGCGCTGACCGGCCCGCAGCCGCAGGACGACTACTCGATCGACGCCTATGTGCGCTTCGTGGCCGCGCTGCTCGACCAGCTGGGCGTGCAGCGCGCCGTGCTGGCGGGCAACTCGCTGGGCGGGCAGATCGCCTGGTCCTTCGCCGCGGCACAGCCGCAGCGCGTCACCAGGCTGGTGCTGGTGGATGCGGCGGGCTACGACTTCGCCTCCGCCTCGGTGCCGCTGGCCTTTCGCATCGCGCGCCTGCCGATGCTGGCGCCGCTGCTGGAGCACACCCTGCCGCGCGGCATGGTGGAGGGCAGCGTACGCAACGTCTATGGCGACCCGGCCAAGGTCACGCCCGAGCTGGTGGACCTGTACTACGACATGGCGCTGCGCGAAGGCAATCGCCGCGCCCTGGGCCTGCGCATGAGGCAGCGCCTGGCGGTGCATCCCGAGCGCATCGCCACGCTGAAGCTGCCCACGCTGATCCTGTGGGGCGGGCGCGACCGGCTGATCCCGCCGGACAGCGCCCGGCGCTTCGCCCAGGACATCGCGGGCAGCCGGCTCGTGATGTTCGACGACCTCGGCCACGTGCCGCACGAGGAAGACCCGGCGCGCACCGTGGCGGCGGTGAAGGCCTTCCTCGGCCCCTAGCGCCATTGCCGTCCACCGTAATTTGCGACAACCCGCGGTTGAATGCGGGACCGGCGGCTCCATCTGCAGGCCCGGGGCCGACTTTTTCGCGCGGCTCCCCCGCCATGCCCTTGCAACTTCTCCGTGTCATCGTGCTGCTGTTCCATGCCTGGGTCGGCTGGCGGCTGCTTCCGGCGCTGGCGCCGTTTCCCGTGGCGCAGGCCCTGCTGGCCGGGGTGCTGGCCGCCTCGGCGCTGCTGATGCCGCTGGGCCTGCGGGCGCCGCGCGGGGTCAGCCCCCGGCTCGCCAACGCGCTGGTGTGGCTCGGGCTGCTGTGCATGGGCCTGTTCTCCTCGCTGTTCGTGCTCACGCTTGTGCGCGACCTGGTGCTGCTGGCCGCCGCCGCGCTGCCGGTGGCCGGCGCGGAGCACGCCGCGCTGCGGTTGTGGAGCGCGCTGGCCGTGCCCGCGCTGGGCCTGCTGGCCACCCTCTGGGGCTTTCTGAACGCGCGCCGCACCGCGGCCGTGGTGCGGGTCGACGTGCCGATCGCCGGGCTGCCGGCGGCCCTGCACGGCTTCACCGTGGCGCAGATCAGCGACGTGCACGTCGGCCCGACGATCCGGCGCGACTACCTGAGCCGCATCGTGGCGCGCGTGAACAGCCTGAACGCCGACATGGTGGCCATCACGGGCGACCTGGTAGACGGCAAGGTGCCCGAGCTGGCCGCGCACGTGGCGCCGCTGGCGCAGCTGGCCTCGCGCCACGGCAGCTACTTCGTCACCGGCAACCACGAGTACTACTCGGGCGCCCCGGCCTGGATGGCCGAGCTGCAGCGCCTGGGCGTGCGCGTGCTGCTCAACGAGCATGTGGTGCTGCGCCACGGCGGCGCGCCGCTGGTGGTGGCCGGCGTGGCCGATTTCAACGCCCACCACTTCGAGCCCTCGCACCGCAGCGACCCGCAGGCCGCGCTGGCCGGCGCGCCCGCGCAGGCGGGGGTGGTGAAGCTGCTGCTGGCGCACCAGCCGCGCAGCGCCGAGGCGGCGGCCGAGGCCGGCTTCGACCTGCAGCTCTCGGGCCACACCCACGGCGGCCAGTTCTGGCCCTGGAACCTGCTGGTGCCGCTACAGCAGCCCTACACCGCCGGGCTGCACCGGCTGCGCGCGCTGTGGATCTACACCAGCCGCGGCACCGGCTACTGGGGGCCGCCCAAGCGCTTCGGCGCGCCCTCGGAGATCACCCACTTGCGGCTGGTGCCGGCGCCACAGCGGCGCGCCTGAAATATCTCGTTGCACAAGAAGTAACTCCTGTACCAGATTGTTGGGCAACTGCAGGCATAGTTTGGCCGTCAGCACCGAAGGAGCGGTTGTGTCCCAATTCCTCTACCGGCCCGCCAAGGCCAGCGATCTGGCGCGCTGCGTGGCGCTGTTCCGGCAGGGCGGTTCGCGCGGCGCGCTGCTGGACCAGGCCCTGCTGACGCAGCTTCTGAGCGAGCACGTGCTGGCCATCGCCTGCGTGTTCGAGGAGCGCCGGTTCGACGGCACGGCCACGGTCTGGGGCTGCGGCTTCAGCGCCTTCGTCACGCCCGAGGTTGCCGCGCGGGCCTGCCGCGGCGAGATTCCCGACCTCGTCAACACGCTGATGTATTCGCACCGGGGCCCGGCCCCGATGCTGCTCGGCCGCACCGAGCAGGCGCGCCTCAACGCGGCGGGCGAGATGCATGTGGTCATGCTCAATTTCGTGATCGACGATTCACCCGAGGCGCCGGCCGCGGAGATCGACATGGTCTGCAACAAGGCTTTCCTGATGACGCACAGCGGCTATGGCCTGCGCACCTATTTCATGGAGCTGAACGACCGCGAGCGCAAGACCCCGGCGCTGCGCCAGTCGGCGATGGCCATGGGCTGCAAGACCGCGCCGGCGCCCGAGGGCGCCACCGCCCATGTGTACTTCCTCGAAGAGCCCATGTTCAGCGAGCACCCGTTCCATGCGCTGCGCATGCTGTTCCGGCGCCGCACGCCGCGCCTCGGTTTGGCGCCCGCGCAGCAGGACCTGCTGGTGCTGGCCCTGCGCGGCTGCCCGGACGAGGAGATCGCCTCCGAGCTGGGCATCACCTGGAACACCGTGCGCAAGCGCTGGCGCGCCATCTTCCAGCGCGCCGAACAGGCGCTGCCCGGCCTGCTCGGCGACCCGCCGGCAACGGGCGCCGGCACGGCGCGCGGCACGGAAAAGCGCCGGCCCCTGCTGAGTTTCCTGGAAGAGCACCCGGAAGAATTGCGGCCCTGGCTCAGCGCGCACTGAGCGCGCCGGCAGCCCTTTTTCGCGCCTTCGGCGCCCCCGCGGCATACCCATTTTGGGGCCTTGTGCCGCCCATCCCCCGTCAATAGCATCCGCTCCGACCTTGGACCACGGTCCGGATCGGCCAGCGGTCCTGCATATCAACGACACCACAGGGGAAGCCGTCATGAACCACCTCAAGAACCGCCACCTGCTGGCGCTGGCACTGTCACTGGGCCTCACCGCCTGCGGCGGCGGCAGCGACGGCCTCGCGCCATTCGGCCCCGTCAGCAGCACGCCTGCCAACGGCGCCACCGGCGTGGCGCGCAACGTTCAACCCTCAGCCACTTTCAACCAGAGCCTGAACGCCGCCAGCATCACGGCCACGACCGCGCAGCTGCTCAGCCCGCTGGGCCTGCCCCTTCCCGTCACGCTCAGCGCGAGCGGCGCGGTGCTGAGCATGGCGCCCGTGGCTGCGGCCTTGCCCGGCGGCACCACCTACACCCTCGCGCTGGCCGCCGGCCTGCAAAGCGCCTCCGGCGCCGTGCTGGGCACGGCTTTGTCTTCCACGTTCTCCACCGTCGCCCAGCAGTGGAGCGGGGTGGCCCAGGTCAGCGCACTGCCGTCCGCCGGACACGCCTTCGCCTCCTCTGTGGTGGCGGATGCCGCGGGCAACCTGACCCTGGCCTGGTATCAGGACAATGGCACGCGCACCGTCGTCAACGCCAGCCGCTATGCCAATGGCGCCTGGAGCGCCCCTGTGCAAGTAGACAATCCCGCAGCCACGGGCAACGCCGTCAATCCCTCGCTGGTCGCCGATGCGGCGGGCAACGTGACCGCCGCCTGGCAGCAGAACAACGGCACGCGCTTCGTGCTCAACGCCAGCCGCTACAGCGGCGGCGCCTGGAGTACGCCGGTGCAGGTGGACAGCCCCAGCGCCACGCGCGATGCACAGAATGCCGCGCTGGTCGCCGATGCGGCGGGCAACGTCACCGCCGTCTGGCGGCAGTCCAGCGGCGGCTCGAACTATGTGCTCAATGCCAGCCGCTACAGCAGCGGCGCCTGGAGCGTGCCGGTGCGGATCGACAGCCCCAGCGCCATCAGCGCTTCGTCCTCGGCGGCCCTGGTGGTGGATGCCGCCGGCAACGTGACGGCCCTCTGGTCGCAGAACAACGGCACGCGCAACATCATCAACGCCAGCCGCTACGGCGGCGGCGCCTGGAGCGCGCCGACGCAGGTGGACAGCGCCAGCGCCACTGGCGATGCGCAGTCCCCGGCGCTGGCCGTGGATGCGGCCGGCAGCGTGACCGCGGCCTGGTCACAGAACAACGGCGTTCGCAGCGTCATCAATGCCAGCCGTTTCAGCGGCGGGAGCTGGAGCCCCGCCGTGGAAATCGACAGCCCCGGCGCCACCGGCAGCGCCGACCGGCCGACCCTGGCGGCCGACGCCGCCGGCAACGTGACCGCCGCCTGGATCCAGATCAGCGGCGCCCGCGCCATCTTCAACGCCAGCCGCTACAGCAGCGGCAACTGGAGCACGCCGGTTCAGGTGGACAGCCCCAGCGCCACCGGCGGCGTGGACCAGACCGTCCTGGCAGCAGACATCGCCGGCAATGTGACAGCCCTCTGGAGCCAGGCCAGCGGCGCCCGCGTGGTCATCAATGCCTGCCGTTTCAGCGGTGGCCGCTGGAGCACCCCGGTGGAAGTGGACAGCGCCAGCGCCACCGGCACAGCCGACGGGCCTTTGCTGGCCGTGGATGCCGCGGGTAACGCCGTGGCGGCCTGGAGCCAGGTGCTCGGCTCAAGCTTTGTGGTCAACACCAACCGCCTGCAATAAGAACGTGTTTGCGATCTGTATGGGGCCGCGTTGGGACGCAATCGGGATGAGTTGGCCGCCAACATCACGCCGCATGGGCTCATGCCCATGCAAGGGATTTGGTAGACAAATCGCCCGATTTCGTCCCAACCCGAAGGGCAAGTGCCTTTTCGGGCGGTCTGCGGCGTTGCGCTGCTGGCCAATAGCCAGCTATTGGCGGCGCAGCGTGCCTTGCAGCCCATCCAGAAAAGGCACTTGCGCGACCCCATACAGATCGCAAACACGTTCTAAGGCCCGAACTTCATGACAGCCACAGGAGAAACCACCATGCATCATTCGAGAAACCGCCACCTGCTGGCGCTGGCACTGTCACTGGGCCTCGCCGCCTGCGGCGGCAGCGACGGCATCGCGCCGTTCGGCCCCGTCAGCAGCACGCCTGCCAACGGCGCCACCGGCGTGGCGCGCAACGTTCAACCCTCAGCCACTTTCAACCAGAGCCTGAACGCCGCCAGCATCACGGCCACGACCGCGCAGCTGCTCAGCCCGCTGGGCCTGCCCCTTCCCGTCACGCTCAGCGCGAGCGGCGCGGTGCTGAGCATGGCGCCCGTGGCTGCGGCCTTGCCCGGCGGCACCACCTACACCCTCGCGCTGGCCGCCGGCCTGCAAAGCGCCTCCGGCGCCGTGCTGGGCACGGCTTTGTCTTCCACGTTCTCCACCGCCGCCCAGCAATGGAGCGGGGTGGCCCAGGTCAGCGATGCGTCGGCGAATGCCCTCAACCCTGTGCAGGCAACGGATGCCAGCGGCAACGTGACGGCCGTCTGGCAACAGGACACCAATGGCACGAACAACGTGGTCAAGGCCAGCCGCTACAGCGGCGGCAGCTGGAGCGCGCCGGCTTTGCTCAGCACCGCGGCACTGGGTGCCGCCGTGAACCCCGTCGTCGCCGTCGATGCGGCGGGCAACGTGACCGCCGTCTGGCGGCAGTTCAAAAGCGCGAGCAATTACGGCATCAACGCCAGCCGCTACAGCAATGGCAGCTGGAGCGCGCCGGTTCGGGTCGACAACGTCCCGGGCAACGCCGTTAGCCCCGCTCTGGTGGTGGATGCCGCCGGCAACCTCACCGCGGCCTGGCAGCAAAGCAATGGCACGCGCGTCGTGATCAACGCCAGCCGCTACAGCAACGGCGCCTGGAGCGTGCCGGTGCAGGTGGACGCCCCCAGCGCCACAGGCGACGCCATGGCGGCGGTGCTGGCCGTGGATGCCGCCGGCAACGTGACCGCCTCCTGGAACCAGTACAACGGCAGCAACTATGTGATCAACACCAGCCGCTACAGCAACGGCGGCTGGAGTGCGCCGGTTCAGCTCAACAGCGCCACGGGCGACGCTTTCTACCCCGCTCTGGCGGTGGATGGCGCCGGCACCGTGACCGCGGCCTGGTGGCAGCACATTGGCACGCGCGACGTGATCAACGCCAGCCGCTACAGCGGCGGCAATTGGAGCGCACCGGTTCAGGTGGACGCCCCCAACGCCACAGGCAATGCGCGAACCCCGGCTCTGGCCGTGGATGCCGCCGGCAACGTGACGGCCGCGTGGCACCAGGTGAGCGGCGCCTACTACGTCATCAACGCCAGCCGTTACCGCAACGGCAGCTGGAGCCCCCCCACCCAGGTGAGCGGCGCCAGCGCCACGGGCGATGCCATCAATGCCGCCCTGGCCGTGGATGTTGCCGGCAACCTCAGCCTGGCCTGGACCCAGTACGACGGAACGCGCTTCGCCGCCAATGCCAGCCGCTTCGGCAACGGCAGCTGGAGCGCGCCCACGGAGCTCGACATCCCCGCCGCCACGAGCAACGCCATCAGCCCGGTCCTGGGAGTCGATGCCACCGGCAACGTGACCGCCACCTGGTACCAGGGAAGCCCCGGCACCTACGTCATCAATGCCCGCCGCCTGCAGTGACCCGGCCTCGCCTTTCCCTCACCTCAAGGAGCCTGACATGCACCCCCCAACCTTTGCTGGCCGCGTCTTCGCTGCCGCTGTTGCCCTGGCGGCGCCCCTGTGCGCCCAGGCGGACTCGTTCAACGCCAAGCCCGGCGCCTGGGAAACCACCACGGTGATCGTGACGACGGGCAACCCCATGCCCGACGCGATGCTGGCCAAGATGCCCGCCAGCATGCGTGCCAGGTACGAGCAGAGCATGGCCGCGCGCTCCGGCAAGCCCAGCACCGGCGTCAGCAAGGTCTGCCTGACGGCCAAGGACTTCGACCAGAACCGCTGGCTCAAGATGGAGGACGAGGACGACAAGGAGGACAACTGCGCCAAGAAGACCGACAAGGTGATCTTCAAGTCGGCCAGCAAGCTCACGCTCGAGCGGGTCTGCAGCGCGTCCTACGTGCAGACCGCGCTGATGACGGTGGAGGCCCAGGGCCCCGAGCGCATCGTGAGCAGCGTCGACATCACGAACGCGGGCTCGCGCGGCAAGGTCCACATGGACACCGCGAGCCGCTGGCTCGGCGCGAGCTGCGCCGGGATCCAGTAGCCACGCCGGGCAGGCTGCTGACAGGTCCGTGTCGTGCGGCTTGCTAGCCTTGGGCTCCCATTCCCCCGACAGGAGCCGCCATGCCCCCTCTTTCTCCCAGCGTCATGTCCCATGTCTCGCTCGGCACCAATGACTTCGCGCGCGCCAAGGCGTTCTACGACGCGGTGCTGGCCACGCTGCAGATCCGCTGCGTGATGGAGCACCCGGGCGCGGCGGCCTATGGCCGCGAGTTTCCGGAGTTCTGGGTGCAGCAGCCGTTCGACGGCGGCCCGGCGCAGACCGCCAACGGCGTGCACTTCGCCTTTCTGGCGCAGTCAGCCGAGGAGGTGCGCGCCTTCCATGCCACGGCCCTGGCGCTGGGCGCGCGGGACGACGGCCCGCCTGGCCCGCGGCCGCTGTACGGCCCGCCGTACTACGGTGCCTATGTGCGCGACCTCGACGGCCACAAGATCGAGGCCATGTACTGGGACGAAAGCGCCGCCTGAGCCCGGTTTTCAAGAAAAATAGGCCAAAGGTCCGCGCCGGGCGGTCATTTCACGCTATTGATTTCATAGCATCTTCCGTGCGGCGCCAGCGCAGCGCCGGCGCGCACGGCGCGCCGCCTCAGCGCGCGTCGGGCAGCTCGATCTTGACTTCCAGCACCTCGAGGTTGTCCTGGCGCTCCAGGTTCACCTTGATGTCGTTCGGGTCGATCTTGATGTACTTGCTGATCACGGCCACCAGGTCGCGCTGCAGCGCGGGCAGGTAGTCGGGCTCGGCCGGGTTGCGGCCGCTGCGCTCGTGGGCCAGGATGATCTGCAGGCGTTCTTTGGCAACGCTGGCGGTTTTCTTCTTCTCGCCAAGCAGGAAGGACAGCAGGGACATCACTTACTTTCCTCCGAACAGGCGCTTGAGAAAGCCCGCCTTCTGCGCGTCGACGAAGCGCAGCGGCTTGTCTTCGCCGAGGAAGCGGTCGATCACGTCCTTGTAGGCCTCGGACACCTCGGTGCCCTTGAGGTGCACCGCCGGCAGGCCCTGGTTGGAGGCCTGCAGCACGCTCTCGCTCTCGGGGATCACGCCGATGAGCTTGATGCGCAGGATGTCCTGGATGTCCTCGAGCGAGAGCATCTGGCCCTGGTCCACGCGGCTCGGGTTGTAGCGCGTGATCAGCAGGTGCTCCTTGATCGGCTCCTTGCCGTCGATCGCGCGCTGCGTCTTGCTGCCCAGCATGCCCAGGATGCGGTCGGAATCGCGCACCGAGGACACCTCGGGGTTGGTGACCACCAGCGCCTCGTCGGCGAAGTGCATGGCCATCAGCGCGCCGGTCTCGATGCCGGCCGGCGAGTCGCACACGATGTACTCGAACTCCATCGCGGCCAGGTCCTTGAGCACCTTCTCCACGCCGTCCTTGGTCAGCGCTTCCTTGTCGCGCGTCTGCGAGGCGGCCAGCACGAACAGGTTGTCGCACTGCTTGTCCTTGATCAGGGCCTGGTTCAGGTTGGCCTCGCCGTGGATCACGTTGACGAAGTCGTACACCACGCGGCGCTCGCAGCCCATGATGAGGTCGAGGTTGCGCAGGCCCACGTCGAAGTCGATGACCACCGTCTTGTGGCCGCGCAGGGCCAGGCCGGTGGCGAAGCTGGCGCTGGTGGTGGTCTTGCCCACCCCGCCCTTGCCGGAAGTCACGACGATGATTTTTGCCATGGGAGTCCTTGATTGAATGGTTGGGTGGGGCTCAGCCCCTGGCCTTGAGCGCCTCGATGACCAGCTTTTCGCCGGCCAGCCGGATCTGCGTGGGCTGGCCCCACACATCGGCCGGCAGCGGCACGTCGCTGGTGCGGTAGATGCCGCTGATGGAGATGAGCTGCGCCTCCAGGCACAGCGAGAAGATGCGGGCGTCCTCGTTGCCGCGCGCGCCGGCGATGGCCTTGCCGCGCAGCGGCGCATAGACGTGGATGTGGCCGTCGGCGATGACTTCGGCGCCGGGGTTGACCATGGCCATCACCACCAGGTCACGCCCCTTGGCATAGACCTGCTGGCCCGAGCGCAGCGGCTTATCGATCACCAGCGCGCTGGGGGCCACCGGCGCGGGCGCCGGCAGCGGGGCCGCGGGCGCGGCGGCGCGGGACGCCTTGGGCGCGGGCGCCGCCACCGCGTCGGGCGCGGCGGCCAGGCCGGCCGCCAGGGCAGCCGCCATCTGCTCGGCATTGCCGCCCCGGGCGGCGATGGGCGCCACGCGGTAGCGCCGCAGCAGGCTCACCAGCGCGGCGAAGTCGGGCGGCGGGGCCTCGGCCGGCAGCGCCGACATGTCGACCACCAGCGGATCGTTGTCGAAAAAATCGGGAATCTCGTCGAAGCGGCGCGCCAGCTCGTCCGTCACCGCGGCCAGGTCGGCCGATTTCAGCAGGAAGGCGACCAGCGGCAGGTGGGCGCTCTTGATCTCGAACGTGGCAGGGGCGCTTCCTGCGAGGGCAACGGGCATTGTGGGAAGAGGACGACTCGGGAAAAGTGGCAAATCTTAACAGCCGCCCACGACCCGAAGGTGAAGGAATGAAACAGGCCGCGGTTTCAGGGTGATTCAGGCCAAAGGTCTGCGTGCAGCGGTCTTTGATAGCTATGGTATTGATAGCAAACCGGGCTGCGCGGCGGGCGCCGGCAGCGTCTGCAGCCAGTGCGCGATGGCCTCGCAGGTCCAGCCGGCGTCGTCGTGCGGCAGATCGTGGCCGGCCCAGGGGTGCTGTTCATGGGCGCAGCCCCAGGCCGCGGCAATGCGCTGCGAGCACACCGGGTTGACCAGCGCGTCGCCGCGCCCCGACAGCACCAGCGTGGGACAGGCGGGCGCCGCGGCGCCGGCGCGAAAGCGCGCGGCCGCCCAGAGCTGGCGCAATGCATTGGCGGCGCTGACCGGCGCGCTGCGGCGGATCTCCAGCCACTCGGCCAGGTCCTGCGCGCGCGAAGCCGTGTGGCGGCAGGTCAGGCGGTGGATGGCATCCTCCACCTCGGCCGCCTCGCGCCAGCGCAGCACCAGCCGGGCCAGCCGCGGCCAGTGGGCGGGCCGCAGGCGCTCGGTGATGCCGCTGAACGGGCGCATGCTGGTGTTGATCAGCACCAGGCGGCTCAGCTCCGGCCCGTGCTGCTGGGCCCAGGCCGTGGCCACCATGCCGCCCAGCGACATCGCCACCAGCCCGAATGGCGGAGCCAGGCCCCGGCCGGCCAGTTCAGCGCGCGCCGCGGCCAGCAGGCCATCGACTTGGCCCGGCGTGCGCTGCGGCCAATGCACGCCGTTGCCGGGCAGGTCGAGCAAAGTGACCGCGCAGGGCGCCAGCCGCGCCTGCAGCTGCGCGGGAAACTGGCCCCAGTGGCGCGCCTCGCGGCTCAGACCGCGCAGCAGCACCCAGTGGCGCGGCTCGGGGACCGTGGTGGCGGGCGGCGTCATGCGGCGCGGCGCGGACGCCAGTAGTCATGCGCGTAGGCCAGCAGGCGCGCGCGCCGGTCGTTGGCGGGCAGCCAGCGGTGCGGCGCGAACGCGGCGCGCGTCAGAAAGTCCAGCAGGTTGGCGTGGCGGCGCAGCACGCGCTTGGTGCGGTGTTCCTTGATGGGGTTGAACATGCCGTGGCGCGTGAAGAGCTGGCCCGGGTTCTTCTTGATCCACAGCCACGAGCCGAGCTCCAGCGTCATGGGCAGAAAGATGTGGCCGGGCGGCGCCTGGTCGTAGGCGCAGTCCCACAGGTCGCCATGGGCCAGGTACTGCCGGCTTTGCGGCTCGAAGGCGTAGCCGTGGTGCGGGTGCGACTGCTCGAACATGGTCTTGAGCGCGAACATCTCGGGCAGGTGCGGCATGAACTGGCGCGTGCGGGCATAGGGAAACCAGATGCTGTCGCCCCAGCCGTAGCCCGAGTGGCAGTCCAGCGCGAGGCTGAAGGGGCGCGCCGTGAGCTCCTGCTGCACCACACGCAGCACGGCGGCGCTCTCGTCCTCCAGCGGCGCGCCGCGCGCGCCGCGGTACCACGGCAGCCAGGGCCCGAGGCGCTGGCCGCCGGCCAGGAAGGGCACGCGGTCGTCCGCGTCCTGCGGGCCGTTGCGCATCAGGTCCACGCCGCTCGGGTTGGAGCGAGTCCAGGCCCACATGCCGCCGGGGTTGACCAGCGGCATGAAGACCAGCTGCACGTTCTGCAGCTGCTGGTGCAGCAGCTCGTCCCATTCGAGCCTTGAAAGCAGGGCGCGCATGTAGTCGAGCAGCAGCTGCGTTCCGATGCGCTCCAGTCCGTGGATGCCGCCGAAGAAGCCGATGGCCGGGGCCTGCGGGTCGCGCGAGCCCAGGCGGGCCGAGTACACGGGAAAGCGGCGCTGGCGGATCTGCACCTCGCATTCGGTTCGGGTGTCGAACAGGGCGCTGCCGGCCTCGAGGATGGCCTGGAGGTCTTCGTGCTCGCTGAAGGTGTCGGGCAGCAGGTGCAGGCGCGGCATCAGGCTCTCAAGGATCGGTCCGGGCAGGAACAGGGCCCCCATTCTGCCGGTCAAGCAAGGCAGTGTCCCCCTTGGCGGCGCGCACGGGCTGCTTTTTGGGGCAAAAACTTGGCTCGGAGCCCGATCGGGCCGCGCGGCGTGGCCGGCGCGACGATTTTTTTGCGCGCGAAGGGGTTCCTGTTTTCTTCTTTAGTATCTCTATGTTTATTTAGTAGTAGTAGGTAAGGCTTGCGTCCTTCTGTGGACAGGGCTGTTTTTCCCTTTGGCGTCAACGACTTGCCGCGGCTTCAAGACTGTGGGCAGGCGTGCTTCCCGGCTGTCGCGCGCCGATGAACAACTTCGGGGTTGGCGCGCGGCCTGTGGATAACTGGGCGGTTGTTCTCAAACTATCCCCATGGTTGTCCTTTGGCCTGGCGGATGTTTTCGTGTAGGGTGAACAGGCCCTCATCCATTCCTGCAGGAGTTCGCCATGCCCCGCCCGATCCTCGACGAAGCCCAGATGCACCCCGCCGTCCGTGAGCGGATTGCCAGCCACCAGCAATCGATCGTGCAGGAGGTGCAGGCGGCGGTGGCGGCCCATGCCGTGGTGGTGGTGGGCATGGGGCTGAACCCGTTTCCGCGCAAGGCGCGCCGGCTGCTCGATGCCGCGGGAGTGAGTTACCACTACATGGAATACGGCAACTACCTCAACACCTGGCGCCGGCGCACCGCGCTGAAGCTGTGGACCGGCTGGCCGACCTTTCCGATGGTGTTCGTGAAGGGCGTGCTGGTGGGCGGCGCCGAGGACCTGGACAAGCTGATCGCCAGCGGCGAGCTGAAGAAGTTATTGGCCTGAAACGCAAAACCCCGGACCGCGCTGCTGCGTCCGGGGCAGTGTTTCAAGGCACGAGGCCGGTTCAGCCAGGTTGGCCGGGGCGGCCCTGCGGGCGCGGGCCATGGCCGTCGCCATGCGGGCCGCGGCGCAGCGTTTCGGCGTCGAACACCTTTTGCTGCTGCGGCGTCAGCGTGGCGTAGAAGGCCTTGGCAGCGTCGGCGCGCTTGTCCATCGCGGCCATGCGCTGCTCGCGCATGGCGCGCATGCGGTCGATGCGCTCGGGCGTGGTGAGCTTGGCGAACTCGGCGCGGTCCAGGCGCGCGTGCATCGACGGCTTCATGGCCTCGGTGAACGTGGTCCAGGCGCCTTCCTGGTTGGGTGTGATCTGCAGCTTGGCCTTGAGCTCGGCCTGGCGCTTGGCCATGAATTCCTTCATCTTGGCCGGGTCGGGGCGGTTCATGCGCTCCTGGCGGGGCGGCTTGGCGCCCATGTCGCCGGGCTGGCCGGCGGGAGCGGGGGACTGGGCGAAGGCGAGGGCGCCCACGCCGGCCAGCAAGCTGGCCACCAGGGTGCGTTGGAGGGCTTGTTTCATGAGAGCTTCCTTTCGTTGAGAAACCCCCGGTGCCGCAAGAAGGCATCAGGTTGAAGGGAAGTGTGGGCGGCCCATGTAACCGCGCCATTGCTACGCAATGATGGTTTGTAAAGTTTTGGCGCCCGCCCGGCCAGGCTTGGCCCGGACCCGGCTGTCAGGTGAAGCGGCCGTTCTGCAGGTCGTGCACGGCCTGGACCAGCTGGTCGCGCGTGTTCATCACGAACGGGCCGTACTGCACGATCGGCTCGCGCAGGGGCTTGCCGGCGATCAGCAGCAGCCGCGCGGGCGACGAATTGGAGGCAGGCGCGCTGATCAGCACGCCGTCGCTGCCCGGGTCGTTGGCCAGAATGGCCATGCGCTTGGTCGGGATCTCGCTGCCGGCGACGAACACCGATTCGCGGTACACGTAGAGCAGGGCGTTGTGCGTGTCGGCCAGCGGCTGCGCGAACTGCGCGCCCGGGGGCAGCGCGATGTCGAGGTACAGCGGCTCGGTGTGCTCGCGCTGCATCGCGCCGGCCACGCCATGGCTCTCGCCGGCGATCACGCGCACGTGCACTTTCTCGTCGGTGCGGTACTCGGGAATCTCGCTGCTCTGGATGTCGCGGTACCAGGGCTCGCACATCTTGTCCTTGGCCGGCAGGTTGAGCCAGAGCTGAAAGCCTTCCATCAGGCCCTCTTCCTGCTCGGGCAGCTCGCTGTGCATCAGGCCGCGCCCGGCCGTCATCCACTGCACGCCGCCGTTCTGCAGCACGCCCTCGTGGCCCCGGCTGTCACGGTGGCGCATGCGCCCGGCGATCATGTAGGTGACGGTCTCGAAGCCGCGGTGCGGGTGGGTGGGAAAGCCGCCGATGTAGTCGCCCGGGTTGTCGCTGCCGAAGGCGTCGAGCATCAGGAACGGGTCCATGCGTTGCTGCAGCGGCTGGTGCAATACACGCGTGAGCTTGACGCCATCGCCATCGCTGGTGGAGACGCCGGCGACGATGTGGTCGATCGTGCGCGGGGAGGACACGGGCTGCGGGGCGTAGGCCATGGAACGATTACACAGCAGCAGGGCATAACCCTGCCAGCGTCATCATTGCCGCCAGCGGCATTGGCAGGCCAGATTCTCCATGAAAAGAGGAGGATGTCCTTGCCCCCTGGTCATTGGGTGCTATCAAAAACGAAGTGATCAATGCGCCGGCTGGCCCGCCAGATCGTCCAGGATTGGGCAGTCGGGGCGCTCGTCGCCGTGGCAGCAATGCACGAGGTGCTCGAGCGAGCGCTTCATGGCCTGCATGGCCTTGATGCGCTGCGCGAGGTCGTCCACATGGGCCTGCGCGATGCGCTTTACGCCGGCGCTGGTGCGGCGGCGGTTGTTCCACAGACCGAGCAGTTCGCCGATCTCGTCCATCGAGAAGCCGAGGTCGCGCGAGCGCTTGATGAAGCGCAGGGTGTGCACGTCGGCCTCGGTGTACTGGCGGTAGCCGCTGCCGGTGCGCTGCACGCGCGGCAGCAGCCCGAGCGATTCGTAGTGCCGCACCATCTTGGCCGACACGCCCGAGCGCGCGGCGGCGGTGCCGATGTTGACGGGCTCGGGCGGCGCGGCGCGCACAGCGCCGGCGGCTTCAGGCGGCCGCAACGCTGTAGCCTTCATTGGCGATGGCGCGGGCCAGCGTGTCGCGCGGCCAGGTGCTTTCCACCTCGACGCGGCCCTGCTCGCGGTCGATCCTGACTTCGGCCTGCGGGTCCACCTGCTTGAGGGCCTTGGCCACGGTGCGCTCGCAGTGGCCGCAGGTCATGCCTTGTACATTGAAGGTCTGGTTCATGAGGGTTCTCCTTGAAGGATGTTGATGACATGATAAGTGTCAACCCTGACACGATGGGAAGGTCAAGGCCATGGCTGAAATAACCCTTCGGCTTGTGTTCATAAACAACAGGAGCGCTTGACCTTTCCATCATGGCAAGGTTTACGCTGACACCCATCATGAGTCAAACCACCTCCCTCCCCTCTCTCGACTCCCTCAACCTGTCGGTCGGCGGCATGACCTGCGCTTCGTGCGTGGGCCGTGTCGAGCGGGCGCTCAAAAAAGTGCCCGGCGTGCAGGACGCCACGGTGAACCTGGCCACGGAGTCGGCCCATATCACCTACCAGTCCGGCGAGCCCATGGAGGCGCAGTTGCGCCGGGCCGTGCGCGATGCCGGCTACGAGCCGCGCACCGAAGCCCAGGCCGACGCGGCGGAGCATGCCTCGCCCTGGGCCGGCTTCGCGCCCGTGGGCTTTGGCCTGCTGCTGTCGCTGCCGCTGGTGGTGCCCATGATCGGCGACCTGTTCGGCGCGCACTGGATGCTGGCGCCCTGGCTGCAGTTCGCGCTGGCCACGCCGGTGCAGTTCATCCTCGGGGCCCGCTTCTACCGCGCGGGCTGGCATGCGCTCAAGGCCTTCACCGGCAACATGGACCTGCTGGTGGCCATCGGCACCAGCGCGGGCTGGGGCTTGTCGGTCTGGCTGTGGCTGACAGCCGAGGCAGGCAGCATGCCGCACCTGTACTTCGAGGCTTCGGCCGTGGTGGTGACGCTGGTGCTGCTGGGCAAGTGGCTGGAGGCGCGTGCCAAGCGCCAGACCACGGCCGCGATCCGTGCGCTGCACGCGCTGCGGCCCGAGGTGGCGCACTGGGTCAGCGAGGACGGCGAGGTGGACGTGCCGGTGGCCGAGCTCATGGTGGGCGACCGCGTGGTGGTGCGCCCGGGCGAACGCATCCCGGTCGATGGCCGGCTGCTCGAGGGCGAGACGCAGGTGGACGAATCCATGCTCACGGGCGAGCCGCTGCCCGTGCCCAAGGTGGCCGAAGCCGCGCTCACGGGCGGCTCGATCAACGGCGAGGGCCGCATCGTGATGCAGGTGAGCGCCGTGGGCGCCGAGACGGTGCTGTCGCGCATCATCCGCCTGGTGGAAGACGCGCAGGCGGCCAAGGCGCCGATCCAGCGGCTGGTGGACCAGGTCTCGGCCGTGTTCGTGCCGGTGGTGCTGGTGCTGGCCCTGCTCACGCTGCTGGGCTGGCTGTGGGCCGGCGCCGGCGTGGCGACGGCGCTGATCCATGCGGTGGCGGTGCTGGTGATCGCCTGCCCCTGTGCGCTCGGGCTGGCCACGCCGGCTGCCATCATGGCGGGCACGGGCGTGGCCGCGAAGCACGGCATCCTGATCAAGGACGCGCAGGCGCTCGAACTTGCCCACAAGGTCGATACCGTGGCCTTCGACAAGACCGGCACATTGACCGTGGGCCAGCCGCGCCTGGTGGCCTTCGTCCCGGCCGAGGGCCTGGAGCTGGCCGCCCTGCTGCGGGCCGCCGCCAGCCTGCAAAGCGGCAGCGAACACCCGCTGGCGCGCGCGGTGGTCGCGGCGGCGCAGGCGCAGGGGCTGGCCGTGGCGGCGCCCGACGGCGTGCGCGCCGTGCCAGGGCGCGGCACCGAGGGCGAGATGGGCGCGGTGAGCTACCTGATAGGCAGCCTGCGCTGGATGGACGAGCTCGCGGTGGCGCTGGGCCCGCTGCGCGCGCGTGCCGCCGGCTTGCAGCAGGAGGGTGCCACGGTGTCGGTGCTGGTGGAGCGCACCACCGGCGGCCTGGCGGCGCGTGCGTTGATGGCGTTCGGCGACGAGCCCAAGCCCGGCGCGCAGGCGGCGCTGGCCGGCCTGCGTGCGCGCGGCCTGCGCACGGTGATGATCTCCGGTGACAACCGCGGCGCGGCCGAAGCCATGGCGCGCCGCCTCGGGCTGAATCCCGAGGCCGGCGAGGTGCTGGCCGAGGTGCTGCCCGGCGACAAGGCGGCCGCAGTGGCAGAACTCAAGCGAGGGGGCCATCATTTTTCCGCCGGGCCGTCCCAAGGAAAAAACGGCCCCCTCGAGGGGCAGCGCAGTACACGCAGTGACAAGCGTGGGGGCCATATCGTGGCCATGGTGGGCGACGGCGTGAACGACGCGCCCGCGCTGGCTGCAGCCGACGTGGGGCTGGCCATGGGCAACGGCACCGACGTGGCGATGCAGGCGGCCGGCATCACGCTGATGCGCGGCGACCCGGGCTTGGTGGCGGGGGCGCTGGACATCTCGCACCGCACGGTGCTGAAGATCCGGCAGAACCTGTTCTGGGCCTTCGCCTACAACGTGGCCGGCATCCCGCTGGCGGCGCTGGGCTACCTGAGCCCAGTGGTGGCGGGCGCGGCCATGGCGCTCAGCTCGGTGAGCGTCATGGCCAACGCGCTGTTGCTCAGGCGCTGGTCGGCGCCGGCTGCGGCTCCTTCGGCGAAAACCACGCCACATACAGCGCCGGCAGCACGATCAGCGTGAGCAGCGTGGCGGTGACCAGGCCGCCGATCACCACGATGGCCAGCGGGCGCTGGGTTTCCGAGCCGATGTCGTGCGACAGCGCCATCGGCAGCAGGCCCAGGGCGGCCAGCAGGGCCGTCATGAGCACGGTGCGCAGGCGCTGCATCGAGCCCTCGCGCACCGCCTCGATCACGCTCGCGCCCTCGCCGCGCAGCTGCTGGAACACCGACAGCATCACCACGCCGTTGAGCACGGCCTGGCCCGACAGCGCGATGAAGCCGATGGCGGCCGAGACCGACAGCGGGATGCCGAAGATCCACAGCGCGACGAAGCCGCCGATCAGCGCCAGCGGCACGTTGATCAGGATCAGCGAGGCGGTCTTGAACGACTTGAAGGCGTCGAACAGCAGCACGAAGATCAGCAGCAGCGAGATCGGCACCACCACGGACAGGCGCTGCATGGCGCGCTCCTGGTTCTCGAACTCGCCCGACCAGGTGATGGTGTAGTTCTCGGGCAGCTTGACGTTCTGCTCGACGCGGGCCTTCATGTCGGCCACCACCGAGCCCATGTCGCGGCCCTTGATGAAGATGCCGATGGCCATGGTGCGGCGGCCGGCCTCGCGCGCGATGTTCATGGCGCCGCTGGCCTCGCGGATGTTGCTCACGGCGCCCAGCGTGGTGTAGCCGCCGTCGGCCAGGGCGATCGGCGTGTTGGGCAGGTTGCCGATCACGCGCCGGTCTTCCGGCAGGCGCACCGCCACGGCGAACTTGCGCTCGCCCTCCCAGAGCTGGGTGGCGGCCTTGCCGGCCAGCGCGGCCTCGATCACGTCCTGCACGTCGCCCACGTTCAGGCCCAGGCGCGAGGCGCGGTCGCGGTCGATGTCGATCACCAGCTGGGGCAGCTCGCCCAGGCGGTCGACCTCGGCACGCTGGATGCCGCGCACCTGCTTGAACTCACGCTGCATGGCCTCGACCGCCCGGCGCAGCTCGCCCAGGTCGTCGCCCGAGACCTTGACCACGATCTGGCCCTTGATCTGCGAGATCGACTCGAGCACGTTGTCGCGGATCGGCTGCGAGAACGCGGGGTCCACGCTCGGGATGGCCGAGAGCTTGCGGTCCATCTCCTCGATCAGCTTGTCGCGCGTCATGCCCTTGCGCCATTCCTCGGGCGGTTTCACGTCGACGAAGACCTCGGCCATGCTGAGCGTCTTGGGGTCGGTGCCGTCCTCGGGCTGGCCGGCCTTGGAGACGGTGGTGCGCACCTCGGGAATGGTCTGCAGGGTGGTGCGCGCCATGTTCAGCACCTTGATGGCCTCTTCCTGCGACAGGCTGGCCGGCATGTCCCAGTTGACCCAGAACGTGCCCTCGTTGAGCTCGGGCAGGAACTCCGAGCCCAGCCGCGCGGCCGCCACCATGGACAGCGCGAACACGCCCAGGGCGATGGCCACCACCTTGCGCCGGTGTTCCAGCGCCCAGGCCAGCACCGGCGCGTACAGCCGCTTGGCCGTGGCGACGACGCGGTTGTCGCCGTGCGGCAGCTTGCGCTTGAGCATCCAGTAGGCCAGCAGCGGCACGAGGGTGAGCGAGATGATCAGCGAGCCGATCAGCGCGGTGGTGACCGACAGTGCCATCGGCTGGAAGATGCGGCCCTCGTGGCGCTGCAGCGCGAAGATCGGGATGTGCGCGGCGATGATGATGAGCATCGAGAACAGCGTCGGGCGGCCGACCTCGTTGGCGGCCTTGGCCACCACCTCGCGCCGCTCGTCGTCGCTCATGTCCTCGCCCTTCTGCGCGAGGCGGTGCATGATGTTCTCGATCACGATCACCGCGCCGTCCACGATGATGCCGAAGTCCATCGCGCCCAGGCTCAGCAGGTTGGCCGGCACGCCCATGATCTTCAGGCCCATGAAGGTGGACAGCAGCGCCAGCGGGATCACCACCACCACCGCCAGGCTGGCGCGGAAGTTCGACAGGAAGATGTAGAGCACCAGCGACACCAGTAGCGCGCCTTCCACCAGGTTGTGGAACACGGTGGTCATGGTCTTGCCCATGAGCCAGCTGCGGTCGTAGAACGGCACGATCTGCACGCCCTTGGGCAGGCCGCGGGTGTTGAGTTCCTCGATCTTGGCCTTCACGCCCTGCAGCACCACGCTCGGGTTCTCGCCCTTGCGCATGATGACGATGCCGATCACGGCGTCGTCATCCTGGTCCTGGCCGGTGATGCCCAGGCGCGGCACGGCGCCGAGCTTCACCTGCGCCACGTCGCGGATCAGGATCGGCGTGCCGTTGCGCGCGCCCAGCACGATGCGGCCGATGTCCTCGGGCGAGCGCAGCAGGCCGATGCCGCGGATCGCGAACTGCTGCGGGCCCTGGGCCACGTAGCTGCCGCCGGCGTTGGAGTTGCCGCGGCCCAAGGCGTCCAGCAGGTTCTGGAAGCTGAGCTTGTAGGCGCGCAGCTTGTCCAGGTCGGGCTGCACCTCGTACTGCTTGATGAAGCCGCCCATCGCCACCACGTCGGCCACGCCGGGCACCTGGCGCAGTGCGCGCTCGGCCACCCAGTCCTCCAGCGTGCGCAGCTCGGTGGTGGACAGGCCGTCGCCGCGCAGGCGGTAGCGCATGATCTCGCCCACCGGCGTGGCGTTGGGCGCCACGTTGACCTGCGCGCCGGGCGGCAGGTCGACGCCGGTCAGGCGCTCGTTGACCTGCTGGCGCGCGATGTTGACGTTGGCCGCGTCGTCATAGGTGATGACGGTGTAGGACAGGCCGAACTGGGTGTGCGAGAACAGCCGGATCGAATTGGGCAGGCCCGACAGCGCGGTCTCGATCGGCAGGGTGACCTGCTTTTCCACCTCTTCGGCAGCCCGCCCCGGGTACAGCGCGATCACGGTGACCTGGGTGTCGGTGACGTCGGGGAAGGCTTCGACCGAAAGGTTCTTGAACGCGATGACGCCCGCCATCACGAACAGCAGGGTGCCCAGGACGATGAACAGCGGCTGGTGCAGCGCGTAGTCGATCAGGCGCTTCATGGCTGCGAGGCCTTCGCAGCCGGCGCTGTGGCGGGACGGGCTCCGTCCGTCGCCACCCTGAACAGGCGGGCCAGCAGCAGCGCGTTGCTGCTGACGACCTGCTCGCCGACCTCCAGCCCGCCCGCGACCACGACCTCCTTCGGCCCTTCATAGCCAAGCTGCACCTCGCGCGGCTCGAACACGCCGGGCTGCACCTGCACGAACACCCATTGCGTGACGCCGCGCAGCACCACGGCGGAGGCCGGCACCAGCACGCCCGAGCCGAGCTGGCGCTCGACGCGGGCGGTGGCCAGCATCTCGGCCTTCAGGCGGCGCTCGGGGTTGGCCACCACGCCGCGGACCTTGATGGTGCGGGTGCTGGGGTCGATGAAGTCGGACGCGGCCGTGACCCGGCCCTCGAACTTCTGCCCGGGCAGGGCCGGCAGCGAGAGCTCGAAGCTGGTGCCGGCGCGCAGCGTGCCGGCCTCGGATTCGCGCGCATCGATCTGCACCCACAGCGAGGTGGGATCGGAGATCACGAACAGCGCCGGCACGCCGGGGCCCGACTGGTCGGGCCGCAGCTCCTGGCCCGGGTTGAGGTTGCGCTCGACCACCGTGCCCGCGATGCTGGCATTGAGCGAGAGCTGCTGGTTGACGCTGCTGCCGCTGCTGTACAGGCGGGTGCGTGCCTCGGCGCGCAGGCTCTCGGCCTGCGCGCGCGCGGCGTCGGCCTCGGACTGCTCGAGGTCCTTGCGCGCCACGATGCCGGCCTCGAACAGCTCGCGCTGGCGTTGCAGGGCCTTTTGCGTGAGGCGCACGTCAACCTGGGCGCGCGCCGTGTCGGCCTGCGCCTGCCCGAAGTCGGGCGAGGCCAGCTGCGCCAGCGGCGTGCCGGGCTGCACGGCCTGGCCCACGTCGGCGCGGATCGCGGTGACGCGCCCGGCAAACGCGGGGTAGATGCGCTGCGTGCGTTCCTCGTTCCAGACCAGCCGAGCCGGCAGCTCCACCGTGATGGCGCGGCCGGGCGCGGCCGCCGTCAGGCCCAGCAGCGCGAGCTGCGGGTGGCCGGGGGTGAAGCGCAGCTGGTTGTTCTGCATGATCGGGGCCGCCGCTTCGGGCGGGGGCGGCGGGGCGGCTTCGTTGCAGCCGTTCAGCAGCAGCGCCAGGGCCAGTGCGGGCAAGGGAAAAAAGCGAGTCGGCATGAAGGATCCGTTGGGTCAAATTCAGGGGGTGGGGGCGAGCAGCGCTTCGGGCCGGGTGCGCAGCTGCCAGGCGCCTGCGGCCTTGGCGAAGTCGGTGCGGGCGTCGAGCGCGTCGAGCTGCGTGGCGCGCAGCGTGCGGCGCGCGTCGAGCAGGTCGGTCAGCGACAGGGCGCCCTTGTTGTAGGCGGTCTCCGCGCTCTCGGCCACCTGGCGCGCGCGCGGCAGGATGCCGCCCTGGTAGCCCTGGGCGCGCTGCGCGCTGCTCATGGCTTCCTGCTGCAGGCGCAGCATTTCGTTGCCGGCGGCGCGGCGCGTCTTCTCGAGCGCGTCCTGGGCCTGGGCGTACTGGGCCTGGGCGCGCCCGATCTCGCCCTGGTAGCTGTAGCCCCATTGCAGCGGCATCTGCAGGCGCAGCTCCAGCAGCCGGGTCGAGGTGCCGGGGTAGTGGTCGAGCGAGGCGCCCCAGGTGATGTCGTTGCGCTTGAGGGCCTCGGTGCCGTCCCGCACGGCCTGTGCCGCCTGCACGCGGGCCTGGGCGGCGCGCACCTCGGGGCGCGCGTCCACCAGCGCGGCGAAGTCGGCCGGGCTGGCCGCCGCGGCGTCGAGCGCGGGCCAGTCGCCGCGGGCCGTGAGCGCGCCGGCATCGCCTTCGCGCCCGATGATCAGCGCCAGCGCCAGCGCGGCGCGCTGGCGCTCGAGCTGGGCGGCCTGCACGTCGGCCAGCGCGCGCTGGGCCTCGATGCTGGTGCGGGCTTCGTCCTGCGCCGCAAGGTCGCCCGCGCGCACGCGCCGGGCCGCCGTGGTGGCCAGCTGGGCGGCGCTGCGCTCGATGGCCGACACCTGCTCGAGCCGCTCCTGCGCGGCCAGCAGGTCGAAGTAGGCGGCGTGGGCGGCCAGCAGCTGCTGGGTCTGGACGTCGTCCACGTCGGCCTTGGCGGCGTCGGCGGCGCGCTGCGCGGCCAGGGTGCGCAGTTCGCGCTTGTTGCCGCGCTCCCAGGTCCAGTCCAGGCCGATCGACTTGTCGATGCGCTTGTCGCGCAGCACATTGCCGCCGCCGACGCCGTTTTGCAGGTCGATGGCGGACATCTTGGCGGTCAGCACGGGCAGCGGGGCGTGGTTGGCGGCCGTGATGTCGGCCTGGCTGGCGGTCAGTGCGTGGCGGGCCAGCGCCACGTCGAGGTTGTTGCGGGCGGCTTGCAGGGTCTGGCCGAGCGTGAGGCTGCGGTCGGCCTGAGCGTGGGCCTGGCAAGCCAGGGCCAAGCTTGAAATCAGGAAAAGCTGTCGTATGCTCATCGACCACTTATCGCTGCCGGGGGCTGACTTGTTACTGACCCAACGGTTTCGTAAAAATGCGTACACCAACTCCACGAAAATAAGCTATGAGAATCCTGCTGGTTGAAGACGATGCCGTGCTGCGCGACGTGATGCTGCGAAGCCTGCAGGACGCAGGCCATCGCGTGGATGTGGCCGTGACGCTGGCCGAGGCCGAGCATTTCTGGCGCGTGCAGCCGTTCGACGCGGTGCTGCTGGACCTGAACCTGCCGACCTCGGACAACCCGCAAAGCGGCCTGGGCAGCGGCCTGTCGGCGCTGCGCAATGCGCGCGCGCGCGGCGACCGCACGCCGGTGCTGGTGCTGACGGCGCGCAACCGCACGGACGAGCGCATCGCCGGGCTGGACGCCGGCGCCGACGACTACCTGGGCAAGCCCTTCGACCTCGCCGAGGTGGAGGCGCGGCTGCGCGCACTGGTGCGCCGCTCGCAGGGCGCAGAGGACATGGCCGTGGTGAGCCAGCTCGCGCTGGACCGCAAGAACCGGCGCTTCTCGATCGGCGTCACCGAGCTGGTGCTGCCGGCGCGCGAGTTCGAGGTGCTGTGGGAGCTCATGAGCCCGCCGGGTCGCGTGGTCAGCAAGCGCACGCTGTCCGACAAGCTCTCTGATTTCAACGATGCGCTGGGCGACAACGCGCTCGAAGCCTTCATCTCGCGCCTGCGCAAGAAGCTGGCCGGCAGCGGCGCCGGCATCCGCACGCTGCGCGGCCTGGGCTACGTGCTGGAGGCCGAGCACTGAACCCGGCCGCCCGCCCCGAGGGGGAGCGCGGCCCGAAGCCGTCGCTGCGCACCCGCGTCCTGCAGCATGTGATGCTGCCGCTGGCGCTGACCTGGCTGATCGGCACCGTGGTGGCGGTGGGCATCGCCAATTTCTTCACCCAGCAGGCGTTCGACCGCTCGCTGCTGGACGACGCCTATTCGGTGGCCTCGCGGGTGCACCTGCATGGCGACCGGCTGGAGCTGGCCCTGACGCAGCGCGAGGTCGGCGCCGTGCTGTTCGACCAGGTGGAGACGATGTACTTCGCGGTGCGGCTGCCGGACGGCTCGCTGGTGGCCGGCCACGCCGGGCTGCAGACCCCGCCGCTGCTCGACGAGACGGCCTACCGGTTCTCTGACATCAGCTACCAGGGCAAGAACCTGCGCGCGGTGACGCTGCACCGCCTGGAGCCGCTGGAGTTCGACGTGGTGATGGCCCAGACCACGCTGAGCCGCAACGCGCTGCTGCGCCGGCTGCTGACCTACTCGATCGTGCCGCAGGTGCTGCTGCTGCTGCTGCTGGCCGCCTGGCTGCACCGCGCGATCCAGCGCGACCTGGCGCCGCTGGCCCGGCTGCAGCAGGCGGTGGAGCAGCGCGATGCGCGCGACCTGACGCCGGTGCCGGTGTCGGCCAGCACGCGCGACGTGGAGCGGCTGGGCACGGCCATCAACTCGCTGCTGGAGCGCGTGGGGCAGGGCGTGCGCGCGCAGCGCGAATTCGCGGGCAACGTGGCGCACGAGCTGCGCACGCCGCTGGCGGGCATCCGCGCGCTGACCGAATACGGCCTGGCGCAGGCCGAGCCCGAGGTCTGGCGCGAGCAGCTGCAGCGCATCGCCGGCAGCCAGACGCGCGCCAGCCACCTGGTGGACCAATTGCTGGCGCTGGCGCTGGCGGATGAGGCGCAGACCGGCCTGCCGCTGGCGCCGGTGCAGCTGGACGAGCTGGTGCACGCGGTGGTGCTGCGCCACCTGCCGGGCGCCGACGCGGCCGGGGTCGATCTCGGCGCGCGCGGGCTCGACGACCCGGTGTGGGTCGAGGGCCATGCCGCGCTGATCGAGGGCATTCTCAACAACCTGATCGACAACGCCCTGCGCTACGGCCGCTACGGCGCCGACGCGGCCCACGTGACGGTGGCGCTGCAGCGCGAGGGCGAGCGGGTGGCGCTGAGCGTGGTGGACAACGGCCCGGGCATCCCGGCCGACGAACAGCGGCGGCTGATGCAGCGCTGGGCCCAGGGCGGGGCCGGCGAGCGCCTGGGGCAGGGCGCGGGCCTGGGGCTGGCGATCGTGGCGCGCTATGCGCAGCTGCTCAATGCCAGGCTGGAGCTGGCCGGCGGGCCCGACGGGCATGGCCTGCGCGCCAGCGTGGTGTTTGCCGCCGCCGCGCCGCCGGCTTGATCTGCGTCAACGCGGCGCGCGGGTGGATGTGGGAGCCTCGGGGCCCCGACTCCGGAAGCCGCGCCATGACGACCACCCCCGCCACTGTCCGCATCATCTTCGACGAGCACGCGGCCCTGGCGGCCATGCTGGTGTCATTGCGCACCCTGGCCGAGCGCGGCCCGGGCGACCGGCCCGCGATGTTCTTCGACGTGCTGCGCGCCATGCTGTTCTACATCGACGAGTTCCCCGAGCGGCGGCACCACCCGAAGGAGTCGGACCTGCTGTTTCCCCGCGTGGCGCGGCGTGCGCCGCAGACCCTGGCGGCGATCGCGCGGCTGGAGCAGGACCACCTGCAGGGCGAGGCCCGGGTGCGCGAGCTGCAGCACCTGCTGCTGGCCTGGGAGCTGCTGGGCGAGTCGCGCCGCCCGGCCTTCGCGGAGGCGGCCGGGCACTACGTGGCGTTCTACCTGGAGCACATGCGGCTGGAAGAGCGCGAGATCCTGCCGCAGGCGCAGGCTGCGCTCACGGCCGCCGACTGGGCCGAGCTGGACGCCGCCTTCGGCGCCCACCGCGACCCGCTGGCCGGCGGGCAGCCGCCCGACGCGCTCTACGACCGGCTGTTCACCCGCATCGTGATGACGGCGCCCGAGCCGCTCGGGCTGGGCGACGCCGGCGGCATGGCGCGCGCCGGCGCGCAGCCGGCTCAGGCCAGCGCCGGGTAGTCGGTGTAGCCCCGGGCGCCGCCGCCGTAGAAGGTGCTGCGGTCGCCCTCGTTGAGCGGCGCGTTCTCGCGCAGGCGGCGCGGCAGGTCCGGGTTGGCGATGAAGGGCTTGCCGAAGGCCACGAGGTCGGCGCCCTGGGCCAGCGCGGCTTCGGCCAGTGCGCGGTCGTAGCCGTTGTTGACCATCCAGGCGGCCTTGCCGCCCGCGGCGCGGTAGGCCGCCTTGAAGGCCGCGTAGTCGAACGGGCGCTCGGCGATCTCGCGCGGCCCGCCGGTGGCGCCCTCGATGATGTGCAGGTAGGCCAGGCCCAGCGGGGCGAGCTGTTTCGCCACGTAGCCGAATAGCGGCTGCGGGTCGGCGTCGACGATGTCGTTGGCCGGCGTCACGGGCGAGAGGCGCAGCCCGGTGCGGTCGCCGCCGATCTCGGCCGTGACGGCCCGCATCACCTCGAGCAGCAGCCGCGCGCGGTTCTCGAGAGGGCCGCCGTAGTCGTCGCTGCGCTGGTTGGCGCCGGTCTTCAGGAACTGGTCGAGCAGGTAGCCGTTGGCGCCGTGCACCTCGACGCCGTCGAAGCCGGCCTCGATGGCATGGCGCGCGGCGCGGCGGTAGTCCTCGACGATGCCGGGCAACTCGGCGCGCTCCAGCGCGCGCGGCTCGGAGGTGTCGACGAAGGCGCCAACGCCGTCGTGGATCAGGTAGGTCTTGGTCTTGGCGCGCAGGGCCGAGGGCGCCACCGGCGCGCGCCCGCCGGGCTGCAGCTCGTTGTGCGAGATGCGGCCCACGTGCCACAGCTGCACCACGATGCGGCCGCCGGCCGCGTGCACGGCATCGGTGACCTTCTTCCAGCCGGCCACCTGCTCGGCGCTCCAGAGGCCGGGCACGTCGGCATAGCCCTGGCCCTGGTGGCTGATGGCGGTGGCCTCGGTCACGATCAAGCCGGCGCTGGCGCGCTGGGCGTAGTAGGTGGCCATGGGGGCCGTGGGCTGGGCGCCGGGCGCGCGGTTGCGCGTGAGCGGCGCCATCACGATGCGGTTGGCCAGCGCGATGCGGCCGGCATGGGTGGGGTCGAACAGGGAGGTCATGGAGATCCGCCGGGGTGGAAATGTCGGTCCGCCAGATTAGCGGCCCGGCAAAAGCCTTGTTTGCGCGGGATCAAGCCCGGCGTGCTAGAGGCGCCGGCTTGGCGAAGCGCTGCGGTGCTATGAAAACAAGAGCGCCCCGTGACCGCGGGACGCGGACATCGGGGCGTTCTGGCTTGAAAACCGGCGGTTTGGCGCGGCCAGGCTTACTTGAGCAGGCCTTCGGCCTTCATGGCTTCCTGCACGGCCGGGCGGGCGGCCACGCGCGCGCGGTAGGCGTTCAGGTTGGCGTAGGCGGAGAGGTCCACGCCGGTGGGTTGGGCCCAGTTGGTGACGGTGAACAGGTAGCCGTCGGCCACGCTGAAGTGCTCGCCCATCAGGTATTGCTTGCCGGCGAGCTCGCCGTCGACCCACTTCAGGCGCGAGGCCAGGCGGTCCTTGGCAATGGTCTTGTAGTCCTCGGGCGTGGCCGGGTTGAACAGCGGGCTGAAGCCCTTGTGGAGTTCGGTGCCGATGAAGGTCAGCCACGACTGCAGGCGGTAGCGCGGCAGCGTGCCGGCGGCGGGCGCGAGGTTCTTGGTGGGCACCTGGTCGGCGATGTACTGCACGATGGCCGGGCCTTCGGCCAGGCGGGTGCCGTCGTCCAGCTCCAGCAGCGGCACGTAGCCCAGCGGGTTGATGCCGTAGTAGTCGGTGCCGTCCTGCAGCTTGTGGCTCTTGGTGCTGGCCAGCACCGGCTCGAAGGCGAGGCCGGCTTCGCGCAGGGCGATGTGGGGCGAGAGCGAACAGGCGCCGGGAGAGTAGTAGAGCTTCATGGCTTTCGTTTCCTTCGGAGGAGTTGGAGTGGTTTTCGGAAATCGGGCGGAATCGCCAATGCTAGCGGCTGGGGCTTTTTCCTGCTGGCGCAACGGCTTTCGCGACAATGCGGCCATGTCACGCATTTTCAAATGGCTGGCGGCGAGCCTGCTGCTGGCGGCGGCGCTGCTGGGCGCGGCGGCCTTCGCGCTGCACCTGTGGTTGGGCAGCGGCGATTTCAGGCTGCGGCTGGCGCGCGAGGCCAGCGCCGCGCTGGGCGTGCAGGTGCTGCTGGACGGCGTGTACGTGACGGTGTGGCCGCTGCCGGCCGTGGCGTTCGACGGCGTTCGCGTCCAGAGCCAGCCCGCGGTGACGCTGCAGCGCGTGGAAATCCGCCCGGCCTGGGGCGCCTTGCTGCAGGGCCGGCTCGAAGTGGCGACGCTGGTGCTGCACGAGGCCGTGCTGCCGCAGCAGGGGCTTGCCGCGATCCTGGGCATGCTACAAAAAAAGAAGCACACAACGACCGCCGGGCCTGGACCTGAGGCCGATGAGGCTGAAAAATCGTCGGCCAGCATCACGCGCTGGCTGCCGCGCCGCACGGTGCTGGACGGCGTGACCTGGCAGGGCGCCGGCGGGCGCCGCAGCACCGTCAGCGGCGAGGCCCGCCTGGGCCCCGATGGCCTGCCCGATACTGCATCGCTGAACGTGGTGGCTGGCGCCTGGCAGGGCGCGCAGGCCACGCTGCAGCGCCAGGCGCCGGGCTGGCAGCTCAAGGTGGCGGTGGGCGGCGGCACGGTGGAGGGCTCGCTGCAGTGGCTGCCCGCGCCCGGCGGGGTGCTGGCGCTGCAGGGCCGGCTGGAGACGCGGGGCGTCGAGGTCGCGGCGCTGACCGCGCCCAGCCGCCCCCTGAGCGGCCGGCTGGAGGCCTCGACCACGTTCAGCGCACGGGCGGCGAACCCCGGCGCACTGGCCGATGCGCTGCAGACGCAGACCCGCTTCACGGTGCAGGGCGCCGTGCTGCATGGGCTGGACCTGGCCAAGGCCGTCACCACCGTGGGGCTGAGCCGCGGCGGGGAAACGCGACTGGACACGCTGACCGGGCAGGTGAACACCCAGGGCCGCGCGGCGCAGCTCAGCCAGCTGGTGGCCCGCTCGGGCGTGCTCACGGCCAGCGGCAGCGTGGCGGTGTCGCCGGCGCGCGCCCTGAGCGGGCGCATCAGCGTGGACGCCGCGGGCGGCATCGTCGGCGTGCCGCTGGCGGTGGGCGGCACCCTGGAGGCGCCCGAGGTCACGCTCACGCGCGGCGCCATGCTCGGCGCGGCCATCGGCACCGCAGTGATGCCGGGCGTGGGCACGGGCGCCGGCGCGCGCCTGGGCGACAAGATCAGCAACGGCGTCGGCAAGCTGTTCGGCAAATAAGTCAGGGCCTGTGCGGGCTGCCTTGCGCGGGTCGGGCCGGGGTGTCTGCGAATGGTATTTGACCAGAAGCTGTAAATAATTTGACTATGGTTGTTCTTCGGGGTATCGTCACGACACATCAGCGCTGAAGCGCCGCTGGGGCCGCAGGCCCGGAGTTTCGTGTCGTTGACAAGCCGCGCACCGATCTGCGGTGACGACCCACGCCTACCCGGAATCACCTCCCCGGGTAGGCGTTTTTTTGCGCGGCGGCGCCCGTGCGAGGGCCTTGCTGCGTGACGCCTCGGTGCGCCGGACAAGGCGCTGGAGCGCACTCAGCCGATGCTGCCCATGGGCTTTGGGCTACGCGGAGGGGGTGACTCATGACGACAAGCGCCATGGCACCACCCCACTGTTCGCGGCGCTGAAGTCAAGCAACTCGTTCAGCGCATCGATCGGTTCGTCACCCATCACAACGCCAACAGCCAACCGTTCCAGTGGACGGCCACCGCAGATTCGATTCTTGAGACGTTGCATCGACGTTGCAAGTCCACAGCCACAGTCGTTTCGCGACGCGTGGCGGCGGTCCTACGCCGGCAACGCCGCCTTCCTCACCTCTGCCCTAACCGGCAACTCCCTGATCCTCGTCCCCGACGCCGCGAACACCGCATTCACCAACGCCGGCGCCACCGGCGGCAATCCCACCTCCCCCAGCCCACCCAGCGGCCCATCGCTCTCGATGAACGAGACTTCAATCACCGGCACCTGCTCCATCCGCAGGATCGGGTAGTCGGGGAAGCTGCGCTGCACCACCGCGCCGTCCTTGATGGTGATGGCTTCTCCCAGCACCGCGCTCAACCCCATGACGATCCCGCCCTGCACTTGCGCCGCGCCCGTATCGCGGTGAACGACGAAGCCGCAGTCGACCACTGCGGTGACGCGATGCACCTTGGGTAGGTTCGCTTCCATCGACACCTCGATCACTTCGGCGACGACGCTGCCGAAGCTTTCCACCAAGGCAATGCCGCGCCCATGCCCGGCGGGTAGCGGCGTGCCCCAGCCGGCGCGGCGGGCAACTTCGTCGAGCACGCGGCGGTGCCGCGAGTCGGTGGGCACGTGCATGCAGCGGAACGCCAGCGGGTCTTTCCTTGCGGCGGCAGCCAGTTCGTCGATGAACGATTCCGTGAAGAAACCGTGCTGGCTGTGCGCCACGCTGCGCCACGCGCCGTAGCGCACGTGCGTGGGCGCGGGCACGGCGTCGATGCGCTGGTTCGCTACAGCGTATGGCAGCGGAAAGCCTTCGTTGATCAGCTCGGGGGTGTCGATGAAGCGCTGCTGCCAGGTTTGAATCTGCCCCTTGTCGTCGAGGGTCGCCTCGATCCGCGTCGCGACAGCCGGCCGGTAAGCGCCTTGAGCGAAGTCTTCTTCGCGGCTCCAGATCAGTTTGACGGGTGCGGGTTCCATCGCCCGCGCAATACGGACGGCTTGCGCGAGATGGTCCTTCTTCGGCGCGGAGCGGCGGCCGAACCCGCCGCCGACCGACATGGGCGTGAACTCCACATCGGCGATCGCCAGGCCGCTCACTTCCGCGAGGTTCGCGCGCGCGCCGAGTGCATCCTGCTCGCTGCCCCACACCTTTAGCTTGCCCGCATCCCACATCGCCGTCACGTTGATCGGCTCCATCGTCGCGTGGTGCAGGAATGGCACGGTGTAGGTGGCGGCGATGCGCGTGCCGCTCACCTTGGCGGGATCGCCTTGCGCGTGGATCTTCTTCGCCTCGCCGGTGTCGAGTGCCCCGTTGAAGCGCGCTGAGATCGATTCGCTGGAGATTTGCGCATTCGGTCCCGAAGTGAACTCGGGTTTGAGCGCGGCCAGGCCGGTGCGCGCCGCCCAGTAGCCGTCCGCGATCACGGCGACTGACGTGGGAAGCTGAACAACCCTGCGCACGCCGCGCACGGCAAGTGCCGGCGCTTCATCGACTCTCAGGAGCCGCTCGCCGTGCACGGGCGCGGCCATCACCGTCGCGACCAGCATGCCAGGCAGACTCACGTCGATGCCGTACTTCGTGCGGCCTGTCACCTTCGCGGGAATGTCCATGCGCGGCGGCGCCGTGCCGATCAGGCGGAACTCGCTGCGTTGCTTCAGCTTGACGTGCGAAGGCGTGCTCATCTCCGCCGCACGCTGCACCAGCTCACCATAGCGCAGCGTCCGCTTGCTGGCCGCGTGGGTCACCCTGCCGTCACGCGTCGTGAGTTCTGCCGCCGGCACGCCGAGTTGCGCGGCGGCCGCTGCCACCAGCATCTCGCGTGCGGCTGCGCCCGCGGCGCGCAGCCCCATCTGCCCCGTGAACCGCACCGAGGCAGAACCGCCTGTCACCTGCATGTGGGCAAGCCGGCCGATCTCGCCGAACACCAGCGTCGCGCCCGAGCGAGCGAAGCCCGGTGCCTCCTTGCCGTTGAGCAGGAACCCTTCGATGAAATAGCGGTTCGCAAACGCGGGGTCGGCCGGTGCCTGCTCGGCGCGCACCAGGCTCCACGCGACATCGAGTTCCTCGGCCGCCATCATGGCGAGCGCGGTGAGCGAGCCCTGTCCCATGTCCGAATGCGGGATGTACACAGTGACGACGTCGTCCGGCGCAATGCTGATCCAGCCCGCGAGCAGCGATGGCCTGGCGATTTCTTTCGCGCGATGGGCGAAGTACGCGTCGCGCCCGACCAAGCCCAGCACGCCCACGCCGAGCGCGCCGCCCACCACGGCACCCGTGCCGATCAACCAGGTGCGGCGCTTCATGCTCGCCCCTTCGCATCGGCCATGGTCCGGGCTGCATCGTGGATTGCCTGCCGCACACGCGGGTACGTGCCGCACCGGCAGATGTTCGTCATGGCCGCATCGATGTCGGCATCGGTGGGCGCGGCCTTCTGCGCCAGCAGGGCGCTGGCTGCCATGATCATTCCCGACTGGCAGTAGCCGCATTGCGGCACCTGCACAGCGATCCAGGCTTTCTGCACGGGGTGTTCGCCTTCAGGCTGGCCCGCACTTGCGCCCAGGCCTTCGATCGTCGTGACGCGCGTACCGGCTGCCGCGGACACCGGATACACGCACGAGCGCACGGCAGCGCCGTTCAAATGCACGGTGCAGGCACCACAGGCGGCGATCCCGCAACCGAACTTCGTACCAGTGATGCCAGCGAGTTCGCGGATGGCCCATAACAAGGGCATCTGCGGATCGGCGTCGAGCGTGGCGGGCTTTCCGTTGAGGGTCAGGGTGACGGGCATCGTGGCTCCTTGCTGCTGTGGCCTCGCCCGGATACTGAGGGAGGACGGCGCGGCGCCCCTTGCCGCACATGCCAAACGACATGCGCGAGGCGCCATGGCGCGGTGATGGCGCGGTCTGGGGGCGGTGCAATATCATTCGCCGGTGCCCCAGATGCTCGTCACGCCGCTGCCCAGGAACCTGATCGACGCGATCGCCGATGCGGGCGTCGACCTGGACGATGCGGCGCGTGAGGCGGGCATCAACCAAGAGGCACTCGAATCCGGTGTGACAATTGCGGAAGCGGGTCGATTCATCGGCGTGGCGTGGCGGCGCCTCGACGACCCCGCCTTCGGCCTGCGCGCGGGTTGCGTGCTGCGCCCCGAGCGCTACGGCATTTCGGGCCTCACCGCGATGGCGAGCCCGACTTTCGGCGCCGCCCTGCAGCGCAAGGCGCGCTACAACCGGCTGGTGTGGGGCGACACCTACCGGATCAGGCAGGACGCGAAGGAATTCACCGTCGTCACCGAGGCGCCCGACGAATCGAACCCGTGGGGCTACTCGAAGGTCGATATGGAGTTTGCGTCGCTGCTTACATTCGGCCGCCGGTTTGCGTCAGCCGCCATGGCGCCGATCAAGGTCACGTTGCGGCGGCCGCGGCCTTCGTTCGTCGCACTGTATGAACAGATATTCCGCTGCCCCATCTCGTTCGCGCAACCCATCAACAGCATCAGCTTTTCGCAGGCCGATGCGCTGCGCCCGCTGATTTCCGCGGACCACCGGGCGGCGCAGTGGCTGGAGTTCGGCGCGAGGGCCGCCCTCGAGCAGATGGACGACAGCAGCGTGACGCAGCGCGTGCGCGCCCAGCTGGAACGCATGCTGCAAGGCGACGAACCCACGCTGGCGGTCGTTGCTTCGGAACTGTGCATGAGCGAGCGCACGCTGCAGCGGCGCTTGTCGGCCGAGGGGCAGACCTTCCGGCGCGTGCTGGACGAAATGCGCCGCGATATCGCGCAGCGCTCGCTGGCCGCAGGCAAGCGCAACGTGATCGAACTCGCGTACCTGCTGGGGTTCGAAGACTCGAATTCTTTCTATCGTTCGTTCCGTCGCTGGACGGGCACCACGCCGGAGTCTTACCGCAAGGCAGTAAACGAGTAAGGCTGATCGAAACCGCGCTGGCGCCACCGTCGGCTGATGGCCGACTGTAGCCGGTCGCGGCCTCGGAGTCAGCACAGCGGACGCCCATCTTCGATGCGGTCACCATCGCGCGGCTGTACCGCAAGCGCTGACGCCTTGGCCGGGCGGCACGGGGGCCTACGCGCCGGTCTGATATCCCAGCACCTGCGCGCCGCCAGCGCATCGTGAGCAGGCGTCAGGTCTTGTACGAGGTGTCCTGGCGGTCCAGCTTGCGGATCAGCGCGGGCCAGACGAAGACGCCGCCCATGCCGCCGGTCTGCACCTTCAGGGCCTGCGCCACGCCCTGCACGATCTGCGGGTTCACCTGCGTGAGTTCGCCGCCGGCCTGCGCGCCGATCTGGATCTGGCAGGTGCTCTCGAACACGTACATGCTCAGGAAGGCGTCGGCGATCGTCTTGCCCACGGTCAGCAGGCCGTGGTTGCGCAGCATCAGGAAGGTGGCCTCGCCCATGTCGGCCTGCAGGCGCGGCTTCTCGTCGTCGCGGAAGGCCACGCCTTCATAGTCGTGGTAGGCCAGCGAGGCCAGCACAAAGGTGGACTGCTGGCTGATCGGCAGCACGCCGGCCTTCTGCGCGCTCACCGCCACGCCGGCGCGGGTGTGGGTGTGCAGCACGCACTGCACGTCCTCGCGCGCGGCGTGCACCGCGCTGTGGATCACGAAGCCCGCGGGGTTGACCGGGAACGGCGACTCGATCAGCTTGTTGCACTGGGCGTCCACCTTGATCAGCGAGGACGCGGTGATCTCGTCGAACATCAGGCCGTAGGGGTTGATCAGGAAATGATGCTCGGGCCCGGGCAGGCGTGCGCTGATGTGGGTGAACACGAGGTCGCTCCAGCCATAGGCGGCGACCAGGCGGTAGCAGGCGGCGAGGTCGCAGCGCAGCTGCCATTCCTCGGCGCTGACGACTTCCTTGAGAGAGGGGATCTGCATGGTGTGTCTCCGGTGAGGGTTCCATTCTGGGCGCGTGCTTGACCCCGGACTGTCAAGCATTTGACAATGGCCCGATGACGCTTCCCGCCACCGCCACGCCGGACCTGATGGCGGCGCTCTCGGCCAACCCCTGGTTCGGCGCGCTGGCGCCGCGCGAGCGCCGCGCGCTGCTGGCCGCCGGCGCGCCGCTGCACCTGCGCCGCGGCGAGATGCTGTTCCGCCAGGGCGATGCGCCGGGTGGCTTCTACGCGGTGACCGCCGGCCTGCTCAAGGCCTCGTCGCTGCGCGAGGACGGGCGCGAGGCCATTCTCGCGGTGCTGGAGCCGGGCAACTGGTTCGGCGAGATCTCGCTGCTCGACCACCTGCCGCGCACCCACGACGCCACCGCGCTGACCGACGCCGCGGTGCTGGTGGTGCATCAGCCGGCCTTTGCCCGGCTGATGCAGCGCGCCGCGTTCGCGCAGGCGGTGGCGGCACTGCTGGCCGCGCGGGTGCGCGGCCTGTACGCGATGATGGAAGACGCCACGCTGCGTTCCACGCGGGCCCGGGTGGCGCGAAGGCTGGCGCAGCTCGCGCACGGCGACGCCACCATGGCGCCCGAAGCGCGGGCCGTGGTATCAGTGTCGCAGGAGGCGCTGGCCATGATGCTGGGCCTGACGCGCCAGACCCTCAACAAGGAGCTCAAGGCGCTGGTGGCCGAGGGCGCGGTGGCGCTGGGCTACGGGCGCATCGAGATCGTCTCGCCGCAGAAGCTGCAGGCGCTGGGTGCGCGCAGTTAGTTGATCGACAACAGGGCCGGCGCCGCATGCGCCGGCCGCTGGCGGAAGGCGCTCGGGCTGAAGCCGGTGTGGGCGCGGAACGCGCGGCTGAAGTGCGCGGTGTTGTTGAAGCCCCAGGACAGCGCGATCTCGGTGATCGAGCGCGCGGCCAGCGCGGGGCGGCGCAGGTCGCGCGCGCAGTTCTCCAGCCGCTCGCGCTGGATGTAGGCGGCCAGCGTTTCGTGCTCGCCGCCGAAGGCGTTGTACAGGTGCCGGCGGCTGCAGTTGAGGGCCTGCGCGATGCGGTCGATGGACAGGCCCGGGTCGCCCAGGTGGCGGCCGATGTAGTGGCGGATGCGGTCCTTCAACGCCTCGCGCTGGGTGAGGGCGGTGCCGCTGCCGTTGCGTTCGAGCAGCGAGAGGTGCACGAGCTGGGTCAGCGTGTCGGCCACGCCTTCGGCCACCGGCGCGGCCATGCCGGGCAGTTCGTCGAAGGCCGAGAGCAGGGTGCTCCAGGCCAGGCGCGACACGCCGCTGCTGCCGCTGAAGCGCTGCACCATCAGGTGATCGAGCCGCAGGCCACGCTCGGGCATCTGCTCCTTGGGAATCATCAGCACCATCTGCTGCACACTGTCGGGGTTGGCCACCGAGTAGGACTGCGTGGTGTCGTACACGCTCCATTCGCCCGGTGAGAGCCAGACATGGCGGCCGTTCTGCTCGAAGCAGGCGCGGCCCTTGAGCTGCGCGACGACTTTGAGGAAGGCGCGGTCGCTGCCGCGGATCAGTGAGGGCGTGCGCACCACGCGGTGGCGCGAGACGTCGAGCTGGCACAGGCTCAGGCAGCCGGCCTGGCCCGAGACGATGCGGCCGTTGAAAGCCTCGTCGCCGAAGGCGTCGGACTGCAAGCCGCCGATCAGGCGCCAGACCGCGTCGCCCCACAGGTGCAGGCGGTCGCGCGGCGCCACGGTCTGGGTGGAGACCACGTTCAGATCGGCCATGGCGTGTCCTGCATCGATGCTCCTGCGCTGTTCGCTCGGATTATGGGTGCGGCCGCTTGACCTGACTTGGGGCGGGGTTGAGGGTTAACCCGAGCCGGCGTGCACGCTGCGGCAAGCAGTTTGTGCACGCACAGCAAAGCGGCGGCGCGCCGCGCTTCGTACCATCGCCGCAGATCAGGCCCCCAGGCCCGGCAAGGCACAACGAAGGAGACATCATGGTTCAGCCATCACGACGCAGATTGATCAAGGGCGCGGCCGCCGCGGTCGGCGCCCTCTCCGTGGCCCCCGGGCTGCTGGCGCAGGCCGCGCCGGTGCGCATCGGCTACGCGATCTCGCGCACCGGCCCGTGGACGCCGGGCGCGCAGGTCAGCCAGGAGCCCAACTACCTGCTGTGGGCCGAGCAAGCGAACGCCGCGGGCGGCCTGAGCGTGAAGGGCGCGAAGCGGCCCATCGAACTCATCAGCTCCGACGACCGCTCCGAGATGGAGACCTGCGTGCGCTCCTACGAGAAGCTCATGGGCAGCGACAAGGTCGACCTGATCCTGCCGCCCTGGGGCAGCAACGCCAACTTCGCGATCGCGCCGCTGGCCAACCGCTTCGGCTACCCGATGCTGGCGCCCACGGCGCTGTCGCGCAAGCTGATCGACATGAACCTGCCGTTCTTCTTCTCGCTGCTGCAGCAGCCCGACCGCATGATGAACGCACTGGTCGACCTGCTGGTGGCCAATGGCGCCAAGACCGTGGCCATCGTCTACATGGACGATCTGTTCGGCCTGGAGAACTTCGCCGCGCTCAACAACGCGCTCAAGAACACCAGCATCCAGGTGGTGGAGCGCAAGAGCTATCCGCTGGGCGTGAAGGACCTGTCGCCGGTGCTGCGCGGCATCAAGGACCTGAACCCCGACGCCTTCATCGGCATCACCTACCCGCCCGACACCATCCTGGCCAGCAAGCAGGCCAAGGAGGTGGGCCTCAACCCGAAGTTCTTCTACGCCTCGGTGGGCACGGCCTTCCAGCTCTACAAGAACGTGATGACGCCGGCCGGCGCCGAAGGCGTGCTCGGCATGGGCTCGTGGAACAGCAAGACCAGCGCCGGCGCCAAGGCCTACTTCGACGCGCACACCAGGAAGTTCGGCGGCAAGGAGCCGGACCGCTGGGCCAGCGGCCACTGCTGGGCCGGGCTGGAGATCCTGCAGGCGGCCGTGGGCCAGGTCGGCCTGGACCGCAAGGCGATCCGCGAGTACGTGGCCAAGACCACGCACAAGACCCTCATCGGCGACGTGAAGTTCACCGGCAGCGAGAACACGGCCACGCCGGGTTCCGTGGGCCAGTGGCAGAACGGCGAGTTCGAGGTGGTGTGGCCGCAGTCCATCGCGACGGCGAAGCTGCACCCCGCCAAGCCTGCGTGGAAGTGAGGCTCCCCCCGAAGCGGCCTGCGGCCGCCTCCCCTCAAGGGGCGACACCAGCGGCTCGGCGAAGCCGGTTCCGCGGTGTCACTGAACCTGAATCAAAACTCAAACATGTCTCTTGGCGCCTGGCTTGAACTGCTGGCCTCCGGCCTGATCACCGGCGGCATCTATGCGCTGGTGGCGCTGGGGCTGAACCTCCAGTACGGGCTGATGCGCATCCTCAACATCGCGCATGGCGAGTTCCTGATGCTGGGCGCCTACCTCACCTGGATGGCGCAGAGCACGCTCGGCCTGTCGCCGCTGGCGATGGTTCCGGTGTCTTTCCTGGTGCTGATGGCCGTGGGTCTGGTGGTGCACCGGCTGTGCTTCCGGCGGCTGGCCGCCACCTCGCCCAACGTCGATATCTTCGAGGCGCGCGGCCTCATGGTGGCGTTCGGCCTGATGTTCCTGGTGCAGAACTTCGCCTCGTGGATGTGGGGCGGCGATCTGCGCGGCTACGACTACCTGACCTCGCCGGTGGCGGTGGGCGGCGCGCAGTTCGCGGCCAACAAGCTGCTGGTGTTCGGCCTGGCGCTGCTGTTCTCGCTGGCGCTGATCGCGCTGCTGCGCCTCACACTGCTGGGCAAGGGCGTGCGCGCGCTGATGCAGTCGCCCACCGGCGCGCAGCTGGTGGGCATCGACACGAAGCGCCTGCATCCGCTGATGTTCGGCGTCGGCCTGGGCCTGTCGGGCGTGGCGGGCTGCCTGCTGTCGATGGCCTACACCATCACGCCGGCCATGGGCGAGCCCTACACGGTGACGGCGCTGATCGTCATCACGCTGGGCGGCTTCGGCAGCATGAGCGGCGCGCTCGCGGGCGGCCTGCTGCTGGGCGTGGTCGAGGCGCTGGGCATGCACTTCACCAACCCTTCGCTCAAGGCGCTGCTGTCGTACAGCGTGTTCATCGCGGTGCTGCTGCTGCGCCCGAAGGGGCTGTTTTCCAAATGAAATCAAAAGATTCCTTCGTGCGCGACCTCGCCGTGCTGGCCGTGCTCGGCGCCGCCGCGCTGACGGTGCCCTTCATGGCCAGCGACTTCCTGGTCTCGCTGGCGCTGACCTGCCTGATGTACGTGGCGCTGTCGTCGAGCTGGGGCCTGTTCTGCGGCAGCACGCGCTATTTGTCGCTGGCCACCTCGGCCTTCTTCGGCCTGGGCGCCTACACCAGCGCCCTGGTGCTGGGCCAGGTGCCGTGGCTGGTGGCCATCGGCCTGGGCACGCTGCTGGCCATCGCCGTGGCCCTGGTGATGGGGGCGGCGGTGCTGCACCTGCGCGGCACCTACTTCGCGGTGCTGACCTTCGGCATGACCGAGCTGATCCGCCATGCCGTGACCTATTTCGAGAAGCAGGTGACGGGCACCGTGGGCCGGGTGCTGATGACGGTGCCGGAGTCGGGCACCGTGTACTTCACGGTGCTGGGCATCGCAGTGGCTGCGGTGCTGGCCTCGATCTTCGTGCGGCGCAGCCGCTTCGGCCTGGCGCTGGCGGGCATCGGCGCCGACGAGCAGCGCGCACAGA
This sequence comes from Variovorax terrae, assembly GCF_022809125.1. Lineage (NCBI taxonomy): Bacteria > Pseudomonadati > Pseudomonadota > Betaproteobacteria > Burkholderiales > Comamonadaceae > Variovorax > Variovorax terrae. Next base: position 252,994 of record NZ_JALGBI010000003.1, on the reverse strand, counting down.
CGCTGGGCGTGAACACGCAGCTCGTGAAGATCGCCGGCTTCGCGCTGACGGCGGGCTTTGCCGGCGCGGTCGGCGCGGCGATGGCCGTGCGCTGGACCTACATCGACCCGGTGACGGTGTTCAACCCCTTCATCGGCTTCCAGACCGTGCTGATCGCGCTGATCGGCGGCGCCGCCACGCTGTGGGGCCCGCTGATCGCGGCCGTGGTGTTCAGCCTGCTGGCCGAGACGCTGCGCCTGCAGCTGCCGCAGGTCTACATGATGACGCTGGGCCTGCTGCTGATCCTTTCGGTGCTGTACCTGCCGGGCGGGCTGGCCTCGCTGCGCTGGGGCATGCTGGGCCGCCTGGCCGGCCGCGGCGCGAAGGGGCCGGGCCATGGCTGAGCTGCTGCTGCAGGCCCGCGGCGTCACGGTGCGCTTCGGCGGCCTGACGGCCGTGGACGGCGTCGATGCCGCGTTCCACGCCGGCGAGCTGGTGGGCATCATCGGCCCCAACGGCGCGGGCAAGACCACTTTCTTCAATGCCATCTCGGGCGTGATCCCGCCGAGCGCGGGTGCGCTGATCGCCGCCGGCCGCGACCTGGCCGGGCAGGGCCCGCACCGCTATGCGGCGCAGGGCATCGCGCGCACCTTCCAGACGCCGCGCGTGTTCGCCGACATGACGGTGATCGCCAACATCGACTTCGGCCTGCAGTTCGCGGGCCGGCACCGCGCGGCGCCGGCGCTGCTGCGCGACGGCGAAAGCATCCTGGCGCTGATCGGCCTGCTGCGGCTGGCCGATCGCCCGGCTGCCGACATCACGCCCTCGCAGCAGCGCCTGCTGGAGATCGGCATGGCGCTGGCCACGCGGCCGCGCCTGCTGCTGCTCGACGAGGTGGCCGCCGGCCTGACCGAGGCCGAGGTGGAGGCCATCGCGCGGCTGATCGGCCGGCTGCGTGCCGAACTGGGCCTGGCCGTGGTGTGGATCGAGCACGCGGTGACCACGCTGCTGCGCCATGTGGAGCGCGTGATCGTGCTGCACCAGGGCCGCAAGATCGCCGACGGCACGCCCGCCGAGGTGGTGCGCAACGCCGAGGTGGTGGAGGCCTACCTGGGCGACGAGATGAGCGAGGCCGCGGCATGACGCAGGCCCATCTGGTGGTGAAGCACCTGAGCGCCGGCTACGGCGGCTTTTTGGTGCTGCGCGAGCTGACGCTGGAGGCCGCGCCGGGCCTCACCGTGATCCTTGGCCCCAACGGCGCGGGCAAGACCACGCTGCTCAAGGCGCTGGCCGGCTTGATTCCGCGCCAGGGCGAGGTGCTGCTCGATGGCGCGGCGCTGCCCCTGGGCGACGCCAGCGGCACCGTGAAACGCGGCCTGGCGCTGGTGGCCGAAGGGCGCCAGCTGTTTCCGCAGATGAGCGTGGCCGAGAACCTGGAACTCGGCGGCTGGCTGATCCCCAAGGCCGAGCGCGCGCGCCGGCTGGAGCAGGCCTTCAGCGACTTCCCCAAGCTGCGCGAACGCGCGAAACAGCTGGCCGGCACCATGAGCGGCGGCGAGCAGCAGATGGTGGCCGTGGCCCGCGCCATGATGAGCGGCCCGCGCCTGCTGATGCTGGACGAGCCCTCGCTCGGCCTGGCGCCGAAGATGGTCGATGAGCTGCTGGCCATCGCGCGGCGCATCGCCGACGCCGGCACCACGGTGCTGATGGTCGAGCAGAACGTGCGCAAGGCGCTGGCCGTGGCCGACCGCGGCTACGTGCTGGAGCGCGGCGCGCTGGTGGCGCAGGGGCCGGCCCCTGAGCTCGCGCGCTCCGACATCATCCGCCAGGCCTACCTGGGCCAGGCCTGAGCTTCATCGATGAACGACACATTCAAGGAGAACCGTCATGTCCAACCTGTCCATGCTGATCGGCGGCCAGCCCGCGGCCGCCAGCAACGGCGCCACCTTCGACCGCCTGAACCCGCTCGACGGCAGCCTGGCCACGCGTGCGCCCGCTGCCACCCCGGCCGACGCGGTGCGTGCCGTGGAGGCCGCGGCCGCCGCCTTCAAGACCTGGAGCAAGACCGGCCCCAACGAACGCCGCGCGCTGCTGCTCAAGGCGGCCGACGCGCTGGACGCGCGCACGCCGCAGTTCATCGAGGCCATGGGCGCCGAAACCGGCGCCACGGCGATGTGGGCCGGCTTCAACGCGCATCTTGCGGCCGACATGCTGCGCGAGGCCGCGGCGCTGACCACGCAGGTGGCCGGCGAGGTGATTCCCTCCGACGTGCCGGGTAGCCTGGCGATGGGCGTGCGCCAGCCCGCGGGCGTGGTGCTGGGCATCGCGCCGTGGAACGCGCCGGTCATTCTGGGCACGCGCGCCGTGGCCACGCCGCTGGCCTGCGGCAACACGGTGATCCTCAAGGGCTCGGAGCTGTGCCCGCGCACGCACCAGCTCATCATCGAGTCGTTCCAGGCTGCCGGCTTTCCGGATGGCGTGGTCAACTACCTCACCAACGCCCCGGCCGATGCGGGCGCGGTGGTCGAGGCCATCGTGGCCCACCCGGCGGTGCGCCGCGTGAACTTCACCGGCTCCACGCACGTGGGCCGCATCATCGCGCAGACGGCGGCCAAGTACCTCAAGCCCACGGTGCTGGAACTGGGCGGGAAGGCGCCGCTGCTGGTGCTGGACGATGCCGACCTGGACGCCGCGGTGAATGGCGCCGCCTTCGGTGCGTTCGCCAACAGCGGGCAAATCTGCATGTCCACCGAACGCATCATCGTGGATGCCCAGGTGGCCGATGAATTCGTCAAGCGCTTCGCGGCCAAGGCCTCGGCGCTGCCGCTGGGCGACCCGCGCAAAGGGCCGGTGGTGCTGGGCTCGGTGGTGGACCAGTCGGCCGTGGACCGCTGCAATGCGCTGATCGACGACGCGCTGGCCAAGGGCGCGAAGCTGGTGTGCGGCGGCAAGGCGGAAAACACGCTGATGCCCGCCACCGTGATCGACCACGTGACACCCGGGATGCGCATCTACCGTGAGGAAACCTTCGGCCCCGTGAAATGCGTGGTGCGCGTGAGCGGTGTGGACGAGGCCGTGGCCTGCGCCAACGACAACGAGTTCGGCCTGTCGGCCGCCGTGTTCGGCCAGGACATCGCACACGCCTGGCAGGTGGCGGGGCGCATCGAATCGGGCATTTGCCACATCAACGGCCCCACGGTGCACGACGAGGCGCAGATGCCCTTCGGCGGCGTCAAGGCCAGCGGCTGGGGCCGTTTCGGCGGCAAGGCCGGCATTGCCGAGTTCACCGACTTGCGCTGGATCACGGTGCAGACCACGCCGCGGCACTACCCGTTCTGAGCGCCCCCGAGGCCGAGCCGGCCCGGCGCTAACTGGAGCGCCGCCTCAGCCGCCGTTCCAGCGCGCCGCGGCCGCCCGGCTGACGAAGCCCGCCACGGCCAGCAGGCGTGCGTCGTCGCCGTAGGCGCCGATCACCTGCGTGCCCAGGGGCAGGCCATGCGGGCCGCGCGCGATGGGCAGCGAGACGCAGGGCAGGTGCAGCAGGCTCCAGAGCGCGCCGAAGCGTGGCGAGCCCGAGTCGGCCAGCCCGGCGTCGGCCTCGCCCTCGGCCGGCGGGTAGAGCAGGGCGTCGACGTCGGCGAACAGGGCCTGGATCTGCCGGCGACCCCGGGCCGCGCGCCGGCGCATCTCCAGGTAGTCCTGCGGCGTGATGCCGAGTCCGCCGTCAAGGCGCCGCTGCAGTCGCGGACTGAACTGCGCGCTGTGGTGCAGGCGTTCGTGGGCCAGCGACTGGCGCGCCTCGAAGGCGAACAGCCGCGCCTGCATCTCTACCAGGTCTTCGATGTCGGCGGGCAGCGTGATGCGCTGCACGCTGGCGCCCTGGCGCTCGGCATCGGCCGCGAGCTGCTCGATGGCCTGTGCCATCTCCGGGCGCGCGTGCGCCCATTGGCGCGACTGGCACACGGCCAGGCGCGGCCGCAGGTCGGGCGTGTCAGCGAGCCGGGCGCCGTGCAGGCCGAAGCCGAAGAAGGCGGCGTCGGCCACGCTGCGTGCGAGCAGGCCGAGGGTGTCCTGCCCGGGGCTCAGCGGCTTGAGCCCGGCGCTGTTGAAGAAGCCGAAGGTGGGCTTGTAGCCGACCACGCCGCAGTAGGCGGCGGGCCGCACGATGGAGGCCGTGGTCTGCGTGCCGAAGGCCACCGGCACCATGAAGTCGGCCACGGCGGCGGCCGAGCCGCTGGAGGAGCCGCCCGGCGTGTGGCCGAGGTTCAGCGGGTTGCGCGTGTCGCTCGGGGTCTGGGTGGCGAACTCGCTGGTGGCGAGCTTGCCCAGCACCACGGCGCCGCGCTCGCGGGCGCTCGCCACGCAGGCGGCGTCCAGGCGCGGGCGGTGGCCGGCGTAGATCGGCGAGCCGTAGGCCGTGGGGTAGTCGGCGGTCTCGATCACGTCCTTGACGGCGAACGGGAGGCCGCGCAGCGGGCCGGTGGCGGCGCGGTCGGCCTCGCGGGCGTGCTGCAGCGCGGTGGCCTCGTCCACGGCCGTGAAGGCCCGCACGTCGGCGTTGCGTTCGGCGATGCGGGCCAGGCAGGCCCGCACCAGGGCCTCGCTGCTGAGGGTGCCGGCCTCGATGGCGCGGGCGGCGTCGAGGGCGGAGAGATGGTTGGCGGGGGTCATCCGGGAGCGTATCGGTGTCTTGTTCGGGTTACTGCAGGGTGATGCCGGTGTCGCGGATGATCCGGGCCCAGCGGTCGTGTTCCTTCTTCACGAAGGCGGCGAAGGCGTCGGGCGTGTCGCCGATCGGCTCCGCGCCCTGGGCCAGCAGCTGTTCCTTGACCTTGGGGTCCTTGAGGATGCGCACCACTTCCTCGTTCAGGCGCAAGACGATGGGGCGGGGCACGGCGGCCGGCGCGAACAGGCCGAACCAGCCTTCCACGTCGTAGCCCGGCACGCCGGCCTGCGCGATGGTGGGCACCTCGGGCAGCAGAGGCGAGCGGCGCGGCGAGGTCACGCCGAGCGCGGTGAGCTTGCCGGCGCGAATGTGCGGCAGGCACAGCGGCAGGTTGCAGAACATGGCGCTGACGCGGCCGCCCATCACGTCGGTGACCGGCGCACTGCCGCCCTTGTAGGGGATGTGGAGCAGGTCGGGCGTCTGGGTCATCGACTTGAACAGCTCGCCCGACAGGTGCATGCTGCCGCCCGCGCCACTGGAGGCGTAGCTGTATTTCTCGGTGCTGGCGGCCTGGATGAACTCCTTGACCGTGCGCGCGGGCACGCTCGGGCCGACCACCAGCACGTTGGGCACGGCCGCCACGTTGGTGATGGGCGCGAAGTCGCGCAGCGCGTTGAAGCGCAGGTTCTTGTGCAGGCTCGGGTTGATGGCGTTGGTGCTGGCCGCGCCCATCAGCAGGGTGTAACCGTCGGGCGCAGCGGCGGCCACGAAGGCGGCGCCGATGTTGCCGTCGGCGCCGGCCTTGTTGTCCACCACCACGGGCTGGCCCAGCGCGTCGCCCAGGCGCTGCGCCACGATGCGGGCCAGCAGGTCGGTCACGCTGCCGGCGGCGAACGGCACCACGATCAGCACCGGTTTGGTGGGGTAGGCCGGGGCGGCGGGGGCCTGTGCGGCGCTGGCCGTGGCGAGGCCGGCGAGGGCGGCGCCCAGCAGCAGGCGGCGAAAGCTTTGCAAGTTCATGAAGTGGACTCCAGAAGAAAAGGGGATCACCGTCGGGCACGGGGATGGCCGCCAGAATAGGAGCCGGCAATTGATACGTCCAATATAAAATATTCGATCATTTAGGTTGTAGATTGTCTTAATGCTGGTTTCACGCGCACTCAGAGCTTTTGTGACGGTGGCCGAAGAGCTGCACTTTGGCCGTGCCGCCGAGCGCCTGCACATCAGCCAGCCGCCGCTGAGCCAGCAGATCCGGCAGTTCGAGGACGCGGTGGGCGCGCCGCTGTTCGTGCGCACCACGCGCTCGGTGCAGCTCACGCCGGCCGGGCGGCTGATGCTGGAGCGCGCGCGCCAGCTGCTGGCCGAGGCCGAGGCCGCCGTCCATGCGGTGCAGCGCGTGGCGCGCGGGGAGGCCGGCAGCCTGACGCTGGGCTTCACCCACAGCACGGTCTACCAAGTGTTGCCGCAGGCGCTGAAGGCCTACCGCGAGCGCTACCCCGATGTGGCGCTGGACCTGAAGCAGCTCACCTCGGACCTGCTGACCGACGGCGTGCGTTCGGGCCGCATCGACGTGGCGCTGGTGCGGCTGTCGCCTTCGATGATGGGGCCCGAGCTGGAGGCGCAGGTGGTGGCGCGCGATCCGATGGTGCTGGCCCTGCCGGCCGGCCACCCGCTGGCCGCGCTGGACCGCGTGCCGGCGCAGGCGCTGCAGGGCCTGCCCTTCATCGGCTATGCGCCCGATGGCGCGCGCTACTTCCATGAGCTGATCGAGAGCATCTTCGCCGCGGGCCGGGTGCGGCCGGAGGTGATCCACACCAGCATCCTGCCGACGCTGCTGGCGCTGGTGGAGGCCGGCATGGGCGCGGCGCTGGCGCCGGCCTCGGTGGTGCCGGTGGGCGAGGGCCGGCTGGTGTGCCGGCCGCTGCAGGGCGTGGGCGAGACGGCGCAGGCCGTGCTCTCGTGCATCTGGCGGCGCGACAACGCCAACCCGGCCGTGCCGGCGTTTGCGGCGCTGCTACCGGGCGGCGTCAGCCCGGTCGCGTCTGCCACTCCAGCCGGGTGAGGCCGTCGAGGGCCTGGGCCGGCGAGTCGCCGCACATCTCGGCCGAGGGTCGGAGCTGGCCGCAGACGGCGGGCCGCAGCGGGCTGCCGAAGATCAGGCAGCGGCTGTCCTCGCCGAGCTGCACGCAGCGCATGCCCGCCGGCTTGCCCTGGGGCATGCCGGGGATGGCGCTGGAGATGGAGGGCGCGATGCAGCAGGCGCCGCAGCGCGGGCGGCAATTCAAGCGGGATTCCGTGTTGCTATTGATTTGATAGCAAACAATGACCGCGGCACCTGGACATCGGGCCGATCTGGCATCAAAACCGGGCTCAGGTGGCCGGGGCCAGCCGTTCGGCGGCCCACAGCACCTGGTCGATCACGGCCTGCACGTTCTTGACGGCAAAGTCGTTGAGCAGGCGGCCGTCGGCGTCGAAGGCGTCACCCGCGCGGCCGAGCGCGAAGTTCTGCGGCGCCAGCCAGCACATCAGGTTCAGCAGCAGCGGCGCCAGGTGGCTTTGCGAGCGCAGGCCGCCCAGGGCGCCGGGCGAGGCGCTGAGCACGCCCACCACCTTGCCGCGCGTGGCCTTGAAGCCGTCGGTCCAGTCGGGGTCGGACTTGACGGGGCTGGAGACCCAGTCCAGCGTGTTCTTGACCAGGGCCGGGTAGCTCGCGTTGTACTCGGGCGTGCAGATGATCCAGGCCGGGTGCTCGAACATCAGGCGCTTGAGGCGCATCACGTCGGGCGGTGTGCCGCGGGCTTCGAGGTCGGCGTTGTACATCGGGATGTCGAAGTCGGCCAGCTCGATGTGCGTGACCTCGGCGCCGCGCTCGCGTGCCAGTGCGGCGGTGGCATGGGCCAGCCGGCGGTTGAAGGAGAGCTGGCGGGTGCTGCCTGCGAAGATGAGGAGTTTCATGCCCTCGATTGCAACACAAACAGGCGCAGGAATCCTGCAACGCGCGCAGGGCGGGCGCGCCCGGTTGGCGCAAAAAAGCCCCCGCCGGTAAAATCGAGGGCTCCGGGCCGAACGGCCCCCTGCGCACAAGGCGCCCGCACTCCCATGCTTTACCCTGAAACATTCGACGTCATCGTCGTCGGCGGCGGCCATGCCGGCACCGAGGCTGCGCTCGCGGCTGCCCGCATGGGCAGCAAGACGCTGCTGCTCACCCACAACATCGAGACGCTGGGCCAGATGAGCTGCAACCCGTCCATCGGCGGCATCGGCAAGGGCCACCTGGTGAAAGAGGTGGATGCGCTGGGCGGCGCCATGGGCATCGCCACGGACGAGGGCGGCATCCAGTTCCGCATCCTCAACAGCTCCAAGGGGCCGGCGGTGCGTGCCACCCGGGCCCAGGCCGACCGCATCCTGTACAAGGCGGCGATCCGCCGCCGGCTGGAGAACCAGCCCAACCTCTGGCTGTTCCAGCAGGCGGTGGACGACCTGGTGGTGGAGGGCGACCGCGTGGTCGGCGCCGTGACCCAGGTCGGCATCACCTTCCGCAGCCGCACCGTGGTGCTGACGGCCGGCACCTTCCTGGACGGCAAGATCCATGTGGGCCTCAACAACTACGCGGCCGGCCGCGCGGGCGATCCGCCTGCCGTGTCGCTGAGCGCGCGCCTGAAGGAGCTCAAGCTGCCGCAGGCCCGCCTGAAGACCGGCACGCCGCCGCGCATCGACGGCCGCAGCATCGACTTTTCCAAGTGCACCGAGCAGCCGGGCGACGGCATGCCGGGCGGGGTAGGGAATGAGGTGCCAGTGTTCAGTTTCATGGGCAACGCCGACATGCACCCGCATCAGGTGCCCTGCTGGATCACCCACACCAACGAGCGCACGCACGAGATCATCCGCAGCGGCTTCGACCGCAGCCCCATGTTTACCGGCAAGATCGAGGGCGTGGGGCCGCGCTACTGCCCGAGCGTGGAAGACAAGATCAACCGCTTTGCCGACAAGGACAGCCACCAGATTTTCCTGGAGCCCGAGGGGCTGACGACGAACGAGTATTACCCCAATGGCATCTCCACCAGCCTGCCGTTCGACATCCAGTACGCGCTGGTGCGCAGCATGCCGGGGCTGGAAAACGCCCACATCCTGCGCCCGGGCTATGCCATCGAGTATGACTACTTCGACCCGCGCTCGCTGAAAAGCAGCTTCGAGACGCGCCAGATCAATGGCCTGTTCTTCGCCGGCCAGATCAACGGCACGACCGGCTACGAAGAGGCGGCAGCCCAGGGCCTGTTCGCCGGCATCAATGCCGCGCTGCAATGCCGGGGTGAAGCCGCCTGGCTGCCGCGGCGCGACGAAGCCTACCTGGGCGTGCTGGTGGACGACCTGATCACCAAAGGCGTGACCGAGCCCTACCGCATGTTCACCAGCCGCGCCGAGTTCCGCCTGCAGCTGCGCGAGGACAACGCCGACATGCGCCTGACCGAAACCGGCCGCAAGCTGGGCCTGGTGGACGACGCCCGCTGGGATGCCTTCAGCCGTAAACGCGACGCTGTTTCACGTGAAACCGAGCGCCTCAAGTCCATCTGGGTCAGCCCCAAGAACCTGCCGGCGGCCGAGTCGGAGCGGGTGCTGGGCAAGGCCATCGAGCACGAGTACAACCTGGCCGACCTGCTGCGCCGGCCGGATGTGAGCTACGAATCGCTGATGTCGTTGGACGGCGGGCGCTTTGTCTCGTCCGATGTTTCACGTGAAACATCGGAGGGCAGGGTGGTGATCGAACAGGTGGAGATTGCCGCCAAGTACTCGGGCTACATCGACCGCCAGAAGGATGAAGTGGAGCGCGCCGCCCACTACGAGAACCTCAGGCTGCCGGCCGAGCTGGACTATCTGCAGGTCTCGGCGCTCAGCATCGAAGCCCGGCAGAAGCTCCACAAGCACCGGCCTGAGACCTTGGGCCAGGCCTCGCGGATCTCCGGCATCACGCCGGCCGCGATATCGCTGCTGCTGATTCACCTCAAGCGCGGCAAGTTCAAGGGCTTTGCCGGCGAGCCGGCCAACGACATCGGCAAAGTGGCGGCCTGATGCGGGCGCTGGAAACTCCGCTGCGGGACGGACTCGCAGCGCTGAACCTGTCCCTGTCCGACGCCCAGGTCGGTCAATTGCTGGACTACCAGGACCTGATCCAGAAGTGGAACAAGGTCTACAACCTCACGGCCGTGCGCGAACCTGCCGACATGCTCACCCACCATCTGCTGGACAGCCTGGCGGTGGTGGCGCCGCTGCGCCGCCACACCGGCGGCCGGCCGATCCGCCTGCTCGACGTGGGCTCGGGCGCCGGCCTGCCGGGCGTGGTGATCGCGATCTGCTGCCCGGAGATCAGTGTGAGTTGCGTGGACACCGTGGCCAAGAAGGCGGCCTTCATCCAGCAGGCAGCGGTGGCGCTCAGGCTGGCCCATCTGCGTGGCCTGCATGCACGGGTGGAGACACTGACCGAGCGGTACGACGTGGTCAGCTCGCGGGCCTTTGCCTCGCTGGCGGACTTCGTGAGCTGGTCCGGCGACACGTTGGCGGAGCAGGGCGTCTGGCTGGCCATGAAGGGCCGGCATCCGGCCGACGAGATCGCCGCGCTGCCGGCGGGCACGGAAGTGTTTCACGTGGAACAGCTGACGGTGCCAGGGCTGGACGCCGAGCGCTGCATCGTCTGGCTGCGCAGGAAAGCATCGTAAACTCGACCCCTCGGCTCCTGAGGGAATTTCCATGTTCGGCATTGCAGATTACGGCGCGTTCGTCGCCGCCATCATTCTTTTTCTCGCGATTCCCGGGCCGGGCAACCTGGCACTGATCACCTCCACCAGCAAGGGCGGGCGGCTCGGCGGCCTGGCCGCCACGCTGGGCGTGATCGCGGGCGACCAGGTGCTGATGTGGCTGGCCGTGGCCGGCGTGGCGGCCCTGCTGTCGGCCTACCCCACGGCCTTCCATGCCGTGCAGTGGCTCGGCGCGGCCTACCTGGCCTGGCTGGGCTTTCGCATGCTCACGGCCAAGCCCGGCGCCCAGCCGATCCTGAACATCCAGCCGCGCCACTACTTCCGCCAGGCGATGCTGATCACGCTGCTCAACCCCAAGGCCATCGTGTTCTACATGGCCTTCTTCCCGCTGTTCGTGGACCCAGCCCGGCACCAGGGCCTGCTGACCTTCGGCGTGATGGCCGCCACCATCGCCGCGCTGACCTTCGCCTACGGGCTGGCCGTGGTGCTGCTGACCTTCCATCTGGCCGAGCGCCTGCGCGCCAACCCGCTCATCACCCGCACGCTCGAAAAAGTGGCCGGCGTCTTCCTCGTCGGCTTCGGCATCAAGCTGGCCCTCTCCAAATAACAAGCAGCACCACCCATGGCCAAGATATTTTGTGTCGCCAACCAGAAGGGCGGCGTCGGCAAGACCACCACCACGGTCAATCTCGCCGCGGGCCTGGCCAAGGTCGGCCAGCGCGTGCTGATGATCGACCTGGACCCGCAGGGCAATGCCACCATGGGCTCGGGCGTGGACAAGCGCCAGCTCGAACTCACCGTGTACGACGTGCTGCTCGAATCGGCCTCGGTGGCCGAGGCGCGCGTGCGCAGCGAGAAGTGCGGCTACGACGTGCTGGGCGCCAACCGCGAGCTGGCCGGCGCCGAGGTCGAGCTGGTGGAGGTGGAGCGCCGCGAGCGGCGCCTCAAGCTGGCGCTGGCCGAGGTCGACGCGCAGTACGACTTCGTGCTGATCGACTGCCCGCCCAGCCTGAGCATGCTCACGCTCAACGGCCTGTGCTGCGCGCACGGCGTGATCGTGCCCATGCAATGCGAGTACTTCGCGCTGGAAGGCCTGACCGATCTGGTCAACACCATCAAGCAGGTGCACGCCAACCTCAACAAGGACCTGCAGATCATCGGCCTGCTGCGCGTGATGTTCGACCCGCGCATCACGCTGCAGACGCAGGTCAGCGAGCAGCTCAAGGAGCATTTCGGCGACAAGGTGTTCAACACCGTGATCCCGCGCAATGTGCGCCTGGCCGAGGCGCCGAGCTATGGCCTGCCGGGCGTGGTGTTCGATCCTTCGTCCAAGGGCGCGCAGGCCTTCATCGCCTTTGCCGAAGAGATGGTGGAGCGCATCCGCAAGATGTGATGAGCCCCAAATTGGCTGGATGTCCGCGTCCTGCGGTCATTGTCTGCTATCAAATTCATAGTCCATGAAGCCCTCCAACGTCCTCATCCTGCCCGGCTGGGAAAACTCCGGCCCGCAGCACTGGCAAAGCCTGTGGGAGCAGGCGCATGGCTACCGCCGCGTCGAGCAGCACGACTGGATGCGCCCGCTGCGCGGCGACTGGATCGCGCGGCTCGAAGACGTGCTGCTGTCCTGCGACGAGCCCGCCGTGCTGGTGGCCCACAGCCTGGGCTGCATCCACACGGCGGCCTGGGCCGCGCACTCGAAGAACACGCAGCGCGTCAAGGCCGCGCTGCTGGTGGCGCCGGGCGACGTGGAGCGCGAGGCCATCCGCCCGCTGCTGCCGGGCTGGTCGCCCGTCGTGCGGCAGGCGCTGCCGTTTCCGAGCGTGCTGCTGGGCAGCCACGACGACCCGTATTGCACGTTCGAGCGCGCCCGCGGTTTTGCCGAGGCCTGGGGCTCGCGCTTCATCGACTACGGCCACCGGGGCCACATCAATGCCAACACCGGCCTGGGCGACTGGCCCGAGGGCCACGCGATGCTGCTCGACCTGATGAAAGATTGAAAGAGAAAAACACAGCTATGGTCACCAAGAAACCCAAGGGCCTGGGCCGCGGACTCGAGGCACTGCTCGGACCGAAAGTCGACGAAGCCGCCGGCGCCGACGCCAGCGCCACCAACCATCCGGGCCTGCCGGCCTCGCTGCGCCTGTCCGACATGGTGCCCGGCATCTACCAGCCGCGCACCCGCATGGACGAGGGCGCGCTGTACGAACTGGCCGAGAGCATCAAGGCCCAGGGCATCATGCAGCCGATCCTGGTGCGCCGGCTGACCAGCGGCCCGAACGACGGCAAGTACGAAATCATCGCCGGCGAACGCCGCTTCCGCGCGGCCCGCCTGGCCGGCCTGGACAGCGTGCCGGTGCTGGTGCGCGACGTGCCCGACGAGTCCGCCGCGGCCATGGCGCTGATCGAGAACATCCAGCGCGAAGACCTCAACCCGCTCGAAGAAGCCCATGGCCTGCAACGCCTGGTGAAAGAGTTTGGGCTCACTCATGAGCAGGCGGCCCAGGCCGTGGGCCGCTCGCGCAGCGCCGCCTCCAACCTGCTGCGCCTGCTGAACCTGGCCGAGCCGGTGCAGACCATGCTGATGGCCGGCGACCTCGACATGGGCCACGCCCGCGCCCTGCTGGCGCTGGACAAGGCCACGCAGATCACGGCCGCCAACCAGATCGCCGCCAGGAAGATGTCGGTGCGTGAAGCCGAAAGCCTGGTCAAGAAACTGGGCGCCGAATTCAACCTGGTCTCGCCCAAGCCCAAGAAGGAGAAGTCGCGCGACCTCAAGCGCGTGGAGGAGGAACTGTCGGACCTGCTCACCGCCGAGGTCGAGGTGCGCGTCAAGAAGCGCGTCAAGCGCCACGGCCGGGTCGAGGAGATGGGCGAGCTGGCGATCCAGTTCGGCTCGCTGGACGAACTCAACGGCCTGATCGAGCGCCTGCGGGGGTAGGGCTCGCCCGCTCTGGTGGGCGGCGGCGGCCGGGGTCACAATGGGCGCATGCGAAAGCCGCAGCTCGCCCTTCTTCTTGCACTGGCCGCCGCGATGCCGGCCTGGCCCCAGCCGCGCAGCAACGCCTTCCACGATCCGTTCGTGCAGGTGACCTCGGCCATCGCCGCCTGCCCGGTGCCGGCTGGCCCGCTCTACACCGAGGCCGAGGCGCGCGCGGCCGAGCATGTGCGCACCCAGCACGGCACGAGCTGCTACCACTCGGGCCGCTGCCGGCTGCCCAACTCCTATCTCTACGACGCAGAAATCATCCCGCGCGTGGCGCAGTACATCCAGCGCGACGGCCGCTTCGCCGGCACCAGTGTCTGGGTGGTGGGCGAGCGCCGGCTGGTGACGCTGCTGGGCTGCGTGCAGTCGCGCGAGCAGGCCGAGGCGCTGGAGAAGTCCGTGCAACTGGTGGACGACGTGATGGGCGTCATCAACCACCTGGCCGTGCCCGGCGAGCCGCCGCCCTACGACGTGGCGAAATAGCGGGCGCGGCCTGCGCCACCCCCCTGAACCGGGGGATGACATCGCAAGGGCGGGGGCCTACCGTGGCGGCTTTCAAGGAGCCTTCCATGCGATCACCCCGAACCCGCGCGGCCGTTGCCGGCCTGGCTGCGGGCCTGTGCCTTGCCGTAGGCGCGCAGCCCATCGAGCGCGTTCGCCTCACCGACAACGACCTCGGCTGCCAGCAGATCTACGGCGAGATCGTGCAGATGGACGGCCTGATCGCCAAGGCCGCCGCGCCCACGGCCCTGCCCACCGCGGCCGATCCGGGCGCGGGCCAGGGCGCTGCCGTGGCTGGCGCGGTGGCGCAGACCGCGCTGGCCAACGTCGCGGCGCGCACCGGCGGCTTTGGGGGGTTCGGCGGCCTGGGCAACATGTTCGGCAACATCGCCGCGCAGGCGGCCCAGCAGCAGGCTACCCAGCAGGCGGTGGCGCAGGCCGGCGCGCAGCAGCAGGCCCAGCAGGGCGCGCAGATGGCGCAGCAGGCCCAGGGCCGCAAGGAGCACCTGACGGGGCTCTTCCTGTCCAAGGGCTGCAAGATGGGCGAGCTACAGAAATAGGGGCTTCCCCCATCATCCGGGGGATGCCTGCGCACCGGCGTTGCCTTAAGCTGCCACCATGTCACCGCTTGCCTGTGTCGACCGTGTCCTGATCGTCGAAGACCTGGACGAGCCGCGCCGCTGGCTGGCCGAGCTGGTGCCCACCGTGCTGCCCGGCATCCTGCAGGTGGATACGGCCGCCAGCGTGGCCGAGGCGCGCAGCCTGATCGGCGCGCATGCCTACCGCCTGTCGTTCATCGACTGGGCCCTGCCCGACGGCACGGGCGAGGTGCTGATCCGCGCGCTGGTGGCGGCTCGGCCGGAGGCGCTGGTGATCGTGACCACCATCCATGACGACGATGCCTACGTCTTCCCGGCGCTGCGCGCCGGTGCCACGGGCTACATCCTCAAGTCGCAGCCGCGCGAGGTGGTGGCCATGCAGATCCGCCGCATCGAGCAGGGCGAACCGGCGCTCTCGCCCTCGGTGGCCACGCGCATCCTGAAGCACTTCCAGTCCGGGGCCGCGCCGCAGCCCGCGGCCGAGGCCGGCGTGGCGCTGACCCGGCGCGAAGTGCAGGTGCTGCAGCTCATCGCCAAGGGCTACAACGTGCCCGAGGTCGGGCGTCTGCTGGACATCGCGGCCTCCACCGTCAGCGGCTATGTGCGCGACATCTACCGCAAGCTGGACATCTCTTCGCGTGCCGAGGCCGCCATGGAGGCGGTGCGGCGCGGGCTGATCGAATGAGGCCCGCGGGCGCCGGCGCGGCAGCGCGCGCCATGCCGCCCGGAGGCTGGCTCGCGCTGGCCCTGTTCTATGGCCTGGCCGTGGTGGCCCTGGTGACGGCCCTGGCGGCGTCGCAGCCCCGGCTGGGCCTGCAGCTGCGCTGGAGCGACGCGGCGGGCGGCGCGCAGGTGCTGCAGGCCTCGGGGCCGGCCGCCGCCATCGCCGCCGGCACCGTGCTCACGGGCGTGCAGGGCGAGGGCGGGCGCATGGCGTTCACGGCGCACGACTTCGTGCAGGAGCCGGCCGCCGGGCTCAAGACCTTCCGCGAGTACGACGAGATGCTGGCGCGCCAGGACCGCCTCGCCGCGCTGCAGGCCGGGCCGGGCCTGGGCTTCATCGACAGCCAGGGGCAGGTCCATCCGGTCCAGCCCGAGCCGGTGCGGCACCTGCTGCTGCTGCCGGTGGAGTTCTGGGTCCAGGTGGCGGTGGGCTTTTTCGCGTGGCTGATCTCGGCCGGCGTCTGGATCTTCCGGCGCCGCGAGGCCAGCGCGCGCTACCTGCTGCTCAGCGGCTGGAGCACGCTGCTGTTCGCGCCGTTCGCGGCCGTCTACAGCACGCGCGAGCTGGCGCTGCCCGCGCAGCAGTTCCGCTGGCTGTGCGACCTCAACTTCTACGGCGGCTGCATCTACGTCGCCACCATGGTGGCCCTGCTGTGGTACTACCCGCGCCGGCTCGGGCGCCTGGCGCTGGGGCCGCTGTTGCTGGGCCTGTACACGCTGTGGTGGCTGGCCCAGGAGTTGCGGCTCGTGGACTCCATGCTCATGGGCCGGCGCTCGCTGGTGTTCGCCGGTTTCGCCGCCACCCTGGCGCTGGCCGTGGTGCAGTGGCGCGCCACGCGCCGCGACCCGGTGGCGCGCGCGGCGCTGCAGTGGTTCCTGCTGTCATGGCTGCTGGGCAGCGGGATCTTCGCAGCGCTGAACTTCGTGCCGCAGATCTTCGGCATCAGCATGGCCGCGCTGCAGGGCTACAGCTTCCTGCTGTTCCTGCTGGTGTACGGCGGCCTGGCCTTCGGCATCCTGCGCTTCCGGCTGTTCGAGCTGGGCGAGTGGTGGTTCCGCATCCTGCTGTGGGTGGCCGGCGCGTTCCTGTTTTTTGCGCTGGACCTGTTCCTGCTGCTGATGCTCCATCTCTCGCCCACCGTGTCCCTGAGCCTGGCGCTGCTGATCTGCGGCTTCGTCTGGCTGCCGCTGCGCGGCTGGCTCTGGGGCCGGCTGGTGGAGCGCAGCCGCCCGCCCCAGCAGGAGCTGTTCCGGCGCGTGCTCGACATCTCGCTGGCCGCCAGCGCGCAGGAGCGGCTGGCGCGCTGGCGCGGCTTGCTGCGATCGATGTTCGATCCGCTGCAGATGGACGAGCAGGCGGCCCCCGCCGCGCGGGCCGTGATCGTCGACGACGGCCTCGCCCTGGTCCTGCCCGCCGCCGGCCCCGGGCCGGGCCTTGTGCTGCGCTACCCGGGCGGCGGCGGGCGGCTGTTCGCGCCGCGCGACCTCGCGCTGGCCGAGGAGGTGCTGGACATGCTGCGCTACGCCGACGGCAGCCGCGACGCCTACAACCAGGGGGCGCAAGAGGAGCGCGCGCGCATCGCGCGCGACCTGCACGACGACCTGGGCTCGCGCCTGCTGTCCAGCCTGCACCAGACCGGCGTCGAGCAGACGCGCCAGGTGATCCAGCAGGCCATCAACGAGATGTGCACCATCGTCAACGGCCTGACGGGCACGCGCATGCCGCTGGCCTCGGTGATCGCCGAACTGCGGCACGAAACCTCGCGCCGGCTCGAAGCCGCCGGTCTGGCGCTGGAATGGCCGCTGCATGACGACAACGACGGCGTGGTGCTGGGCTACGGCAGCTACCGCAACTACATGGCGATCCTGCGCGAGCTCGTGAGCAACGTGCTGCGCCACGCCGGCGCGCGCTGCGTGTTCGTGGACATCCGCTGCGAGGGCGGCGAGCTGCTGACCACGGTGCGCGACGACGGCGGCGGGCTCGACGGCGCGCGCGGCACGGGCCACGGCCTGGCCAACCTGCGCAGCCGCGCGGCCGAACTCGGCGGCCACATCCGCTTCGACAGCGGACCGCAGGGCACGCTGGCCCGCGTGGTGCTGCCGCTGCCGCTGCCGCGCATCGGCGCGGCGCGCTGAGGCTCTTCAGCAGCCACTTCGGTGGCCGCCACCTCTTTCGAAGTCGATTCCGTTGCCGCTCCAACGCGGCTGCATGGAGCACGCACCCCTGCGATTGAGGGGTTGTGGCCGGGGGGCGGGCTTTTTACATTGGCCCGGTCTGCAGCCCAACGTTGTCTCAGGAGTCGCCATGCCCGCCATGTTTTCCGCCCGATCGCGGTGTGCCGCCCTGGCCACCCTGCTGGCGCCGGCCGCTTTCGCGCAGGCCCCGGCCATCGAGCGTGTGCGCCTGACCGACGGCGAGCTGGCCTGCTCGCAGATCCATGCCGAGATCGGCAGCATGGATCTCGCGGTCCTGTCCACGCCGCAGGCCGCGACGCAGGCCCTGGCGCGCAAGGACTTCCTCACGCAGCTCTTCGTGGCGCGCGGCTGCAGGGTGTCGGACCTGGGCTTTGCCGGCAGCCCCGTGCCGCCGGAAACCTTCCGCCGGCTGGTGGCCCAAGCGCCCGCCGCGTCCGTCCCGCCTGCCATGTCCGCCACGCCCGCGCCGGCCAGCGCCGCCGATGTGCAGGCCGCCCTGCAAGCCCCGGTCACGGTGCTGGACGCGAGCCGCCACATCAAGGGCACGGCCGCGCTCAAGGGCAAGCGCTACTACGTGTCCGAATACCGCGTGATGGTCGAGACGGGCGGCAGCATCACCGCCAGCACACGCGCCGCCTACCTGGGCGGCACCGACTACGGCGCCACGCGCATGACGGTCAACTACCAGGCGCCGCAGCTGGACCTGGCGGCGCTGCAGGCGGTGGTGGACCGCTCGTATGCCGATTTCGTGCAGCGGCTGGAGGCGGCGGGCGCCAAACCCGAGCCGGCCGAGGCGATCATCAAGGAAGCAGGCGGGGCCGTCTACGAGGCGAACCTGGAGGCCAGCCAGCCCGGCGCGCCGGTGACGGACGAGGCCGACCTGGGCTACGGCAAGCGCCGCTACCTGGTCTTCGCGCCCACCGGGATGAAGCTCAACCCGCGCGGCTTCGCGGGCCTGGGCGCCGGCAACATCGGCCAGCGCATTACCTACAGCAAGACCCACCTGGAAGCCATCTCGGTGGTGCTGGCCATCAACCTGGCGGCGCAGGAGAGTTCGGGCAGCGGCTCCTCGCTGTTCCGCCGCGGCTCCAGCGCCAGCGCCTCTGCCGCCATGGAAGCGGCCGGCGTGCCGCGCATGCTGCTGCTGCAAAGCCATGCCCAGACCCAGACGCTCAATGTGCAGGGCGCGCTGCCGGTGCCGGGCCAGTTCGCCACGATGCGCGAGACCGGCGGCTACGACACGCGGCAGGACGCCGCCGTGCAGGGCCTGCAGGCCCTGGGCCGGATCATGGGCCAGGCCGGCAACCAGTCCAAGCGCGTGGACATGACGCTGGACGTGGACACTGCCGCCATGAGCCGCATGGCGCTGCAGGGCCTGGTGTCGATGAACCAGGGCATTGCCGGGGCCCTTCAATGAATCCATTTGCCTTCACCCACCTTGAGAGGGAGTTTCCATGAAACCGATCAGATTGTTGACTTGCGCCGCCGCGCTGCTGGCCCTGTTGTCCGGCTGCGGCGGCAGCGACGCGCCGCCGGCCGCGGCGAGCGGGGGCGCCACCGTCACCGGCGCCGTCGTGAAGGGGCCGGTGCTCGGTTCCACGGTGTGCGCCTATGCCATCACCGGCGGCGCCAAGGGCGCGCAGGTGATGCTGTCTACCGTTGCGGGCGCGGCGGGCTCCATCAGTGCCGGCTGCTATGTGACGCCTGCCAGCGGCAGCTACAACTTCGCGGTCCCGGCCGGGACGTCCGGCGACCTGCTGGTCGAAGCCACCGGCGGGACGTTCTGCAGCAACGAAACGCCCATCGTCTCCGGTGCATGCCCGGGGGGCGGCACGCTGCTCAACCTCGGCTCTTCCGCCATGCGCGCCCTCGTCACCGTCTCGACCAGCGGCAACGCCACGGTGTACACCACGCCGCTGACCACGGCGGCCATTGGCGCGGCGGGCGCCGGCCTGAGTGCCGGCACGTTCAACACGCAATTCAACGCCCTGGCGGGCACGCTGCTGGGCACAAGTTCCGGCGTCACGCCGTCCACGGCGCCCAATGCGACGAACCAGCCCTACCTCGCGCAGGTCGCCACCTACCTGCAAGGCGGCGGCAGCCTGAGCACCGCCGTCACGGCGCTGAGCCGGGGCACGACGACATTCACGCCGCCCGGCAGTTCGGGCGGCAGCACGACGACGGCAACCATCCATGCCGCGCTGGCCGGCACCTACAACCTCTCGTTCTACAAAGGCAGCGGCGCGGGCTGCGCGGGAACGGGCTGCACCTTCACGGAAGGGCAGGCCGTTTCGCTGTCGATCTCGGGCAACAACCTGAACCTGCCCGGCGGCAAGGTGCTGACCAACCCGTTCTACCGCAATGGCCACACGGCGGAGGCCATCTGGCGGGACGCGGCAGCGGGCATCGAATACGCGCTCACCGACAACGACTCCGGCACCTTCAGCGAAATCAACGTGGGCGACGGGACGCATTTCCTGGGCCAGATCCGCGCGACCCAGTCACCGGTTCAGGCAACGCTGGCGGCCGTCGCCGGCACCTACAACAAGGCCCAGCAGTACGCGGGCCCGGCCAACGACGTGGCCTGGACGAGCCTCACGCTGGGCTCCGACGGGGCGGTGACCTTCACGGGCGGCGCCGGGCCCACCCTGGCGAATGTGTCTGTCACCATGGTCTACCCCAATGGCGGGACCGCCGCCGTGCTGCGCATCTATTCGTCGACGGACATCAATGGCGCGGGCGGCGTGGACGACGACGACCAGATCGTCTTCTACCTGGACACGCCCAATCACATCAAGGACGTGGAGTACTACGTCGGCCCGAGCAACGCCTCGGGCAACAAACGCGGCGTGACGCTTCGCAAGACCGGCGATGCCGCGCCGCCGGATATCGGCGCGCCCAGCGCCTTGACGAATGCGATCGCCGCCAACCAGATCACCGGCACGGTGGGTGCGGGCGGGCCGGCCCTGGCGCTGAACGTCAGCTCCTTCGGCGGCCTGTATGTCGCCAGCGGCTTCACGATGACCGCCTATGCGGGCAACCAGCAGTGGCAGATCAGGGTGGGGAACGCCGTGGCGGCCAACACCAACTACTCCTGCGTCCACGGGGCGCGGGACGGGCGCTACGTCAGGGTGCAGACCAATGCCAACACGATCCTGAGCAGCCAGGAGGGCGGCAACTGCAATATCTACATCACGGAGCTCACCACGAGCGGCAGCGCCATCACGTCGATCAAGGGGCGGTTCACCGCCGAAGTCTTCAGCTTCAGCCGCAACGCTTCAACGGTGATCGCCGACGGCACGTTCTCCTACACCGCGCCCTGAGACGAGACACCCCCGGGCGCCTGCGGCGCCCCGGGCTCGCAGCCCTGGCCGGCCAGGCAAGCTCAGAGCGCGAAGATCTTGCCCGGGTTCATGATGTTCTTCGGATCGAGCGCGCGCTTGATGGTGCGCATCACGTCCACCGCGCCGGCGCCGGCCTCGGTCACGAGGAAGTCCATCTTGTGCAGGCCCACGCCGTGCTCGCCGGTGCAGGTGCCTTCCAGGCGCAGGGCGCGCGCCACCAGCTTGTGGTTCAGGTCCTCGGCCACCTCGCGCTCCTTCGGGTCGTCCGGGTTCAGCAGGTAGCCGAAGTGGAAGTTGCCGTCGCCCACGTGGCCGACCAGGAAGTAGGGGAGGCCGCTGGCGTCGGCTTCGGCCACCGAGTCGAGCAGGCAGTCGGCCAGCCGGCTGATCGGTACGCAGGTGTCGGTGGAGATGGCGCGGCAGCCGGGGCGCGACTGGATCGCCGCGAAGTAGGCGTTGTGCCGCGCGGTCCACAGGCGGGTGCGCTCCTCGGGCGTGGTGGCCCACTCGAAGGCGTTGCCGCCGTGCTCGCTCGCGATCTCCTGCACGGTCTCGGCCTGCTCCTTCACGCCGGCGGGCGAGCCGTGGAACTCCATCAGCAGCATCGGCTCCTCGCGCAGCCCGAGCTTGGCGTAGGCGTTGACCATGCGCACGGTGTTGCTGTCGATCAGCTCCACGCGCGCGATCGGCACACCAAGCTGGATCACCTGGATGGTGGTGCGCACGGCGGCCTCGATGCTTGGGAACGAGCAGATCGCGGCCGACACCGCCTCGGGCAGCGGGTAGATGCGCAGGGTGACCTCGGTGATCACGCCCAGTGTGCCCTCGCTGCCCACCATCAGGCGCGTGAGGTCGTAGCCGGCCGACGATTTCTTGGCGCGCGTGCCGGTGCGGATGACCTCGCCGGCGGCCGTCACCACCTCCAGGCCCAGCACGTTCTCGCGCATGGTGCCGTAGCGCACGGCGTTGGTGCCGCTGGCGCGCGTGGCCGTCATGCCGCCGATCGAGGCATCGGCGCCCGGGTCGATCGGGAAGAACAGGCCGGTGCTCTTGATCTCTTCGTTGAGCTGCTTGCGCGTGACGCCGGGCTGCACCGTCACGGTGAGGTCCTCGGCGTTGATGGACAGCACCTTGTTCATGCGGCTCACGTCGATGCTGATGCCGCCCTGCACCGCGAGCAGATGGCCTTCGAGCGAGGAACCCACGCCGAACGGGATCACCGGCACCTCGTGCTGGCTCGCGAGCTTCACCGCATCGGCCACGTCCTGCGTGCTCTCGGCGAACACCACGGCCGCCGGCGGCGGCACCGTGGTGTAGGAAGACTCGTCGCGCCCGTGCTGCTCGCGCACCGCCAGGGCAGTGGAGCAGTTGGCGCCGAAGCGGCTTTTCAGCGCGTCGAGCAGGGCCTGGGGCACCTCGCGCTGGTGGATGTCGGGCACGAGGTGGGTGATCGAGGTGGGGGCGTTCATGGGTGTCTCCGGCTGGATCAATGAGTTTACTGCCGGGGGCCGCCCGGCGCCCAGCCGCGTGGGCCTTCAGTCGAGGACGATGTGCCGGGCCTTGATGATCTTGCCCCACTGCTCGGATTCGCGCTGGATGGCCTGCGCCATCTCCTGCGGCGTGGTGGTCATGGGCTGCGAGGCAAAGTCGGCGATGCGCTTCTGCATCTCGGGCAGGCGCGTGATGCGGATGAATTCGCTGTTGAGCCGCGTGATCACCTCGGGCGGCGTGCCGGCCGTCACCCACACGCCCTGCCAGCCGGCCAGGTTCATGCCGGGCACAGCCTCGTTCATGGCCGGCACGTCGGGCAGGTCGGCCACGCGTTTCTCGGTGGTGACGGCCAGGGCCTTGACCTTGCCCGACTTGGCGAATGGCACGCCCGACGGGAACGGCTCGAACACCATCGCCACCTGGCCGCCCATCACGTCGGTGACCTGGCCCTGCTTGTAGGGCACGTGCAGCATCTGCACCTTGGCGTTGTCCTGGATCAGCTCGAACACCAGATGCGACGCCGTGCCCGGCCCGTAGCTCGCGTAGGCCACCTTGCCCGGGTTCTTGCGCGCGTAGTCGAGCATGCCGGCCAGGTCCTTCACCGGCAGGTCCTTGTTGCCCAGCAGCACGTAGGCGGTGTTGAGGGTCTGCGTCACCGGCGCCAGGTCCTTCACCGCGTCGTACCCGAGCTTGGAGAACAGGTGCGGGTTCATGGTGGGGATCTGGTTGTAGGCGTAGAAGATCGTGTAGCCGTCCGCCGGGGCCTTGGCCACGAACTCCGCACCGATGTTGCCCGAGGCCCCGGCCTTGTTTTCCACCGTGAACGGCTGGCCCAGCGCGCGGCCCAGGTGTTCGGCATACAGCCGCGCCATCACGTCGGGGCCGGTGCCGGCAGGCGCCGGCACGATGATGCGCACCGGGCGCGTGGGGTAACTGGATTGGGCCGGGGCGGCCAGGGCCAGCGTGGCCAGGCTCAGGCCGGCCAGCAGGGCCCGTGCGAAGTTTTTCATGGGGTTGTCTCTTTGTTCTGTGAATTCTCGGGGAATCAGGCCGTCAGCCGCTCCGGCGGGAAAATGCCGGCGTCCACCAGCGCGCGCACGCCTTCGGGTGAAATCTCGGCGGCGGGCGAATCGCCCGCAATCACGCCCAACAGCAGGCCTTCGTCGCCGCCGGCCGGGGCTTCGAGGCATTCGAAACGGCGCTGCACGCCGACCGGGCAGGCGATGAAGTCGAGCGGGCCGAGCGTCACGCCCGCCACGCCCTGGGCGCCTTCCCATTCGATCTTCCAGCGGCCCTTCATCACCATGAAGGTCTCCACCGTGTCGTGGGTGTGCATCAGCACGCCGTTGCCGGGCCGGGCGCAGATGAAGGACACGCCGAAGCCCGCCTTGAGATGCGAGACCGGGGCCGGCGCGCGGTCGCCGAACGGCGAGAACTGGCCTTCGCCCTTGGGCTGGCTGAAGCCGAGCACGTTGAGGAAGGCGCGGTGGCAGCCGTCCAGGGCCATGTCGGGCAGGCCGGTGTCGCAGCGCTGCAGCTCCGAGAAGCGCGCCACGCAGCGCTGCATGTCTTCGGGCGCGGGCCGCACGGTGGTGATGGGCATCAAATTCTCCTGTTGGTACGATGGAACGAAGCGGATTCGACCACTCGCCCCCCGGTGCCGCAATCAAGTCCGCCGAATGCAGCCATCCGCCCGATGGATGCTGCACCGCAGCGAAGAGGAACGTCTTGGAGAACAAACACATCGACCTGCACCTGCTGACCTGCCTGGAGGCCTTGCTGGCCGAGGGCTCGGTCACGCGCGCGGCGCAGAAAATGGGCATGAGCCAGCCGGGCATGAGCAACGCGTTGGCGCGGCTGCGCCAGCTCACCAGTGATGCATTGCTGGTGCGCACCTCGCAGGGCATGCAGCTCACGCCGCGCGCGCACGAGCTCGCCGTCTCGGTGCGCAAGGGCCTGTCGGCGATGGAGGAAATCTTTGCCGACCGGCGCCCGTTCGACCCCGCGCAGGCACAGGGCGCGGTCACCATCGCGGCGGCGGATTCGGTGGGCGTCATGCTGGTGCCGAGGTTGATGCAGCTGATCGGGGAATGCGCGCCCGGCGTCACCGTGGACATGCGCCTGCCCGACCCGGCGCATGTCCACGAATGGCTACGCGACGGCGAGTGCGACCTCGCCGTCGGCTACTTTCCCCACCTGGCCGACGGGCTGCGCTCGACCTCGCTGTTTTCCCAGTCGCTGTCGTGCGTGGTGAAAAACGGCCACCCGCAGCTCGGCCCGGGCATGACGCTGCAGGACTACGTGGCCGCGCGCCACGTGGTGTTCGGCTCGCCGTTCGCGCTGATGTCCACCATGGAGGCCTCGCTCGACGAAGCGCTCGCGCGCATCGGCCAGCGGCGCCAGCAGGCCATGCGCGTGTCCTCGGTGCTGCTCACGCCCTACGTGGTGGCGCAGACCGCGCTGGTCGCCACCCTGCCGACCTGGCTTGCGCGCCACTATGCGCAGATGCTGCCGATCCAGCTGCTGCCGCTGCCGTTCGAGCCGCCCGACATCGACAGCCGCATGGTCTGGCATGAGCGCAGCCACCAGGTGGGGCTGCACCAGTGGATTCGCGAGCAGATGCGCAGGCTGCTGGAAGAAAGCCATGCGCTCGCGGTCAGCGAGGTGCCGCTGCTGGTCGCCACGCGCCGGGGCATGGCCCACGTCGAATGAGACCATTGCCGCTGCTTGATGGACGCCGGCGGCGGCCCTGCGGTCCAATCGGCCGATGCAATGGACCGCCCCCGAAACCGCCGCCGATGGCCAGACCGTCGCCCGTGAATTCGTCCTGAACGCCGATGGCCGCGCCGTGCCCGGCGTGCTGTTCTGCCCGGCGGGCCCGGCCGCGGCGCGCCGGCCGCTCGTGCTGTTCCAGCATGGCGGCGGCTCGCACAAGCGCGGCGCCGACGTGATGGACTGGGTCGACCTGCTGGTGTGCAGGCGCGGCCTGTGCCTGGCCGCCATCGACGGCCCGGTGCACGGCAGCCGCCGCCCCGCGGGCACGGCGCTGGACGACCGCGCCGCAACCCGGGACCGCTTTCTGGCGCTGTGGACGACGCAGCACGGGCACGTGGACACGATGGTGGCCGACTGGCGCGCCACGGTGGCGGCGCTGAGCCGCGAAGACGCGGTGGACGCCACGCGCATCGTCTGGGTCGGCCAGTCCATGGGCACCGCCTACGGGCTGCCTTTGCTCGCGCGCGAGCCCGCCGTGCGGGCCGCCGCGATCGGCATGTGGGGCTTGTCGTACCCCAACTCCGAGCGCCTCGCGCAGGACGCGCAGAACGTCGCCTGCCCGGTGCTGTTCCAGCAGAAATGGGACGACGAGCTCTTCGACCGCCAGGGCCAGATCGCGCTGTTCGAGCGGCTGGCGCCGCAGGACAAGCGGCTCAGCGTCTACCCCGGCGGGCACACGGCGGTGCAGGGCGTGCAGCGCCGCGATGTGGATCTTTTCGTCATGGAGCATCTGGTAAAAACAGGGTGAACAGGCCCTGGCCTGCCGCTTCGCAGGAGCCCCCCATGACCATCGAGATTCCAAAAGAGAACCGCCAGCAGGCCATCACGTCCATCGAGCGCTACTTCGACGAGAACATGGAGGAGAAGATCGGCAACATCGCCGCCGGCGCGCTGCTCGGGTTCTTCCTCGAAGAGATTGGCCCGCTGATCTACAACAAGGCCGTGGCCGACGTGCAGGAGCGCCTGCAGCTGCGCGTCTCGGAGCTCGACCTCGAGATCCACGAGGACGAGTTCCAGTACTGGCGCAAGTACGAGCGCCCGCGCAAGGGCCGCTAGCGCCGGCCGGTGCTCAGGCCGGCGCGCTCTGCGGTCCGCGCACCAGCTGGCCCGGCAGCGCGCCCGTGGGCTGGCCGTTCTCCAGGGTCACCTCGCCGTTGACCAGCGTGGCGAGGTAGCCCTCGGCGCCCTGCGTGAGCCGCCGCCCGCCCGCGGGCAGGTCGAACACGAAGTGCGGCAGGTCGAGCGCGAGACGCTCAAAATCGATGATGTTGAGGTCGGCCTTCAGGCCCGGCGCCAGCAGGCCGCGGTCGTGCAGGCCATAGACCTGCGCCGTGTCGCGGGTCTGCTTCTTCACCACCTGCGCGAGCGGCAGCGTCGGCCCGCGTGCGCGGTCGCGCGCCCAGTGCGTGAGCATGAAGGTGGGCATGGACACGTCGCAGATGTAGCCCACGTGCGCGCCGCCGTCGGCCAGGCTTATCAGCGTGCGCGGGTGCTGCAGCTGCGTGTGCAGCTGCGACAGGTCGCCATAGGCGTAGTTGAACACCGGGAAATACAGCAGGCCCTTGCCGTCGTCGCGGCCGTCGTTGCCCAGCATGGCGTCGTAGGCCACCTCCAGCGGGTTGCGCCCGGTGGCCTGGCCGATCACCACCACGCTGTCGGACAGCGGCGGTTCGTAGTCCACCGCGTCGTGCAGCACGAACAGGCGCGGCAGGCCGCGCAGGAACAGCGCCGCCTCCTGGCTCACCTGCGCCGCCATTTGCACCACCTCCATGCGGGTGAGGGCGGCGCGCACCTCGGGCTCGCGCAGCCGGGCCAGCTTCGCGTCCCAGGGCAGCGGCGCGAGCTGCTGCCACAGCGGATGCAGCACGAACGGGTGCAGCGAGCCCTGGAAGCCCATCACCATGCTGGTGGCGCGGCCGCTCACGCTGCCGTACAGCGGCACGCCCTGCGCATGGGTGCCGTCGAGGTGGGCGAGCAGGCGCTTCCAGGTGTCGGGCGTCTGGTCGGTCTGCACCAGCGCGAAGGCCACGGGCAGCTGGTTGTCGCGCGCGATCTGCGTGAGCCACCAGAGCTCGCCCTCCATGCCCACGTGGTTGGCCGTCATCTGGAACACGCCATGGCCCGCGGCCTTGATCGACCGGGCGATGCCGAGGATCTCCTCGGGCGAGGCGAAGGTGCCGGGCGGGTACTTGTGCTGCTGGTACTTGTGGATCAGCGTGCGGCTGGTGGAAAAGCCCAGGGCGCCGGCGCGCAGGCCCTCGGCCACGATCTGCGTCATGGCGCGGATGTCGTCGGCCGTGGCCTCGTCGTGCGTGATGCCGCGCTCGCCCATCACATAGGTGCGCACCGCGCTGTGCGGCACCTGCGCGCCCACGTCGAGCGCGCGCGGCTTTGCGGCCAGCGCGTCGAGGTACTGCGGAAAGCTCTCCCAGTCCCAACGGATGCCCTCGCTGAGCACCGTGCCGGGAATGTCTTCCACGCCCTCCATCACGCTGATCAGCCAGTCGCGCCGCTCGGGTTTCACGGGCGCGAAGCCCACGCCGCAGTTGCCCATCACCGCGGTGGTGACGCCATGCTGCGTGGAGGGCGAGAGATAGGGGTCCCAGGTGGCCTGGCCGTCGTAATGCGTGTGCACGTCGACCCAGCCGGGCGTGACCAGCGCACCCGCGGCGTCGATCTCGCGGCGCGCGGCGCCGAGCTTGCCGCCGACCTGCGCGATCAGGCCGTCCTTGAGGCCCACGTCGCCCGTGAACGGCGCACCGCCGCTGCCGTCCACCACCGTGGCGCCCCGAATGACCGTATCCAGCATGGCTCTCTCCTTGGAACCGCAAAGATAGCATCAATGCCGGGGCGGCACGCACGCCAAAGGCCGGGGGCGGCCAGCGCCCCCGGCACATGCCTGGGCCGGGGCCTCAGGGTTTCAGGGCTTGGTCGAATTCTGCGCGCGACAGGGCGCCGTCATGGTCGAGGTCGACCTGATCGAAGCGCTGCGCCACGGCGGGGAAGCGCTGGGCTTCTTCGCGGCTGATCTTGCCGTCCTTGTTGGCGTCGGCGCGCGCGAAGGCTGCATCGACGTCCTTGGCCGACCATTTGCCTTTCTGCGCGGGAGCGGCCTGGCCGTCGGCGGGCTGGCTCATCTGCGCGACGGGGCGCGCGGGCGAAGCCGGGGAGGAGGAGGCGTCGGGCGCCTGGGCATACACGTTGAGGGCTGAGCCGAAGGCCCAGGCGGTGAACAGCATCACGCTGCGGGCTTCAAAGTTCGGGATACATCGTCGCTTGGCTTTCATGGAGAGGCTCCGGTGAAGTTGAAGAGGCTTTCATTCCAACCCAGGCCGGCGCTCGGGGCCAGCCTTTTTGCCGGGTGTTTCCTTCTTCACATTCACCTTGCCTGAGACACATCCGCCAGCATGGCGTAACACCCGCGCGATGTGACGCACAATCACTGGAATTGCTGCAAAGAGGCCTCATATGGGCAACCGCCTGACTCAGATCGCAACGCGCACCGGCGACAACGGCACCACCGGCCTGGGCGACAACACGCGCGTCTCCAAGGACAGCCTGCGCGTGCACGCCATGGGCGACGTGGACGAACTCAACTCCAACATCGGCGTGCTGCTGTGCGAGACGCTGCCGCCCGATGTGCGCGAGCTGCTGATCGACATCCAGCACCAGCTGTTCAACCTCGGCGGCGAACTGTCGATCCCCGGCTTCGAGCTGCTCAAGCCCGAGGCCGTGGCGCAGCTCGATGCGGCGCTCGAGAAACACAACGCGCAGCTGCCGCGCCTGCAGGAGTTCATCCTGCCCGCGGGCACGCGCGCCGCCGCGCTGGCGCATGTGTGCCGCACCGTGGCGCGCCGGGCCGAGCGTGCCGTGGTCGCGCTCGACCGGGCCGAGACACTGAAGGAAGCGCCGCGCCAGTACCTGAACCGCCTGAGCGACCTGATGTTCGTGCTCTCGCGCGTGCTCAACCGCATGGACGGCGGCGACGACGTGTACTGGAAGAGCGAGCGGCTGGCACGCTCGGGGGAAGCCTCGTGAAACACATCCTTCGCCGGGCGCTGGCCGCCGGCCTGTGCGGTCTCATGGCGGGCCTGGCTCCGGCGGCGGAGAACCCGGCCTGGCTGCTCGGCACCTGGCAGCTGCATGAAGACCAGAAGAGGCCGGGCTTCACGGATGACTTCATGGACTTCCACGCGGATGGCTCGGTGACGCTGCGCGACAGCAAGGGCGTGTTTGCCACCTGCCCGTACACCCCGTCGGTGACCCGCCTGATGCTGGTCTGCACCGTTCGCGGCCAGGAGAAGGCGGTGGTCTACCGCATCTCCGACGACCACAAGACCCTGGTCAATCCGCTGGGCGACGTCTACCGCAGGAAAGCGCGCTAGCGAGACGCTGAAGCCGCGGCCCGTGGCCGCGCCGGGGTAGCATCGGATTGCTATTGATTTGATAGCTGGAAACGACTGCCCGACGAGGACATGCGGCCGATATGATGCAAAAAAACGGCCTCCCACCGCGCTCGAACGCCTACATCTTGCCCGGCTCGCCGCCCGCGAGCGCCTGCTCGACCACGGCGCGCGTGAGCGGCGGCGCGAACGAGGCGATGAAGTCGTACAGGTAGCCGCGCAGGTAGCTGCCGCGGCGCACCGCGAGCCGCGTGAGGTTGATGCCGAACAGCGCGCCCGCGTCGAGCGCGCGCAGCCCGGTGTCGCGCTCGGCCTCGTAGGCGATCGAGGCCACGATGCCCACGCCCAGGCCGAGCTCCACATAGGTCTTGATCACGTCGGCGTCCATCGCCGAGAGCACGATGTCGGGCGCGAGCTGGCGCTGCGCGAACGCCGCGTCGATGTGGGTGCGGCCGGTGAAGCCGGTGTCGTAGGTGATCAGCGGGTACGCCGCCAGCCGCTCCAGCGTGAGCGGCGCCTCCAGCAGCGCATGCGCCGGCGGCACCACCACCGCGTGCGTCCAGCGGTAGCAGGGCAGGGCCACGAGGTCCTCGTAGTGGGCCAGCGCCTCGGTGGCGATGCCCACGTCGGCCTCGCCCGACAGCAGCATCTCGGCCACTTGGCGCGGCGAGCCCTGGTGCAGGTGCAGTGTCACGCCGGGGTACTGGCCGCGGAACTCCTGCACCGCCGCCGGCAGCGCATAGCGCGCCTGCGAGTGCGTGGCCGCGATCGCCAGGCGCCCGCTCTGCTGCGCCACGAACTCCTGGCTGGCGCGGCGCAGGTTGTGGCTGTCCTGCAGCAGGCGCTCGACGATGGGCAGCACATGCGCGCCGGGCTCGGTGAGGCCGGTCAGCCGCTTGCCGGCGCGCACGAACAGCTCGATGCCCAGCTCGTCCTCGAGCTCGCGGATCTGCCGGCTCACGCCGGGCTGCGAAGTGTGCAGCGCCTGGGCGACCTCGGTCAGGTTGAACCCGCAGCGCACGGCTTCCCGCACGGAGCGCAGTTGCTGGAAGTTCATGGAGAGAAACAGTCTTGCTTAATACTTTAAATATTATTAGGCGAGACTTTTATATGCCAAACCAATCATTGGTAGATTGGTTATTGCCGATCTGTCTGAGGTTTTCTGAGGGCGCTACTCGATGGCCGATGACGGCAGGATGCCCTGCCGCAAGGACTGGTTGACCCGCATCCGCACCAAATGCGACACCTCCAGCGCCGCGGCGGATGCCACGCGGTCGCGGCGGCGGCAAATGGCAATTCTCCGCAGGGGCACCGGGCCGCTCAGCCTGCAAGTGGCCAACTGGTCGAGGTTCATCTCCAGCAGCGCGGTGAGCGGCATGATGGCCGCGCCCATGCCCGCCCTGACCATGCTCACGGCCGTGTGCAGGCTGGCCACCTCGTACGCGGGCTTGTCGGGCAGGCCGCTTTCGAGCAGGGCCTCGGCAATCGTGCGGCGGGTGCTGGAGTGGTGCGTCATGAGGATGAGCGGCACGCGCGCCAGCTTCTTCCAGCTCTGCCGCGCCTTACCCGCCAGCGGGTGGTGCGCGGGCACCACTGCCACCAGCTCTTCCGTGAACAGCCCGTCGAACACCAGCTCCTGCGACGCAGGCACCTGGGCGCAAACCGAAAACTCCACCTGGCCTTGCAGCACCATCTCAAGCAGGTCGGGGTTTTGCGCTTCGTGCAGGCTCACGCTCACGCCGGGGTGCATGCGCCGCAGGTCGCCCAGCGCCTGGGTCACGTAGCCGCAGGCCAGCGAGGGCAGCGCGCCCACCGAGACGTGCCCTTTTTCCAGCCGGCTGATTGCCTGCGCGTCCAGACACGCTTCCTCGATGGCTTGGAGGCCGCTGCGCATCTTGAGCATCAGCGAACGACCGGCCTCGGTCAGCACGACCTTGCGCGTGGTGCGGTCGAACAGCCGAACGTCCAGCGCCGCTTCCATCTCGCGGATCAGTTGCGAGAACGCCGACTGCGTGACATGCAGCTTCTGCGCCCCGCGGGAGAACGACAGGGCATCAGCGGTCGCCAGGAATCCTTCGATCTGTCGCAGGGTGACCTTCATTGATTAGCTATATCAAATAATTGATAAAGAAAATCCAATTGTACTAATGAATACCACGGTCAATACTGGCGCAGACCTCAAGCCGGACCGGCCGGTAAACCACTGGAGACAAGCCGTGAAACTCATCAAAAGACGGGCCGCGCTGGCGGCCGCTTTTTGCGCCCTGCAGCTCGTGCATGCCGCACCCGCGCAGGCCGATTGGAAGCCAGACCACCCCATCAGGCTCATCGTTCCATTCGCGCCTGGCGCGGCCACCGACATCAGCGCGCGCACGATCTCCGACCACCTCGCGGCTGCCCTGGGCCAGCCCGTCGTCATCGACAACCAGGGCGCCGCCAGCGGCACGGTGGGCACGGCGGCGGCCGCGCGTGCCGCGCCGGACGGCTATACCTGGGTGCTGGCACACGACCCGCCGTTCACCATCCTGCCGCACGTGCGCAAGCTCGGCTACGACCCGCTCAAGGACTTCGAGCCCGTGGCCCTGATCGCCACCATTCCCATGGTGCTGGTGGTGCGGCCGGGCTTGCCGGTCAACAGCATCCGGGAGCTGATCGACGCGGCCCGCACACGCCCAGGCCAGATGACCATTGCCTCGTCGGGTACGGGCGCCACGTCGCACCTGGCGGCCGAGCTGTTCAAGTACGAAACCCAGACCAACATCCTGCACGTGCCCTACAAGGGCCAGGCCCAGGGCGTGACGGACGTGCTGGGCGGGCAGGTGGACATGATCTTCAGCTCCTTCGGGCCGGTGGTGCAGCACATCCGCAGCGGCCGGCTCAAGGCGCTGGGCATCTCGGTGCCCAAGCGCTATGCCAGCCTGCCGGAGGTGCCGACCATCGCCGAATCGGGCGTGCCGGGGTTCGACTTCAGCGTGTGGACCGGCATCGCCGTGCCGGCCGGCACGCCGCAGGCCATCCGCGACACGATCGCCGCCGCCGTGGCCAAGGCGCTGCAGGTGCCCGAGGTGCGCGCGCGCTTCGACGGGCTGGGCTTCGTGCCGGGCGACGGCGACCCGCAGGCGCTGCGCAGGAAGATCCAGGGCGATTACGCCAAGTGGAAGCAGGTCATCCACGCCGCGCGCATCCAGATCGAGTGAGCGCGGCCATGAAGCACCAGACATTCGGCCAGATCCGCCTGGACGAAACCTTCGTCAGCTACGGCCGCACGGTGACCGAAACGGACATCGTGCAGTTCACCTGCCTGGCGGGCCTGAAGCTGCCCATCTTCATCGACGCGGCGTACTGCCGCGACCACAGCCCGTTCGGGCAGCGCATCGTGCCCGGCCTGCTGATCCAGGCCTTCGCGGCCGGGATGATGGAAGAGCTGATCGGGCCCTACACCATCGCCGCGCTGGGCTTTGGCGAGTCGCGCTTCCTGCGGCCTGCACTCATCGGCGACACCCTGCGCACCCATTCCCGCGTGGCCTCCAAGCGGCTGGCTTCCAAACCGGGGCGCGGCGTCATCGACATCGCCATTCGCGTGGCCAACCAGCGCCAGGAGACCGTCATGGAAGGCTCCTACCGCCTCCTGATGCGCACCGACGCTGCCGGGGAGGGCGCCCCATGACAGATGAATTCATCCTGTACGAGCAGGACGAGGGCATCGCCACGCTGACGATGAACCGGCCCGCCACCCTCAACGCGCTCACGGGCGTGGCCGAGACGCGCAGCGTGGTGGAGGCGTGCGAGCGCATCAATGCCGATGCGAGCGTGCGCTGCGCCATCTTGACCGGCGCGGGCCAGGCCTTCTGCTCCGGCGGCCACGTCAAGGACCTGCGGGCGAAGAAGGGCCTGGGCGAAGGCAGCGCCCACGCCATCCAGAACCGCTACCGCGAGAGCGTGCAGCGCATGGCGCTGGCGCTCTATCGCCTGCAGGTGCCGGTCATCGCGGCCGTCAACGGCCCAGCCTACGGCGCAGGCTGCGACATCGCCACGATGTGCGACATCCGCATCGCCTCCACACGGGCGGCCTTCGCCGAGAGCTTCGTGAAGTTGGGCCTGGTGGCGGGCGACGGCGGCTCCTGGCTGCTGCCGCGCGCCATCGGCATGTCCCGCGCGGCGGAGATGACCTTCACCGCCGAGCCCATCGACGCCGCCACCGCGCGCGAGTGGGGCCTGGTCTCGCGCGTGGTCGAGCCCGAACGGCTGATGGACGAAAGCCGCGCCCTGGCCCACCGTATCGCCGCGCACCCCGGCACCGCCCTGCGCATGGCCAAGCGGCTGTTGCGCGAGGGCCAGCGCACGGGCCTGGAGACCCTGCTGGAGATGACGGCGGCCTACCAGGCCATCGCACACCACACGCCCGAACACGATGCCGCCATGCAACGGCTTTTTGAAAGGACCTCCTGATGCATCGACGCACCCTCCTGGCGGCCACCGCCGCCGCCTGGACTGTCTCGCTCCCCGCCCTGGCGCAGAGTTGGCCCGAGCGGCCGATCCGCCTCGTCATCCCCTTCGGCGCCGGCGCCGCGAGCGACATGGTGGCGCGCCGACTGGGCGAGCGCCTGCAGACCGCGCTCGCCCAGCCCGTGGTGGTCGAGAACAAGGCTGGCGCATCGGGCCAGATCGCGGCCGACCTGGTGGCCAAGGCGCCGCCGGACGGCTACACCCTGTTTCTCACCTCCAATACCACGCACTCGGCCAACCCCTTCCTGTTCAAGAAGCTCGGCTACGACCCGGTGAAGGACTTCACGCCCATTGCGCGGGTCTGCGCCTTCCCCTTCGTGCTGGTGGTCGAATCGCGGTTGCCCGTGGCCAGCGTGAAGGAGCTGGTCGCCTATGCGCGCAAGGCCGGCAACACGAGCTACGGCTATGGCAATAGCACAGGGCAGGTCGCGGGCGCGGCCTTCAGCCGCCTGATGCGCATGGACTCCGTCGCAGTGCCCTACAAGAGCGTGCCCCAGGTCGTCACGGACCTGCTGGGCGGCCAGGTGCAGTTTGCCTTCGTGGACATCGCCAACGCCCTGCCGCACATGCAGGCCGGCAAACTGAAGGCGTTGGCGGTGTCCAGCGCGGCGCGCAGCGCCTTGCGGCCCCAACTGCCCACCATCGCCGAAGAGACGGGCCTGCAGGGGTTCGATTTGACGGCCTGGGGCGCTGTCTTCGGCCCGGCCGGCATGCCTCGGCCCATCGTGGAGCGCCTGAGCGCCGAGCTGGCCCGGATCACCACCGACCCCGACTTCCGCGACAGGCTGCGCCAGGCGGGTGTCGAGGCGCAGACCAGCACGGCTGACGAGCTGCGCGCGTTTGTGGACCAGCAGCTCGTCGTCTGGGGAACGAAGGTCAAGGATGCACAGATCCAGCCCGAATGAGCGCACGGGCGGCCCGGGGCCGCTGACGGGCCGGCGCCTGATCGACTTCAGCCAGGGCGTGGCCGGCCCATCATGCGCCATGCTGCTGGCCGACCTGGGCGCGGACGTGATCAAGGTCGAGCCGCCCGAGGGCGACTGGGCGCGCGGCGTGGGCCACCAGGTGGCGCCCAGCGAAAGCAGCGCGCACCTGAGCCTCAACCGCAACAAGCGCAGCATCTGCCTGGATCTGAAGCACCCCGAGGGCCGCGCCATCGCCGCGCGGCTCGCGGCGCGCAGCGACATCGTGGTGCAGAACTTTCGTCCGGGCGTGATGGAGAAATTCGGGCTGGGCTACGACACGCTGGCCGCGGCCAACCCGAGGCTCGTCTACGCCAGCATCCACGGCTTCGGCGAAGACGGCCCGCTGGCCGGTGCGCCCGCCACCGATTCGACCATGCAGGCGTTCGGTGGCCTCATGAGCATCAACGGCGATGGCGACGGCCCGCCGCTGCGCATGGGGAACATGGTGTCGGACATGCTGGCAGGCAGCTACCTGTGCCAGGGCGTGCTGGCGGCGCTGCTGGCCCTGGTCGGCACGGGGCGCGGGCAGCGCGTGAACGTCAGCCTGCTCGATGCGCTGGTGGCCTTCCAGGCGCCGCCGGTCACGGAATACGCGCTCACGGGCATCGTCCCGCAACGCAGCGGCCGCCAGCACCCGATGATCGTGCCCTCGGGCACCTACGAGGTGCGGGACGGGTTCGTCACGCTGGTGGCCACCCAGCCGCTGTGGCGCAAGTTCTGCACCGCGATCGGCCAGGGCGCGCTGGCGGACGATGCGCGCTTTGCCACCGCGCAGGCGCGCCTGGACAACCGTGCGCAGTTGCAGGACATCATCGTTTCGTTCTTCTCCCAATTGACCCAGACTGAGGCGCTGCAACTGGCCCGGCAATACGATCTGGTGTGCGCGCCCATCAACGACTACGCGGCGCTTCTGGCGCACGAGCAGGTTGCCGCCAACCGCCTGGTGGGCCAGTGGGAACACGCTGCGCTGGGCACGGTGCCGGGCATTCGCAACCCGATCCGCTACGGCGGCATCGAGGCGCCGTGGTCGCCGCCGCCGATGCTGGGCGAACATACCCGGCAGGTGCTGGCCGCCGAGCTGGGAATGGCAGGCCATGAAATCGATGCGCTGACGGCCCGCGCGGCCGTGGTCGAAGGCGACATGCGCCGCTGATCCGGCAAAGATCAGCGCGGCAGCAGCATCGCCATCGTGATGCGCGAGACGCAGGTCATCTCGCCGGCCTCGTTGGTCAGGTCGATCTGCCAGACCTGGGTGCTGCGGCCGATGTGCACCGGGCGCGCAATGCCGGTGACCCAGCCGCTGGTGGCGCCCTTGAGGTGGTTGGCGTTGATGTCGAGCCCGACCGAGCGGTGGCCCCCGGGGCTGGCGTAGTGCGCGCCGCACGAGCCCAGCGTCTCGGCCAGCACCACCGACACGCCGCCGTGCAGCAGGCCGTAGGGCTGGCGCGTGCGGCCGTCCACCGGCACGCGCGCGCGGATGAAGTCGTCGCCGACCTCGAGGAACTCGATGCCCAGGTGCAGCACGGCGGTGTCGTCGTGCAGCCGGGTCAGTTCGTCGACGCTGATGGGTTTCTTCCAGATGGACATGGCTTGAATCTCTTGCTGGGCGGGGTGGTGGAGGCGGGCGCGCATCGGGGGCGGCCCGGCCTGGACGGGGGTCCATCGATTATGAAGGGGATCGCCATGGCCGGCAGGGGCGCGCGGCGCGGACGGCCCGCCGGGCGTCGCCGCAGCCTCCGTTTTGCCAAATTTCAATGAAAAATGGCCGGAGGTCCAGGCCCTCCGGCCGTTTCATGCTATTGATTTGGTAGCGGCTCAGCTCTTGCGGTTGAGCAGCGCGTACAGCAGGATGGCGCCGAAGGTCGCGGTGCCGATGCCGCCCAGCGCGAAGCCGCCGAACTTGAGCGTGAAGTCGCCGGTACCGAGGATCAGCGTGATGGCGGCCACGATCAAATTCTTGTTGTCGGCGAAGTTGACCTTGTTGTCGACCCAGATCTTGGCGCCGGCCACCGTGATCAGGCCGAACACCACGATGCTCACGCCGCCCATCACCGGCAGCGGAATGGCCTGGATCACCGCGCCGAACTTCGGCGAGAAACCCAGCACCACGGCGATCACGGCCGCCGTCACGAAGACCGCGGTGGAGTAGATCTTGGTGGCGGCCATCACGCCGATGTTCTCGGCGTAGGTGGTCACGCCGGTGCCGCCCGCGCTGCCGCTCACGATGGTGGCGACGCCGTCGCCGATGAAGGCGCGGCCCAGGTAGGGGTCGAGGTTGCGGCCGGTCATCGCGGTCACGGCCTTCAGGTGGCCCAGGTTCTCGGCCACCAGGATGATGGCCACCGGCGCGATCAGCAGCATGGCGTTGCCGCTGAACACCGGCGAGCTGAAGCCCGGCAGCCCGACCCAGGCCGCGCTGGCGATGCCCGAGAAATCGATCGGCTTGCCCAGGCCCATGCCGTTGGTCAGCACGCCGTAGATGATGCTGGCCAGGATCAGGCCCACCAGGATCAGCAGGCGCTGCACCATGCCGCGCGTGAACACGGCGACCGCGCCCACGCTCACGAAGGTCACCACCTGCATCCACGACTCGAAGTTGTTGGCGGCCATGTTCTTGACCGGGATGCCGGCCAGGTTCAGGCCGATCACCGCCACCACCGCGCCCGTGACCACGGGCGGCATGAAGCGCTCGATCCAGCCGGTGCCGACGGCCTGCACGATGAAGCCGATGATGGCGTACACCACGCCGCAGGCGATGATGCCGCCCAGGGCCACGCCGATGTTGGCGTTGGGCCCCTTGCCCGCATAGGCCGTGGCCGCGATCACCACGCCGATGAAGGCGAAGCTCGAACCGAGGTAGCTCGGCACCTTGCCGCCGGTGATGAAGAAGAAGATCAGCGTGCCGATGCCGCTCATCAGGATCGCGATGTTGGGGTCGAAGCCCATCAGGATCGGCGCCAGCACCGTGGCGCCGAACATCGCGATCACGTGCTGCACGCCCATCGCCGCGGTCTGCGGCCAGGGCAGGCGCTCGTCCGGCGCAATCACCCCGCCCTGGCTCAGCGTCTCCGCCGATTTTTCGGTCCAGTCAAACATTCCCATCGCTCGCTCCTTCTTGAAAGTGGAGCGATGCTACGGGCAATGGGCGTGCCGCACAAGCGGCGGTGCAGCAGGAACGAAGCCGCGGCCTCAGCAGCGTTCGAGCACGGTCGCGAGGGGGATCAGGGCTGGGCCGGGCGCGGGTCCTCGGCGAAGGCGGCGACCGCCTGCAGCACCTGCGGGTCCTTGAGGATGCGCCGGTGGCCCAGCCCCCGGGTGTCGAGCAGGCGCGCGCCGGCAATGGCCTCGCGGTAGGCCAGGCCGTCGGCGAAGCGGTTGATGCTGTCCTCGTGGTCGTGCACCACCAGCGTGGCGGCGCGGATGCGCGGGCCCACGGCCGCGGGCTCGAACTGCGGCATCAGGATGCCTTCGCGCGCCTCGATGCGCCGCTGCAGGGCGGCGCGCGTGGCTTCGCTCAGGCCGAACACATGGGCAAAGAGCCGCGTGTACTCGCGCGGCGAGGCCGGCGGGGCCAGCAGCACCAGCCGGGCCGCCGGCAGGCCGCGGCCCGCCGCATACGCGAGCGCATTGGCCGCGAGCGAGTGCGCCACCAGGGTGTCCAGCGTGTGGCCCTGTTGCTGCAGGCGGGCCGCCACGTACTCGATCGCGCGGGCGAACTGCGGCAGGTTGCTCACCGAACCCGCGCTGCGGCCGTGCGCCGGCATCTCGACGATCACGGGCCGCAGGCCGCGCGCGGCCTGCGGCCTCGGCCAGCGGCAGCATCTGCCCGGCGTGCCCGCCCCAGCCGTGGAACAGCAGCACCGTCGGGCCGTGCGGCGCCACCGGGTGGGTGTACACGGTGAGCCCGGCGTTCTCGAACGGCCAGCGCTCGATGTGCCAGCCGGCGGGCCAGGCCTTGCGGCGGCTCAGCCAGGCCGGCGGCAGCGGCGTGCCGAACAGGCGGTAGGCCGCGCGCACGGCGAGCGCGGGCCACAGGCGCTGGAAGGCGCCCAGGCCCCAGCGGAACACCCGCGTGGCGGGGCTGGCGTCATAGTAGGCCGAGGTGGCCTGTAGCGAGGTGCGTGTCATGGCGGCGCCTCAGTACCAGATCCAGTCTTGCGGATGGCGCGGCAGGCTGCGCACGGTGGAGATGATGGCGAGTACGCCGCGCACGGCGAAAAACAGGCCCAGCAGGGCGGCAAGGATCAACATGGCAGTTTCCTTTCTTCGCACGATTGTGCGAAATTGAGAGAAGCGAAAGAACGGAGAAACGCTTTCATCAGGGGCCACTCAGGTTTGGTAGCTTGCAACCAGGCGGCGCCAGCTGGCCTGGGCGCGCTCGGCAGCGCGGTGGTCGCGCAGGAAGCGCGCGTCATGCAGCAGGCCGATGGCGAGGCTGCTGATCTCGGCCACCAGCTGTTCGGGGTCGGTGTCGGGCTTGAGGTGGCCGGCTTCGACGGCCTGCATCACGGTGCGCCGCAGCGCGGCGCGCCAGCGCGTGACTTCCTGCAGCAGCAGGTCGCGCAGCTCGCCCTCGCGGTCGTCCAGCTCGAAGGCGCCGGCGGTGTAGAGGCAGCCGCTGTGGACTTCCACGTCGCGCATGCGGGTGATCCAGCGCTGCACGATGCTGTCCAGGCGCGGCAGGCCCTTGGGCAATTGCATGGAGGGCACGAACACGTCCGCCAGGAAGCGCCGGCCGAACTCCTCGATGACGGCCTTCTGCAACGTCTCGCGCGAGCCGATGCGCGAGAACACGCCGCTCTTGGACAGGCCGATGCGGTCGGCCACCGCCTGCAGCGTGATGGCTTCCAGCCCCTGCTCGGCAGCCAGATCCAGCGCCGCGCCGACGATGGCGGCGCGGGTCAGTTCGCTTTTCTGGGTCTTGGCGTCCATGCGTGCATATTAGCACGCATGTGCGAAATTGCAAGCGGCCCCGTGCGCGGCCCGCGCGGCTGCGGGCCGTGCGCTGGAGCCGGAAGCATCAATTGGCGCTCGGGACGGCAGAGGTCTCGGCGCTGGCCACGGCGTGGTTGCGCGCGCCCTCGATGCGGCGCACTTCGGCCAGGAAGGCCGGGCCGCTGCGGGCTTGCTGGTAGGCGCTCAGGCTGCGGGCGTAGGCGGGGCTGGCGAAGTCGGTGCCGTCGCCCTGGTCGTAGGCGGCCATGCCGGCCTTGTTCCACAGGCTCAGGTCGGCCAGGACTTCGGCGCGGCTCATCGTGCCGGCGGGCAGAGCTGCGCTGGCGACGGTGCCGGCCCAGGCTTCCTGCGGCGCCTGCGCGACCGAGCGGGCCTGGTTCAGGTCGGCGATGACCTGGCTGCGGCTCAGCGTGCTGACGCTGTCGGGAACCGGTGCGCCGGCCCATTCTTCGGCCGGGACGGGGCGGGCCGACGCGATGCCGGCAACGAGGAGGAGGGCGGACAAGCCGAGAAGCTGCTTGGTTTGCATGATGAATTTCCTTTGAACTGCGGTGTGTGACGGCTGGGATCGCTGTCATCACGGCCTCCAGTGTGGGCGCGCGGCGCGGTTCAGGATGTGCGTTTGCGCACAGATTCCTCAAGCTGGCGGCGGGGCCAGGTGCAGCACCTCGAGCGGCTCGGTGCGCCCGCGCACCGTGATCGTCTGCGCCTCGCCGAACCGGTGTTCGAGGCCAGCCTGGCGGGCCGCGAACACCGAGATGACCAGCCGCGCCGCGGCCACCTTGGAGTGGTCCTGCAGCCGGCTCGCGGTGTTGACCACCTCGCCGATCGCGGTGAAGCTGGTGGTGTCTTGGTAGCCCACCTCACCCACGGCGGCGCGCCCCGCGTGCAGGCCCATGCCGAAGTCCAGGCGCTGGCCGAACTGGGCCTGGAAGCCTTGGTTCCAGGCGTCCATGCGCTCGCCGATCAGCTCGGTGGCGCGCACCGCCTGGCGGCAGGCCGCGGGCAGGTCGGTGTCGAGGCCGAAGATCGCCATCACGCTGTCGCCGATGAACTGGTTGGGCAAGCCGCCGGCCTCGCGCACCGCGGCGCCCACCAGGGCGAAATAGCGATCGAGCACATAGGCCAGGTCGACCGGCCACTGGCGCTCCGACAGGCCCGACCAGCGCCGCAGGTCGACGAACAGGATGGCCACGTCGCGCTCGCGGCCCAGGCGGCGGGCCTGGCCGGGCGCGCTGGGCGCGAACAACGGCGTGACCGCCAGGTCGCCGCGCGGGCGCAGCTGGCAGGCCAGCCGCACGTCCTGCGGCGCGCGCACGCGCTCGAGCGTGCGGCGCTCGTCGCGGCCCGGGCGGTCCATGAGCGACGCGGGGCCGAGCACCTGCACGCGGCAGGTGGAGCAACGCGCGCGGCCGCCGCACATCGACAGATGGGCGATGCCGTGCGCCCGGCTGGCTTCGAGCACGCTCCAGCCGCGCGGCACGCGCACCGTGCGCTGCGGGTAGCGCAGCTCGATCGAGGGCCGGCCCGACAGGCGCTCGTACCAGCCGCGGCCGAAGCGCGCCGCGAGCAGCGCCGCCAGGGCCAGCGCGTAAAGCCAGCGCGCGCCGCGCTCGGTGGCGTCGAGCGCCAGGCCCTGCGCTTCGGACGGCGGGCGCAGCGGCGCCACGGCGGTCCATTGCAGCTCGCGGCCCATCGCCAGAAAGCCGAGCGCGGCCAGCGCCGGCAGCAGCAGCGCCGCGGCGAACAGCCAGTGGAACTGGCGCCGGTAGCCCGGGCGGGCGCGCAGCGCCAGGTGCAGGCCGAGGCAGCCATGGGCCCAGGCGGCGCACATCATGGTGAGCTGGAAGGCCGAGCCCTCCAGACTCCACAGGCCCCGCACCACGCGGGCGTACGAGGGATCGATGCCGTAAGCCTGGTAGGCCCAGCGCATCGCCGTGAGGTGCGCCGCCAGCAGCAGCGGCAGCGAGAAGCCCAGCAGCAGCCGCAGGGCCTCCATCGGGGGCATGCGCAGGCTGCGGCGCTCCCACAGGGCCAGCGCTGCCAGCCCCACGTGCACGGCGGCTGCGCCGTACAGCAG
This sequence comes from Variovorax terrae, assembly GCF_022809125.1. NCBI lineage: Bacteria > Pseudomonadati > Pseudomonadota > Betaproteobacteria > Burkholderiales > Comamonadaceae > Variovorax > Variovorax terrae. Next base: position 211,077 of record NZ_JALGBI010000003.1, on the reverse strand, counting down.
CACGCTGCCGGCCAGGCTGTGCCAGACAGCGGCCGCGGCGCGCAGCGCGGCTTCAGCGGTTGCCAGCGACACCAGGCCGAGCGCATGGTTCACGAGATGCGCCGCCGCGTAGGCCAGCAGGATGACGCCGCTGCCCCACCGCAGGTCGCGCCGCGAAGGCAGGCTCAATCGGAGTGGGGAACGGCGGTCCATGGGCGGGCTCAAAGCACGAGCCCCAGTGTAATTGGCGTACTCTTTGGATCCGTATGACCGAGCTTCCTCCACACCGTTCCAGTCTCGCCCTGCGCAGGGTCCCGCTGCTGCAGGGCCTGTCCGAGCCGCGCCTCGACCAGCTCGCCCAGGCCTGCGGCTGGCACAGCGTGGCGGCGGACCAGCCGCTGTTCGTGCGTTCGCAGGACCGGGGCGAGGTTTATTTCCTGCTGTCGGGCCAGGTGCGCATCACCACCTACTCGGCCAACGGGCGCCAGGTCACCTTCCGGGATTTCGGCGAGGGCGAGCATTTCGGTGACATCGCCGCCATCGACGGCGGGCCGCGCTCGGCCGACGTGGTGACGCTCTCGCCCTGCGTGGTGGCCAGCCTGGAGCGCGCCGCCTTCCTGGCGCTCTTGCGCGAGGAGCCGCTGGTGGCCGAGCGCGTACTGCGCGACCTGGCCTCGCTGGTGCGCCAATTGTCGGAGCGCGTGATCGACCTCAGCACCCTGGGCGTGCAGAACCGCCTGCACGCCGAGCTGCTGCGCATGGCGCGCGCGGCGGGCATCAGCGGCAACCGCGCGCGGCTGGAGCCGGCCCCGCGCCATGCGGCGCTGGCCGGCCAGATCAGCACCAACCGCGAGCAGGTCACGCGCGAGCTCAATGTGCTGGTGCGCGACGGCGTGCTGGCCAAGGACGGCAAGGCGCTGGTGGTGGCCGACGCCGAGCGGCTGGCCCGCATGGTGGCCGAGGTGCGCGGCGGCGCGGCCTGAGGGGGCTGGGGCTCAGTTCCAGCGGCCGGCCCGGCCGCCCAGGCTGTAGCGGCCCGCGCCCAGCAGGGCCGTGGCCAGCGCGCCGAACAGGTACAGGCCCTGCAGCTCCAGCGCCCAGCCGCCCTGCTTGCCCAGGGAGAACAGCGCACCCAGGTGCACCAGCCCGAACGCCACCAGCATGTTGAAGGCGATCACGCCGGCCGCTGCGCGCGTCCAGACGCCGGCAATCACCAGCAGCGGCGCCAGCACCTCGCCCACGTAGACCAGGTAGCCAAGGCCGCCCGGCAGGCCGGCGCGCTGCAGCGCGCCCACCACGAAGCCGGGCCCGGTGCCCAGCTTGTCGAGGCCGTGCAGCAGCACGAGAAAAGCCACCGAGACGCGCAGCAGCAGCTTGCCGGCGTCATCGAGCAGGGTGGCGGAGAGGCTGCTGGTGGATCGGGCGGCCGCCAGAGGGCGGGAGGCGCTGGCGGCGAGCGCGGAGGTGTTCATTCGTCGGTCCTTTCGGGGCGGTGGAGGGCCGGCCGCCAAGGGGCGCCGGTCAGGCACCGAGTCTGCAAGGGCCGAGGGCGCGGGTCGGTGCGTTTACGCACATTTTGGAGCGATGGATCGTCCTGGCGGGAGGTGGCTGTGGGACGAGGTTGCTATCAATTCAATAGCTAGCGAGGACCGCTGGACGCGGACTCGGGTCCGCTGGGGCTTACAACCAGACGCCGTCGTGCGGCATCTGGATCGTGGTGGCCGGGTCGCTGCCGCCCAGCAGCGAGCCGATCACGATGCTCAGCAGCGAGATGAAGATGCTCGCGAAGAACGCGGTCCAGAAGCCCGAAACCTTGAAGCCGCGCACCAGCGCTGCCACGAGCATGATCATCAGCGCGTTGATCACCAGCAGGAACAAGCCGAAGGTCAGCAGCGTCAGCGGCAGCGTGAGCACGATCAGCAGCGGCTTGACGATGGCGTTGGCAAAGCCCAGCAGCAGCGCGGAAACCACCAGCGAGGCGGTGCTGTCGAACTTCAGGCCGCTGAAAAGGTAGCTCGCGACCCAGAGGGACAGGGCGGTGATGGCCCAGTGCGTCAGGAAGGGGGCGAGGTTGTTCAGCATGATGGTGAGGTGCGGCAGTGTGATGGCCTGTCCATCATACGGGCAGGCGCTGTCTCTGCGTCACTCTGCGCGCACCTTTCGGGGCGCGGCTCAGCCGATCGCCGGCAGCACCTGGCCCCGGCTCTCGCCGAAGCCGATGCGCGCGAAGCCCGGCTTCTCGCACCAGCCGCGCAGGATCACGGCGTCGCCGTCGTGCAGGAAGGCGCGCTGCTCGCCGCTGCCGGCCAGCGTGATCGGCTCGCGCCCGCCCTTGGTGAGTTCGATGATGGCGCCAGCCTGCTCGGGTGTCGGGCCCGAGATGGTGCCGCTGCCGAACAGGTCGCCGCTCTGCAGGTTGCAGCCGCCCATGGCGTGCTGTGCCACCATCTGCGCCACCGTCCAGTACTGGTGGCGGAAGTTGGTGTGCGACACGCGCGCCGGCGCCAGGCCTTTCTCGCGCAGGGCGGCCGATTCGATCAGCACCTCCAGCTCGATGCTCAAGGCGCCCTGGGCGCGGTTGCCGGCATCGTCGAGGTAGACCAGCGGCTGCGGCTCGTCGGCCGGCCGCGTGAACGGCAGGCGGTAGGGCGCCAGCGCCTCCTGCGTGACGATCCAGGGCGAGATCGTGGTGCAGAAGTTCTTGCCGAGGAAGGGGCCGAGCGGCGCCATCTCCCAGAACTGGATGTCGCGCGCCGACCAGTCGTTGAGCAGGCCATAGCCAAAGATGTGGTCCTCGGCCTGCGCCAGCGGAATCGGCGTGCCCTGGGCGTTGCCCTGGCCGATCCAGATCGCCAGCTCCAGCTCGTAGTCCAGGCGCGCGCAGGGGCCGTAGACGGGCGCGGCGGCGCCGGGCGCCATGGCCTGGCCCATGGGCCGGCGGAACGGCTGGCTTTGCGAGCCCGAGCCCACGCCGATGCTGGAGGCGCGGCCGTGATAGGCGATGGGGATCCACTGGAAGTTGGGCGTGAGCGGGTCGTCCGGCCGCGCGATGCGGCCGACGTTGCGCGCATGGTGGATCGAGGTGTAGAAGTCGGTGTAGTCGCCGATGCGCGTGGGCACCGTGTGCTCGATGTCCTGCAGCGGAATCAGCGCGGCCTTCACCGCATCGGCGGCGGCGCCGCTGGCGCCGGCCTTGAGCGCGCCGAACAGCGCATGGCGCAGCGCGCTCCAGGCTTTGGGGCCGAGCGCCATGAAGCCGTTGAGCGTGGATTGCGCGGCGGCCTGGACCGCTTCACCGGCGAGGCCGGGCAACGCGCCGCTGGCGGCCACCGCGCCCAGGCAGATCACCTGGTCGCCAATGGCGACGCCGCCGCGGAAGGCTTCCGGGCTTCCCTGGCGGCGGAACACCGAGAACGGCAGGTTCTGGATCGGGAAATCGGCGCCCGGGGCGTTGGCTGATTCAAGCCAGCTGCGGGCGTTGGCGTCGTGGGTGGCGTTGAGAGGGGTGGTGCTCATGGAAGTCGATGCTCTTGAATTGATAGCAAACAATGACCGCCCCACCTGGACGTTGGGCGGATTGGATTCAAAAATCAGGCCGAGGCCATCAGCGCGTCGTCAAAAATGGCCACGGCGCGCGTCCAGCCGGCCGAGGCGCCGCGGATCTTGTGCGGAAAGCAGCTGATGAAGAAGCCGTCGGGCGGCAGCGCCTCCAGGTTGTGCAGCTTCTCGATATGGCAGTAGCCGATGTCGCGGCCGGCCTTGTGGCCTTCCCAGATCAGGCCGGCGTCGTGCGTCTGGCCGTATTTCTGCGCCGTGTGCACGAAGGGGGCGTCCCAGCTCCAGCCGTCGGTGCCGGTCAGGCGCACGCCGCGCTCCAGCAGGTACATGGTGGCCTCATAGCCCATGCCGCAGCCGGCCGACACGTAGTCGGGCTGGCCGTAGCGCTCGCCGGCGCGGGTGTTCACCACCACGATCTCCAGGGGCTTCAGGGTGTGGCCGATGCGCTTCAGTTCGGCCTCCACGTCGGCGGCCGTGACCACGTAGCCGTCGGCGAAGCGGCGGAAGTCCAGCTTCACCGCGGGCTGGAAGCACCATTCCAGCGGCACCTCGTGGATGGCGATGGCGGGTTTCTTCTCGCCCAGCGCCTTGTCCATCGTGGAGTGGAAGTGGTAAGGCGCGTCCAGGTGCGTGCCGTTGTGGGTGGTCAGCTGCACCTTCTCCACGGCCCAGCCTTCGCCGTCGGGCAGGTCCTCTTTTTTAAGGCCGGGGAAGAACGGCGTGATCTGGTCCACCGTGTTCTCGTGCGTGAAGTACTCAATCTTCGGCGCGAAGGGCGGCGGGTCCGACAGCACGTCGTTTTCCAGGAAGATCGACAGATCGACGAAGGTGCGGGGCATGGTTTTCTCTCCAGGATGAATAGGGCTCAGGGGTTTTGCCAGCGAAGCAGTTTCTTCTCGGCCACGGCCAGCAGCGCATTGCTCAGGAAGCCGATGGCACCCAGCAGCACGATGCCGGCGAACAGCTCGCTGGCGCGGAACGAGCGCGCGGCCAGCAGGATGGCCTGGCCCAGGCCGCTTTGCGAGGCAATCATCTCGCCCACCACGGCCACGATCAGCGAGACCGTCATCGACAGCCGCATGCCCGAGAGGATGTCGGGCATGGCGCTGGGCAGGCCGATCTTCCAGATGAAGGCGCCGCGCGACATCTGCAGCGCGCCGGCCACCTCGCGCAGCCGCGCCTCCACGCTGGCGAAGCCGTGGATGGTGGCCAGCAGCACCGGCCACATGGCGCCGAAGGCCACCACGAACAGCACCATCGCGGGGTTGAGCCCGAAGATCGAAATCGCCAGCGGCATGATGGCCGAGGCCGGCAGCGGCCGGATGAATTCCAGCGTGGGCAGCACCCAGGCGCGCGCCGTGGCCGAGATGCCCACCAGCGCGCCCAGCGCCATGCCGGCCAGCGAGGCCAGCAGCCAGCCCAGCAGCATGCGCTGCACCGTGCTAGCCGTGAAGCCGCCGAGCTCGCCCGGCGCGTCCGAGGGCACGAGGTTGAGGCCCTGCGCCAGGCTGGCCAGCGTGGCCTCGGGCGTGGGCAGGAACACCTTGCTCACCCATTGCTGGTGGCTGGCCAGCCACCACAGCGCCAGCAGCGCGAGCAGCACGGCGGCCGATTCGAGCGTACCGCGCAAGCGTGAGACGGATGCGTTCATACCCGCTCCTCCGTTCGAAGGGCCGCAGAGCAGGCCATGCCAGGGCACCCGCGGAACGGGCTTGGCCCGGCCGCTGGGTGCGCCCCCTTCGCGTAGCGGAAGGGGGTTGGCGTAGCGCGCAGCGCGTAGCCTGGGGGTTGTTTCATATCACCACTCCCATGCGCCGGGCTACTGCTGTTTGCAGACGCAGCGCCAGCGCGTTGACGAGAAAGCCCACCACGCCGATCCAGAACAGCCAGGCCAGCATCAGCGCGGGCTCCAGGCTCTGCTGCGCGATCATGATGGCGTAGCCCATGCCGTTGGGGTTGGCCGCGATCTCCACCGTCACCGCCACCACCAGCGCGATCGCCACGCCCAGGCGCAGCGCCACGAACAGGCGCGGCACCATGGCCGGCACGATGATCTTGCACACGCGCGCCGCGGGCGACAGGCCGAGCGCCGTTGCCACTTCCAGCAGCCGCGGCTCGACCTGGCGCGCGGCGGCCTGCGACAGCACCAGCATCGGCCAGAAGGTGGCGAAGGCCACCACGCTCACTTCCAGCGCCAGCCCGAAGCCGAACACCAGCATGGCCAGCGGAATCAGTGCCACCGAAGGCACGGGCCGCAGCAGCTCCACCGACAGGAAGCTCATGCGCGCCGCGCGCGGCGACAGGCCGAAGGCGATGCCCAGCAGCAGCCCGCCGGCGGCGCCGATCAGCAGGCCCAGCGCGGCGCTGCCCAGCGTGAAGCCCGTGGCGAGCCACAGGCTGCCGTCGGCCGCGGCCTTCCAGAAGGCCTGCAGCGCGGCGCTGGGCGGCGCCAGCGCATCGCTGCCGGCGCCCACGGTGCGCGTGTAGGCCTCGAACGCGCCCAGCAGCACGGCGGGGAACACCCAGGGACGCAGGAGTTTCAGCGCGCCCATCGTCAGTGGTGTCCTAAAAATTGGTACAGCTCGCGCCGCAGCCGCAGGAAGTCCGGGTGCTCCTTGGTCGAGAGCTGCTCGCGCGGGCGCGGGATCGGCACGTCGATCATGGCCGCCAGGCTCGGGTGTTCGGGCGTCGGGTTGGCTCGCAGCGCGATCACGCGGTCGCCCAGGTAGATCGCCTCCTCCAGGTCGTGCGTGACGAACAGCACCGTGAGGCCGCTGTCGCGCACCAGCCGCGCCAGCTCGTCCTGCAGGCCCTCGCGGGTCATCGCGTCGAGCGCGCCGAAGGGCTCGTCCATCATCATCAGCTCGGGCTGCTGCGCCAGGCAGCGCGCGATCTGCACGCGCTGCTGCATGCCGCCCGACAGCTGCACCGGGAACTTGTGCGCATGCGCGGCCAGGCCCACGGTCTTGAGCACCTGCGCGATGCGCGCGGGCCGCTCGGCGGCCGGCACGCCCGCGGCCTCCAGCGCCAGGCTGATGTTGCCTTCCACCGTGCGCCAGGGCAGCAGCGCGCGGCCGTAGTCCTGGAACACGAAGGCCACCTCGCGCGAGGGGCCGGTGATCGGCCTGCCGTGGCGCAGCGCGGCACCCGCGCTGGGCGTGACGAAGCCGGCCGCGGCGCGCAGCAGCGTGGTCTTGCCGCAGCCCGAGGGGCCGATGATGCACACGAACTCGCCCCGGCCGACCTCGAAGCTGGTGGGCGACAGGATCTCGCGGCCGCCCAGGTGAATGGCGACGCCGTCAAAACGCAGCAGGCTCATCGGGATGTCTTCTTCCTCACTTGGCGATGAGCTGCGCCACGTTGACCGGGCTCTTGAGCATGTTCTGCTCCTTCATCATGTCGACCCAGTAGGTGAGCTGCTTCTCGTTGATCAGCGGGCCGGGCGGGCCGATCTGGATGGTGGCCAGCACCTCGGGCGGCAGCTTGATGTACTTGCCGAGGTGCTCGCGCACCTTCGCGTTGTTCTTGGGGTTGTTGATGAAGGCCGCGGCCTCCACCGTGGCCTCGCGGAAGGCCTTGACCGCCGCCATGTTCTTCTGCGCCCAGTCGCGCCGCGCGGTGTAGAGGATGGTGGGCATGCCGTCGGGCTGGAAGGTGGTGTAGTACGAGACCACGGAGCCCGCGCCGCTGGAGAGGATGCGCGCCATGAACGGGTCGGCCGTCACCACCGCGTCGAGCGAGCCGCCGCGCAGCAGGTCGCCATGCTGCGGGAACGAGGCCTCGACGAAGCTGACCTTGGCGGCGTCCACGCCGTTGGCCTTGAGCCAGGCGCGGAAGGTCACGTGCAGGTAGGCGCCCAGGCCGGGCACGCCGATCTTCTTGCCCAGGCAGTCCTGCGCGTTCTTGATGCCGCTGCCGGCGCGCGCCACCAGGCCCACGCCGGTCATGTTCTTGGCGGTGGTGCCGCCGCCGCCGACCACCACGTGGTCCAGGCCGCCGTCCACCGACTGCAGGTAGACCGAGGGCGTGGGGCCGCCCATCTGCAGCGAGTCCGACTGCACGGCCGCGGGAATGGACGGGTTCAGCGGAATGAACTTGGGCTCCACGTCCAGGCCGCGCTTGCCGAAGTAGCCCTCCTCCTTGGCCACGAACAGCGTGGCGAAGTCGGTCACGGCGGTGTAGCCGAACACGATCTTGGTGCTGCTGCCCTGCGCGCGCAGCGGCAGCGCGGCGGCGGCCGCCAGGGCGCCGGCCAGCACGGTGCGGCGGCGCAGCGCGGGGGCATGGGAACGGGGGAACAGGGGGGTCATGAAGGTCTCCTTTTTTCTCGTGATCGGGGGGTGGCTCGGGGGGAGGGGGCGGGCGCCGGCAGCGCGGCCAGCACGCCGCGGATGCCGTGCACGATGAACTCGACCAGCAGCGGCGCGGCCTGCGGGTCGTTGGGCCGGCAGGCGTCGTGCGACAGCCGCGCCACGCGCCGGTCGCTCAGATGGTGCGACAGCGCGCCCAGCGCGAACTGGTAGCACCAGGCCACGGCGGCGCGGTCGGCCTGCGGCGCCTCGTGGCGCAGCGTGTCGTGCAGGGCCGTGATGAAGGCGTCGGCCAGCGGGTCGAAGAACTCGCGCAGCACGCGGTCGGCCTCGTCCTGCTGGCTGCCCAGGCCCTGGGTGATCAGCAGCGCGTAGTACTCGCCCTCGGGGCTGGCGCGCAGCCGGATCACCGGGCGGATGAAGGCCTGCACGATGCGGCGCAGCTTGTCCATGTCGTGCGGCTCGCGCTCGACCGCGCGCAGCCCCGCCAGCCGCTCCTCGATGGTGCCGGACCAGTGCGTGAAGATGGCGTGGAACAGGTCGTGCTTCTGGCCGAAGTAGTAGGCCACCAGCGCCGGAGGCACTCCGGCTTCTTCCGCGATCTGGCGCACCGACACCGCGTGGTAGCCGCGCTGCGCGAACAGCTTTTCCGCGGCCAGCAGGATGGCCCCGCGCCGGTCGGGGCGGGAGGGGGCGGGCGGGCGGCGGACAGGTGGCTCCATGCCTGGAATTGGACAGTTGATAAAAGATTTGAGCATCCGGTAAAACCCTGATCGGGTATTCCGGCACCGCCGCCGTCCGTGCCGCCTGTGGCGTCATCCAGTGCGGCCGCCCAGGCGCTCGGCCACCCAGTCGGCGATGTAGGCACCGGCGTTGGCCATGTTGTCCAGGCTCACGTGGTGCACGCCGCCTTCGCGCTCGGTGAAGATCTTGAGTTCGCGGTCGGGGCTGTTGACGAGCTGCTCGTAGCTGCGGTGCGCGTACTCCAGCGGAATCTGTTTGTCCTGCTCGCCGTGGGTCACCAGGAAGGGCACGCGCACGCGGTCCAGCACGCCGTCCAGGTGCATGCGCTCGGCGATGGCCATGAAGTCGTCCATGTCCCGGGCGCCGAACACCCAGCGCACATGCTCCCAGTAGTGCGGCACCGGGTTTTCGCCCTCGCGCCGCAGGCGGCGCTTCTGCACCTCGCGCCAGTCGTGGTTGGCGCCCCAGACCACGCCGAGCGCGAAGCGCGGCTCGAAGGCCACGGCGCGCGGGCAGTAGTAGCCGCCCAGCGAGACGCCGGCCAGGCCGATGCGCTCCGGGTCGATGTCGCCCCGCTGCTGCAGCCAGTCCATCACCGGCGTGGCCCACTGCTCCGTCTCGGGCACGGCGGCGAGGCCGTGCAGGCGCAGCGCCTCGCCGCTGCCGGGCTGGTCCAGGTAGAGCACCGAGATGCCGCGCTGCGTGAGCTGCTGGGTGATCGCGTTGGGGTAGATCATCTCCTTGGTGCTGTCCAGGCCGTTGAGCATCACCAGCAGCGGCGAGCGTGCCGGCGCCGAAGGGGCGCGCACCAGCAGGCCCGCGATGTGCGCGTGGGCATAGGGGATCTCGATGCGCGTGCAGGAGGACTGCATGAGCACCTGCGCCCGCTGGAAGCAGTCGAGCAGCTGCCGGTACATGGCCTTGCGCGGCGCGAAGCCGTGCGCCTGCAGCCGCTCGGCGGTCTGCAGGTACAGCGCGGCGCGCTGCAGCTTCTCGCCGGCGGAAAAGCGCCGGCCGCGCGCCTCGTCTTCTTCGGCCAGAACGATCAGCTTGTCGGCCATTGACTGCCAGGCATGGAAGAAGGCCTCGGTGCCCGGGTCGTCGCCCTGGCGCGCCACGTCGAGCAGCGGGCGGCAAGCCTCGTCGATCTCGCCGATCTTGGCGCCGGCCTCGAGCGCGCCGCAGACGGCGAGGCTCCAGACGTAGTTGGTGGGGAAATACTGGAACATGGACATGGTGAGACGTTTTCCTTTTTCTTCTTTCTATTCAGCCGCGTCGGGGTCGCCGAAGATGGCGACGGCGCGCGTCCAGCCCGCGGACGCGCCGCGGATCTTGTGCGGGAAGCAGCTGATGATGAAGCCGTCGCCCGGCAGGGCCTCCAGGTTGTGCAGCTTCTCCAGGTGGCAGTAGCCGATGTCGCGCCCGGCCTTGTGGCCCTCCCACAGCAACGAGGTGTCGCCGGTCTCGGCGAACTTCTGCGCGGTGTACTGGAACGGCGCGTCCCAGCTCCAGGCGTCGGTGCCGGTCAGGCGCACGCCGCGCTCCAGCAGGTACATGGTGGCCTCGTAGCCCATGCCGCAGCCGGCGCTCACGAAGTCGTTGTGGCCGTAGCGCGAGCCGGCGCGGGTGTTGACCACCACGATGTCCAGCGGCTTGAGCACGTGGCCGATGCGCCTGAGCTCGGCCTCCACGTCGGCGGCGCCGGCCACGTAGCCATCGGGGAAGTGGCGGAAGTCCAGCTTCACGCCGGGGCGGAAACACCAGTCCAGCGGCACTTCGTCGATGGTCATGGAGCGGCGCGCGCCGCCGGCCTTCTCGTCCATGGTGGAGTGGAAGTGCCAGGGCGCGTCCAGGTGCGTGCCGTTGTGCGTGGTCAGCGTCACCCACTCCGCGGCAGCGGCCTCGCCGCCGGGGAAGTCCTCGGCCTTCGTGCCGGGCAGCATCTGCAGGAATTCGGGCAGCGTGTCGGCGTGCTGCTGGTAGGTGATCTTCGGCGCCAGCGGCGGCGGATCGGACAGCACGTCGTTTTCGAGGTAGATCGACAGATCGACGAAGCGGCGGGGCATGGCGGGCTCCTCGTCAATCGAGCCTGATGCCGGTGCGCTGCACCACCGGAATCCACTTGGCCTGCTCGGACCTGATGAAGGCCGCGTACTCGTCGGGCGTGTTGCCCACGGGCGCGCCGCCCAGCGCCTTGTAGCGCTCGATGGACTCGGGCATCTTCGCCACCTGCGCGCAGGCGGCGGAAACGCGCTGCACGATGGCCGCGGGCGTGCCGGTGGGCGCCATCAGCCCGAACCAGGTGAAGGGCTCGAAGTTGGCGATGCCCTGCTCGCGGTAGGTCGGCACCTCGGGCAGCAGCGGCTGGCGCTGTGCGCCGGTCACGGCCAGGGCCTTGAGCTTGCCGCCCTGGATGTTGGTCATGGAGGCGGGCAGCGCGTCGAAGATGAGCTGCGTGTCGCCGGCCAGCACGCTCGCGAACGGGCTGGAGGTGTTGTAGGGAATGAACTCGACCGAGGCGCCCGTGGCCATCACGAACCACTCGCCCACCATGTGCGAGAAGCTGCCCACGCCCTGCGTGGCCGCGCGAATGGTGCCGGGCCTGGCCTTGGACAGCGCCACCAGTTCGGCGGCGTTCTTCACCGGCAGCTGCGGGTTGGCGATCAGCGCGCCCTGCAGCAGCGCGAGCTGGCTCACAGCCGTGAAGTCGCCGAGCTTGTAGTTGAGCCGGGTGTAGAGCTGCGGGATGTAGGACAGCGCGCTGGTCGAGCCCATGTAGAGCGTGTAGCCGTCGGCCGCCTGCTTGGCAGCGTAGTCGGTGCCGATGGTGCCGGCGGCGCCGGGGCGGTTCTCGATCACGATGGGCTGGCCCAGCAGGACCGACAGGCGCGCGGTGAAGAAGCGCGAGTCCACATCGAGCCCGGTGCCGGCCGGAAAGGGCACGATCACGCGCACGGGCTTGTTCGGGTAGTCCTGTGCGAAGGCGCCGCGTGCGGCGGTGCCCAGCAGCGCGGCCGTGCCCAGGGCCAGGCCCTGGCGGCGGTTGATGTTCATGGGAAGGTCTCCTCGGGTGGGGTGAAAGGGGCTCGTCAGCTGTCCAGCGACAGCTGGGCGGCTCGGATCACGCGCGCATAGCGCTCGATCTCGCCGTGGGTGAAGGCCGCGAACTGCGCGGGCGAGGTGGGCGCCAATGCACCCGTGCCCAGCACGGCCAGCTTGTCCATGACTTCGGGCAGGTTCATCGCGCGCAGGGTCTCGGCGTTGAGCCGCGCCACGATGTCGGCCGGCGTGCCGGCGGGCGCGTACAGGCCGTACCAGCTCGTGGCCTCGTAGCCGGGCAGGCCCGACTCGCTGACCGTGGGCAGGTCGGGCAGGGCGGCCGAGCGCTTGAGCCCGGTCTGCGCGATCAGGCGCAGCTTGCCTTCCTTGACGAAGGACTGCACCGCCAGCGGGCTGTTGAACATCATCTTGATCTGGCCGCCGACCAAGTCGTTGACGATGGGCGCCGCGCCCTTGTAGGGCACATGCAGCAGCCGGATGCCGGCCGCCTGCGCCAGCATCTCGCCGGCCAGGTGCAGCCCGTTGCCGATGCCGGCCGAGCCGTAGCTCACGGTGTCGGGATGGACCCGGGCGTAGTCGATCAGCTCGCGCAGGTTGCGCGCGGGCAGCGAGGGGTGCACCGCGATCACGAAGACGCCTGGCGCCACCACCGGCGCCACCGCGGTGAAGGCGCGCTCGGTGTCGTAGGGCAGCTTCTTGTACAGGCTCGCGTTGATCGCATGGGCCGAGCTGTGCAGCAGCAGCGTGGCGCCGTCGGGGGCGGCCTTGGCCACCGCGTCGGCGCCGATGATGCCGTTGGCGCCGGCCTTGGCATCCACCACCACGGGCTGGCCCAGGCGCTCGGACAGCACGTTGGCCAGCAGCCGCGCCACCAGGTCGGCCGTGCCGCCGGAGGCGAAGGGGATCACCAGCCGGATCGGCTTGTCGGGCCAGGCGGGGCGCTGGGCGAAGGCGGATTTTGCTACTAAATTCATAGCAAACAATGACGATGCAACGAGGACGTTGCGGCGATTCGGCTTGAAATTCGGGTTCATGATGTCTCCTGAGGGGGTGTGGGGCGCTACCCGGCCGCCAGGGCGCGCTCGACCAGTGCGTCGATGTCGCCGTCGTCGGCCAGGCCGAGCGCGCGCGCGGCGTCGCTCACGAGCGGCGGCTGGCGGCCGAACTGGGCCTCGACGGCGGGCTCGGGCCGCCAGCGCACCAGGGCGCGCCGGTCGTCGCCGAAGCGGCGCGCCAGCGCGTCCACCAGCTCGGCCATCGAGTGGCGCAGCACCGGCATGGCCCAGACGCGCGGCGCGCCCGCGGGCGGCGCGCTCATGCGCGCGAGCTGCAGTAGGTTGTCGACGCAGCGCTGGCGCGACATCCACCAGCAGGTGGCCTCGGCCGACACCGGGCAGTCGAACGGCTGGCCCGCCGCCAGCGCGTGGAAGATGTTGCTCATGAAGGCCGAGACGTGGCCGCCGGCTTGCGCCGGGCGCGCCACGATGCCGGGCAGGCGCACGGCGCGGCCGTCCAGCGTGCCGCGCCGCGACAGGTCCGACAGCAGGATCTCGGTCATCAGCTTGTGCGCGCCGTAGCTGGTGGCGGGGCGCAGCAGCGTGGCCTCGTCCACCTGCGCCGGCAGTGCGGCGCCGTACACCGCCACCGTGCTCGTGAATACCAGCACCGGCGGCGCGCGGCGCGCCTGCTGGCGCTGCGGCGTCTGCGCGGCCAGGCCCAGCAGCAGCCGCGTGGCCGCGTGCAGGTTGGCGGCGGTGCCCAGGGCGCTGTCGCGCTCGGCCTGCCCGCCGGGCACGCTGGCGAGGTGGAACACGAGGTCGAAGTCCTCGGCGATCAGCGCGTCCAGGTAGGCCGGGTCGGCGATGTCGCCGCGGGCCTGGCGCACGCGCGCCGCGCCGGGGCCGCTCGTGGCCGGGCCGGGAAAGCCCAGGTCGGCCAGCGCCAACTCTTGCACCGGGCCGGGACCCAGGGCCTGCGGGTCGGCGGCGATGCGCGCCGCCAGCGCCGCGCCCACGAAGCCGGCCGCGCCGGTGACCAGGACCTTCATGCGCCCGCCTTGAACGGCACGAAGCGCACGTCGATGGCGCCGAACACCGAGGTGCCGTCCGCACCCGCCACCTCGAAGCGCAGCGTTTCGCCAAACTTCAGGAAGTCGGTCTGCGCTGCGCCGTGGTCCAGCGTCTCCACCGCGCGGCGCTCGGCCAGGCAGGCCGAGCCGACTTCGCGGTAGCCCTTGTTGGACACCGTGCCCGAGCCGAGCACGAAGCCAGCGCCCAGCTTCCGGTTGTAGGCCATGTGGGCGATCATCTCGCCGAAGCCCCAGTCCATCTCGCGGCCATTGGGGTGGCCGAACCACTCGCCGTTGCGCGTGACCTTCATGTCCAGGTGCACGCGCCCGTCCTGCCAGGCGGGGCCCAGCTCGTCGGGCGTGACGGCCACCGGCGCGAAGATGGTGGCCGGCTTGGCCTGCACCAGGCCGAAGCCCATCTGCAGTTCGCGCGTGAGGTGGCCGCGCATGCTCACGTCGTTGAGGAGGGTGACCAGCTTGATGTGCCTGGCCGCCTCGGCGGCGCTCACGCCCATGGGCACGTCGTCGGTGATGACGGCGAACTCGCCCTCGAAGTCGCACTGGTCGGCCTCGGCGGGGAATTCGTAGTCGTCGTGCGGGCCGCGGAAGTCGTCGCCCTGGCGCGGCACGAGGATCGGGATGCCGGGCGTCTTCTTCACCGTGAGCTTGTAGGCGCGCTCCATGATGTCGCCGTGGTTGAGGAACGCCGAGGCATCCACGAACTGGTGGCTGCGCGGCAGCGGCGCCAGGGCCTGGCGCGGGTCGAAGGCGAAGGCGCCGGCGGCCGTGCCGGCGTTGAGGGCGCCGTAGAGTGCCTGCAGCCGGGGCGCGCGGGCGTCCCAGTCTTCGAGCAGTTCGCGCATCGTGGCGGCCACGGGTGCGGCGTCCACGGCACGCGCGAGGTCGCGCGAGACGACGATGAGGCGGCCGTCGCGCGTGCTGCCGGTCTTGAGGGAGGCGAGTTTCATGGGGAGGGTCTCCAGGGTGCTGTGGCGAATCGGTTTCAGGCCAGCGGCCGTCCGCCGTCCACGGGGATCACGGCGCCGGTGGTGAAGGTGAGCTGGGTGGCGCAGGCCACGACGGCACGGCCGACTTCCTCGGGCGCGGCCAGCCGCGCTAGCGGGGTGCGCGCGGCCTGCTCGTCGCGCCAGGCGCGGTCCATGGACTTGACGAAATCGGTGTCGGCCAGGCCGGGCGAGACCGACAGCACGCGCACCGCCGGCGCCAGGGCGCGCGCCAGCGAGCGCGTCATGTTGTCCAGCGCGGCCTTGGAGGCGCAGTAGGCGACGTTGCTGCCCATGGCGGTGACGGCAGCGATCGACGACACGTTGACCACCAGGCCGTGGCCGCTGTCGCGCAGCAGCGGCAGCAGCGCGCGCACCACGGCGAAGGGGCCGCGCACGTTGGTGGCCAGCACCTCGTCGAACAGGGCGTCGTCCAGCGCGTCGAGTTCGGCGTGCGGCACGAAGCGCGTGGTGCCGGCGCAGTTGACCACCAGGTCGCAGCGGCCCCAGCGCGCGCGGATGTCCTGCGCCGTCCGGGCCAGGGCGGCGCTGTCGGTCACGGGCGCGGCCACGGCGGCATGCGCGGCGCCGGGAAGCCCGGCGGCCAGCGAATGCGCCGCATCGGCCGAGCGGTGGTAGCCCACGGCCACGCCGGCGCCGGCTTCGGCCAGCGCCGTGCAGACCGCGCGGCCGATGCCGCCGGCGCCGCCGGTGACCAGGGCCACGCGGCCCGCGAGGGGCAGGGTCATGCCGCCACCGCCCTGGACAGCCGGCGCACGCGGATGTCGGCCTGCTCCTTGTGGCCGCTCATGTGCTCGTAGCCGCACAGGCGCGAGCAGTATTCGCCCACCAGCACGCTGGCCGCGTCGGTCAGCACGCGCTGGTAGGTGTGGGTCTTGATGAACTTGCCGACCCACAGCCCGCCGGTGTAGCGGCCCGCGCCCTGCGTGGGCAGCGTGTGGTTGGTGCCGATCACCTTGTCGCCGTAGCTCACGTTGGTGCGGTGGCCCAGGAACAGCGCGCCGTAGCGCGTCATGCGCCGCAGGTACCAGTCGGGGTCCTTCGTCATCACCTGCACGTGCTCGGAGCACAGGCGCTCGGCCACTTCGAGCGCCTCTTCGTCGCTGTCGCACAGGTGGATCTCGCCATAGTCCAGCCAGGCGGTGCGCGCCACCGGCGCGGTGTCCAGCCGCGCCAGCACGGCCTCGATGGCGGCGGGCAGTTCGGCCGCGATCTTTGGGCTGGTGGTGACGCAGTAGGCCGGCGAGGTGGGGCCGTGCTCGGCCTGGCCCAGCAGGTCCACGGCCACCAGTTCGGCATCCACCGTGTCGTCGCAGATCACCATCGTCTCGGTCGGGCCGGCGAACAGGTCGATGCCCACGCGGCCGAACAGCTGGCGCTTGGCTTCGGCCACGTAGGCGTTGCCGGGGCCGACGATCATGTCCACGCCGGGGATCGTGTCGGTGCCCAGCGCCATCGCGGCCACGGCCTGCACGCCGCCCAGGCAGTAGATCTCGTCGGCGCCGGCCAGGTGCATGGCGGCCACGATCTCGGGGCAGGGCCGGCCCTCGAACGGCGGGGCGCAGGCGATCACGCGCGGCACGCCCGCCACCTTGGCCGTGAGCACGCTCATGTGGGCCGAGGCGATCAGCGGGTACTTGCCGCCGGGGATGTAGCAGCCGACCGAATTGACCGGGATGTGGCGGTGGCCGAGGATGACGCCGGGCAGCGTTTCCACCTCCACGTCCTTCATCGAGTCGCGCTGGATCTGCGCAAAGCGGCGGATCTGCGCCTGCGCGAAGCGGATGTCGTCGAGCGTGCGCGGGCTGAGCTGTGCGATGCAGGCCGCGATCTCCTCAGCCGAGAGGCGGAAGCTGGCGGGCGACCAGCGGTCGAACTGCTGGCTGTAGGCGCGCACGGCGGCGTCGCCGCGCGCCTCGATGTCGGCCAGGATGGCTTCGACGGTGGCGCGCACCTGCGCGCCCAGGCCGGCCTTGGCCTCGGGCGGGCGGCCGTGCTTGAGGGTCTGGATCATGGGGAAAAGTCCTTGGGACGAGGAAGATGAAACCGGAATCAGCGCACGATGAAATCGGCGCTGCGCAAAGAGGTCTTGAGCATGCCCTGTGCCTTCATGGCATCGGCCCAGAAACGAATCTGCGGCTCGGTCACCACGGTGGACAGCGGCGGCACCGCCAGCGTGGCCAGCACGTCGGGCGGCAGGCGCAGGTACTTGCCCATGCTGGCGCGCGAGGCCTCGGGGTTCTTCGCATGGAAGGCGATGCCCTCGTCCAGCGCCTCACGGAAGGCGCGGGCGGCCGTTGCGTTCCTGGCCAGCCACTCGGCCGTGGCGCCATAGACGATGGGCAGCACGCCCGACTCGGGAAAATCATCGCTGACGTAGCCGTAGGCGGTGGCCACGCCCGCCTGCAGGATGCGGGTGGCGAAGGGCTCGGCGGGCACGGCCACGTCGATGGTGCCGCCGCGCAGCAGGTCCAGCGTCTGCGGCAGCGACACCTCGACGAAGTTCACCTTCTTCGCATCGACGCCATGGTCGGCCAGCCACTTGCGGAACAGCACGTGCAGCGTGGCGCCGAAGCCGGCCACGCCCACGCGCTTGCCCACGAAGTCCTGCGGGCCCTTGATCTCCACGCCCTTGCGCACCACGATCGCGGGCACCTTGCCGTCGCGCGTGAGCAGGCTGCCGCCGGCGATGACCTTGAGCGCCAGGCCGCTGTCGGCGGCTTGCATCAGCACCGAGGGCGTGACCGTGCCGATCTGGATCGAGTTCGACTGCAGCGCCGGCGGGATGTTGGGGTTGATCGGGATGGTCTGCAGCGTCACGTCCAGTCCCCGCTTGTCGAAGAAGCCCTGCTCCTTGGCCACGTACAGCGGCGTCAGGTCGGGGATGGCGACGTAGCCGACGGTGATCCTGGTTTGCGCGAACGCGCCGCAGGCGGCGCCTAGCGCGAGCGGCAGGGCCAGGGCGAAAGCCGCGAGGCGGCGTGAGATGAAAGGCATGTCGTGTCTCCTGGAGTTGAAATCAGTTGCCATCGCTGATGGTGGTGCCACCGTCGACGACGAGGTTGTGGCCGGTCGTGAAGCCGCCGGCCGCCGAGGCCAGGAACAGCACGGCGCCCGCGATCTCCTCGGGCTCGGCGATGCGGCGCAGCGGCGTGAGGGCGATGCGCCGCTGCATCACCTCGGGCTGGTCCGTGAGCGGTCGTGCAAACTCGGTGCGCGTGACGCCGGGCGAGACGGCATTGACGCGCACGCCCGACGGCCCCCACTCGACGGCCAGGTTGCGCGCCAGCCCGGCGAGCGCCGCCTTCGACAGGCCGTACAGGCCCAGCCCCTTGTTGCCGCGCAGGCCCGCGATGCTGGACATCAGCATCACGCTGCCGCTGCGCCGTTCGGCCATGTGCGCGATGACGGCCGACGTGAGCCAGAGCACGCTGCGCAGGTTGAGCGTCATGGTCAGCTCCCAATCGGCGTCGCTGGCGGTGGCGATCGGACCCATGTGCGGCGCGGCGCCCGCGTTGCACACCAGCGTGTCGATGCGGCCGTGCGACGCCAGCACCTGGGCTACCAGGGCATCGACCTGCGGGCGCTGCACGAGGTCGGCCACCACCACCTGCGCATCGAGCCCTTCGGCGCGCAGCGCGCCGGCAGCCGCCTCGCACTCGGCGGCCTCATGGCTGCACAGCACCACCTGCGCGCCGGCCTGCGCCAGGGCGCGTGCGCTCGCCAGGCCGATGCCGCGGCTCGCGCCGGTGACCAGTGCCACCTGGCCCGCGAGGTCGAACAGCGGATGGGTTGTCGTCATGCCCGCGCTCACCAGTGGATCAGCGGCAGCCCGGCCACCGGCGACGTGAAGTACGGAATCGTCGTCCCGCGCAGGCTGCCCAGGTACACCGTCTTCAAGTCCGGCCCACCGAAGGTGAGGCTGGCCATCCACGGTGCCAGCGTGCCGTGCGTGGCGGCCATGATCTCGGGCGTGAGCGTGCGGGCCTGGTAGTGGCGGTTCAGCTCGGCCGTGGCGGCAGGATTGGAGTCGTCCAGCAGCGTGAGCAGCTCGCCCTCGGGCGTGATGGCCACGAGCTGGTCGCTCATGATCAGCGTGACCCAGAGGTTGCCATAGGCGTCGAAGGCGAAGCCGTCGGGAAAGCCCGGCAGGTGGTAGGGGCCGTAGACCTCTCGGTCGCCCAGCGAGCCGTCGGGCCGGATGCGCAGGCGCGAGATGCGGCGCGCGTTGCTCTCCACCACGTAGAGCCATTCTTCCTTCGCGTCCAGCCGCACCTCGTTCGTGCCGCCGAAGCCCTCGGCCACGATGCGGATGCCGCGCTCGTCGATCAGCGCGATGTAGCCGTCCAGCACGCCGGCGTTGATCGAGCCGGTCCAGGGCTGCATGAGCGTGGTCACGGTGAGCCAGATGCGGCCCTTGGAATCGCGCGCCACGAAGTTGGTCTTGCCCATGGGCTTGCCGTCGATCTCGGTGAACAGCGTGCGCAGCTGGCCTTCGCGCGTCATCACCTCGACGTGGTCGGTGCCCCAGTTGGCGATCAGGATGTCGCCGTTGGCCAGGAAGCACATGCCGTTGGGCAGCGAGCCCTGGGCCTGCACGTAGCGGTCGTCGAACGAGGCGTTGAGCGCTTCGGCCTGCTGGCGCTCCACGCGCGGCGTGATGAGCGTCTGCGTGCCGTCGGGCGCGATGCGCATGGCGCCGCCGCGTGCGTCGGCCGCCCACACCGTGCCGTCGCGCTCGGCCAGGATGCATTCGGGGCGCTGCAGGTCGTGGCCCAGCGTGCGGATGGCGGCGCGGTCGACCTGCCAGCCTTGGAGGGGGTTGCGGGAATCAGGCATGAGTCTGGATGGTGTTGGAGGAAGGGGAAGGCACGCAAAGGCCCAGCAGGGCCGCCGCGTTGAGGCCGAGGATCGCGTCCGCGTCGGCGCGCGAGAGGCCCGGCACGGCGTCCACCAGGCCCTGCGGGTCGTAGTGGCCCATGTCGAACGGGTAGTCGGTGCCGACCACGAGCTGCGCGGCGCCGACCACCTCGACCAGGTGGCGCAGCACCTCGGGCTCATACACCAGCGTGTCGAACCAGATGCGGCGCAGGTAGTCGCGCGGCGCGTGCTGCATGGCCTGCGCCTCGGGCCGCACTTGGTGCGCGTGCTGGCTGCGGCCGAAGTAGGCGGGCAGGTAGCCGCCGCCGTGCGCGGCCACGAGCTTGACGCCCGTGTGCCGGTCGAGCACGCCGCCGAAGATCAGCTCCGAGAGCGCGATGGTGGTTTCCAGCGGCTGGCCGATGGTGTTGGCCAGGTAGTGGCGGTTGACGCGCTCGCCCAGCGAGGTGCCCAGCGGGTGGATGAACACCAGCGCGCCCAGTTCGCTGGCGCGGGCCCAGAACGGTTCGAGCGAGGGGTCGGCGAGTTCGCGGCCGTTCACGCTGGCCGAGATCTCCACGCCCTTGAGGCCCAGTTCGCGCATGGCGTGCGCCAGCTGCTCGGCCGCGAGGCGCGGGTGCTGCAGCGCCACCGTGCCGAGGCCGGCCAGGCGCTCGGGGTGGCGCGCGCATTCGGCGGCGATGTGTTCGTTCTGCAGCCGCACCACGTCCTGCGCGAGGTCGGGGTCGGCCCAGTAGTAGTACTGCGTGGGCGAGGGGCTGAGCACCTGCACGTCCACGCCCATCGCGTCCATGTCGGCCAGCCGCTCGGCCAGGTTCGTCATGCGGCGCAGCGCGGGCGGCAGCATGTGAGCCAGGTTATGAGCAACAGAGGCCTCGCCCTGCGTGGCCCGCATCAGCGCGGGCTCGGCCTGCTTTTCGGGCCGGCCGGCCACCAGCGGCTCCACGGCCAGGGTCAGCGCATGGGCGTGCAGGTCCACCGTGAAGCGGTGGCCGGCAGGCCCGACGGGGCCGGGCGAGGCGTGGGCGCAGCCGGCCGGGCAGGCAAGCGTGCAGGTGTGCAGCAGCATGTGAACGAGCGTCTCCTCCGGCCCTTGGGCGGCAGGGGCCCCAGGCATCGGTGGCGCCACTGTAGAAAGTCGCTTGGTATCTGTAAAATCGATTTTTCGGATTCGATCTATCCAGGAAACGGATGCTTCGTGCGCTTCAACCGCCTCGACCTGAATCTGCTGGTTGCGCTCGACGCGCTGCTGGCCGAGAAGAACATCACGCGCGCGGCGCGGCGCCTGAACCTCAGCCAGCCGGCCACCAGCGGCGTGCTGGCGCGGCTGCGCGACTACTTCGGTGATGCGCTGCTGATCCAGGTCGGCCGCGCCATGGTGCCCACGCCGATGGCGGCCAGCCTGGAGGGCGCGGTGCGCGACGTGCTGCAGCGCATCCAGTCCACCATCGCGGTGCAGCCGGCGTTCGATCCCGCCACCTCCACGCGGCATTTCCGCGTGATCGCGTCGGACTATCCGGTCAGCGTGGTGCTGGCCGGCGCGGCGCGGCGCATGGCGCGCGAAGCGCCGGGCGCGACGCTGGAGATCATGATGCCCGGCGACCAGATTCCGGGCGCCATCGAGCGCGGCGAGGTCGACATGCTCATCATGCCGCGCCAGTACCTGGCCGAGGGCCACCCGAGCGAGCCGCTGTACGAGGAGACCTACAGCTGCGTGGTCTGGTCCGGCAACCGCCAGGTGGGCGACGGCCTCACGCTGGCGCAGTACATGGCGCTGGGCCACGTGACCACGCTGTTCGGCAACAACCGCCATCCGAGCCTGGAGGAATGGTTCCTCAAGAGCAGCGCGCTGTCGCGCCGCATCGAGGTCACGACCAACAACTTCAACACGCTGCCGCTGCTGGTGATCGGCACCGAGCGCGTGGCCACCATGCACACGCGGCTGGCGCGCATGTTCGCGCGCACGCTGCCGCTGCGCGTCGTGCCGGTGCCGGTGGAGTTCCCCACCATGATCTGGGCCATGCAGTGGCCGCGCCACCTGAACGGCGATCCGGCCCATGCCTGGTTCCGCGAGCGCGTGCTGGCGGGGGCTGCCGATGACGACGTCGGCGTGCCCGACCCGCTGTGGGGCGAGCTGGCGGCGGACCGGGCCTGAGGCCCACGTTCCGCATCGCCTCTACACTGCGCGCGGAGCATTCCACTGCCATGACGCGCCCCAAAACTGACACCCCCCGACCCGTCCAACGGCCGGCCCGCGAAGCCGAGCCCTGGTCCCTGCTGGATGCCCGCTGGCGCATCTTCCTGCAGATCGCGCAGGCGGGCAGCCTGACGCGGGCCGCGCTCGAGTCGGGCTCTGCGCAGTCGCTGCTGAGCCGCCAGCTGGCGGCGCTGGAGGCTGAATGCGGCGCGCGCCTGTTCCGCCGCACCGGGCGCGGCGTGGTGCTGTCCGAGTTCGGCGAGCGCGTGCTGCCGCGCGTGCAGGCCATGCTGGACGAGGCCCGCCGTCTGGGCGACGAGGTGCAGCAGGCACGCGGCCAGCCGCTGGGCGACGTGCACGTGGGGCTGCTGCCGGCGGCCGTGCCCTGGCTGGCCGAGCGCCTGTACCGCGCGGTGCGCACCGACTTTCCCCAGGTGCGGCTGCACATGACCGAGGGCACCAGCACCCAGCTGTCGGAGATGGTGCTGGCGGGCCGGCTGGACATGGCGCTGCTGTTGCGCGAAGGGCCCGACACGCCGCAGGGCGCGGACTCGGGCGCGGACATCACCCTGCGGCGCATGGCGCTGCACCTGATCGGCGCCGAGGGCGATGCCCTGGTGCGGCGCGCCACCCTGCCGTTCGCCCGCCTGGACGGCCTGCCGCTCGTGCTTCCCCCGCACCCGCACGCACTGCGCGCGCACCTGGCGGAAATCGCCGCAGAGCGCGGCGTGCGGCTCCACGTGGCGGTGGAGGCCAACTCCATCGCGCTGCAGCGCGAGATCGCCGCCGCCGGCGACTGCTACGCCATCGTTGCCAGCGTCGCCGTCGTCAGCCACATGCAGGCGCACCGGCTGGGCGCCGCCCGGCTGGTGGCGCCCGTGCTGTGGCGCCGCGTGGTGCTGACCAGCACGCCGCTGCGCCCCGACACGCTGGCCACGCGCGAGGTGCGCGCGCTGGTGGCCCGGCTCTCCAGACTTCACATGCCCGAAGAAGAGAAATGACGGTCCCGTCATAGCCGCTTTGCCGCCCGCGCGGCTGGGCGCGACGCCAGGGCGCTGATAACTTCCGCTCCGCATCGATGCGCGGTGACGCATCGCAAACGGAGACACATGCAGGTTGTTCAGACTTCCCCGGCGCCGCCCCCGCCACCCCTGCGGGCCACGCGCTTCCTCACGGATGCCGACGTCGGCAGCCTGGCCGACTGGCCGGCCGCCATCCAGGCCCTGGCCGCGGCCTATGCGCAGCCCATCGACCCGGCCTGCGTGCCGCCACGCGCCATGGCGCGCGGCGACGGCATCTGGCTGCGCAGCCTGACGGCGGTGGTGCCCGGCGGCTACCTCGGCTGCAAGCTCATCAGCGCCTCGCCGCGCGCGGCCCGCGCCAGCTACCTGATCGCACTGTTCGACGCCGGCACGATGGCGCTGGCGGGCCTGATCGACGGCAACCAGATCACCGGGCTGCGCACGGCGGCGACGGCCACGGTGGCCGTGGACCACCTGGCGCCACGGCGGGCGCTGCGGGTGGCCGTGCTGGGGTCGGGCTTCGAGGCGCGGGCGCAGCTGCACGCGCTGGCCGCGCAGCGCGCGATCGCCTCGGTGGCGGTGTACAGCCCCAACCCGGCCAGCCGCGAAGCCTTCGCGGCGCTGTTCGAGCACCGCGGCTGGCCGGTGCAGGCCGCGGCACAGCCGCAGGACGCGGTGCAGGGCGCCGACGTCGTGCTCTGCGCCGCGCGCGCCCGCGGCGAGCAGCCCATCCTGCGCGCCGGCTGGCTGGCGCCCGGCGCCACCGTGGTATCCATCGGCTCCACGCTGCCCGAGCAGCGCGAGCTGGACGTGGACGTGCTGGCGCGGGCGCACAGCATCGTGGCCGACATGCCCGACGAGGTGCTGCACGACACCGGCGACCTGATTGCCGCGCAGGCGGCGGGCCTGTCGCTGGCGCCGCGCCTGGTGGCGCTGTCGCGGCTCGTCGGCGGCAAGGCCGTGGCGCGGGCGGAGCCCGGCGACATCGCGGTCTACAAATCGGTCGGCTCGGCGCTGCAGGACGTGGTGCTGGCCGGCATGCTGCTCGACCGCGCGCTGGCGCGCGGCGTGGGCACGGACCTGCCGGTTTCCATCGCGCCGGTGGCCAAGTAGCAGCGGTTTTCCCGATTTCTTTTTTTCAACTCTGGAGTTTCCATGCCTGCCTACAAGAAAAGCGATGCCCGCGCCTGGGCGCGCGAGCAGCTGACCGGCTGTTCCGCCGTCACCATCCCGAGCTACAGCGCCGACCTCAAGCGCCTGAACGAAGCCGGCATCCGCCACGACATCGCGCTGGCGCAGACGCTGGGCTACCGCTACACGCTGCTGTGCTCCGAAGTGGCGATCACGCCCGAGGAGAATGCGCAGTTCACCGCCTGGGCCAGGGACACGGCGGGCGGTCAGCTCGGCCTGTTCTTCCACGCCGCCTGGGGCACGCTGGCCGACAACATCGAGGCCGCGAAGCTGGCCGGGAAGGCTGGCGCCGACATCGTGCTGCTGTCCTACCCGCCCCAGTTCTGGCCCACCAGCGAGCAGCAGATCTACGACTACACTCGCGTCTTCTGCGACGCGACCGATCTGGCCGTGATGCTGTTCCCGATCCCGCTGTGGGGCTTCGAGCGGGTGCATCCAGCGGGCATGTCCGTACCGCTGGTGCGCCGGCTGCTGCAGGACTGCCCCAACATCGTGGCCATCAAGTCCGAGCAGGGCTTCCCGCTGCCCGCGGGCCTGTGCGAGATGTACCACCACTTCCGCGACGAGGTGGTCATCAGCTGCCCGATCGAGGGCGACGCGATCCCGCTCATGAGCGTGATGCAGCTGCAGTTTTCGGGCACCAGCAACACGCAGTGGATGAGCGACTACTACCCGCGCGCCTTCGAGCTGGCGCGCCACGGCCGCTTCGAGGAAGCGATGGCGTTGTACTGGCAGGTCAACCCGGCGCGCAGCGCCAACGGCGCGGCCGCGCAGTCGTATGCCGGTGGCACCGGCGTGCTGAACCGCACGATGTGGAAATACCAGGACTGGCTGGCCGGCTTCAACGGCGGCCCGCTGCGCGCGCCGAGCATGCGCGTGCCGGACCGCTTCATGAAGAGCCTGCGCGCCGGCCTGCAGGCCTCGGGCCTGCCGGTCACGGCGGACCCGGACGCGCAGTTCATGGTGGGGCGCCACCCATGCTGAGCGGGGCCGCCCGGCACCTGCAGGACCCCGGCCTGTGCAAGGCCGGCGCCTGGATCGGCGGCCGCTGGGTGGAGCACGGCCCGCTGGGGCGCTTCAAGGTGGTGGACCCGGCCACCGGCGAGCCGCTGGCCTCGCTGCCGCGCCTGGGCGAGGCCGAGGCGCTGGCGGCCGTGGCCGCGGCCCACGCGGCCTTCGCGTCCTGGCGCGAGCAGACGGCGGGGCACCGGGCCGAGCGGCTGCGCCGCTGGTTCGAGCTGATGACGGTGCACGCCGAAGACCTGGCCCGGCTGATCACGCTGGAAGAGGGCAAGCCGCTGGCCGAGGCGCGTGCCGAAGTGCGCTACGCCGCGTCGTTCGTGCAGTGGTTCGCCGAGGAGGCGCGGCGCACGTATGGCGAGATCGTGCCCGCGCCGGCGGCCGGGCAACGCATCCTCGTCACGCGCGAGCCGGTGGGCGTGGCGGCCGCCATCACGCCCTGGAACTTCCCCGCGGCGATGATCACGCGCAAGGCCGCACCCGCACTGGCGGCCGGCTGCACGATGGTGGTCAAGCCGGCCGAGCAGACGCCGCTGACGGCATTGGCGCTGGCCGAGCTGGCGCACCGCGCCGGCATTCCGCCTGGCGTGTTCAACGTGCTGACCACGCACGCCGACGAGGCGCCGGCCGTCGGCCGGGTGCTGACGCAGGACCCGCGCGTGCGCAAGATCAGCTTCACCGGCTCCACCGCCGTGGGCAAGATCCTGCTGCGCCAGGGCGCCGACGGCGTGAAGAAGGCCTCGATGGAGTTGGGCGGCAACGCGCCCTTCATCGTCTTCGACGACGCGGATCTGGACGCCGCCGTTGCCGGGGCGATGGCCTGCAAGTTCCGCAACACGGGGCAGGCCTGCATCAGCGCCAACCGCTTTCTGGTGCACGAGCGTGTGCACGACGCGTTCGTCGAACGGCTGACCGCGGGCGTGCAGGCGCTGAAGCTGGGGCACGGCCTGGAGGAGGGCGTGCAGCAGGGGCCGCTGATCGACGATGATGCCGTCGCCAAGGTGGCGGCGCATGTGGCCGATGCCGTGGGCCAGGGCGCGCGCGTCCACACCGGCGGGCGCCCGCATGCGCTGGGTGGCCGCTTCTACGAGCCGACGGTGATCAGCGGCGTCACGCCGGCCATGCGCCTTGCCACCGAGGAAACCTTCGGCCCGGTCGCGGCGGTCATGCGCTTTGCCGGCGAGGACGAGGCCGTTGCCCTGGCCAACGATACGCCGTACGGGCTGGCCGCCTACCTCTACAGCCGCGACGCGGCGCGCCTGTGGCGCGTCAGCGCGCGGCTGGAGAGCGGCATGGTCGGGATCAACACCGGCCTGATCTCGAACGAGGTGGCACCGTTCGGCGGCGTCAAGGAAAGCGGGCTCGGGCGCGAAGGCTCGCGCCACGGCATCGAGGACTATCTGGAAATGAAATACCTGTGCTGGGACGGGCTGCAAGGCTAGCGCGCCCGGACCCGGAGACAGACACTGCATCAGGAGACACAGACCATGAACATCGTCAGTACCAAGAAGAAATACCTCATCGCCCTGTGCCTGGGCCTCGCCGCGTGCGGCGTCCAGGCGCAGCCGGGCTACCCCCTCAAGCCGGTGCGCGTGATCGTGCCCTTCCCCGCAGGCGGCGTGACCGACATCGGCGCCCGCGTGGTAACCGAGCGCCTGGGCCAGCTGCTGGGCCAGCCCTTCGTCATCGAGAACCGGCCCGGCGCCGGCACCAAGCTCGGCACCGAGGTGGCAGTCAAGGCGCCCAAGGACGGCTACACGCTGTACCTGAGCAACGCGAGCTACGCCATCCTGCCCGTCGTCGACCCGGCGGCCAGCTACGACCCGGAGAAGGACTTGGTGCCTGTGCGCACCATCGCCACCTACGGCCTGTCCATCGTGGTCAACCCCGCGCTGCCCGTGAAGAGCCTGGGCGAGTTCATCGACTACGCGCGCAAGCACCCCGGCCGCGTCAACTACGGCAGCGCGGGCGCGGGCAGCGGCGTGCACTTCGCGGGCGAGTGGCTCAGGCAGATGACGGGCATTACCATGACCCACATCCCGTACCGCTCCACCTCGCTGGCGGTGCAGGACGTGGCCGGCGGCCGGCTCGACATGACGATGGACGGCGCCGTCAAGCCCTACGTCGATGCGGGCAAGGTGCGGCTGCTGGCCGTGACCGACACGCGCCGCGACCCGCGCTTTCCCGACACGCCCACCGTCGCCGAGGCCGGCCTGCCGGGCTACGAGCAGGTGTCGTGGCTGGGCCTGTTCGCGCCCGTGGGCACGCCGGCCGAGGTGGTGGCGCGGCTGAGCCAGGCCGTGGGCGAGCTGGTGAAGGAGGACGCGGTGCGCCGGCGCCTCGCAGACCTCGGCATGTCGCCCGTGGCGGGCCCCGCCGACGACCTGGCGCGCCGGGTGGGCAGCGACCTGCGCCTGTACCGCCGCATCGCCAAGGAGACCGGGCTCAAGTTCGACTGAGCGCGGGCGGGGCAAGGGGGCGCCGCGCCATGGCGCGGTCCCGGGGGATTGGGAAGGTCCCTATGGTGGGCGGCGGTTTTCCCCTGTAGCGTCGAAAGCAACGACGCAACTCCCGGTCCGATCCCGCGCCATGCCGACTCCTCCGCACATTCCCCAGATCCGCCTCTACCAGGACTGGCTGAAGGCCGAACACGGCCTGCACTTCGACAGCTACGACGCGCTGTGGCGCTGGTCGGTGAGCGACCTCGACGCCTTCTGGCAAAGCATCTGGGACTACTTCAAACTGCAGTCGCCCACGCCGCACAGCGCCGTGCTGGCCGACGAGCGCATGCCGGGCGCGCAGTGGTTTCCCGGCGCGCAGGTGAACTACGCGCGCCAGGTGTTCCGCCATGTGGCGCCGGCGCACGCGGCGGGCTTTGCCGCCCTGATCGGCCGCAACGAGAAGGGGCAGCACAGTGAGCTGTCCTGGCCCGAGCTGCGGCGCCAGGTGGCCTCGCTCGCGCTGCACCTGAAGGCGCAGGGCCTGCAGCCGGGCGACCGTGTGGCGGCCTACCTGCCCAACATTCCCGAGGCCATGGTGGCCTTCCTCGCCTCGGTGAGCTTAGGGTGCGTGTGGAGCATCTGCGCGCCCGACATGGGCACGGCGGCGGTGCTCGACCGCTTCCGCCAGATCGAGCCCAAGGTGCTGATCGCCTGCGACGGCGTGACCTACGGCGGGCGCGATTTCGACCGCACCGGCGTGGTGGCCGAGCTCTGCGCGGCGCTGCCCAGCGTGCAGCACCTGGTGGTGCACGAGAACCTGGGCGTACCGCTCGATGCTCTCGATTCGATAGCAAACAAAGACCATCTGGCGAGGACATTGGCCCGAAATGATGCCGAAACAGCAGCTTTCGAGCCACTCTGGCTGCCGTTCGACCATCCGCTGTGGATCGTCTACTCCAGCGGCACCACCGGCCTGCCCAAGCCCATCGTGCACGGCCATGGCGGCACCCTCGTGGTGGCGCTGGCGCTCAAGGTGCTGCACAACGACGTGGGCTGCAGCTACCACCCCAACTCCTGGGGCGAGCGCTACCACTGGTACAGCTCTACCGGCTGGGTGATGTGGAACGCGCAGATGAGCGGCCTGCTCAACGGCACCACCTGCTGCCTGTTCGACGGCAACCCCGGCGGCCCCAAGGACCGGCCCGACTGGACCACGCTGTGGCGCTTCGGTGCCGAACTCGGCGTCACCTTCTTCGGCGCCGGCGCGGCCTTCTTCGCCAACTGCATGAAGGCCGGCGTGGACCTGGCCGCGCTGCCGGGCCTGAAGACCGTGCGCGCGCTCGGCACCACCGGCTCGCCGCTCAGTGAAGAGGCGCAGCGCTGGGGCACCGAGCAGTTCCGCAGGCTGAGGCCAACCGACGACCATCCGCCGCCGGGCCGCCCCAAGGCGGATGCGGCCCCCTCGGGGGACAGCGACCCACACGCAGTGGGGGAGCGTGGGGGCGACATCTGGTGGTGCAACATCTCGGGCGGCACCGACTTTGCGGGTGCTTTCATCGGCGGCAACCGCGAGCTGCCCCAGGTGCCTGGCGAGATGCAGTGCCGGCTGCTGGGCTGCGCCGTCGAGGCCTGGAACGAGCAGGGCCAGCCCGTGGTCGGCGAGGTGGGCGAGCTGGTGTGCACGCGGCCGATTCCGTCGATGCCGCTGTACTTCTGGGGCGACGAAGGCCACAAACGCTACCTGTCGAGCTACTTCGACATGTACCCCAACGTCTGGCGCCACGGCGACTGGCTCAAGGTCACGTCTGCCGGCGGCTGCATCATCTACGGCCGCAGCGACGCCACCATCAACCGCCACGGCCTGCGCATGGGCACCAGCGAGCTGTACAGCGCGGTGGAGGCCTTGCCCGAGGTGCTGGACAGCCTGGTGGTGGACCTGGAATACCTGGGCCGCGAGAGCTGGATGCCGCTGTTCGTGGTGCTGCGCGAGGGCGCGGTGCTGGACGATGCCCTGCGCGCGCGCCTCAACGGCGCCATCCGCACCGCGCTGTCGCCGCGCTTCGTGCCCGACCAGATCTACCCGGTGGCCGAGATTCCGCGCACGCTCTCGGGCAAGAAGCAGGAGCTGCCGATCAAGAAGCTGCTGCTCGGCCAGCCGCTGGAGAAGGTGGTCAACCAGGACGCCATGGCCAACCCCGGCTGCCTGGGCTGGTACGTGGCGCTGGCGCGCGAGCGGCTGGGCGCGGCGGCCTGAGCCGGCGGGCGCTGCATTTCTGCGTCACGGCGCGGACGGCGCCGCCAGCAGCGTCTTGGGCTCCAGGTAGGCACTGAGTCCCCAGCGGCCCATCTCGCGCCCCAGCCCCGAATGCTTGAAGCCGCCGAACGGCGCGCGCGGCTCATGGGCCAGGGTGTTGATGAGCACGCGGCCCGCGTCGATCTGGCGCGCCACGCGCTCGCAGCGCGCCGGGTCCGCGCCGAGCACCAGGGCGCTCAGGCCGTAGCGCGTGTCGTTGGCGATGGCGACCGCGTCGGCCTCGTCGTCGTAGGCGATGACGGTGAGCACGGGGCCGAAGATCTCTTCGCGCGCAATGCGCATCTGGTTGGTCGCGCGGGTGAAGATCGTGGGCTTCACGAACCAGCCCGTGTCCAGGCCCTGCGGCCGCCCCGCGCCGCCGGCCAGCAGCGTCGCGCCTTCTTCCTGGCCGATGCGGATGTAGCTTTGCACGCGCTCCCATTGCTTCGCGCTCACCATCGGGCCGATGTCGGTGCCGGGCTCGCGCGGGTCGCCGGCCTTGACGTGCGACACCGCCTCCTTCGCCGCCTGCTCGAACTCGGCCAGCCGATGGCGCGGCACCAGGATGCGCGTGCCCGCGATGCAGGCCTGCCCGCTGTTCATGAACCCGGCCTGCAGCACGAGCGGCATGACGGCCGTGAAGTCCGCGTCGTCGAGCACCACCGTGGGCGACTTGCCGCCCAGCTCCAGCGTCACGCGCTTCAGGGTGGCGGCGCCGGCGCTCACCAGGTGCTGGCCCACGGCGGAGGAGCCGGTGAACGAGATCTTGGCGATGTCGGGATGGCGCGCGATCTCCTCGCCCACCACGTCGCCGCGGCCATTGACGATGTTGAACACGCCCGGGGGCAGGCCGGCTGCGTGCAGCGCCTCGGCCACGATCTGCGTCTGCATCGCGCTCATCTCGCTGGGCTTGATGACGGCGGTGCAGCCCGCCGCCAGCGCGGTGGCGAGCTTGTTGCAGATGAAGCCCGCGTTGCTGTTCCACGGGGTGATCAGGCCGGCCACACCGATCGGCGTCAGCATCACCCGCGCGCTGCCGGCCTGCTCCTCGAACGCGAAGGATTGCAGCGCCTCGATGGCCTGGGCGATGACGTCGGCCGGATAGGTCGCCATCCAGCGTCCGCGCACCGACGGCGCGCCGTACTCGGCCACGATGGCCTCCAGCAGGTCGTCCTCGCGCGCGGCGATGGCCTGCTGCATGCGCTGCAGGGCGGCAATGCGTTCCTCGCGCGTCGTGCGCGACCAGGCGGGGAACGCCGCCTTGGCCGCCGCGATGGCGCGCCGCGCGTCCTGCTCGTCGCCCAGGCGCACCTGGCCGATGACCTGTTCGGTGCTCGGGTTGTGCAGGTCGAACCATTCCTGGCCGTGCGGCGTGACGAATTCGCCGTTGATGTAGAGCTGCTCGATGCGTTGCATGTCGATTCCTTTCGTGATGGGATGCACGCAGTCTAGGAATGGATTTCTGTTCTGATAAGCCGTCTAATGGCGGATGGCATATCCCAGAAATCAGGACAATCCATGCACCGCACCGGAATGACCGAGCTCGAAGTGGTTCTGGCCGTCGCGCGCCGGCGCAGCTTTCGCGGCGCGGCGCTGGCGCTCGGCATGTCCACCACGGCCGTGAGCAGCGCCGTGGCCGGGCTGGAGGCGCGCCTGAAGGTGCGCCTGTTCAACCGCTCCACGCGCAGCGTGGCGCTCACCGATGCGGGGCAGCGCTATGTCGAGCGCATCGCGCCGGCGCTGGCCGAAATCCAGAGCGCCGGCGAAGAGGCCGCCACCGGCCCCGGCGTGCCCAGCGGCACGCTGCGCATCAACGCGCCGCAGGGCGCGGCTTTCCTGCTGCTGGAGCCTTTGTTCAGTGAGTACGCGCAGCGCCACCCGCAGGTGCGCATCGACCTCGTGAGCGAGTCGCGCATGATCGACATCGTGGCCGAAGGCTTCGACGCGGGCATCCGTCTCGCCGAGTCCGTGCCGCAGGACATGATCGCGGTGCCGCTCTCGCGCGACATCCGCATGCTCGTGGTGGCCACGCCCGAGTACCTGCAGCGCCACGGCACGCCCCGGCATCCGCGCGACCTGCTCCGGCACCAGAGCATCGGCATGCGCCTGTCGCACGGCGGCATCTACCACTGGGAGCTGGAGCGCAAGGGCCAGAAGCTGCAGATGGACCTGCCCGTGCGCCTGGCGTTCAACGAGTTGCCGGCCATCAGGCAGGCGGTGCTGCTCGGGCTCGGCATCGGCTTCATCTCCGAGTGGTTCATCGAGGAAGAACTGGCCTCCGGTGCGCTGGTGCCGGTGCTGGCCTCGTGGTGCCCATCGTTCGGCGGCCTCAGGCTCTACTACTCGGGCCACCGCTTCGTGCCCGCGCGGTTGCGCGCGCTCATCGACCTGGCGCGCGAGCTGCGCCTGGACGCCGTCGGCTGACCGCGCTCAGCCCGGCCACGGCGAGCGGCGGATCACGCTGCAGAAGTTCATCGGCTGGAACGCCGGGTCCTTGTCGGCCAGCACGTCGGCCTTCACATTGCCGAAGGTGGTCTGCGGCTTGTGCTGGATGCCATCGTGGAAGGCCTGGAGGATGTCTTCCTTGAAGTGCGGGCCGCGCGGGTGCGCGGCCACCACGGCCTCGCGTTCGGCATCGCTGTAGTCGGCGTAGGTCAGCCCCAGCACGTCCATCTCCACGCCCGCGGTCACCAGCGCGATGACGGGGTGCATGAACTCGGGAATGCCCGGCGTGGTGTGCAGCGCGATCGCAGTCCAGACCAGGTCGATGTCCTGCTGCGCGATGCCGTGGCCGTGCAGGAAGTTGCGCGCCGCGTTGGCGCCGTCCACCTCGAAGCGGCAGCACGCGCTGCTGTGCCGGTGCGTCAGGCCCATGTCGTGGAACATGCAGCCGCAGTACAGCAGCTCGGGATCGAACTTGAGCCCGCGCTTCTTGCCGGCCAGGGCGCCGAAGTAGTAGACGCGGCTGGAATGGTGGAACAGCAGCGGCGAGGCCGTGTCGCGAACCAGCTCGGTGATCTCGCGCGCCAGCTGGCTTTGGGGGATGGCGATGCCATCGAGGTCGAGGCTCATGTCGGGGCTCCTTTCAAAGTGATCCGATCGATTCTGGAGATACACTGGCCTGTCTTCAATGGACGTATAACGTCTGTTTCTGCCATTTCACGCGAGATGGCGACACCGGTGGACAGGAGCCATTCCATGACCAAGACCATCGCGATCCTGGCCCTGCCGGGCGTGCAGCTGCTGGACGTGTCGGGGCCGCTGGACGTGTTCGCGCAGGCCAACGCCGAGCTGGGCCGCGAGCTCTACACACTGCGCGTGGTGGGCCGGGATTCCGCGCCGATCCGCAGTTCCTCGGGCGTGCGCCTGGTACCCGACGCCGTGGTGGGCGGGCCGCCCGAGCGCCTGGACACGCTGCTGGTTGCCGGCGCGCCGAACGCTGCAAACACCCTTTTAAACGAGCCGACGGTGCAATGGCTGCGCGCCACGGCCCGGCGCGCCCGGCGCTTTGGTTCGGTCTGCTCCGGCGCGCTGTTCCTGGCCGCTGCCGGCCTGCTTGATGGCCGGCGGGTGACGACCCACTGGGCGGTGGCGAACGATTTGAAGCAGGCCTATCCGCGCATCACGGTGGAAGAGGACGCGCTGCATGTGCGCGACGGCAGGCTGCGCACCTCGGCAGGCGTCACCGCGGGGCTGGACCTGGCGCTATCGCTGGTCGAGGAGGACTGCGGGCGCGAGGTGGCGGCGCGCGTCGCGTCCCAGCTCGTGATGTTCTTCAAGCGTCCCGGCGGGCAGCTGCAGTTCAGCCGCAACGGCCATACCGGCGTGGCCGGGCGCTCCGTGCTGCAGGAGGTGCAGCGCTGGGCCGCGGCCCACCCGGCGCAGAACCTGTCGGTCGATGCGCTGGCCGGGCGTGCCGGCCTCAGCCCCAGGCATTTCGCGCGCCTGTTCCACGCCGAGGTCGGCAGCACGCCCGCGGTATGGGTTGAGAGGATGCGCGTGTCGGCCGCCCGCGCGTTGCTGGAGGCGGGCGCGGAGGCGCCCAAGCAGGTCGCGGCCCGGTGCGGTTTTGCCAACGCCGACACGCTGCGCCGCAGCTTCGTCAGGCACGTGGGCATTTCGCCGGCGATGTACCGGCGGCACCAGGGTGGAACGGGTCGCCAGCAAGAGGCGCAGGACTGAGCCGGCGCGCTCAGGCCTTGCGGTTCACCAGCACGATACCCGCCGCCACGCCGGCCAGCGCCAGCACCAGCTGCAGCGTGAGCGGCTCGCCCAGCACCGCCACGCCCAGCACCAGCGCGAACACCGGCGTGAGGAAGGTGAACGACGACATCTGCGTGGCCGGGTAGTGCCGCAGCATCCACATCCAGGCCAGGTAGCTGGCGAAGGCGCCAATGGCGGTCTGCAGCCCGATCGAGGTCCAGGCCCAGGCCGAGTACGAGAACGACCAGGTTTCGCCCAGCGCCAGCGACAGCAGCGGCGCGGCCGCGGCGGTCACCGCCACCTGGTAGAACAGCGTCTTCTCGGGGCTCACGGTCATCATCTTGCTGCTGCGGATCACCAGCGTGGTCAGGCCCCAGAAGATGCCCGCGGCCAGCGCCAGCGCGTCGCCGCGCACTTGCCGCGCCGTGGTGTGCGAGAAGCCCTCGCTGAAGGCGAAGGCCACGGCCACGAACGCAATCACCAGCCCCACCCACTGCACGCCGCGCAGCCGCTCGGACGGCACGAAGCGCGGCAGCAGCAGCGCCACCACGAACGGCGAGGTGTAGAGGAACACCGTGAGCCGCGAGGCCGTGGTGTCGCGCAGGCCCAGGTAGATGCACGCGAACTCGGCCATGAACAGCAGGCCGGCCAGCAGCCCCGCGGGCAGCGTGCCGTCGCGCTCGAACAGCCGGATGCCGCGCCAGGCGCACCAGCCCAGCAGCAGCACGGTGGCGCCCACGAAGCGCAGCGAGGCCTGCCACAGCGGCGGCACCTCGCCCACGGTGGTCTTGATGAGAATCTGCTGGAAGCCCCAGAACGCGCAGCAGGCCAACAGCAGCGAGACGGCGAGGGCGTCGAGGTGGTTTTTTCTTGTCGGGGTCATGGGCCCCGATGGTAGGGCAGAGCGGCGCCGCGTGCAGCGGGGCGCCCGGCCTCGGCCGCTCAGGCCAGCCGGGCCAGCAGGCGCTTGAGCGCTTCGCGCTCGCCGGCGTCCAGCGCCTGCAGCACATGGGTCTCGTGCTGTCGGGCCTTGCCGACCAGCGGCTTCACCAGCCGCTTGCCTGCCGCGGTGGCCGCCACCAGCGTGCGGCGCTGGTCGGCGGGGTCGGCCTGCAGCGCCACCCAGCCTTGCTCGCCCATGCGCTGCACCAGCTTGGTCACGGTGGGCTGCTTGCTCAGCACCTCGTGCGCGAGCTGGCTCACCGTGAGCGGCGCGCCGTCGTGCAGCGTGACCAGCACGCGCCACTCGATCGAGCTCAGGCCGGCGGCGCGCACCTCGGGCTCGAAGCCTTTGAACAGCGTGTGGTTGGCCTGCCCCAGCAGGTAGCCGAGGTAGCCGTCGACGAAGCGCGGCTCGCTCATAGGGCGTGCTCGGTGAAGAAGCGCCCGCCGTGGAACAGCAGGGGCGATGCGCCGCCGCGGTGCGTGCAGCGCTCCACCTCGCCCACGAAGATCACGTGGTCGCCTTCCTCGTAGCGGCTGCGGTTGTAGCACTCGAAGCTGGCCGCGGCGCCGGCCAGCAGCGGCGCGCCGCCCGCGCCCTCGGCAAAGCCCACGCCGCCCCAGCGGTCGGCGCCCTTGAGCGCAAAGCGCTCGGCCAGGTCCTTCTGGTCGGCCGCGAGGATGTTGATGGCGTAGTGCGAGCCGGTGCTGAAGGCTGGCAGCGAGCCCGCCGCGCGTGCCAGGCTCCACAGCACCAGCGGCGGGTCGAGCGAGACGGAGTTGAACGAGTTGGCCGTGAGGCCCACCAGCTCGCCTTGCGCGGTGCGCGCGGTGACGATGGTCACGCCGGTGGCGAACATGCCCAGCGCCGCGCGGAATTCACGCGCGGAGAATGACGGAGGCTGCGCCTTGCGGGGAGGGTTCACGATGATGAATTACATGAAATTTCATGTATTATGGATTGAACGGAAAAACCATGCTGCAGGAAATCATTGAACCCGCCTGGATCGATGCCTTCGAGGCCGTGCTGCACCGTTGCGCGCTGCAGCCGGGGGACACGGTCGCCATTCTCTGCGAAAGCCAGAGCCGCCCGGTGCTGCCCCAGCTTGCGCGGCTGGCGGCGGCGCGCCTGGGCGCGCAGGCCTTCACGCTGCTGTTGCCCACGGTTTTTGAATCAAATCGGCCGGTGGTCCGCTCCACTGGGTCATCTTGTGCTATCCAAAACATAGCGCCCGTGGTCTCGGCGCTGGCCGGCAGCACGCTGGTGGTGGACTGCACGGTGGAAGGCCTGATGCACGCGCCCGAGCTGCCGGCCATCCTCAAGGGTGGCGCCCGAGTGGTCTACGTGAGCAACGAGCACCCCGAGGCGCTGGCCCGCCTGCTGCCCGGCGACGAGCTGGAGCCGCTGGTCAAGGCCCACGTCAAGCGCCTGCGCGCGGCCCGGGCCATGCGCGTGACCTCGCCCGCTGGCACCGACCTGGCCATCTCGCTGCAGGGCGCGGTGGCGGGCGGCAACTGGGGCTTCACCACCCGGCCCGGCACCATGACGCACTGGCCCGGCGGGCTGGCGCTGGCCTTCCCCGCGGCCGGCAGCGTCAACGGCACCCTGGTGCTGGCCGAGGGCGACGTCAACCTCACATTCAAGCGCTACATCGAGCGGCCCGTCACGCTGACCATCGAGCACGACTACGTGACGAAGATCGAGGGCGCCGGCGTCGATGCCGAGCTGATGCGCAGCTACATCGCGGCCTGGAGCGAGCGTGAAGGCGACCGCGAGGCCTACGCCGTCAGCCACGTCGGCTACGGCCTGAACGCCGCGGCGCGCTGGGACAGCATGGCGCTGTATGACAAGCGCGACTTCAACGGCACCGAGCTGCGCGCCTTTGCCGGCAACTTCCTCTACAGCACCGGCGCCAACGAGGTGGCCGGGCGCCACACGCTGGGGCATTTCGACCTGCCGCTGCGCCACTGCACGGTGCAGCTCGATGGCGTGGCCGTGGTCGAGCAGGGCCGGGTAGTCGCATGAGCACGATGCCCACCTTCAGCACCCTGGGCGCGGGCCCGACGATCCTCATGCTGCACGGCATCGGCGGCGGCAACCTCGCTTTCGCGCCGCAGGTCGAGACCTTCGCCGGCTCGGGCTACCGCGCCGTGGCCTGGGACATGCCAGGCTACGGCCGCAGCGCGCCGATCGAGCCCTACACCTTCAAGGGCCTGGCGCAGAGCTGCATCGCGCTGATCGAAGGCCTGCAGTGCGGCAGCGTGATCCTGCTGGGCCACAGCATGGGCGGCATGGTGGCGCAGGAGGTGGTGGCGCGCCGGCCCGAACTCGTGAACAAGCTGATTCTTTGCGGCACCTCGCCCGCCTTCGGCAAGCCCGATGGGGACTGGCAGCGCCGCTTCGTCGCCGAGCGCACCGCGCCGCTGGATGCGGGCCGCACCATGGCCGAGCTGGCCGAAACGCTGGTGCCGCAGATGATCGGCCCCGGCGCGTTGCCCGAGGGCGTGAAGCTGGCCACGCACTGCATGGCGCAGGTCAGCCCGGCCACCTACCGCCGCGCGCTGGAGGCGCTGGTCAGCTTCGACCGCAAGGCCAACCTGCCCAACATCCACGTGCCCACGTTGCTGGTGGCCGGCGAGCATGACAAGAACGCGCCGCCGGCCGTCATGAAGAAGATGGCCGAGCAGATCGCCGGCAGCAGCTACATCGAGATGAAGGGCATCGGCCACCTGCAGAACCTGGAGGCGCCCGAAGACTTCGACGGCCTGGTGCTCAACTTCCTGGCGTTGCCGCGCGTGCTTCACTGAGCCGATCCATGAAACGCCTGTTGCTGTCCTTCGGCCTGCTGGGTTGTGTGCTGCTGGCGCGGGCCGAGCCCGATGCCGCGCTGCTGGGTCAGGCCCAGGGCTACCCCGTGGGCAACCTCGCCACCTGGTACTCGCAGCCCTACCGCGTGGGCTCCTGGTCGGCGCTGGACCAGGTGCGGGGTCTGCCGACGCGCACCGTGGCGCGCAGCGGCCCCGTGTCGCCGCTGCCGGCAGCGGCGCAGCCGGCCGCCATCCACTACCGCTACCGCAACCTCGGCTACACGCTGGACGACTACCTGGAGCGCAACCGCGTCACTGGCCTGCTGATTCTCAAGAACGGCGAGATCGTGGCCGAGCGCTATCGCTACGGCCGCACGCCCGACGCGCGCTTTCTCTCGTTCTCCATGGCCAAGAGCGTGACCTCGCTGCTGGTCGGCATCGCCGTGTCCAAGGGCGTGATCGCCTCGCTCGACGACCCCGCCGAAACCTACGCCCAGGCGCTGGCCGGCAGCCCCTATGGCGCCACCACCGTGCGCCAGCTGCTGCGCATGAGCTCGGGCCTGACCTTCACCGAGCACTACGACGGGCGCGACGACATCGCCCGCCTGTCGCGCGCCGCCGCCACCGGCCGCCCGACGGTGGTCGAGGTGCTGCGCTCCATCGAGCAGCGGCACGACCCGGCCGGCCGCAAGTTCGTCTACGCCAGCGCCGAGACCGAGGTGCTGGGCCTGGTGCTGGCCGGCGCCAGCGGGCGCAGCGTGGCCGAGCTCACCCACGAATGGCTGTGGCAGCCGCTGGGCGCCGAGCGCGATGCCTTCTGGGGCCTGAACCACGAAGGCCAGGAGCGCAGCTCCGCCATGTTCAACGCCAGCCTGCGCGACTGGGGCCGCCTGGGGCTGATGCTGGCGCGCGATGGCCGCGTGGGCGAGCAGCAGGTGGTGCCGCTGGACTATTTGCTCGACGCCACCGACGCGGCGCGCCAGCCCGCGGCTTTCAAGCCGCGCAGCGCCACGCCGTACTTCGGCTACGGCTACCAGTTCTGGCTGTTCCCGATGCGCGAGCGCAGCTTCGCCCTCCAGGGCGTGCACGGCCAGGCCGTCTTCGTGCAGCCTGCCAGCGGCATCGTGATGGTGCAGACGGCGGTGTACGAATCCGCCAGCGGCCAGCAGGACCCGCAGCCCGGCCAGGAGCGCGACGCCTTCTGGCGCGGCGTGCTGCAGTCGCTGGGCGGCAGCACCGATTGATATTCAGAGGAACGACCATGGATGCCTTGCCCGCACTGAGTTTCACGCCCGCCGTGGGCGACCTGCCGTTCACGCCGAAGCAGCGCTCGCTGCTAGCGCTGGCGAACGAGCTGGGCCGCACCAGGTTTGCGCCGCGCGCCGCGCAGTGGGACGAGAGCGCGAGCTTTCCGTTCGCCAACTACGACGACTTGCGCGAGGCCGGCCTGCTGCGCCTGTGCGTGCCCGAATCGCACGGCGGCCTGGGCGCCGACTTCGCCACCTACATGATGGTGGCGGCCGAGATCGGCCGCTTCTGCGGCGCCACCGCGCTCACATGGAACATGCACATCTGCTCCACGATGTGGACCGGCGTGCTGGCCGACGGCATCCCCATGACCGACGCGCAGCGCGCCGAGCACGCGAAGCGGCGCGAGCTGCACTTCGCGCGCATCGTGAACGACGGCGCGATCTACGCCCAGCCTTTCAGCGAGGGCAGCGCCGCCGCCGCGGGCCGCGCGCCCTTCGGCACCACCGCGAAGAAGGTGGACGGCGGCTGGCTCATCAACGGCCGCAAGATCTTCGCCTCGCTCTCGGGCGCGGCCGACTACTACGGCGTGCTGTGCACCGAGGACAAGGGCGACGAGCACCCTGACGCGCGCGACACGCTCTACATCGCCGTGCCCGCCACCAGCGCCGGCTTCACCATCAGCGGCGAGTGGAACCCGCTGGGCATGCGCGGCACCGTGAGCCGCAACCTCGTGTTCAAGGACGTGTTCGTGAGCGACGACGAGCAGCTCATGCCGCGCGGCATCTACTTCAAAGGTGCGCAGACCTGGCCCGCGATGTTCTTCACCCTCGCGCCCACCTACCTTGGCATCGCCAACGCGGCTTACGACTTCACGGTGCAGTACCTGCGCGGCGAGGTGCCGGGCGAGCCGCCCGTCAAGCGCCGCCAGTACCCGACCAAGCAGATCGCCGTGGCGCAGATGCGCATCCAGCTCGAGGCCATGAAAAGCCTGTTTGGCCGCGCCATCGCCGAGGCCCGGCCCAACCCGGGCAAGGACGAGAAGCTGCGCCTCTATGCCGCACACTACAGCGTGATGGAAGGCGCCAACGACATCGCGCGCCTGGCGATCCGCACCTGCGGCGGCCAGAGCATGATGAAGCACTTGCCGCTGGAGCGCCTGTACCGCGACAGCCGCTGCGGCTCGCTGATGCTGCCCTGGACGGCCGAGCTGATCCTCGACCGCATGGGGCGCGAGACGCTGTACGAGGCGGGCGAGCGCGACGAGTGAGACGCGCTCGCCGGGCCTCCGGGGTCAGGCCCCGGACTCGGCCAGCCGCGCGCGCTGCAGCCGCAGTACCCAGGCGCCCCACACCAGCGACAGCGCCACCACCAGCGCGCCGAGCGTGTGCACGGCCGCGCCGATGCGCTGCGCCCGGGCCAGCAGGTCGAGCGACGAGAACAGGTAGATCCAGTCGTGGCCGCCCTGTTCGCCGGTCGTGCCGGACAGCAGCATCAGCTGCGGGTGCAGGGCGTCGTACATGTAGGGCGCCAGGTCCAGCAGCGACACGCCGGCCAGCCAGGTGCCGATGGCCGCGCCGAACGGGTCCTGCTTCTTCACCAGCAGCGCACCTGCCAGAATCAGGGGCATGAGCAACTGCGACAGGCTGCCGCCCAACACCCCCATCCATTCGCCGAGCAGCCTGAAGATCACATGCCCCGCTTCATGAAACACCAGCAGCGGAATGTGCAGGAACGCGCCCGCGATCTCGCCATCTTGGTAGTCCAGGCCGATCAGCACCCCGCCCCAGACGGCGAAGCCCGCGAGCAGTACCACGCGCAGCCACCAGCCCAGGCCGTCCACCCGCTCGGGCACGTGCAGCAGCAGGGCCCGCGCCTGCCCGCGCAGGGACTCGGCCTCGTCCGCGTCGTCCTGCGGCGCCTGTTCGCGGCGGCGGGCCGGCAGCGGCTGGCCCACCTTGGCGAGGATCACGCCGCAGGCCGGGCAGGCGGCCGGGAAAGCCTGGTCTTCGGGCAGCGGCAGGTGGCCGCACTTGGGGCAGCGCGTGTACATGGCGCGCAGTGTAGGGCGGCCGGCGGCCGGTGGCCCTGGCGGGCGCTGGCCGGTGTGCTGCCGGCCCTGTTTTCAATCGCCGCCATCGCACAAGGCACAGGCGTTTGCGGCGATTTCGTCAAGAGGCTGCCGAACGTGAGTGCCGCCCTGTGCGCCGGCGCCCGGCTCGAGCCCAGCGCGGGGCGCTCGGTCCAGGGCCGCACGCTGTACGTGCGCGACATCCGGCCCGACGGCGAGAAGCTGCGCGTGCTGGTGATCGGCGGCATCCATGGCGACGAGCTGTCCTCCGCCTCGGTGGCCCTGCACTGGATCCGGCTGGCCGAAGACCCGGCCGTGCAGATGCCGCAGCCGGTGCACTGGCGCTTCGTGCCCGCGGTCAACCCCGACGGCCTGTTCGGCCAGCCGCCGCGCCGCATGAACGCCAGCGGCGTGGACCTGAACCGCAACTTCCCCACGCCCCAGTGGGAGCGCGACGCGCCGGTCTACTGGGCCAAGCGCACCGGCAAGGACCCGCGCCGCTGGCCCGGGCCGAAGCCGCTGTCCGAGCCCGAGACCCAGTTCCTGCACGACGAGATGCAGCGTTTCAAGCCGCACCTGATCGTGAGCATCCACGCGCCCTATGGCGTGCTCGACTTCGACGGCCCCTCGGTGCCGCCGAGCAAGCTCGGCCGGCTGTATCTCGACCAGGTCGGCATCTTCCCCGGGTCGCTGGGCAACTACGGCGGCGTGCACAAGGGCGTGCCGGTGGTCACCATCGAGCTGCCCAACGCGCAGCGCACGCCGCTGGACGCCGAGATGCGCCAGATGTGGCTGGACCTGCTGCGCTGGATGAGCGAGCGCCTGGCCGCGCCGGGCAAGTAGGCGCCGGCCCTTAGGCGGCGACGGCCTCGGCCGCCCGCGCCGGGGCCGTCGCCGTCCCGGGCCGGCCCAGCATCAGATCCAGGTTCTGCACCGCGGCGCCCGAAGCGCCCTTGCCCAGGTTGTCGAACACCGCCGCCAGCAGCACCTGGCCATGCCGGGCGTTCTCGAACACGGCCAGGCGCAGGCTGTTGGTGCCGTTCAGGGCCTGCGGGTCCAGCTGCTCCAGCGCCTGCGCGTCGGCCAGCGGCAGGACCTCGACCTGCGGCTGCCCCGCGAAGTGCCGCTGCAGGCAGGCATGCAGCCGGGTGCCGTCCACCCCGGCCGGCAGCAGGCGCAGCTGCAGCGGAACCGTGAGCACGATGCCCTGGCGGAACGCGCCATAGGCGGGCACGAAAAAGGGCCGCCCCGTCAAGCCGGCGTGGGCTTGGATTTCGGGTGCGTGCTTGTGGTCCAGGCGCAGGCCGTAGACCTGGAAGGCCGGGGCGCTGGCGGCGGCGGGGCCTTCGTGCTGTTCCACCCCGGCGCGCCCGCGCCCCGAGTAGCCCGACACCGCATGGACCGTGACCGGGTAGTCGACGGGCAGCAGCGCCGCTTCCACCAGCGGGCGCAGCAGCGCGACCGCGCCAGTCGGGTAGCAGCCCGGGTTGCTGACGCGCCGTGCCGCGGCGATCCGGCCGGCCTGGCCCGCGGTCATTTCGGGGAAGCCATAGACCCATTGCGGGTCGGTGCGGTGCGCCGAACTGGCGTCGATGACGCGCACGGCCGGGTTGGTGACGGACGCCGCGGCCTCGCGTGCCGGCCCGTCGGGCAGGCACAGGATGGCGACGTCGCAGGCGTTGATGGCTTCGGCGCGGCGGCGCAGGTCCTTGCGCTCGGCTTCGGGCAGGGTCAGCAGGGCCAGGTCCTGGCGCGTGCGCAGGCGCTCATGGATCTGCAGGCCGGTCGTGCCTTGGTCGCCGTCGATGAAGACAATCGGTTTCATGAAGGGGCTCCTGTGATGGGAGCGCCATCTTGGCGCGGGG
Source organism: Variovorax terrae (assembly GCF_022809125.1). Classification (NCBI taxonomy): domain Bacteria; kingdom Pseudomonadati; phylum Pseudomonadota; class Betaproteobacteria; order Burkholderiales; family Comamonadaceae; genus Variovorax; species Variovorax terrae. The sequence continues at coordinate 168,151 of NZ_JALGBI010000003.1, read as the reverse complement.
CGTAAACTAAGAAAAGTTGAATTTCATGAAGGTCGGATTCAGTTTTTCTGAACACCATGCGCGAACTCAGCCTCGATCGACTGCGCACCCTGGTCGCCATTGCCGACCTGGGCTCCTTCGCCGCCGCCGCGCGCGCGCTGAACCTGGCGCCGCCCACGGTGAGCCTGCATGTGGCCGAGCTGGAGGCGCGCATCGGTGCCCCGCTGCTGCTGCGCACGCGCGGGCAGGTCGGCCCTTCGGCCATTGGCGAAGCCCTGATCGAACGTGCACGGCGCCTGCTGGCCGATGCCGATGAGGCGCTGGACGATGTGCAGCGCCAGGTGCAGGGCCGCACCGGGCGGGTGCGCCTGGGGGCTTCCACCGGCGCCATTGCGCACCTGCTGCCGCAGGCGCTGCAGGTGCTGGGCGCCGAGCACCCGGGCATCGACGTGCAGGTGGCGGTGCTCACCTCGCAGGAAACGCTGGCGCGCCTGGCCGGCGGCACGCTGGACATCGGCCTGGTGGCCCTGCCCCAGCCCGCGGCACCGGGCCTGCGCGTGCTGCCCTGGCGGCGCGACCCGGTCATGGCCTTCGTGCCCGCCGCCTGGCCGGCTCCCCGGCGAGCTACCGCGGCCTGGCTGGCGGCGCGGCCGCTGATCCTCAACGACACCAGCACGCGGCTCGCGCGGCTGACCGCGGAATGGTTCGCGGCCGCGGGTGAACAGCCCAAGGCGCGGATCCAGCTCAACTACAACGACGCCATCAAGAGCCTGGTGGCCGCCGGCTACGGCGCCACGCTGCTGCCGCATGAGGCCTCGGCCCCGCTGCCCGACCCGCGCATCGCCATGCTGCCGCTGCGCCCGGCCTTGTGGCGGCCGCTGGGCATTGCGCACCGCTCGGGCACGCCCGAGCTGGCCACCCGGCAGGTGCTGGATGTGCTGGGGCGCTTTCGCCAGGCCTGAGAACGTGTTTGCGATCTGTATGGGGTCGCGCAAGTGTCTTTTCGGGATGGGCTGCAAGGCGCGCTGCACCGCCAATAGCTGGCTATTGGCCAGCAGCGCAACGCCGCAGACCGCCCGAAAAGGCACTTGCCCTTCGGGTTGGGACGAAATCGGGCGATTTGTCCACCAAATCCCTTGCATGGGCATCAGCCCATGCGGCGTGATCTTGGCGGCCAACTCATCCCGATTGCGTCCCAACGCGACCCCATACAGATCGCAAACACGTTCTGAACGGGCGGCATGCGCAGGGATCGCCGGAATTCGCTAAAGTCGATTCCGGTAAACCTGCCGCACCCCCCCCCATTGCACGACGAGGTTCCTCCTTGACCACCGACACCTCCTACCCCCGATTCGGCAGCGGCCAGGCCGTGCGCCGCATCGAAGACGACAGCCTGCTGCGGGGCGCGGGCCGCTACACCGACGATGCCGCGCCCGAGGGCCAGCTGCGCCTGTGCTTCGTGCGCTCGCCCTATCCGCATGCGCGCATCGTGGGCATCGACACCGCCGCCGCGCGCGCCTTGCCCGGCGTGCGGGCGGTCTGGACCGGCGCCGAGCTGGCGCAGGCGGGAGTCAAACCCATGCCCGGTCCGGGCTTCCAGCGCGCCGACGGTGCACCGGGGGCCTCGCCGCCGCGCCGCGCGCTGGCGCACGAGCGCGTGCGCTTCGTCGGCGAGCCGGTGGCCGCCGTGGTGGCCGAGACGATGCAGCAGGCGCGCGATGCGGCCGAGGCGGTCTTCGTGGACTACGAGGAGCTGCCCGCCGTGGTGGACGCCCGGCAGGCCACCGCCGCCGGCGCCTCCGCGCTGTGCCCCGAGGCGCCCGACAACCTCGCGGCCGAGATGCGCCACGGCGATGCCGCCGTCACGGCCGCGGCGTTCGCCCGCGCGCGCCATGTGGTGGCGCTGGACATCACCAACCAGCGGGTGGCCGCGGTGACGCTGGAGCCGCGCTCGGTGCTGGCCTGCCTCGATCCGGCCGACCAGCGCCTCACGGTGCGCATGAGCACGCAGATGCCCTCGGGCGTGCGCAACGCCATCTGCGACGCACTGGGCCTGCCCAGGGAGCAGGTGCGCGTGCGGGTGGGCGACGTGGGCGGCGGCTTCGGCATGAAGACCGGCGCCTACCCCGAGGACCTGGTGGTGGCCTGGGCCGCGCAGCAGCTGCGCCGGCCCGTCAAGTGGGTGGCCGACCGCAGCGAGGAGTTCCTCGCCACCACCCACGGGCGCGACCTGCAGAGCCATGCCGAGCTCGCGCTCGACGAGAGCGGCCGCATCCTCGCGCTGCGCATCCATTCGCTGGCCAACGTGGGCGCCTACGCCACCGGCACCGGCGTGGCGATCCAGCTCTTGATCGGGCCCTGGGTGCAGACCAGCGTCTACGACATCCAGACCATCGACTTCCACTTCCAGGCCGTGCTGACGAACTGCGCGCCCACCGGCGCCTACCGCGGCGCGGGCCGGCCCGAGGCCATCTTCATCATGGAGCGGCTGATGGACGAGGCCGCGCGCGCCACCGGCATCGACCGCGTGGCGCTGCGCCGGCGCAACTTCATCCGGCCCGAGCAGATGCCTTACAAGAACCCCATGGGCCAGGTCTACGACACGGGCCGCTTCGAGCATGTGATGGACCAGGGCCTGGCGCTGGCCGACTGGGACGGCTTTGCCGCGCGCGAGGCCGCCTCGCGGCGCGCCGGCAAACTGCGCGGCCTGGGCCTGGCCACCTTCCTCGAATGGACCGGCGGCAACGTGTTCGAGGAGCGCGTCACCGTCACCGTGCTGTCCGACGGCACGGTGGAAGTGTTCTCGGCCGTCAACGCCATGGGCCAGGGCATCGCCACCACGCTGGCGCAGCTCGTGGTGGACGCCTTCGGCATCCCGATCGGGCGCGTGCGCGTGGTGCTGGGCGACACCGACCGCGGCGACGGCTTCGGCAGCGCCGGCTCGCGCTCGCTGTTCACCGGCGGCTCGGCCGTGCGCGTGGGCGCCGAGCGCGCCATCGCTGCGGCCAAGGAACTGGCCGCCAAGGAGTTCGAGGCCGCGGTGGATGACGTTCGCTACGAGGCCGGCGCCTTCAGCGTCGCCGGCACCGACCTCACGCTGGGCCTGGCCGAGCTGGCGCAGCGCCAGCCCGAGGGCCGCATCTTCATGGACAGCACCAGCAGCGTCTCGGGCCCGACCTGGCCCAACGGCTGCCACGTGAGCGAGGTCGAGATCGACCCGCAGACCGGCGAGGTGCAGGTGGTGGCCTACGCCAGCGTCAACGACGTGGGCCGCGTGGTCAACCCGCTGATCGTGCGCGGCCAGCTCGACGGCGGCGCGGTGCAGGGCATCGGCCAGGCGCTGCACGAGCGCATCGTCTACGACCGCGAGACCGGCCAGCTGGTGACCGGCAGCTTCATGGACTACGCGCTGCCGCACGCCGACCAGGCGCCGCCGTTCCGCACCGAGATGGACGAGACCACGCCGTGCAAGAACAACCCGCTGGGCGTCAAGGGCGTGGGCGAGCTCGGCACCATCGGGGCCACGCCCAGCGTGGTCAACGCGGTGGCCGATGCCTTCGCGCGCGCCGGCCAGGGCGCGCAGTCACCGCGGCTGCAGATGCCGCTGAGCCCGGCGCGCGTCTGGCAGGCGCTGCAGCCCTGATTTTTGAATCAAAACGGGCGGATGTCCTTGTCCCGTGGACATTTTACGCTATTAAAAACGTAGCAGCCTGGTCGCGCGCGCCGGCATCGGCCTGCACCGCGTCGGGCGGCCCGCCCTTGCCCCAGAGCGCGCCGCCCCAGGCCATGGGGAAGAACTCGGCGCACAGCTTCACCGAGTCGATCATCGGCTGCGCCTTGGCGCGGTCGCCGCTGGTGGCGACGAGGCGCAGCGTCTTCTGCGCCATCGTCTCCTTGAACGACAGGCCGGGCACGCGCAGCCAGGCGCTCCAGTGGTCGAGGTAGGCCTTGAGCGGGGCCGGAATGCTGAACCAGTAGACCGGCGAGACCAGCACGATGTCGGTGGCCGCCAGCGTGGCGTCGAGCAGGGCCTTGAGCGCGCCCTCGGGCATCGGGTACTGGCCTGCGGTGTGGCGCTGGTCCACGAACGGCGGCAGCTGCGGCTGCAGCGGCGCGAGCTGCAGCCAGGTCTGCGCCGTGCCCGCCGGCAGGGCCGCGGCGGCCTGCCGCGCCAGCCATTCGGTGTTGCCCAGGTGGCCGGGCTCGCGGGTCGAGGTGACGAGAAAGAGAAAGTGTCGGGGTGCTTCAGCCATGCCGTGATCGTAGCGGCTGGGAGCCGCCCGTGGCGCGCGCCGATGCTCAGCAGCGTTGAACAGGCGCCCGGGCGGGGCCGGCCATGGGCACAATGCCGACACGGCCCTGCCATCGCAGCGGGCACGCTACCCATCCAGAGACACAGGAGTCCTTCATGAAGAACAAGAGACAACCCGCCACCGGCCGCCGCCCGGCCGCCCGGCTGGCGCTGTTCGCGGCGGCCCAGCTCGCAGCTTTGAGCTGCGGTAGCGCCTACGCCACCTCGCCCGACGCCTGTTCGACGCTCGCGGGTTTTTCCTTGCCGGCCTCGCTCATCGGCAAGCCGAGTTCGGGCGCGGTGGTGCAGTCGGCGGTCTTCGTGTCGGGCGAGGCGCCGGGCAACCCCCATGGCGCGTACTGCGCGGTCAAGGGCGTGGTCAAGCCGGCCAGCGCGGGCGCGCCCGATCTGGAATTCCAGGTCAACCTGCCGGCGAACTGGAACGCCCGCGCGCTGCAGATGGGCGGGGGCGGCTACGACGGCACGCTGGTGACCGGCCTTGGTCCGTTCACGATGCAGCCGGCCGCGCTGGCCCATCCGCTGAAGCAGGGCTATGTGACGCTCGGCAGCGACGGCGGCCACAAGGGCCAGGGTTCGTTCGATGGCACTTTCGCGCTCAACGCCGAAGCGCTGGCCAACTACGGCCAGCTCTCGGTGAAGAAGGCGCACGACGTGGCCCTGGCACTGATCCGGCAGTACTACAACGCGGTGCCGAAGTACTTCTATTTCATTGGCGGCTCGCAGGGCGGCCACGAGGCGCTGGACGCGGCCGCGCGCTACCCCGAGGACTATGACGGCGTGATCGCCAACTACCCGGCCTACAACATCACGCTGCTGCAGCTGGCCTCGCTCAACGCCGGGCGCGCGATGTACTCGGGCGGTGGCGCGGGCTGGCTCGGCAAGGCCAAGGTCAAGCTGCTGACCGACGCGGTCTACGCGGCCTGCGACACCGTGGCGCTGGACGGCGCGAAGGACGGCATCATCAGCAACGTGGCCGGCTGCAACGCGGCGTTCAACCTCGACACCGTGAAGGCCACGCTGCGCTGCCCCGGCGGCGCCGACAGCGGCGACGGCTGCCTGTCGGACGCGCAGATCGCCACGGTGCAGGCCATCGCCTCGCCCTACGACGCCGGCTTCGAGATCGCCGGCCAGCGCGTCTTTCCGCGCTGGCCGCTGCTGGAGGGGGCGCTGTTCAACGTGTCCTCGTTCGGCGCTGCCGCCCAGCCCGCCAATCCGCCGGCGCCCACCGACGCGCTGCTCTACGCGATCGGCGCGGCGCATGCCAAGTACCTGGTCACGCAGGACCCGGCGCTCGACGCGATGCGCTACGACCCTGCGGCCTGGAAGCCGCGGCTGCAGCAGCTCGGCACGATCACCGACGTGACGGCCGTGAGCCTCGCCGCCTTCCGCGCCAAGGGCGGCAAGCTGATCCTCACGCATGGCACGGCCGACGACTTCATCAGCCCGCACAACACGGCCGACTACTACCGTGCCCAGGTGGCCGCGCTGGGCCAGGACGCGGTGGACGGCTTCGTGCGCTACTACGTGGTCCCGGGCTTCGGCCACGGCTTCGGGCCGTTCAAGGCGGCCTACGATGGCCTGGCCGTGCTCGATCGCTGGGTGGCGCAGGGCGAGGCGCCCGAGACGCTGAGCGCCTCGGACAACAACACCGGCGCCAGCCGCACGCGGCCGATGTGCCGCTACCCGGCCTGGCCGAAGTTCACGGGTGCGGCAGGCGCTTCGGCCGACAGCGCGGCCGGCTTCAGCTGCGTGCGCTGAGCCCGCTGCCGCGGGCGCCGGGGGGGCGTCAGGCGGCCTGGGGCGCGAGCCCGGCCGGGTCGCCGGCGAAGCCGTGGAAGCCGAAGTTCATGGCCGGGCGTTCGCCGCTGATCAGTTCGGCCAGCGCCTTGCCCGAGCCCGCGCCGTGCGTCCAGCCCAGGGTGCCGTGGCCGGCATTGACCCAGAGCCGGCCGACCCGCGTCTTGCCGATGTAGGGAATGTTGGTGGGCGTGGCCGGGCGCAGGCCGGCCCAGAAATGGGGCTCGGCGGTGTCGCACACGCCGGGCAGCACCTCCTCGATGCGGTCCACCAGCATCTGGCAGCGCGCGCGGGCCAGCGGCGTGTCGAGCGACAGGTCGTAGCCGCCGACCTCGATGGTGCCGGCCACGCGCAGGGTGTCACCCAGACGGCTCATCGCGCATTTGACTTCGTCGTCGATGGTCGAGACGAAGGGCGCGAGCGCGGGCTGCTTCAACTTGAAGGTGGCGCTGTAGCCCTTGCCCGGGTAGATCGGCAGGTTCACGCCCACGGTGCGCAGCAGCGGTGCGGTCCAGGAGCCGCAGGCGGCCACATAGGCGTCGGCGCGCAGGCGCCGCAGGCCGCCGGTGGCGCGGTCGCGCGCCGCGACGGCTTCGAGGGCGCCGCCGGCGGTGTCCAGCCGCTCGATGTCATGGCCGTAGAGGAACTGCGCGCCGCGCGCCGCACAGCGCCGGGCCAGCGCCTGGGTGAACACGCGGGCATCGCCGCTCTCGTCGCTGGCGGTGTAGGTGCCGCCCACGATGCGGTGCGCGAACGACTTGAAGGCGGGCTCGATCTGCAGCAGCTCGTCGCGGCTCACCACCTTGCGCGCCACGCCGTAGCGCTGCATCAGCGCGGCGGCGCCGGCCGCGGCGTCGAACGATTTGGCGTCGGTGAAGTAGTGCGCGATGCCGCGCTCGAGCCGCTGGTAGTCGATGCCGGTGGCGCGCACCACGTCCTTGAGTGCCGTGTGGCTGTAGGCGCCCAGCGCCACCAGCTGCTGCACGTTGCGCTCGAACGCGGCATCGCTGCACTGGGCCAGGAACTGCAGGCCCCAGCGCCATTGCTGCCAGTCCAGCTGCGGGCGGAACAGCAGCGGCGCATCGTTGCGGAACATCCATTGCAGCAGCTTGAGCGGCGCGTGCCTGTTGGCCCAGGGCTCGCAATAGCTCACCGAGATCTGCGCCGCGTTGGCGAAGCTGGTTTCAAGAGCCGCGTCGGCCTGCCGCTCGACCACGGTGACTTCATGCCCGCGCTCCAGCAGATGCCAGGCGGTGCTTGTGCCGATGATGCCGGCGCCCAGGACGGTGACTTTCATGCTGCCAGTGTGGAGGATGTTGCCGGCTAATAAAAGAAAAATTAAACTCTTAGTGAAAACATCAATACAACTTATATGAGCACGTTCGATCCCGATGCCCTGGAATGCCTGGCCGCCATTGTGGAAGAGGGCGGCTTCGAGCGCGCGGCGCAGCGCCTGTCAATCACCCAGTCGGCGGTGTCGCAGCGGCTGCGCGCGCTGGAGGCGCAGGTGGGCACGGTGCTGATCGTGCGCAGCCGGCCGCTCAAGGCCACGGCCGCCGGGCAGCTGCTGCTCAAGCACACCAAGCAGCTGCGCCTGCTGCGCGCCGACCTGGAGCGCGACCTCAAGGAGCTGGCGCCCAGCTCGATCGGCGGCGCGCGCGAGGAAGAGCGCATCTCGATCGCCATCAACGCCGACAGCATCGCCACCTGGGCGCTGCCGGCGCTGGGCGAGTTGGCCCGCCAGGGCCTGCCGCTGGAGATCATCACCGACGACCAGGACTTCACCCACGAATGGCTGCGCGAGGGCCAGGTGCTGGGCTGCGTGACCACGCTCAAGCAGGCGCTGCGCGGCTGCCGCGTGGTGCCGCTGGGCGCGATGAACTACGTGGCCGTGGCCGCGCCGGCGTATGCGCAGCAGCATTGCCCGCAGGGCCTGACGCCGCACAACTTCCGCGAGCTGGCGTTCCTGGCCTTCAACCGCAAGGACGACGGGCAGACCGAATTCGTGGCCAAGGCCTTCGGCCTGAAGCGCGTCACGCTGAACCAGCTGTTCGTGCCCAGCTCGGAGGGCCAGGTGCGCGCGGTGCTGGCGGGCTGGGGCGTGAGCGTGGTGCCCGAGCTGCTGGCGCGCGGCCTGCTCGAGCAGGGGCAGCTGGTCAATATCGCGCCCGGCCATGTGCTGCCGATCCAGCTCTACTGGCACTGCTGGAACCTCGAGTCGGATGTGCTCGAAAGCCTGAGCGCGGCCCTGACCTCGGCCGCCGCCGCGATGCTTTGACGTTCAACGCGAACCGTTACGTTACAGGCCGCGCTGCTGCAGCGTCTCGCGCAGGGCCTGGGCCTTGCGCTCGTCGAACTGGCCTTCGACGCGAGCCAGCACCTCGCCTTGCCGGTTGATGACCACGGCGTAGACCTGCTCGGTGCTGCCCAGCCCGGCCGAGCGGACGAAGGCGGCGCGGTCGGTGAACACGGGCATCAGGTTGGCGCGGTCGCCATCGCTGGGGTAGCGCGCCATCAGGTGGTTTTCGAGCGCCGTGCGGCCGGCGGCGTTGCCGGGGTCATTGAGCACCGGCATCCGGACCCAGGAAATCGAGGGGTTGTCGCGCAGCTGCAGGCCGTTGATCCAGCTCTCGACATCCTTGCGGTGGCCGCCATGGAAGGCGATGAGGGCGAGCGTGCGGTCGGCCGGCAGGCCCTGGGGCAGGGCAACGGGCTGTCGGCCCAGGCGCTGGCCGATCAGCGAGGGCAGGCGGCCCATGATGCTGGTTTCATCGGGGCCGGCAAAGGACAGGGTCAGCGCCGCCATCACCGCGGCAACCCAGGCCAAAGTGTTCATCCAGACCTTGTTCATGGCGAACTCTCCCGCAATAGAAGCCTTTGAAGACTAAACAACAAGCAAGATATATGCAATGAGGAAGTGTTTCATACTGTTGAGTTGCACCGTGACCCCCCGGTTGTAAAGTAGACCAACGATATGTATCTGAATGTAGCAAACCTAGAATGACAGTATGAACAGCAGCAAGGTGGCCAAGGTTTCGTTCAAGGAGCAGATGCTCCAGGCGCGCGAAGACGCCATTGTGCAAACCGCCAACCGCTTCCTGGCCGAGAAGGGCTTCGAGGCGATGACGGTGGATGAGGTTGCCGCGGCCGTGGGCATCGCCAAGGCCAGCCTGTACAAGCATTTCACCAGCAAGGAAGACCTTGCCGCCGCGGCCATGCTGCGCATCCTGAAGCAGGCGCAAGAGTTCGTGCTCACTCTGCCGGCCACCGATGCGCCGCTGGACAAGCTGCGGGCGGTGGTGCGCTGGTCCATGCGGATGCAGCTGGCCAGCGACATGCCCGCGCTGCCGCGCCAGAACTCCTGCCTGCGCGCCGCGCTGATGGCCAACCCGGACTACCTGGACCGGCTGATGGCGTTCAGCCAGCTACTGGGCGGCTGGATCGAGTCGGCCCAGCAGCAGGGCGTGCTCAATCCCGAACTGCCGGCCACCGCCGTGCTGTACACGCTGTACGCCCGCGCCTGCGACCCGGTGCTCGAATTCCTCAAGGCCGGCGGCCAGTACAGCGACGAGCAGATCGTCGAGCTGGTGCTCGGCACCTGTTTCGACGGCCTGCGGACCCGCGCGCCAGCGAAGTAATTTCGATTGCTATCGTTTTGATAGCTATCGATGACCGCTGCGTGCGGACCTGGGGCTGATTTCTATCCAAAAATCGGCTGAAACCCCGGTTTCACCGTTTTGGGGCGACGCCCCACCAAGGGGCGCCACTTTGTCCCGCTTTTGGTGCCCGCGCGGTCCATCCCTTCAATCGCGCGCCGGTGCGCGCGCATGGCGGCGCATCATGCGGGCAAAGGCTTCGGCCGCGGGCGACAGCGCCATGCCGCGGCGCTGGTAGATGAAGAACTGGCGCCGCAGCTCGGGCCCGCGCAGCGGCACGAAGCGCAGCCCGAAGTTGCCGGCGAAGCGCCGTGCGTAGTCGGGCACGGCGGCCAGCCCGGTGCCCACGCCGACCAGGGCCAGCGCGGTCGTGAGGTAGTCGACCTCGGTCGCCGTCTGGATCGACAGCGAGGCATCGTGCGCCTGCAGCATGTGCTCCAGGTAGCGGTTGAACTCGCTCGAGTAGAGCACCCAGCGCTCGTCGCGCAGCTCGCGCCAGGACACGGTGCGCCGCTGGGCCAGCCGGTGGTGGGCGGGGCAGACCATGCGGATCGGCACGTCCATCAGGAAGCTGCGCGTCACGTCGTCGCCGGTGGCGCGCTCGGGGCCGACGCCCAGCTCGACCTCGCCGCGGCGCACCACGCCCACCACGTCGTCGGTGGTGGCGTCGGTGATGCGCAGGCTGATGTCGGGGTGCGCGGCCTCGAACTCGCCCACCACCGCGCAGACCCAGGTGCAGGCCAGCATCTGCGGCGCCACCACGCGCAGCACGCCGCTGCGCAGCGAGCGCAGGTCGCTGGCGCCTTCCACCACCTGGTTCATGTCGTCGAGGATGCGGCGCGCCAGCGGCAGCAGCTTCTGCCCGGCCTCGGTCAGCGTGACGCTGGCGCCGCGGTCGAACAGCTGCACGCCGAGTTCCGCCTCGAGCTGCTGCACCAGCATGCTCACCGCCGACTGGGTGAGGTGCAGCTGCCGCCCCGCCGCGGTGAAGCTGCCGGCGCGCGCAACGGCAGCGAAGGCGCGCATCTGTCGAAAACTGATGTTCATGGCGTGCCTCCCGTTTGAGCCGGTCGATGGCCGATTATGAGCAAACCTGATGCCTGAATCAAAAAAATTGGTTTGCCTGATGGCCGGGCGCTTTCCACAATCGGCCCATCATGCACATCGCCGTCATCGGAACCGGGGTCGTGGGTGTCTGCAGCGCCGCCTGGCTGCAGCGCGACGGCCACCAGGTCACATTCATCGACCCGCTGGAGGCCGGCGAGGCCTGCTCCTTCGGCAACGCCGGCTCGCTCTCGCCCAGCGCCTGCCTGCCGGTGGGCATGCCCGGCATGTGGAAGCGCGTGCCGCGCTGGCTGCTCGACCCGCTGGGCCCGCTGACCGTGCGCTGGCAGCATGCGCCGCTGGTGCTGCCCTGGCTGCTGCGCATGCTGCGGCATTCCTCGCGCGAAGAGGTCACGCGCATCGCGGGCGCGCTGCGCAGCCTGCTGGCGCCGATCTTCGAGTGCTACGAGCCGCTGCTGGCGCGCGCCGGCGCGCAGGCGCTGGTGCAGCGCAGCGGCTGCCTCTACGTGTATTCGTCGCGCGCGGTGGCGGCGCAATGGCAGTGGGGCATGGACCTGCGGCGCTCGCTGGGCGTGCGCCTGCTCGACGTCGAGCGCGACGAGCTGGAGAGCCTGGAGCCCGAGCTCAAGGGGCGCTTTCGCTTCGGTATCCTGGCGCCCGAGAACGGCGCCACGCTCGACCCCTCGGCGCTGGTCAAGGCGCTGCATGCGCAGTGCCTGGCCGACGGCGCGCAAAGCCTGCGCCGGCGCGCCAGCGGCTTCGAGTTCCAGGGCCGGCGCGTGAGCGCCGTGCAGATCGAGGGCGGCGAGGCCCTGCCGGTGGACGGCGTGGTGGTGGCGGCCGGCGCCTGGTCGCGCCCGCTGGCCGCCGCGCTGGGCGCGCGCGTGCCGCTGGAGACGCAGCGCGGCTACCACGTCACGGTGCGCAGCGCCAACCTGCAGCTGCGCCACACCGTGATGGCGGTGGAGCACAACCTGATGGTCAACCCCATGGCCATGGGCCTGCGGCTGGCCGGCACGGTGGAGTTCGCGGGGCTGCGCGCCGCGCCCGACTACGCGCGCGCCGATGCGCTGCTGGCGCAGGGGCGCACGCTCTTTCCGCGGCTCGACACCTCCGAGGTCACGCGCTGGATGGGCCACCGGCCCTGCCTGCCCGACAGCCTGCCGGTGATCGGCGCCGCGCGCGGCGCCGACAATGCCTGGCTCGCCTTCGGCCACGGCCACATGGGCATGTGCATGGGCGCGAGCACCGGCCGCGAGATCGCGCACCTGGCGGCCGGCCGGCCGGCGCAGGTGGATCTGGCGCCGTTCCGGCCCGACCGTTTCTGAGCCGGGCGCTGCAGACCGCGACGCCTTTTTCCATGGAAGCCAAGCAAGGAGTGATCCGATGACGACATCCCCCATCGCAACGACCAGCCGCCGCCGGCTGCTGCTGGGCAGCGGCAGCGCCCTGGCCGCGGCCGCATTGCTCGGCCCCGGCGGCGCGGCGCGCGCGCAGAGCTGGCCGGGCCGGCCGGTGCACATCGTGGTGCCGTTCCCGCCCGGCGGCAGCACCGACCTGCTGGCGCGGCGCATCGGCGAGAAGCTGGCCGTGGCCTGGGGCCAGCCGGTGATCGTGGACAACCGCGCCGGCGCCGGCGGCACGCTGGGCGCCGACGTCGTGGCCAAGTCCGCGCCCGACGGCTACACGCTGCTGCTGGGCGTGACCGGCACCAACGCGATCAGCGGCGCGCTCTACCCCAAGCTGCCCTACCACGTGGAGAAGGACTTCGCGCCGGTGTCGCTCGTGGTGTCGTCGCCGCTGGTGCTGGTGCGCGGCCCGGGCTTCCAGGCCGCCAGCCTGCAGGACGTGGTGGCCGCGGCCCGAGCGCGGCCGGGCTCGGTGAGCTTCGGCTCGCCGGGCAACGGGACCTCGATGCACCTGACGGGCGAGATGTTCAAGCTCGCGGCCAAGGTGTCGATGCTGCACATTCCCTACCGCGGCAGCGCCGGCGCGCTGCAGGACCTGATGGGCGGGCAGATCAACACCATGTGGGGCGACTTCCTGGTGGTCTGGCCCCAGATCGAGGCGGGCAAGCTGGTGCCGCTGGCCGTCACCTCGCGGCAGCGCCACCGCATGCTGCCCAGCGTGCCGACCGTGGCGGAGAGCGGCTACCCGGGCTTCGAGGCGCTGTCCTGGCAGGGGCTGTTCGCGCCGGCCGGCACGCCGCCGGCGATCGTGGAGCAGATCAACCGCGAGGTGAACAAGGCGCTGGCCAGCCCGGACATCCAGGAGTACTTCGGCTCGCGCGGCTTCGCCCTGGGCGGCAGCAGCGCGGCCGAGTTCCGGACCTTCGTCCAGGGCGAGGTGCAGAAGTGGTCGCGCATCGTCAAGGCTTCGGGGGCCAAGGCTGATTGAGATGAGCCCACCCCCGAAGCGCCTGCGGCACTTCCCCCTCGAGGGGGCGCCACCGGCGGCCCGGCAAAGCCGGTTCCGCGGTGGCCCTGGCATGGGGCACGCAGCGCCCGCTGAGGTGCGGCGATGAACGGCATCACCCGGATCGGGCCGCCCGTGGTGCGGGGCGGCCAGGTGCAGCCGATCTCGCCGGCGGTGCAGGCCGACGGCCCGCTGGTGTTCGTGTCGGGCCAGGTGCCGATGCGCGAGGGCCGGCCCGCCGCGCCCGACATCGCGGGGCAGACCCATGCGGCCATCGACCAGATCGAGGCCATCCTGGCGCGCGCCGGCTGCCGCCTGTCCGACGTGGTGAAGACCACCGTCTGGCTGGTCGACGCCGCCGACTACCCGGCCTTCAATGCCGCCTACGGCGAACGCTTCGCGCCCGGCGCGGCGCCTGCGCGCTCGACCGTGGTCGCGGGGCTGATCGCGCCGGTGCGCGTCGAGATCGAGGCCGTGGCGCTGCGGCCGCCGCGGGGCTGAGGCCGTTGCCGGGTGGGGGCTTGATCCTTAGGTTGCTATTGTTTTGATAGCTGCTCAAGACCATTGCGCGAGGACCTTGGGGCGATTTCGATCAGAAAATCGGGCCGGAAGGCGTCCTGCTCGCCTTTCTGGGCATAGCCGAGCGGGTTGGCCACGACGCGGCAGCCGTGCTTCACGTAGTGGCTCGGGCAGTGCAGGTGGCCGTGCAGCCAGAGCTGCGCCTGCGGCAGCAGGGCATCCAGCGCGTTGCAGAAGCCCGCGGTGCCGGGGCTGAGGCCGTAGCGCGGGTCGGCGCTGTCCAGGCTGGGCGCGAAATGCGTCACCACCACCGTGGGGCCGTCGAACGGCACGGCCAGCGCCTCGCGCAGCCAGGCCTGGCACAGCAGGGCCTGCTCGCGCACCTGCTCGGCCAGCAGGGGCTGGCCATGGCGCAGGGAGTGCGCTTTCTGCAGGTAGAAGTTGGCGGCGCGAAACGCCTTCTCGCGCATCTTGAGGCTGTGCGCCAGGGAGCTGCTCTGGCCCTCGGGGCCCTGGCCCAGCGCGTCGAAGTCGCTCCACAGCGTGGTGCCGATGAAGCGCACGCCCTCGAGCACGAGCGACTCGCGCTCCAGCCAGACCATGCCCAGCCGCTCGCAGGTGGCGCGCAGCCGCGCATGGGTGAGGTCGAAATCCAGCCCGTCGTACTCGTGGTTGCCCGGCACGTAGAGCACCGGCACGGGCCAGCCGTGGCGCGGCGAGAAGCGCGCGAGCCCGAAATCCTCGTCGGCGAGGCGCGAGCCCCGCTGGTACGAGCCGATGTCGCCGGCCAGCACCAGCAGGTCGGCGCCCGGCGCGGGCCGGAAGGTGAAGTCGGGCTGGGTTTCGAGGTGCAGGTCGGACAGCAGTTGGATCTTCATGGAGTCAGCAGTCTAAATCGCCTGGAAATCAGCGTCTTATGCCCGGCTGCCGAGCGCCTCATGCAGGAAAGGCATGCGCAAGGGTTTGAAATCCTAGGGAAAACCCTTACTCTTGATTCATCGCAACTCTTCACCGCCAAGCGGTGAGCCTCTCATGTTTAACTTGTTGACCCAGGTCACCCGTTTGATTCCCACGACCCGGCCCGTCACGGCGGCCGATGGCGTCGCCCGCAACCTGATGGAGCGCGCCGAAGCGCGCGCCGGCCTCAGCCCCTACCAGGCCGAGGAACTGCGGCTGGCGGCCCGCGCCTACCTGAGCGTGGTGCGCTGAGCCCGGCGCTTCGCTGAACTGCTATTGAAACCGTAGCATTGCAGTGAGACAGTGCCTGGACTCAGGCCGGGTTGGGCCCCGAAAACGCCTTGCCGCCCGAGCGCGCGATGGTCTGGCGCAGCCACTGGTGGGCGCTGCGCTGCTGCATGCGGCTGTGCCACAGCGCATCCACGTGCACCACCGGCACGTCGAACGGCAGCTCGTGCAGCACCAGTTCGTCGGCCACGCCGGTCACGCGCACGAAGTGGCGCGGCAGCACCGTCAGCAGGTCGGACGCCGCCACCACGCGGCCGGCCGTGAAGAACTGGTTGACCGTGAACACGATGCGCCGTTCGCGCCCGAGCGAGGCCAGCGCTTCGTCGATGAAGCCATAGGGCCGGCCCGAGAAGCTCACCAGCAGGTGGCGCGCCGCGCAGTAGCGCTCGAGCGTGAGCGGCTCCTGCGCCAGCGGATGGCCGCGCCGCATCGCGCACACGTACTGGCCGTCATAGAGCCGCTGGTGCGCGAAGGCCACCACCTCGCCGGTCTGGGCGCGCGAGGTCAGGTCGGCCAGCACGGCGGGGAAGTAGCCGATCGCGAGGTCGGCCGCCTCCTGCTCCAGCAGCCGGCGCGGGTCGCGCGTGGTCAGCGGAATCACCCGCACCGAGACGCCGGGCGCCTCGCGCTCGAGGATCTCGCCCAGGCGCGGCACCAGCTCGTTGGCCGTGGCGTCGGCCATCGCGAGCACGAAGGTGGTGCTGGCCTCCTCCGGCACGAAGGCGCTGGGCGCCAGCGTCTCCTGGAGCTGGCGCAGCGAATCGCGCACCGCGGGCCACAGCGCCAGCGCGCGCGGCGTCGGCTCCACGCCCTGGCCGCTGCGGCGCACCAGCTCGTCGCCCAGCGTCTCGCGCAGCCGGCGCAGCGCATTGCTCACGGCCGGCTGGGTCAGCGACAGGTTGCGCGCGGCGCGCGTCAGGCTGCGCTCGGACATCACCTCGTCGAAAACGCGCAGCAGATTCAGGTCCAGGGTACGGAAGTTGAGCTGATTAATCATTTTGGTGAATATATGTAATCACAAATATAAACTTGAATAACACTAGTATTAACCCTAATATTGCTCCATCCCCTGGATTCATTCGTCCCGGGGCTTTGAGGAAAGAAATCATGACCAGCTTCGTCCATACCCACTATCCGCTGCAACACCCCGGCGTCGCCCGGATGGAATCCGCTGTCGGCACGGTTCGGCAGATGGGGCAACGCTTCGACAGCGCCAAGGGCCTCGCCGCCATGCTGCTGGCAGCCATCGTGTCGGCCCTGCTGGTGGTGGCCAGCCGCCTGGTCGACACCTGGACCGACGGCCACCTGCTGGCGGCCTGGGTCCTGCTGTGGGCCGTGGGCTTTGCCGCGCTGGCGCTGTTCGCCGGCACCGCGCGCCTGATCGCCCGGCGCCTCGTGACCTCGCTCGACGCCTGGTCGCACCGCGTGGCGCAGCAGCGTGCCGACAAGCGCCTGTGGGCCATCGCCCGCAACGACCCGCGCGTGATGGCCGACCTGCAGGCCGCCCGGCTGCGCAGCGAAGCCGAGGCCGAGATCGAGGAAGCCGCGGTGGCCAGCCGCCTGCAGGCTTCGGTGAGCGAAGCCCTGGGTGCCCGCCTGCTGCGTGCCGCCACGCCCGACGGCCGCCCCAGCCAGGCCGCCTACTACGCCTGAGTCTCGAGTCGTCCCCGTTCAACCAGAAGGAGAAAGACCATGAGTTCCTTTGTCCATGTCACCTACCCCGCGCAACACCCCGGCGTGGCCCGTGCCGAGCATTTGCTCGAAGCCCTGAAGCAGGGCGTGGTTCGCCGCTACCAGGCCTGGATCGCCCGCCGCAAGCAGGCCGTCGCCGATGAACAGATGCTGGCGCTGGCGCATGCGGACGCCCGCGTGATGGCCGACATCAGCCGCGGCATGACCCGCGAAGCCGAGCGCGATGTGCGGGGCTACTACTGATCCGCTATCGATTCAGTAGCAAGCAATGACCGAAAGCCGTGGACCTCCGCGGCTTTTTTGTTTGAAAAACCGGTTAGGGCGAAGCGCAGCGGCCTCTACCCGTGTCAGGGGCAGGCCACCGCACCCTGCGCACGGTCCAGCCCCGCCGCGAGCTGGCGCAGCAGGGCCTGCTCCCAGTCGGGCAGGGCGGGCTGCCGCAGCGCCGAGCGCAGCGTGCAGGCCAGCGCCTGCTGGCGCGTCTCGATGCGCTGTTGCATCTCGGGGCTGAAGCTGGCGTTCGCGGCCCAGACGCTGGAGACGGCGCTCAGGTGCAGCATCGAGAAGACGCTCAGCAGGCTGGCCGACAGGGCGCTCTCGGCCGCATCCCGGTGGGCCAGCACGCGAAACGCCGCCATGTCGGCGGCGAGTTCCTGCTGCGCCGCCTGGGCCGGCAGGGCCGCGTTCCAGACGTCGCCATGCATGATGTGGGCCGCCTCGTGCAGCACCACGAAGTCGAACAGCAGGCTGGCCACCTCCTTGCCCGTCTCCTCGGCCAGCGCGAAGTACAGCGTGTTGTCGGCCAGCTGCTCGGGGGCGATGTTCATCTGGCGCGCCAGCGAGCGGATGCGCGGCCACATGAAGTCCTTCACCGTGCGCGGTTGCAGGCCCCAGCAGTCCTTCGCGGCCAGGCCGTTGAGGTGCACGTACGCCCGGTAGGCCGGCGTGCAGGTGAAGCCGGACGCGTTGCCGTCCTTCCAGCCCTCGAACAGCGACACCGTCATCTGGGCGCCGCTGAGCAGGGCGTCCGTCAGGGCGCGGGCCAGCCGGTCTTGGTCCTGCTCCGCCGCCATGGCGATGAGAAAGGCGGTGGTGATGGCTTGCCCGGCGGCGATCAGGCTTTGCCGGCACAGGAACAGCAGGGCCCCGGTGCGGCCCGGCACGGACTCGGCGCCGCCCAGGTCGAACGGCAGGTTGCAGTGCAGCGTGTCGTCCGAGTCGCGCAGCGCGAAGGCGAGAAAGCGCTGCTGGAAGCGCTCCGCGTCGGCCGCCGGCAGTTCCGTCAGCGTGCGCTTCACGGCCGCGAAGGCCGAGGCCTGGTCCTGCAGCGCCGGGGCCACGGTCTTCACATAGGTCTGCCAGGGTTGGCCCGCGGCCAGGGCCGCCCACAGCAGCAGGCCAAGCCCCGCGGCGGCCCGCCGAAGCCGGGCCGGCGTGAGGCTCACTCGAGCACTCCGGCCCTCAGCTGTTCCATGATCGCGATGGTGCTGCGCATCGACGCCACCTGCCCGTCATCGGTGAGCTGCCGCTTCTGCTGCTCCAGCGAGGCCAGGGCCAGGGTCAGGGCGGCCCGGATGTCGCCCTGGCTCAGGGGCGGCTGGCCGGCATACAGGCGCCGCGTCTTGACCTGGATGGTGCAGTCGGGCGCCGGCTTCGGCGCGGCGGCCGCGGGCGCGGGTGCAGTCGCCTGCACCCGGATCAGGGCCGCGCCGGCCGCATGGCCGGCCAGCGGCTGCTGGTGGGTCGGGGCTTTGCCGGGCGCCAGCGTGGCGCCGCCGCTGCTTTGCGACAGGTCCACCTGCTGGTTCACGATGGTGTGCAGCAGGTAGGCGCCGAACAGGGCCAGGAAGACGCCGGGCCCGGTGGCCGTCAGCGCGACCCGGACCGATTTGTAGGAGAACTCGCCGCTGGTTTTCGAGATGACCGCATCGCGGTAGAGCTTCCAGCCCAGGTAGATGACGAAGGTGCCGGCCAGCATGCCCAGCACCAGGACCGAGATGCGGCCCAGGGCCAGGATGGTGTCGATGAGGTCGTCGCAGTTCATGCATGTTCTCCGGAAGGGCAGGGACCAGGGAAGCCGGGCGTGCGCCGGGCGGCGATCCCGCGATTAGGCGCCGAGGCCGCGGCCGGGCGCATCCTGCAAATGGGGGAGAACAGGCGCCCCATAAAAAAACCGCCCCGGTTTGTGGCCGGGGCGGCTGGGTGGGTGCGGGCCGGTCGGGCCCGCAGCACCTTTTGGGGTCAGGCGGCCAGACGTTGTTCGATCCGGGCCTTTGTCTCTTCGAGTTCTTTCGGCAGGTGGTAAGCGAGTTGCTGGAACAGCTCTTCGTGCAGCTTCAGCTCGGCGGTCCAGGCCGCCTTGTCGATGCTGGTCACGGTCTTGAACTGCTCGGCCGTGAAGTTCAGGCCGGTCCAGTTGAGTTCTTCGTAGGCGGGGCTCACGCCGAAGACATGCTCATGGCCCTGGGCCGTGCCTTCGATGCGGTCGATCATCCACTTGAGCACGCGCATGTTCTCGCCGTAGCCGGGCCAGACGAACTTGCCGTCCTCGCCCTTGCGGAACCAGTTGGTGGTGTAGATCCTGGGCAGCTTCGCGCCGGCCTGGGCGAGCTGGTTGCCCAGGCTCAGCCAGTGCTGGAAGTAGTCGCTCATGTTGTAGCCGGTGAAGGGCAGCATGGCGAACGGATCGCGCCGCACCACGCCCTGCTGGCCGGCGGCCGCGGCGGTGGTCTCGCTGCCCATGGTGGCGGCCATGTAGACGCCTTCGACCCAGTTGCGCGCCTCGGTGACCAGCGGCACGGTGGTCGAGCGGCGGCCGCCGAAGATGAAGGCGTCGATCGCCACGCCCTTGGGGTCGTCCCAGGCTTCGTCGAGCGCCGGGTTGTTGAGGGCGGCCACGGTGAAGCGCGCGTTCGGGTGGGCGGCCTTGGCGCCGGTTTCCTTGGCGATCTGCGGCGTCCAGTCCTTGCCCTGCCAGTCGATCGCGTGCGCCGGGGCCTCGCCCATGCCTTCCCACCAGACGTCGCCGTCATCGGTCAGCGCCACGTTGGTGAAGATCACGTTCTTGTCCAGGCTGGCCATGCAGTTCGGGTTGGTCAGCTGGTTGGTGCCGGGGGCCACGCCGAAGTAGCCGGCTTCGGGGTTGATGGCGCGCAGCGTGCCGTCGGCCTGGGGCTTGATCCAGGCGATGTCGTCGCCGATGGTGGTGACCTTCCAGCCGTCGAAGCCCGCGGGCGGGATCAGCATCGCGAAGTTGGTCTTGCCGCAGGCACTGGGGAAGGCGGCGGCCACGTGGTACTTCTGGCCCTTGGGGTTGGTCACACCGAGGATCAGCATGTGCTCGGCCAGCCAGCCTTCGTCGCGGCCCATGTTCGAGGCGATGCGCAGCGCGAAGCACTTCTTGCCCAGCAGCGCGTTGCCGCCGTAGCCCGAGCCGTAGCTCCAGATCTCGCGCGTCTCGGGGTAGTGCACGATGTACTTGGTCTTGTTGCAGGGCCACTTCACGTCGGCCTGGCCGGCCGCCAGCGGCGCGCCCACGGTGTGCACGCAGGGCACGAACTCGCCGTCCACGCCCAGCACGTCGTACACCGCCTTGCCCATGCGCGTCATGATGCGCATGTTGACGGCCACGTAGGGGCTGTCGGACAGCTCGATGCCGATGTGCGCGATCGGCGAGCCCAGCGGCCCCATGGAGAACGGCACCACGTACATCGTGCGGCCGGCCATGCAGCCATCGAACAGCGGCTGCAGCGTGGCGCGCATCTCGGCCGGGGCCATCCAGTTGTTGGTCGGGCCGGCGTCTTCCTTCTTCGCGGAGCAGATGTAGGTGCGGTCTTCCACGCGCGCCACGTCGCTCGGGTCGGAGCAGGCGAGGTAGCTGTTGGGGCGCTTGGCTTCGTTGAGCTTCTTGAAGGTGCCGGCGTCGACCAGCTGCTGGCACAGGCGGTTGTATTCCTCTTCGCTGCCGTCGCACCACTCGATGGCCTCGGGCTTGCACAGCGCGGCCATGTCGGCCACCCAGGCGATCAGTTTCGCGTTCTTCACGTAGGCGGGGGCGTTGAGATTCAGGCCCTGCATCACGGGAGAGTTCATCGGTAAAGCTCCTAAGTTGAAAATCGTCTTTTCGAAAGAAGCTCGGGCGCAAATCGCTGAGAGCGGCCTTGAAAAAAACGGCTGGGCTGCTCAGTCGGCTCTCGGGGCTGCCGCTGGGGCAGCAAGGGGATGTGAAGCAGGTTTCACGGCCCGCGGGTCGGCTGGGATGTCAATTTTATGAAGCCCTGTTGCCAGTTACCTGTCAATTCCATGCAAAACATGCATAGGTTTATGCATGAAAATATGGTGTGCCCGAACCGGGCACAAGGGGCGGGCGCAAAGCCGTCTCGGGCGCCGGCGCGCCCATGGCGCGGGATCGGCGGGAGGCCGTCGGGAACGGGGATGGAGGGGCCGGGAAGGCTGTCCGGCGGCAGGGCGCCGGAGGGCGGGGCCGCCGCGGGCAACGCGAACGGCTGGCGCGCCAGGGCGGCGCGGCCGAAATGCTATGAATTGATGAGCAAGAAATCCCCGCGCGACGGGGACTTCAGGCCGCTCAGGCCATGCTGACGGCGATGAAGGCCAGCAGGAACATCAGCACGCCGCCGACGATGGGCAGCACCAGCGGGATGGACGGCATGATGGACTCGATCGGGTCTTGTTCGGCCGGCTTGTGGGAGGTGTCGGGAGCGGACATGGCGTTTCCTTGGGAATCTTGCGTAACTGGGGTCTTCCCCAATTTTACCCGCACGCCCCGGCTGCCGCGAGGCCAGGGCCGGGCGGCGGGCTACAGCAGCGCGTAGGTGGTGCTGGCGCGGCTCACGCTCTTGCCGTCGGCCGCGCCGCGGATGTCGATCTCGCCGAAGGCCAGCGTCTTGCCGGCGCGCAGGACGCGGGCCTCGACCAGCGCGTCCTGGTTCGACAGCGGCTTGAGGAAGCTGCTGCTGAGCTGCACCGTGGTGCAGGGGCGGAACTCGCCGAAGTGGCGGATCAACGCCAGCACCATGGCCGTGTCGGCAGCCGCCATCATGGCCTGGCCGCACAGCATGCCGCCCACGCGCGACAGCTGGTCGCTCTGCGGCAGCCGTAGCGTCACGCCGTCGGCGCCCAGCGGCTCGACCCGCAGCGCGAGCGCCTGGACCCAGGGCGCAAAGTATTCGGACAGTGCCGCTTGAAGCTTGTCGGTGTTCATTTCTGTTCCTCTGCCGGAAAACCTGCCGCATGCAGGGCCTCGAGCACCAGCGCGATGTGGGCGCGGCCGCGCGTCTGCAGCACCAGCTCGATCTCCACATTCTGCGCCGCCAGCGTGGTGAAGGCGCGCTGGTGATGCACCTCGTCGATGTTGGCGCCGGCATCGGCCACGGTGGCCGTGATGCGCGCGAGCGACCCCGGCACGTCGCGCGTGCTCACGCGGATGCGCGCCAGCCGCCCGGCGCGCACCATGCCGCGCTCGATGATGGCGGCCAGCAGCAGCGGGTCGATGTTGCCGCCGCACAGCACCAGGCCGATCTTGCGGCCGTGAAAGCGCGCCGGGTCCTTGAGCAGCGCGGCCAGGCCGGCGGCGCCGGCGCCTTCCACCAGCGTCTTCTCGATTTCCAGCAGCATCACGATGGCCTGCTCGATGTCGCCCTCGTCCACCAGCACCAGGTCGTCCACGCGCTGCGCGATGATGGCCTGCGTGACCTGGCCCGGCGTGCCCACCGCGATGCCCTCGGCGATGGTGCTGCCGCCTTGCGGATGGTGCGTGCCCTTGATGGCGTTGACCATGGCCGGAAAGCGCGCGGTCTGCACGCCGATGACCTCGATGCGCGGGTTCAGCGACTTGGCCGCGGTGGCGATGCCCGCGATCAGGCCGCCGCCGCCCACCGCGATCACCAGCGTGTCGAGGTCCGGCACGGCCTGCAGCATCTCCAGCCCCACCGTGCCCTGGCCCGCGACGATGGCCTCGTCGTCATAGGGGTGCACGAAGGTGAGCTGCTGCGCCTGGGCGAGCTGCAGGGCGTGGCTGCGCGCCTCGTCCAGCGTGTCGCCGTGCAGCACCACCTCGGCGCCGAAGCCGCGCGTGCGCTCGATCTTCACGCCGGGGGTGAAGCGCGGCATCACGATCACGGCGCGCAGGCCCAGGCGCTGCGCGTGGTAGGCCACGCCCTGCGCGTGGTTGCCCGCGCTCATGGCCACCACGCCGCGCTGCTTCTCGGCATCGCTGAGCTGGGCCAGCTTGTTGCAGGCGCCGCGCTCCTTGAACGAGGCGGTGAACTGCAGGTTCTCGAATTTCAGGAACACCTGCGCGCCCACGATCTGCGATAGCGTGCGGGATTCCACGCAGGGCGTGTTGAGCACCTGTCCCTGCAGGCGGGCGGCGGCCTGGTTGATGTCGGCGAGCTGGATCATGGCTGGCATTGTGGGCCGTAAAGCCCCGCAAAGGTGGCGTAAATGTGGTGGTTTTCACACCATCAGCGTCTTCCATAAGCGGTAAGTCTGCGTTATCGTGGAATCAAAGCACGTCGTTGCCGGAGGCTCTTCAATGGCCAAGCGTTTACAGGACCTGCAGGTGCTCCCCTCTCCCGGGCTGAAAGACGCGCCGGTGCTGGACCTGATGTGCTCGCATTTTGTGCTGACGCTCGCGGCCAAGCAGGGCGGCAAGTTCAATGTGCGGCGCGACCTCAACGGCCTCCTGTCGCTGGCCGGGCGGCACCTGGTGTGGCCGGTGCCGGTGCTGGGCCGCATCCGCGAGTTCCTGCTGCGCCGCTGCAGCGGCAACGAGTTCTGGCGCGGCCACGAAAGCCTGGACACGCGCGAGTTCCTGGCGCGCCACGCCGTCTGGCGCGGTCCCTACGAGGAGGGCACGCTGTTCTTCTACCTCGACGAGTACGCCAAGGACCAGCCCAAGGACCTGCTGTCGGTGCTGGGCGTCACCGGCGACTGGCTGACGCAGGCGCTCAAGAAGCAGTCCACCCTGGTGGAGAAGAACATCGACGCGCTGTCCAGCCTGCTGCAGCTCAACAAGGCCGAGCGCGCGCTGCTGCTGTACGGCACGCTGGCGCGCTACCAGCGCGACCTGCGCTCGATCCTGGTGGAGTTCAAGGTCAACAACGCGCCCGAGGCCTACGCCGCCATCGCCGAGGTGGCCGGCGTCAAGGCCGCCGAGGTCGGCGAGGCGCTGCGCGCGGGCTCGCGGCTGGAGCGCATCGGCCTGGTCGAGAACCTGATCTCCGAGCACAACATCACCGACCTGGCCGATCTCATGAAGGTCAGCGAGAAGCTGCCGCCGGTGCTGATGCGCGAGTACCGCGACCAGAACGAGCTGATGGCGGTGTTCACCCGGCCCTCGGCCAAGAGCGCGCTGGCCCTGGGCGATTTCAGCTTCGTCGAGGACGACGCGCAGGTGCTGTGCGCGCTGCTGCGCAACGCCGTGGCGCGCAAGGAGCCCGGCGTCAACGTGCTGCTGTACGGCCCGCCCGGCACCGGCAAGACCGAGCTGGCCAAGGTGGTGGCGCAGGCCGCGGGGCTGGAGCTGTTCGAGGTCGAGTACGCCGACCGCGACGGCAACTCGCTCAGCGGGCGCGACCGCTACCGCTCGCTGCAGATCGCGCAGGTGTTCCTCAAGGGCAGCGCGCAGGCGGCGCTGTTGTTCGACGAGGTGGAGGACGTGTTCCCGCCGATCTCCAGCGAGGCGGCGCAGCTCATGGCGCGCGCCGAGCAGGTGGTGGCGCCCGGCAACGGCAGCGTGAGCGGCAAGGCCTGGGTCAACCAGATTCTCGAATCCAACGCCGTGCCCACGCTGTGGGTGACCAACCGCATCGAGCAGATCGACCCGGCCTTTCGCCGCCGCTTCGCCTACCACCTCGAGCTCAAGAGCCCGCCGCCGGGCGCGCGCGAAGGCCTGGTGCGCAAGACGCTCGAAGGCGTGGCCGTGTCCGAGGCCTTCGTCGCCAAGCTCACCGGGCGCAAGGGCCTGACGCCCGCGCAGATCCGCACCGCCGTGCGGTTTGCCGGGCTGGCGCAGTCCGACGGCGGCCACCTCGAAGGCCTGATCGAGCGCCAGCTCAGGAACGCCGACCTGGCCCTGGGCAACCGCGCCGGCGAGCTGCAGGGCCGGCGCAACGTGACCACCTACGACCTGGACATGCTCAACGTCGAGTCGCGCTTCGAGGTGCCGCGCATCGTGCAGGCCCTGAAGGCGCGCGGCCACGGCACGCTGTGCTTCTACGGCGCGCCCGGCACCGGCAAGACCGCGCTGGCCGAGCACATCGCGCGCGAGCTGGACCGGCCGCTGATCATCAAGCAGGCCAGCGACCTGATGAGCAAGTTCGTCGGCGAGACCGAGCAGAACATGGCCGCGATGTTCCAGGAGGCCGAGAGCGAGAAGGCCGTGCTGCTGCTGGACGAGGCCGACAGCTTCCTGCAGGACCGGCGCGGCGCGCAGCGCACCTACGAGGTGACCGAGGTCAACGAGATGCTGCAGGGCATGGAACGCTTCGCCGGCATCTTCGTCTGTACCACCAACCTGCTGGACCGCATCGACCAGGCCGCGCTCAGGCGCTTCACCTTCAAGATCCGGTTCAAGCCGCTGACCGCCGCGCAGCGCGAGAAGATGTTCGTCACCGAGGCGCTGGCCGGCGAGGGCGCGCGGCTGACGGGCGAGCTGCTGGCGCGCCTGGCCCGGCTCGATCAGCTGTGCCCCGGCGATTTCGCGGCCGTCAAGCGCCAGACCGACATCCTGGCGGTCGAGTTCGATGCCGACGAGTTCCTGGCCCAGCTCGAAGCCGAGCACCGCATCAAGCCCGAGGTGCGCGAGGCGCGCGGCATCGGGTTTTTGCAATGAAAAGTGCCAGAGGTCCTTGTCCCGTGGTCATTGTTAGCTATAAATTAAATAGCATTCACGCGAGCGCGCCAAGCGCCGGCGTGCGCCCCGCGCCGCGCCGGTAGAGCAGCAGCGTCGCGATCAGGCCGCAGGTGGCGGCGGCCGTCATCCACCAGCCCGGGGCGGCCTTGTCGCCGGTCCACTCGATCAGCCCGGTGGCGATGGCGGGCGTGAAGCCGCCGAAGATCGCGGTGGCCAGGCTGTAGGCCAGCGAGAAGCCCGCGGTGCGCACGTTCACTGGCATCACCTCGGTCAGCGCCACCACCATCGCGCCGTTGTAGCTCGCGTAGAGGAACGACAGCCACAGCTCCACCTCGAGCATGCGGCCGAAGTCGGGCGCGGCGACCAGCCACTTGAGCGCCGGGTAGGCCGTGAGCACGGTGAGCACGGTGAACACGACCAGCAGCGGCTTGCGGCCCACGCGGTCCGACAGCGCGCCCATGACGGGCAGCCAGAAGAAGTTGGAGACCGCCACGCACAGCGTCACCACCAGCGCGTCGGTGGTCGAGAGGTGCAGCACGTTCTTGCCGAAGGTCGGGGTGTAGACCGTGATCAGGTAGAACGAGACGGTGGTCATCGACACCAGCATCATCCCGGCAATCACCAGCCCCCAGTTGCTGACCATCGAGCGGAAGATCTCGCGCGCGTCGGGCCGGTGCTTGCGCGCCATGAATTCCTCGGTCTCCTGCAGCGAGCGGCGGATGATGAACAGCACCGGCACGATCAGGCAGCCGACGAAGAACGGGATGCGCCAGTAGAAGTCGGAAATCTCGGCGGGGCTGAAGGTCACGTTGAGCCAGTAGCCCAGCGCCGCCGCCACGATGATGGCGACCTGCTGGCTGGCCGACTGCCAGCTCACGTAGAAGCCCTTGTGCCCGGGCGTGGCCATCTCCGACAGGTAGACCGACACGCCGCCCAGCTCGACGCCGGCCGAGAAGCCCTGCAGCAGCCGCCCGATCAGCACCAAGAGCGGCGCCGCCAGGCCAATGGTGGCGTAGGACGGCACGCAGGCAATCAGCAGCGTGCCGACGGCCATCAGCGCGAGTGTCACGATCAGGCCCTTGCGGCGGCCCACGCGGTCGACGTAGGCGCCGAGGAAGATCGCGCCCAGCGGCCGCATCAGGAAGCCCGCGCCGAAGGTCATGAAGGTCAGCATCAGCGAGGCGAACTCGTTGCCCGCGGGGAAGAAAGCCTTGGAGATCTGCGTGGCATAGAAGCCGAACAGGAAGAAATCGAACATCTCCATGAAGTTGCCGCCGGTCACGCGCAGGACGGTGGCGAACTTGGACGAGGCCGGCTGGGTGGCGAGGGCGGGCTTCATGGCGGGGCCTCCGATGGCAGAGTTGTCATCGGACTGTAGGCTTGCGCGCTTTTAAGCAACCTGACCAGCCGGGCTGCTGAATCTAGGTAAAAACCCTAGGATGTTTGGCTCGTTTGATGCGGCTGCGTGAGCAGGATCCGCACGCGCGGCTTGCCGGGGCACATATGCAGCGCGTGCCGGCGGTCGCGCAGTGCCTTGTCATGCGCCACCGAGCGCTGCATGCGGCGCCGCATCTCGGTCCACGACACGTCCGAGAAGGCTTCCACGAAATGGGTGCTGTCGGCCGCATCGCGCAGCAGCTTCCAGCCGAGGGCGCCGGAGCGCAGCCGTGACTTGCGTGTCGCCTGCATCAGGCCGCAGAACTCGGCATGGTCCCGCGCGGCCACGCGGTATTCGATGGTGGTGAAGACGCGGCCGCTGGCCGCCGTGGCCACCGGGCCGCCGGCAACGGGCTGAAACGCATCGGGTGTGATGTCCTCCTCGAGCGACGCGCGGTCCGTCACGGCGATCAGCACGACCAGCGCCGCAGTCGCCACTGCGGCGCAAAGCAGGCTGGTGCGCAGGCCGGTGGTGTCGGCCAGCCGTCCCCACAGAAGCGCTCCGCCCGCGTTCCCGGCCATGAGGACCGTGTGGTAGCAGGAGACGCCCCGCGCCCGCACCCAGGACGGCAGGATGGACTGCAGTTCGGTGATGAACTGGTTGCTGGCCAGCATCCAGGCAGCGCCCGCGAGGGCCAGGGCAGGCGCGGCCTGCCATGGCTGAGGCGCGATAGCCACGATCGCCAGGGCCGCCGCATACCCCAGCACGGCAGCGGCCAGCAGCTGCTGGTCGCTGGCGCGCGCGCGCAGGCGGGGCAGCAGCCAGGTGACGGCGATCGCACCCGCTCCGATCACCGCGAACATGGCGGTGTAGGTGCCCGCTCCGCCCATCCACCGGCCTTTCACCACGGCTGGCAGCAGCGCCAGCAAGCCCACGGCCGCAAGGTAGAAAGCCAGCACTCGCAGCAGGATCATCTTCACCCTGTCGGTGTGGGCGGCGTACTGCAACCCGACCCGCAAGGCCGTGAAGAACGGCTCTCTGGGCAAGGCTTGCGCATCCAGGGCGCGCACGGGCTTCAGGCCGCGCAGACGCCACAGCGACACCGCGGTGAGCATCGCAATGGCGGCGTTGAGCGCGAAGACGGCACCCGCACCCGCAGCCCCGATCACGAGGCCGGCCACGATGGGCCCGACGATGCGCGCCCCATGCGATGCCACGCCGGTCAGCGCGAACGCTTTCGGCCATTCGGCCCGGTTGACGATGTCCGGCACGGTGGCCACGAAGGCCGGGCCTCGCATTGCCAGGGCCGCCCCGTTGGCGAACACCAGCGCCAGCAGGAGGTGCGGCTCCAGGTGGCCGGTGGAGGCGGCAGCGGCCAGCACCAGCGCGGCCGCGGCGGCCCACACCTGCGTCGCAATCAGGATGGCCCGCCTCTCGAACAGGTCGGCCAGCACGCCGCTGGGCATGCTGAGCATGAAGACCGGCAGGGTGGCGGCCGTCTGCACCAGGGCAATCATGGTGGCCGACGTGGTGAGCGAGGTCATCAGCCAGGCGGCGGCCATGTCATTCATCCACATGCAGACATTCGCCGCCGCCCAGGTCAGCCACAGCAGGCGGAACGCGGGTTGGCGCAGCGGGGTCAGCACGTCAGGAAGGGAGAGTGGCTTCATCGGTCGCGGAGAGTGCCACCGAGTTTGGCATGCTGCGCCCCCCGAGGGGCGTTCCTGAAGGCCCTCATAAGCAACATCGACGGCATTCATACAGCCGCCGCAGGACGCGCTTCAGGCCGGGAACAGTTCCAGCAGGCGGGCGCGCAGCCAGCCGTTGGCGACGTTCGCGTCGAACCGGCGGCTCCAGTAGAGCGACACATTGCATGAGACCGGCGTGATGGCCGTCGGCACCACCTGGCAGCCGTCCAGCGCGCCCAGTGCCTGCGAGCAACGCAACGCGACGATGCCCGCCAGCCCGCTCTCGCGCACGATGGACGGCACAGCGGCCTCCTGCGAGGTCGTCACACGCACGCGGCTTGCGGCGCCCAACTGCTCCAGCACCCGCAAGCCATGCGCGTGCGCTTTGCTCACCACGAACTCCAGCTTCAGCAAGGGTTCGACCGAACCCGGCGACGCCGCGAGCTCGTCCAGCACCGGATGGCCCGTGCGCACCACGAGGCCGTAGGTGTCTTCCAGCAGGAGGTGCGAATGGCAGCCAACCAACTGCGGCAGATACCCGATGGCGTAATGGATCGCCCCCTCGTGCAGGGCGCTCTCGATCTCGGCATCGGGGAACTGAAACGATGCCAGGGTGATGTTGGGCGTCGCGGTTTCCAGCGCCCGGGACAGGCGCGGCAGGAACGCGCGCTCGCCGACGTCGCTCAAGTGGAAGCGGAAGGTCTTGTGAGACAGGGCGGGGTCGAACTGTTCACTTTCCTCCACCGCGCGCTCCAGCGTGGCCAGCGCCATCTGCACTGCGACGGCCAGCCGATCCGCCTTCGGCGTCGGCTTGACCCCGCTGGGCACGCGCAGGAACAGCGGACTTTTGAGGATGACGCGAAGCTGCCCGATCCGATGGCTGACCGCGGACTGCGTCAGGCCCAGCGCATCGGCGGCACGGCTGACGCTTCGCAGCCGGTACACGGCATCGAACACCTTCAACAGGTTGAGATCGAGATCCCGGAGGTGCATAGGCGTGTGCTGGAAGGAGAGCCGGCCCGCCGCGCGTCGCCGCGGGCCGATGGTTGAGCAGTTGAATCATTCTAGGGACTGGTGCGCCACCGTTCGCGCGCATGCCTTGCATGGCCAATCCTTCGCACGGCCGCAAATCCGCCCGCACGCCAGTAATCTACTTGAAATCCGCCATCCCCATTCCAGGCGGACCTCCTGCCCAACGCTCGGAGCGGACGGCGCAAGCCCTTTACTGCGTGGCAGCCCCAGCCGCCGTGTGCGCGCCAAGGGCCTGCCACCGGCCGACATCCCGGCAAACGCCAGGCCGCCCCGGCAGAGCGTATGAACACGGCTCATATCGCATAGTCCCGGCGCGCGGTTGTGCGGCACCAGGGCGGCCTGGATACTGCGATGCACTGTCTTGCATCGAACACACCATGTCACTCGAACCCATCGACATCCTGAGCGCCAAAGCCGAACTTTCGGAGCTGATGTCGCGTGTCAACCGGCACTATGAGCTGCACGAATACACCGAGATGGTGGCGCTCTACACCGAAGACGCCCACTATGCCAACTGGCGCGGCGATGTTTGCGGGCGCGCCGCCATCCTGCAGCTGATGCGCGACCGTGAGCCCGATCGACTGGTCCGCCACGTCCTGAGCAACACCGTCATCGATCTGCTGAACCGGGACAGCGCCCAGGGCCTGTGCTACGTGACCGCCTACATCAACCACCACGGCCACCCGGTCACGCGCGCCGTTGCGCAGGTGGGCCCGCCCGCCTTCGCCGAATACCACTTTGCCTTCCGGCGCGTCGATGGCCGCTGGCTGATTTCACGCAAGCGGACCGTGGAGATTTTCTCCGGCCAGGTCCTGCAGCATGCAGAAGACGGCGGCCCGCTACACACCCTCTTCATCCAACCTTGAAACCACGAAAGCACCAAGAATGAGCCCGTCATACCTAGAAGCCAAGACCGAGATCGAGCAATTGATCTACCGCATGACGCGGTACTACGACTACCAGGACTACGCCAGCATGCTCGCGCTGTTTTCGCAGGACTGCCTGTACAAGAGCCCGTCCCGTGGCGAACTGCGCGGCAAGGACGCAGTCCTGGCCGGCATTTCCATGCGGCCGAAGGACCGCCTGGTGCGGCATCTGATCACCAACATCATCTTCGAGCTGCACGACGAGAACAACGCGTCCACCACCTGCTATCTCGTGGGGGCGATCAACGACGGCGGCCATCCGCTGCGGGGGCCGGTGCCTTCGATCGGCGCTCCTGCGATCGGCGAGTACCACATGAAGTTCAGGCGCGAGAACGGCGTCTGGATGATCGCCGAGAAGGTCACGGTGGAGGTGTTCTTCGGCCAGGTCCTGGCGGTGCGTTGAGGAGCCGGCCCATGTACGGCTTCGAACTGATCGCGAGCACGGTGGCCGAGCTGGGGTTCCGCCAGGTATTCGGGTTGATGGGCGCCGGCAATCTGCCCTGGCTCTGCCACGGCGTCGATCGCGCGCTCTTCGAGTATGTGTCGGTGCGCCACGAAGCGAGCGCCGTGAACGCCGCCGCGGGCTACGCCCGGGCCTCGGGCCGCGTCGGCCTGGCCACCACCACCCACGGCCCCGGCATCGGCAACGCATTCACCGCGCTGGCGGCAGCCGCACGGGACAACTCGCCGGTCGTGCTGCTGATCGGGATTCCGGCCTTGTCCAATCCGACGGCCCCGCAGCGCATGGACCATCGCAGCTTCGTGGAGCTCACGGGCGCCGCCTTTCACCAGGTCGAGCAGCCGGAAAAAATCGCGAGCACGCTCGTGCGGGCCACGAAGCTGGCCTACCAGACGCGCCAGCCCCAGGTGGTGGGCATCTACAACGACCATCAGGAAAAGGAACTCGCCAGCCATGACGCGCCCTGGGGCCCGGGTCTGCTGGACTTGCCGCGCGCTGCGCCCGCCCCAACGGACATCGCGCGCGCCGTGGACTTGCTGAGCCGGGCCCGCATGCCGGCCATCCTGGTCGGCCAGGGCGCGGTGCATTCGGAGGCGAAAGAGGCCATCCAGTCGCTGGGACAGCACCTGGGCGCGGCCTTCTGCCACAGCATGCTGGCCCAGAATTTCTTCGACCGCGACCAGCCGGACGTGGGCCTGGTCGGGGTCTGCTCCCATCCTCAGACGGACCTCTGGCTGCGCGACGCGGACTGCGTGCTGGTGTTCGGCGCCTCCTTGAACAACCTGCAGACGAAGCGGCAGAAGCTCTTCGAAGGCAAGCCGGTGATCCACGTGGACAGCCATCTGCTCAACACGCCCGATTTCCATCGCGTGGACGTCTCCGTGATCGGCGACGCGCGGCTGACCGCGCAGGCGCTGCTCGCCGAACTGTGCGCCCGGGACATCCCGGCAAGGCCGCCCGCCGCCGCCTTGAGCGCGCAGATCGCCAGCTTCTACCCGCACCGTGCCAGCGACGACGTGAGCGACAGCACCGGAATCGATCCACGCACGCTGTTCCAGCGCCTGCACCGCGATCTCCCTGAAGACAGGATGGTCGTCACTGACGGGGGGCGCTGCATCGAGACCCTGCACCATTTGCTGCCGGCGCGCGATGCGCGCAGCTACCTCTACACATCGGGGTTCGCCTCGATCGGCCTGGGGATCGGGGCGGCGCTCGGAGCGGGCTACGCGGCGCAGGACCGGCCGCTGGTGCTGGTGTGCGGCGATGGCGGCTTCCTGATGAACGCGCAGGAGCTCGATACGGTCACCCGCTACCACCGCCAGATGCTGGTCATCGTGATGAACGATGCGCAGTACGGCTCCGAGTCGCGCCACCTGAGCCACCTCCGCAGGGACGGCCACACCATGAGCATGGCCGCCGCGCAGTGGGAGTACCGCTCGTATGAGGCGCTTGCCCGCGCCGTTGGCGGCGCCGGCGAGACCCTGCGCACCAAGGAGGATCTCGACAACTTCCGGATCACGCCAGAAAAGCTGCGCGGCCTCTACCTCGTGGATGTGCGTACCAGGCCCGACTTCGACGTCTGGGTGGAATGGGCGCCCAAGAAACTCGGCCTCGCGGCCGCTCCCGCCTCCCACTGACAAGGTAATCCATGAAACAACGCTGCATTTCCGCCGATTCGCACATCGACATGTCCTGGCTGCCGCCGGAACTGTTCACCGAGAACGCTCCCGCGGCATTCCGCGACCGCATGCCGTTCCAGGAACCTACCGCCCAGGGCCCCCGCTGGACCACCCGTTCGGGCCTGCACCTGGGCTTCGCCTGCGCGCTCGGCGCAACGGGCCGGCCCTATGAGCCGGGCAAGATCCAGCGGGCGGACCGGATGGCTGAGCACGGCCTGTTTTCCGACGGGGCCAAGGGCATCCGGCGGATCTCGACCCCCGAACTGCGGGTCAGGGACCAGGCGCTGGACGGCGTCGACGGCGAGGTCCTGTACGGCATCCTGGGCATGTCGGACCGGCTGAAGGACGACGAGGCCTCGGTCGTGATGCTCAGGATCTACAACGACTGGCTGCGCACCTTCTGCGCCTATGCGCCCAGCCGGCTGCTCGGACTGGCGAACATTCCCTGCCACACGCCCGAGATGGCGCTGCAGGAAGCCATGCGCATCGCCGCTGCGGGAGGCTACCGCGGGCTGGACATGGCCGCGGCCGCGCCGACCGCGAAACCGTACTACCACCCCGACTGGAATCCGTTCTGGGCGTTCGCCAATGAAACGCGGATGCCGGTGCACTTCCACACCTTCGGGCCGGAGATGCCGGACATGACGGGCTGGGACGCCGTGACCAGGGAAGGTGCGCGCGGCGCGGCCTTTGCCTGCGGCCAGATCTTCCGCGCCGCGCGCGTGCTGACCGGGCTGGTGATGGGCGGGGTGCTGGAGCGCTTCCCGCAGGTGCGCATCGTGTTCGCCGAATCGGGCATCGGCTGGATTCCCTACATCCTCGACCGGCTCAACTGGAGCTACGACGAGGAGTTTCGCCACACCATCAAGCTGTCCCTGCGGCCGTCCGACTATTGGTACCGCCAGTGCCATGCGTCCTTTCAGACCGAGGAGTCGGCCATCCCCGTGCTCCAGCACGCCGGGTACGACAACATCCTCTGGGCATCGGACTTCCCGCATCCCGATGGCATCTGGCCGGACTCGCAGTCCTACATCCACAAGCTGTTCGACCACCTGCCCCAGGCCGAGCGCCACAAGATCATTTACGGCAACGCGGCGAGACTGTACGGATTGTCCTGAGCCGCCACCTCGAGGAAACAACACAACATGAAACGTAGACATTTCTGCGGCGCGGCCGCGGCCGCCGCCTTCGCTCCACTCACCAGCGAGGCGCAGGGCAACTCCGCGCGCATCGTGGTGGGTTTCGCGGCCGGTGGACAGGGCGATGTGCTGGCCCGGCGCTTGGCCGACCTCCTGCGGTCGACCGGCTATGCCGAGACGGCCATCGTCGAGAACCGGCCGGGCGCCGGCGGACTGGTGGCGCTGCAGTATGTGAAGGCCGCGCCTGCCGACGGCATGACCATGCTGCTGGGGCCTGCCTCGGTCATGACCATCCTGCCTCATGCCTTTGCGAAGCCGCTGTTCGATCCTTTCGGCGACTTCTCTGCCGCGGGCGCGATCAGCGACCTCGACTACGTGTTCACGGTGCATGCCGGGCTCCCCGCTGCGACCTTCGCCCAGTACCTGGAGCTGGCACGCAAGGACCCGGGCGTCGCGCGCTACGGCACCGGAGGCATCGGCTCGGGCCCGCACATCGTGGGCTACATGCTGGCACGCGCCACGAAGACCCAGATCGACCATGTTCCCTACCGCGGCGGGCCGGCCGCATTCCAGGACCTGATGGGCGCCCAGATCCCCGCCACCATCGGCGCGCTCAACGAAGCCGTGGTGCGCAACCACAAGGAAGGCCGCCTGCGCGCCCTGGCGACCTCGGGCCGCAAGCGCTCGGTCTTCCTGCCGGACGTGCCGACGTTCCTCGAGCTGGGCTACCCGGACCTGGTGATGACGGACATGAACGGCGTCTGGGTGCCTGCCAAGACACCCGCCGCCCAGACCGAACGGCTTGCCGGCGTGGTCCAGGAACTGGCCAGGGACAGCGCGTTTCTGTCGAAGTTCAGCATGGAGTCCCTGCCCCTCAACCCGGAGGCGTTCACGCGCCGCCTGAAGTCCGAGTACCACGCGATGCGCGCCCATGTGAAGGCGATTGGCTTCACCGCCGCCACCCCCTGAATCCGGAGAATCCATGAACGCCGTCACCCGTCTGCGGGAGCTGCTCGCACGCCCCGACACACACTTCATCCCCGCCTGCTATGACGCCCTGTCCACCCGGATGATCGCCCATGCGGGCTACCCGCTGGCGTTCCTCAGCGGCTACGGGGTGTCCGCCTCGCGCCTGGGCCTTCCCGACATCGGCTACAGCACCCAGACCGAGGTTGCAGCGCAGGTGCGCGACATCTGCGGCCCGTTGCCCGGCTTCCCGCTCATCGCGGACGCGGACACGGGTTATGGGAACGCCATGAACGCGCGGCGCACGGTCACCGAATTCGCCCGCGCCGGCGCCGCCGGGCTGCTGCTGGAAGACCAGATCACACCCAAGAGATGTGGCCACATCGGCCCGCGCGCCGTGGTTTCACGGCAGGAAGCCCGCATGAAGATCCGGGCCGCCGTCGATGCGCGCCGCGAGAGCGGCCTCGACATCGTGATCCTCGCGCGCACGGACGCCCGGCGCCTGCTGGGCTTCGAGGAGGCGCTCGCGCGCTGCCTGGACTTCCAGGCGGAGGGCGCCGACATCGTCTTCATGGAGGCGCTGCAGGACGTCGGCGAGATGCGCCGCTTCGTGCGCGCCATGGAGGTGGCGACCTGGGGCAACAACTCGCGGGGCCAGGAGAACCACATGGCCTACCTCAGCCGCGCCGAAGTGCGTGACATCGGCTTTCGGATCGTCACCGACCCGACCCTGCTGTTCAGCGTCGCCCATGCGATCGAACAGCACCTGGCGGCGCACCGCGCCGACGATGAAGCGGCCTACCCGCCCCAGGTCACCTTCGGGCAGATGAACACCATTCTCGATCTCGGCCGCCACACATCGGTCGAGGCGCGCTACGCGGCAGCCGAAGGCCCGGGCGCCGCATGAGCGGCACTCATAACCGATAGCCGGGATTTGCGATTGCGGCAGGGGCCACCGCGCCGCAGACTGGCGCCCGTCCATGACGCTACATAACGAGGAGACAGACATGAACAATTGGAAACTTGCGCCGCTCGCTCTCGCGGCCGTCTGCGGCTGCGCACAGGCGCAATCGTCCGTGACGATCTTCGGCCGCATCGACCTGAGCCTGCGCAAGACGGCAGGCAACTCGACCCAGTCCGGGCCGGGCGGCATGTCGACCAACGACGCCCTGCTGATGGTGCCCGCATCGCGCAACCGCTGGGGCATCCGGGTCGACGAGGATCTGGGCGGCGGATGGCGTGGCCACGTCTTCCTGGATGCGACCTTCAACGGGGATGACGGAACCGCTGCGCTCACCTACTTCGATGGACGCTCCACCGTCGGGATCTCCAATCCCGCCTATGGGCGCATCGACTTCGGCCGCATCGACCAGCCCGCGCTGTACATCACCCTGGATTTCGATCCATGGCAGGGCGACACCATGGGCCAGGCCGGCCCCTGGTCGTATCTGCGCGTCAACCCGACAGGAGCGCCGGCGCCGGCGGGACTGCCGGCCGCCCCCCAGGACTTCTACAGCTTCAAGTCCAGCAACAGCATCACCTATGCGTCGCCGGTGCTCGGCGGTTTTCAGGCGCGGGCCCAGTACGCCCTGTCCGAAACGCCCGGCACGGCGGACTCCAAAGGCGGCAGCCTCACCTACACCAGCGGCCCGTTCTACGCGGGCATTGCACACCAGCGCTGGAACGACCGCCACTACTCCACGCCCATCGGCGCCTGGTACAACTTCGGCTTCATCAAGCCCATGTTCTCCTATGTCAGCGGCAAGCGCCTGGGCAACAAGGAAAGCAACCTCCTGCTGGGCTTCACGGCGGTGCTGGGCGGGGGCGAGCTGCGCGGGCTGATCGAACGCTACACGTTGGCCAACGGGAGCCAGCATGATCGCAAGTGGTCGACCGGTTATTTCTACCCGCTGTCCAAGCGCACCACCTTGTATGGCAACTATGCCAACGTCCGTTTCAACGACAGTACCAAACGCACCGGCGTCGAGCTGGGAGTCCGGCACAGCTTCTGATGAATCGCCACCGCGGGGCGGGCTGCGTTCCTAGAACGGCCCCTCGCACACCCGCAGCACCTCGCCGCCATAGGCTTCGAGCTTCTTGGCGCCGATGCCGCTCACGCCTTGCAGGTCGTCCAGCGTGCGCGGCGCCAGCGCGGCGATGGCGGCCAGCGTGGCGTCGTGGAAGATCACGTAGGCTGGCAGGTTGTGGGCGCGCGCCACCTCGGCGCGCCAGGCCTTGAGCGCGGCGAAGCGGGCCTGGGCCTCCTCGCCGAGCGCGGCGGCCACGGCCGGCGGGGCCTTGTCGCGGCGCGTGCGGGTGCGCGCGGGCGCCGCGGTCGACTCGCGCAGCATCACCGGCAGTTCGCCCTTGAGCACGGCGCGCGAGCCGTCGGTGAGCTGCAGCGTGTTGAAGGCCTGGGCATTGACGGCCAGCGCGCCGGTGGCGATCAGCTGGCGCAGCACGCCGCGCAGCTGCTGCTCGCTGAACTCCGCGCCGAGGCCGAAGGTGCTGAGGCGCTCATGCCCGAACTGAGTCACCTTCTCGGTGGTCTTGCCGCGCAGGATGTCCATGATGTGGCCCGCGCCGAAGCTGATGCCGCTGTGCTGCTGCACGCGGTAGATGGTGGACAGCAGCTTGCGCGCGGCGTCCGTCCCATCCCACACCTGCGGCGGCGTCAGGCAGTTGTCGCAATTGCCGCATGTGGCCCCCACGCTCGGCACTTCGTGTCCTCGCTGCCCCCCGAGGGGGCCGCGCCCGCCTTGGGGCGGCCCGGCGTCGGGCGAGGCGTGCGGATATGTCTCGCCGAAGTAGCCCAGCAGCCGCACGCGCCGGCAGTCGATGGCCTCGGCCAGCGCCAGCAGCGCGTCGAGCTTGCCGACCATGACCTGCTTGAAGTCCTCGCCGGCCGGGCTCTCGTCGATCATGCGGCGCTGGTTCACCACGTCCTGCAGGCCGTAGGCCATCCAGGCGTCGGCCGGCTGGCCGTCGCGCCCGGCCCGGCCGGTCTCCTGGTAGTAGCCCTCGATGTTCTTGGGCATGTCCACGTGCGCGACGAAGCGCACGTCGGGTTTGTCGATGCCCATGCCGAAGGCGATGGTGGCCACCATCACGATGCCGTCCTCGCGCAGGAAGCGGTCCTGGTGCTTCTGGCGCACCGCGGCGTCAAGCCCGGCGTGGTAGGGCAGGGCGGCGACGCCGGCTTCGCTCAGCGTCTGCGCCAGCTCCTCGACGCGCTTGCGCGACTGGCAATAGACCACGCCGGCCTCGCCCGCGTGCTCGCGCTCGATGAAGCGCAGCAGCTGCGTGGTCACGTCCTTCTTCTCGACGATGGTGTAGCGGATGTTGGGCCGGTCGAAGCTGCTGACGAACTGGCGCGCCTCCTCGAGCTGCAGCCGCTCCACGATGTCGGCGCGCGTGAGCGCGTCGGCCGTGGCGGTGAGCGCGATGCGCGGCACGCCGGCATAGCGCTCGTGCAGCACCGTGAGCGCGCGGTACTCGGGCCGGAAGTCGTGGCCCCACTGGCTCACGCAGTGCGCTTCGTCGATCGCGAACAGGCTGAGCTGGCAGCGCTCGTGCAGCGCGTCGAGCTGGGCCAGGAAGCGCGGCGTGGTCACGCGCTCGGGCGCGGCGTACAGCAGCGTCACCTCGCCGCGCAGCAGGCGCTTCTCGACCGCGTTGGCCTCCTCGCCGCTGAGCGTGGAGTTGAGGAAGGCCGCTTCCACGCCGGCCTCGTGCAGCGCGCCGACCTGGTCGTGCATCAGCGCGATCAGCGGCGAGACCACGATGGCCACGCCCTGTCCCGCGCGCTGGCGCGCGATGGCCGGGATCTGGTAGCACAGCGACTTGCCGCCGCCGGTGGGCATGAGCACCAGCGCGTCGCCGCCGGCGATCACGTGGTCGACGATGGCGGCCTGCGGGCCGCGGAACTGCGCGTAGCCGAAGACTTCGTGCAGGATGGATTCGGGGAGGGTCAAAATGCTATGAATTTAATAGCTGAAAACGACCGCGGGACGCGGACATTTGGCCGATTTGACTTACATTTGCTCCCAGGGAAGCCCGTCGTGGCGCCAGCCGTTGACGGTGGAGCGGTGAAAGCCGTGGTCCAGGTCGCCCTCGAAGCCGTGCACCACGTTCACCACGTCGGTGAAGCCGGCGGCCTCGAGCGCCCGGCCCGCGTCGGTGGTGCGCTTGCCGCTGCGGCAGATCAGCACCACGGTGCGGTCCTTGCGGCCGGCCTCGCGCTCGACGGCCCTGGCGAAGGCCGCCGGGTCGGGCGTCAGGTCCGGGTATTCGTACCAGGGGATGTTCTCCACGCCGGGCGGGCGGCCCACGTAC
Organism: Variovorax terrae; assembly: GCF_022809125.1. NCBI lineage: Bacteria > Pseudomonadati > Pseudomonadota > Betaproteobacteria > Burkholderiales > Comamonadaceae > Variovorax > Variovorax terrae. Next base: position 128,993 of record NZ_JALGBI010000003.1, on the reverse strand, counting down.
AACGATTCGATCTCCATGCGCACGTCCACGAACAAGGCGTCGGGCTGCTGCTGGATCAGGGCCCAGGCCTCTGGGGGGAGCAGGTTCTTCATGCCCTCTATTGTCCGGGGAAAAGCGGGGCTTCCTACAATACGGGGACCATGAAGCCCATCGCCTACACCCGCGCCCAGGCCTTGCCGGCCATTCTCGCCAGCCGCATCGCCATTCTCGACGGTGCCATGGGCACCATGATCCAGCGCTTCAAGCTCAACGAGGCGCAGTACCGCGGCGAACGCTTCAAGGACTTTCACAAGGACGTCAAGGGCAACAACGAGCTGCTCTCGCTGACGCGCCCCGACGTCATCGCCGACATCCACGAAGGCTACCTCGCGGCCGGCGCCGACCTGATCGAGACCAACACCTTCGGCGCCACCACCGTCGCCCAGGCCGACTACGACATGGCCGAGCTGGCGCGCGAGATGAACCTGCAGTCGGCCCGGCTCGCCCGTGCCGCCTGCGACAAGTTCAGCACGCCGGACCACCCGCGCTACGTGGCCGGCGCGCTTGGCCCCACGCCCAAGACCGCCAGCATCAGCCCCGACGTGAACGACCCGGGCGCGCGCAACGTGAGCTTCGAGGAGCTGCGCGCGGCCTACTACGAGCAGGTCGAGGCGCTGGTCGAGGGCGGCAGCGACGTGCTGCTGGTGGAAACCATCTTCGACACCCTCAACGCCAAGGCCGCGCTGTTCGCCATCGACGAATTCTTCGAGGCCAGCGGCGAGCGCCTGCCGCTGATCATCAGCGGCACCGTGACCGACGCCTCCGGCCGCATCCTCTCGGGCCAGACCGTCACCGCCTTCTGGCACAGCGTGCGCCATGCCCAGCCGCTGGCCATCGGCCTGAACTGCGCCCTGGGCGCGGCGCTGATGCGGCCCTACATCCAGGAACTCAACAAGGTCGCGGGCGACACCTTCATCAGCTGCTACCCGAACGCCGGCCTGCCCAACCCGATGAGCGACACCGGCTTCGACGAGACGCCCGAGGTCACCTCGCGCCTAGTGCGCGAGTTCGCAGCCGAGGGCCTGGTCAACATCGTGGGCGGCTGCTGCGGCACCACGCCCGAGCACATCGGCGCCATCCGCGAGGCCGTGGCGCCGCTGCCGGCACGCTCGCTGCAGCGCGAGTTCTTCTACAAGGAAGCCGCGTAGCCGCCCGCCGGCGCTCAGCCGGCGGCTCGCTCAACCGGGCGCCGGGTCCGGCCGGCCGGCCTTCATGTGCTCGATGAAGCGCCGCGCCGCCAGCCCCAGCGGCCGCTCCTTGGACCACACCACGTCAACCCAGAGTTCGAGCTGGTTGGTCAGGTTCTTCAGCGGAATCTCCACCAGCGTGCCGGCCGCGATGTGCGGCTGCACCAGGCCGCGCGGCAGCCAGCCCCAGCCCAGCCCGGCACGGATCAGGCTGAGCGCGGCGATGTGGTTGTCGGTGCGCCAGTGCTGGCGCGAGAACACGAAGCGCGGGTCGGTCTGGCCGATGTCGCGGCCGGCCACCACCACCTGGCGCGTGGTGGTCAGGTGCTCGGCGCCCAGCACGGCCGTGGTCTGCAGCAGCGGGTGCGTGGGCGCCATCACCGCCACCAGCGTCTCGCTGCCGAGCTCCTGGAAATCCTCCCGGCCATCCAGGCTCGGGCGCTCGAACACCAGCGCGAGCTGCACGCAGCCCTCGTGCAGCAGGCGCAGCGCGTCGGCCTGCGGCGCCACCAGCACCTCCACCTCGAGCAGCGGGTAGTCCTGCGCCAGCGCGGCCAGCGGCTCGCTCCAGGGCGCCGACAGCAGCTCGGGCGCGATGGCCAGCGCCAGCCGCGTCTCCAGCCCCTGCGTCAGCGCCAGCGCCTCGGCCCTTAGCTGCCGGAGCTGGCCGGCCAGCAGCCGGGCCTGCGGCTCCAGCGCGCGGGCGGCCTCGGTGGGGCGCGGCTCGCGGCCGCTGCGATCGAACAGAGGCAGGTCGAGCTCGGCTTCGATCTGGGCGATGGCCATGCTCACGGCCGAGGGCACGCGCCGCAGCGCGCGCGCCGCGGCGGAGAACGAGCCGTGGTCGAGCACGGCGAGAAACAGTTCGACGTCGTCGCTGTTGAGGCTCATTTATCAGAAAAACTGAAAGTATCTGACTTTATGTATCAGATTATTAGCCATACAGTCACCTCAAGTCATTCGTTTTTACGGTTTTGAAAGGACAACAGCCGTGCAAGGGATCAAACGCAAAGTGGTGTACGTGGCGCTGTACGAGGCGATCGCGATCGCGGTGTGCAGCGTGGCGCTGGCGGCGGCCTCGGGCCAGGGGGTGGCCCATGCGAGCGTGCTGTCGGCGGCGGCTTCGGCCGTGGCCGTGGCCTGGAACCTGGTGTTCAACCACCTGTTCGAGGCCTGGGAGGCCCGGCAGGCGGTGCGCGGGCGCAGCCTGGGCCGGCGCGTGGCGCACGCCATCGGCTTCGAGGGCGGGCTGGTGCTGTTCCTGGTGCCGCTGATCGCCTGGTGGCTGAACGTGAGCCTGTGGCAGGCCCTGGTGATGGACCTGGGGCTGGTGGTGTTCTTCCTGATCTACACCTTCGTGTTCAGCTGGGCGTTCGACCGCGTGTTCGGTCTGCCGGCCTCGGCGTCGGGCGGCGTGGGGCAGGCGGCCTAAGCCTTGAAGTCATACATCTCGCGCAAGGCGTCGAGCTGCCGCCGGGCCGGCCGGGAGAGCGGCCGGGGGAACTCGGCGCAGGTGTCCCGGCAGTTCCAGTTCCGGCCATGGGTGTCGCGCTGGGTGGCGTTCAGGCCGACGAAGTAGATGGCCGCGCCGGCATGGCGGCGGCGGTAGTCGATCACTTCGGGCAGCGCCTCGAGCGAGTCCTGCAGCAGCAGGCTCAGCTGCGCCTTGGTCCGGAGGGGTTTGGGCATGGCGCCATCCAGTCGTCTTGGCCGGGCCATCCATGCTGCGCTCGCGCGGCGGGTCCGCCGGCTACCCGTAGTGCCCGATCCATTCGATGCCGCGTTTCTGGGCGGCATCGATGGCTTCCGCGGCGGTCGGGAAGTCGCACCGGTCGACGGCGATCTGCCGCGGCCGGGTGGGCCAGACCTGTTTGACGATCACCAGTGCCGGGGTGAACGTCCCACCGTCGAGGGCCTTGGCGCTGCACAGCAGTTCGTACTGCTGGTGCCGGAAGACCGAGGTTTGATCCATGGCTGCTTTCTTGACCTGAAGCCGACAGTATGCGCTTCTTGCGTGTCGGGGTGATGCCTCTTTGCGCCAAGGGGCTCAGTGGGCGCCCGCGTCCGTGGACAGCGCTTCGGCGCGGTGCCGGGGCAGCACCAGATGGCCTTCGTCGTCGGGCACGGCGTCGATGCGGATCCGCGGTGCATGGCTCTCGACCCGGCCGAAGATGGTGGCAAAGGCCGCGTCGGCCGCATCGCGGCCGGTGGCGAAGCGGACGAAGCCCATGGGAATGGCGGTGCCCGAGGGATCGAAGATGTACCAGCGGTTGCCGAGATAGGCTTCCACATAGGCGTGGAAGTCGGTTGGCCCCAGTGCCGGGTCGGCGCCGTAGTCGATGCCCGTCGCGAAGCGGGCGGGGATGTTCACGGCGCGGCACAGCGCGATCATGAGGTGCGCGAAGTCGCGGCACACGCCTTCGCGCCCGGCCAGGGTGTCGACCGCGGAGGTGTGGCTGTCGGAGGTGTTCGAGCGGAAGGCCACATGCCCGGCCACCCAGTCGCGGATGGCCATGACGCGGCCGTAGCCTTGCCACAGGCCGCCGAAATGCTGCAGGGCAAAGCCCTGCAGCCGGTCGGACTCGCAGTAGCGGCTCGGATACAGGTAGGGCAGGACGGCGCCCGGCAGGTTGGCCACCCACACCTCGCCCACCAGTTCGGGGGCCACCGCGTGGTGGGCCAGGTCCACCGTCGCGTCATAGCGCACGCGCAGCGCGCCGGGGTGCGCCTGCAGGCGCAGGTAGCGGTTGTGCGTGATCGGGTCCACGTGCGCCTGCGGCACCAGCGTCTGGCTGATGCTCAGGTGTTCCGCCAGCACGCGCTGGTGGTGCGTGCGCGCGGCCTCGATGTTGAAAACGAAGTCCGTGCCGGGCGCGGTGACCTCGTAGGCGAGCTCAACCGAGAACTGCAGGCGGACCATGGGGCAACGCTCAGCGGGTGCGGCGCACGGCGGGCGCCTGGCTCCGGCCCTCGATGTGGCGGAACTTGATGCGTCCCTTGGTCAGGTCGTACGGGGAGAGCTCCAGCGACACCTTGTCGCCCGCCAGGATGCGGATGTGGTGCTTGCGCATCCGCCCGGCGGTGTAGGCCACCAGCTGGTGGCCGTTGTCCAGTGTCACACGGAAGCGGGAGTCGGGCAGGACTTCCGCCACCACGCCGCTCATTTCAATCAGATCTTCTTTGGCCATCGTGTGCTCCGTTAATACTCAAATGAAGGGGTGCCAGGGGCTGGCGCTCAGGACGGCCGCGCGCCTGCGGGGCGCTGGGCTTCGAGCACCCAGATCAGCCCCTGCTCGCTGGCGTACCGGTGCGCTGCGTCCTGGGTGTGAAAAGCCTCTCCGAAGCGCATGACGCGGTCGGTGGACGCGCTGCCGCGGCCGCTGCTGATGGAAACGCTGGCGGCGTAGAGGCCGTCTTCCCGTTGCCTGGACAGTGGCGAAACGCGGTACTTGCCGACGGAGATCGTATTGTTGATGAAATTCAATGCAGAACGATGGCGGGTTGGCCGCCATCCGAAGAAGAAAGACAAGGCACGCCCGAATGCCAGGGGTTCCGGGGCTGTCCGCTCAGGCCACATCCCCAACAGGGGCAGGTCGCATGACACCGCAGCAGCAGTGTCTGAAAGGGCAGGTAGGAGGGAGATCGGGGCTATCTGCGCGTCAAAGGCGCAACCCTCGCGATTACAGGGCCTGACTAGCGGGTTCTGCTGCCGAGAACCCTGCTTCGCCCGAAGAGGCGAAGTGGACAAAGTCGCAAACGCGATGTGTCCAATATACCACAGGCCGCCTGTCGCTGCTGCCCTGGCGGCGCAAGGCCCCAGGCGCGGCAGGCCTGGCGCTCACAGCGGCATCAGCTGGTTGATTTCTTCCTGCATGGCCTGGGTGAGCTGGGCGTAGAGCTTGAGCTTTTCCGCACTCTCGCGCATGCGTTCGGCGATCCGCAGCGAGATCGCCATCATCAGCTTGGCCGCGGTGCGCGGGTCGTCGTTCAGCAGTTCGGCCAGCGCGTCGCGCGTCAGGATGGCGCAGCGCAGATGGGTCATGGCGGTGCAGGAGGCCGAGCGCGGCTCGCCGTCGAGCAGGCCCATCTCGCCGATCAGGCTGCCGGGGCCGAGCACGGTCACGGTGATGGGCTCGGTGCGGCTGACCACGATCGACTCGATTGTGACCTCGCCGTCCAGCACCAGCAGCATGAAGTCGGTCTCGCGGGTGTCGCCTTCCTTGATGAAGGTGGTGCCCACGGCGATCTTGCGCGGCTGCATGTAGCTCACCACCGCGCGCGCTTCCTCGTGCGTGAGCTGCATCAGGGCGCTGGGCGCGGTGAGCATGTCGGCCGCGAGATCGGCGCTGGACGAGCCTTCGATCGCGCGCAGCCGCTCCTGCGGCAGACGGGACTCGGACGCATCGGCGGTTCTTCGGCCAAATAACTTCTGGAACATGGGTGAATGAAGCGGCCATGGCGGCCGGGGCAATGAGCAATTAAAATCATGGTAACCCAAGGAGCGTTGCAGCGGAGCCTGTTCATGGCAGGTCCGTCAGGCTTGGGTGGGTTTACCGCAACGACGCTCACCTTCCTTTACGCAGGGTGAGCCATGTCAGATTCCGCCATTGTTCCTTTCATGAAGCTATCGGGCCTCGAGCCCGTGAGCATCGGTCCCGGGACGCTGTTCGTCAACATCGGCGAGCGCACCAATGTCACCGGCTCCAAGGCCTTCGCGCGCATGATCCTCAACAACCAGTTCGAGGAAGCGCTGGCCGTGGCGCGCCAGCAGGTGGAGAACGGCGCCCAGGTGATCGACATCAACATGGACGAGGCCATGCTCGACAGCAAGGCCGCGATGGTGCGCTTCCTGAACCTGATCGCCTCCGAGCCCGACATCGCGCGCGTGCCGATCATGGTGGACAGCTCCAAGTGGGAGGTGATCGAGGCCGGCCTGCGTTGCATCCAGGGCAAGGGCATCGTCAATTCGATCTCCATGAAGGAGGGCGTCGATGCCTTCAAGCGCCAGGCCCGGCTGCTGCGCCGCTACGGCGCGGCCGCAGTGGTGATGGCCTTCGACGAGAAGGGCCAGGCCGACACCTACGAGCGCAAGATCGAGATCTGCGAGCGCGCCTACCGCATCCTGGTGGATGAGATCGATTTCCCGCCCGAGGACATCATCTTCGACCCCAACATCTTCGCCATTGCCACCGGCATCGAGGAACACAACAACTACGCGGTCGATTTCATCAACGCCGTGCGCTGGATCAAGCAGAACCTGCCGGGCGCCAAGGTCTCGGGCGGCGTGTCCAACGTGAGCTTCAGCTTCCGCGGCAACGACCCGGTGCGCGAAGCGATCCACACGGTGTTCCTGTACCACGCGATCCAGGCCGGCATGGACATGGGCATCGTCAACGCCGGCATGGTCGGCGTCTATGATGACCTGGCGCCCGAGCTGCGCGAGCGTGTCGAGGACGTGGTGCTGAACCGCCGGCCCGACGCGGGCGAGCGCCTGGTGGAGATTGCCGAAACGGCCAAGAGCGGCGCCAAGGACGAGAGCAAGAAGCTCGAATGGCGCGGCACGCCCGAGCAGCCCGTGCACGTGAACCAGCGGCTGTCGCACGCCATGGTGCACGGCATCACCGATTTCATCATCGAGGACACCGAGGAGGCCTACCGGGCCATCCTGGCCACTGGCGGGCGACCGCTGCACGTGATCGAAGGCCCGCTGATGGACGGCATGAACATCGTCGGCGACCTGTTCGGCGCCGGCAAGATGTTCCTGCCCCAGGTGGTGAAGTCGGCGCGGGTGATGAAGTCCGCCGTGGCCCACCTGATTCCCTACATCGAGGAAGAAAAGCGCCAGGACGAGGCCGCCGGCCGCGACGTGCGCACCAAGGGCAAGATCGTCATCGCCACCGTCAAGGGCGACGTGCACGACATCGGCAAGAACATCGTGACGGTGGTCCTGCAGTGCAACAACTTCGAGGTGGTGAACATGGGCGTGATGGTGCCGTGCCACGAGATCCTTGCGAAGGCCAAGGTCGAGGGCGCGGACATCGTGGGCCTGTCGGGCCTGATCACGCCGTCGCTGGAAGAGATGCAGTACGTGGCCGGCGAGATGCAGAAGGACGACCACTTCCGCATCAGGAAGATCCCGCTCCTGATCGGCGGTGCCACCACGTCGCGCGTGCACACGGCTGTGAAGATCGCGCCGCACTACGAAGGCCCGGTGGTCTACGTGCCCGATGCCTCGCGCAGCGTGAGCGTGGCGCAGAGCCTGCTGTCCGACCAGGCCGCGAAGTACATCGACGAGATCAATGCCGACTACGACAAGGTGCGGCACCAGCACGCCAACAAGAAGCAGGTGCCGCTGTGGCCGCTGGCCCAGGCGCGCGCCAACAAGACGCCGATCGAGTGGCCGGGCTACCAGCCGCCCCGGCCGAAATTCCTGGGCCGCCGCGTGTTCAAGAACTTCGATCTCACCGAACTCGCCAGCTACATCGACTGGGGCCCGTTCTTCCAGACCTGGGACCTGGCCGGGCCGTTCCCGGCCATTCTCAAGGACGAGATCGTCGGCGCCGAAGCCGTGCGCGTCTTCAGCGACGGGCAGCGCATGCTCAAGCGGCTCATCGAAGGCCGCTGGCTGACCGCCAACGCCGTGATCGGCCTGTACCCGGCGAACAGCGTGAACGACGACGACATCGAGTTCTATGCCGACGAGTCGCGCAGCCAGCCCGTGCTCACCTGGTACGGCCTGCGCCAGCAGACCGAGAAGCAGGCCATCGAGGGCGTGATGCGCCCAAGCCGCTGCCTGGCCGATTTCGTGGCGCCCAGGGCCAGCGGCGTGGCCGACTACGCGGGGGTGTTCGCCGTGACGGCGGGCATCGGCGCAGAGAAGAAGGAGAAGTACTTCCTCGACGATCTCGACGACTACTCCGCCATCATGTTCAAGGCGCTGGCCGACCGGCTGGCCGAGGCGCTGGCCGAATGCCTGCACCACCGCGTGCGCACCGACCTGTGGGGCTATGCGGCGCAGGAGGGCCTGAGCAACGACGAGCTGATCGCCGAGAAGTACACCGGCATCCGGCCGGCGCCGGGCTACCCGGCCTGCCCGGACCACAGCGTCAAGGGCCCGATGTTCGACCTGCTGCAATGCGCGGAGATCGGCATGGGGCTGACCGAATCGCTGGCCATGACGCCGGCCGCCAGCGTCAGCGGCTTCTACCTGAGCCACCCGCAGAGCACCTATTTCAACGTGGGCCGGATCGGCGAGGACCAGCTGCAGGACCTGGCCCGCCGGCGCGGTGCCAGCGAGCAGGCGCTGCAGCGCCTGCTCGCGCCCAACCTCTGAGGCGCGGCGTAAGGCGCGACGCCGCCGTGAAATAGTTGACAGTCCGAGGGGCCGGGGAGTACCGTCCTTCACGACGAGTTACAAACTGACATCGTGCGTTGCACGGTCTTGTGTATCTTTTGGGGCCAGTCGCGCGTTAGAGAGCGTGACACACGAGGGCCGCGGATGGTCTGCGGCAGAAAGGGAATCCATCATGAGCACGACGTTCGATCAAACCGCCCCGGCGGCTTCCAGCACCAAACCCCTGTGGGCCGCCGTGGGCGCCCTGGCCGTGGTGGTGGTCGGCCTGGCCGGTACGCTGATCTACACACAGACCAAAACCCCGCAGGCCAGCGCACCCGCGCCCGTCGCGGCCCTGACCCCGCCCAGCGTGGCGCCGGTCGTCACCGCGCCGGCGGCGGCCGAGAAGCCCGCCGACGAGGTGGCTCCGCCCAAGCCGGTGGCCAAACCCGTGGTGACGGCGCCCAAGCCGGCGCCGGTCCATGTCGCGCGCAAGCCCGTACCGGCGCCGACGGTGGTGGGCGAGGCCACGCCGGCACCGGCTCCCGCGCCGGCGCGTGTGGTGTGCGCCAACTGCGGCACCATTGAATCCGTGACCCCGGTGGAGCACAAGGGATCGGGCAGCGGCCTGGGTGCCGTGGCCGGCGGCGTGCTGGGCGCGGTGGTCGGCAACCAGGTCGGCGGCGGCACGGGCCGCACGGTGGCGACGGTGCTGGGCGCGGTTGGCGGCGGCTATGCCGGCAACGCGGTCGAGAAGAACATGAAGAAGACCACGGCCTACCAGGTCCAGGTCCGCATGGAAGACGGCTCGGTGCGCACCATCGAGCAGGCCACGGCGCCGGCCGTCGGCGCCCGCGTCGTGGTGGACGGCAACGGCCTGCGCGCGCAGTAAGTTGCCGCGGGGGCTGCGCCGCAACGGCGCCGCTCCCGCCAGGGTTGCCGGTCACGCCAGCCCGATTTCTTCTTTTTCTCTTGCTTCCCATCCGCCGCCTGCGGCTGGTGGGTCATGCGCTTTCGGCCTGCTGTCGCGCCGGCAGCAGCGCCCGGCGCTGCGCCTGCAGCAGGGCCAGCACCGCCACCACGCTGGCGGCCAGCAGCACCCACAGGCCCGGGGCGTAGCCGCGCTCCCGGCTCCACAGCAGGCCCAGCATCAGCGGCGCTACCGCGCGCGCGAGGGCCATCGGCAGGCCCAGGGCGCCATTGAGGGCGGCCACATGGTCGCGGTTCACGTACTGTGCGATCGCCGTGCCCTTGACGATGGTCAGCATGCCGTTGCCCATGCCGTAGAGCAACACGAACAGCAGCGCCGCCCCGCCGTGGCCGCCGCCCGCGAGCAGCGCGGCCAGGCCCAGCGGGATCAGGCAGGGGATCAGCCGGTTGGCCAGATGCAGGTCGAAGCGGTGCTCGAAGAAATACAGCAGCAACCGCCCCAGCACCTGGATCAGGCCGATGCTGGCCGGAATGGCGATGACCCAGGCCTCGGCCAGGCCGTTTTCGCGCAGCAGGCTCACCATGTGGGCGGGCAGCGCCGCCGTGATCGCCATCATCAGCACCACGAACACGCCGATCAGCAGGAACGGCGCGCTGCGCAGGCTGCGCGCCAGCGAAGCCGCCGGCGTTCCCGCCGCGGTGCCGGCCCCGGCGGGAGCCACCGGGGCGCCGCGCAGCAGGCGCGCATGCAGCGGCACGCAGACCAGCAGGTGCAGGCCGGCCAGCACCCACAGCGTGCGGCGCCAGCCGAGCTGCTCGATCAGCCAGGCGGTCAGCGGGATGAACACCGTGCTGGCCAGCCCGCCGAGGAAGGTCAGCGTGATGATGGCGCGGCGGAAGTCGTGGGGAAAGCGCCGCGTGACGACGGCGAAGGCCGGGTTGTAGAGCGTGGCGGCCATGGCCGCGCCCAGGCCGATCCAGGCGGCGTAGAAGCCGGCCAGGCTGTGCACCGCGCTGTGCAGCAGCAGGCAGGCGGCCACCAGCAGCGAGCCGCCGGTCATCACCGCGCGCTCGTGGCCGCGGTCGATCCAGCGGCCCATCGGGTAGGCCAGCAGGCCTTCGGTCAGCAGCGCCAGGCTGAAGGCCAGCGAGGACTGGGAGCGGCTCAGGCCGAGTTCGCGCTCGACCGGCTCCATCAGCAGGGCGAAGGTGTAGAACACGCTGCCCCAGGTGATGAGCTGGCCCAGCGACAGCCAGCCCACCAGCCGCCGGTCGTAGGGGTGGTCGGGGGCGGCTGGCGCTGTCATTCCAAAATTATCGCAGAATGAGGCTCCAGTCCAGGCCCGGCATATGATGAGTGCTATCTATTTGATAGCGTCAGGCTGAACGGCTTCGACGGTGTTGACGAGCCGGCCGATGCCGTCGATGCGGCATTCGATCACGTCGCCGCCTGTCAGGAAGCGGCGCGGGTTCATCGCGTAGCCCACGCCCGAGGGCGTGCCGGTGGCGATCACGTCGCCGGGCTCCAGCGTCAGCCCGGCCGAGAGCGACTCGATGATTTGCGGAATCTTGAAGATCATGTCGCCGGTGCTGGCGTGCTGGCGCGGCTCGCCGTTGACGTCCAGCGCGATCGCGAGCGCGTGCGGGTCGGCGATCTCGTCGGCGCTCACGATCCACGGCCCCATGGGGCAGCTGGTGTCCAGCGCTTTGCCCTTGAACCACTGGTCGTGGCGGCGCTGCAGGTCGCGCGCGGTGATGTCGTTGACGATGGTGTAGCCGAACACGTGGCGCATCGCGTCCGCCGCCGCGATGTCGCGCCCACCGGTGCCGATGACGACGGCCAGCTCCACCTCGTAGTCCAGCCGGCGCGTGACGCGCTCGTCGTAGCGGATGGCGGCACCGTCGCCGACGATGGCGCTGGCGGGCTTGGTGAAGAACTGCGGATGCTCGGGCAGCGGCGTCGCCTTGTCGCGCGAGAGGTTGTCCTCCTGGATATGGTCCGCATAGTTGCGGCCCAGGCAGAACACGTTGCGCGGCGTGCGGGGCAGCGGTGCGAGCAGGCGCACCTGGGCCGGCGCGATCCGCGCGACGGCGAAGGCATGCGGCTGCTGCGCCACCTGGCGGCACAGCGCATGCGCACGCTCGCCGGCGGCGACCAGGTCGAGCATGGACAGCGGGCCGGCGGCGGCACCGCCAAAGCCGTGGCGCTGGCCGGTGGGCAGCACCGCCAGCACCACCTGCAGGTCGAACACGCCAGCGGCGTCGAACAGGGCGGGGACGGCGCGGCCGTCACGGGCAAGGGTGGCCAGTTTCATGGGGAAAAGACTCCGGAGTTGAAATTCATGGATGAGAAAACACGGGGCAGGCGCCTGGGCCCGCGCGGCGTGGGCGTTAGGATCGCCGCATGGCTCCCCCCGTCAAATCCGCGCAGCGCGTGGTCGAGGTGTTCGAATATTTCGCGCAGCGGCGCGCGCCGGCCACGCTGACCCAGGTCTGCGCGGCGCTCGGCTACCCGGCGTCCAGCACCTTCGCGCTGCTCAACACCCTGCGCGATCTGGGCTACCTGGACTATTCGCGCGAGGAGCGCACCTTCGTGCCCACCGTGCGCGCGGCACTGCTGGGCATCTGGGTCAACGACGCGCTGCTGAGCGACGGCACCATCGTGCGGCTCATGTACCGGCTGCGCGACGACACCGGCTGCACCGCGGTGCTGGGCATCCAGAGCGGCTTCCAGATGCAGTACATCCACGTGGTGAAAGGCAACGACGCCACGGGGCGCACCGACGTCAGCACCGGCGCGCTGCGTCCGCTGCTGCGCTCGGCCATGGGCGAGGTGGTGCTGGCGCTCAAGCCGCGCGCCGAGCTGCGCGCCCTGGTCAGCCGCATCAACGCCCAGGAGGCGCCGGCCCGCCAGGTGCGGCTGTCGGAGCTGCAGGCCCGGCTCGACCTGTGCCGCGAGCGCGGCTGGTCGTACAGCGAAGGCGTGTCCACGCCGGGCTCGGGCATCATCACCATGCTGCTGGCCGCGCCACAGCACCAGCCGCCCATGGTGCTGGGCCTGGGCGGGCGCATCGCGGCGCTGCGTGCGAACAAGGAGCGCTTTCTCGACGCGCTGCGCGGCGTGGTGGCCGCGCATCGCGAACACATGGAAGCGCTGCCGCAGACCTTCGCGGCGTCGGGCCGCCCGCGCGCCTGAGAGGCGCTGAGCAAGCTCCAGGCTCATTCGGGCTTCATGCCGGCCGCCTCGGCCACGCGGCGCAGCGTCTCGATCTGCTCGACCTGGTACTTGCGCATCTCGCTGGTGCCGCGCAGCAGCAGCTCCGAGCCCACGCGCTGTGCAAACGCCTTGCCTTCGGGTGAGGCCATGATGGCCTGCACGGTCGCGGCCAGCCGCGCGGTGATCTCGTCCGGCACCTCCGCGCGCACCATCAATGCCGACCAGCCGTAGACCGAGAACTCGGGGTAGGTTTCCTTGATGGTCGGCACCTCGGGGAATTCCGGGTGGCGCTGCTCGCCGGTCACGGCCAGCAGCCGCAACTGGCCCGACTTGACCAGCGGCGTGAGCGAGGTCACGCCGTCCATGCCCGCGTCGATCTGCGAGCCGGCCAGGTCGGTGTTCATCTGGCTGGTGGTCTTGTACGGTACATGGGTGAACTGCGCGCCCGACAGGCTGGACAGCCACTCCGCGGCCAGCCGGTAGCCGGTGCCGAAGTTGCCGAAGTTCACCGCCCGCGGCCGGCTCCTGGCGGCATCGAGCAGGTCGGCCAGCGTCTTGCGCGGCGAATTGCCCGGCACCGCGATGCCCAGCATGCTGCGCCCGATGCCGGCCACCGGCTTGAAGTCCTTGAGCGGGTCGTAGGGCAGCGCCTTGATCAGGATGGGATTCACCGCGAGGTTGGTCCAGCTGCCCAGTACCAGTGTGTAGCCATCGGGCGCGGCGTTCCTGGCCGCCATCATGCCGATGCGGCCGTCCGCGCCGGGCTGGTTGTCCACCACCACGCTCTGCTTGAGTGCCACCGCCATGTACTGCGCGATGAAGCGCGCCGACGTATCGCTGGTGCTGCCCGCGGCGAACGGTGCGATCAGGCGGACGGCGTGGTCCGGGTAGCGCTGCTGCGCCGAGGTGGGGAGGGCCGCGGCCACCGGGGTGGCGGCCAGCAGCCGCAGGAAATGTCTTTTGTCCATGGTGTCTCCTTTTTTTTGGGGGGTCAGGTGGCGTCTGGTGCCGTGGCGCCCAGCAGGGCGTCCACCTGCGCGGGCGGGTAGCCGAGCTCCTGCAGCACCTCGCGGGTGTGCTCGCCCAGGGCCGGCGGCGGGCGGCGCGTGCCGCCCGGGTCGCTAGCGAGCAGGAAGCCGGTGTTCAGGATGCGCGCCGGGTCGCCGCCGGGCGGCTGCACGGGCAGGGTCAGCCCGCGGTGCGCGAAGTGGGGGTGCGCCAGCGCCTCGTGCAGCTCGCGCACCGCCCCGGCCGCGACGCCGGCCTGATTGAGCAGTTCTTCCCATTCGAGCGCCGTGCGCGCGGCCAGCGCACGGACCACCTCCGCGCGCAGCGCCGCGGCGTTCTGCTGGCGCGAGCGCCGGTCGGCGAAGCGCGCGTCGGCCACGAGGTCGGGGCGCTGCAGCACGGCGCACAGCTGCTCGAACTGGTCCTGCCGCACGGCGCCGATGGTGATGTCGCCCCGCGCGGTGGGAAAGGTGTCGGCCGTGGGCGACATGCTGTAGCCCAGGTTGCCCTGCTTCTTTGGCTGGATGCCCGCGGCCAGGTAGGGGCCCGCCACCGACACCATCATCACCATGGCCGCGTCCATCATGGCCACGTCGATGTACTGGCCCTCGCCGCTTTTCTCGCGCCGCAGCAGCGCCGACACGATGGCCAGCGCCGCCAGCATGCCGGTGAAGGTGTCCACCACCGGAAAGCCGATGCGCATGGGCCCGCTGCCGGGCTCGCCCGACAGGTTCATCAGGCCCGACATGCTCTGGATGATCTGGTCGATGGCCGGGTTGGCGCGCAGCGGCCCCGACTGGCCGAAGCCCGAGACCGAGCAGAACACGATGTCCGGCCGGATCGCCTTGCAGGCCTCGTAGCCCAGGCCCAGCCGGTCCATCACGCCGGGGCGGAAGTTCTCGATCACCACGTCGGCCCAGGCCACCAGGCGCCGCGCCACCGCCAGGTGCCGCTCGTTCTTGAGGTCCAGCACCATGGAGCGCTTGCCGCTGTTGACCGACACGAAGGACGGGCCCATGCCCGCGTTGCCGGGCTGGCCCGGTGTCAGCCCGCCATAGTTGCGCATGGTGTCGCCCTGCGCGGACTCGACCTTGACCACGTCCGCGCCCTGCAGGCACAGGTAGTTGGTGGCGATGGGGCCGGCCAGCACGTGCGTGAAGTCCAGCACCTTGCAGCCTTGGAGTGCCTGGGTCATTCAGCGGTCCTCGGCGGCCTGGGGGAAGGCGCCGGTGAAGCGCGGCTTGCGGCGTTCGTTGAAGGCGCGCTTGGCCTCGCGCCCGTCGGGGCTCAGGCTCAGGTAGCGCTGCATCGGCGCACTGGCCTCGGAATGCGTGGAGAAGCCGGCCGAATCGAGCAGCAGGTTGGTGGCGCTCTTGGTGTAGCGGATGGCCAGCGGCGGCAGCTCCAGCAGCGCATGGACGTAGTCGTCCACCGCGGCGTCGAACCCGTCGGCCGGCACGCTGCGGTTGATCAGGCCCCAGGCCTCGGCTTGCGGCGCGCTGACGCGCCGGCCCAGCAGCGACATCTCCAGCGAGCGGGCGCGGCCCACGGTGAACAGGAAGGCGCCGCCGCTGTGATTGCCGGCCTGGATCTCGCGCATCTGGAAGTACGCGCTGTCGACCGACACCACCAGGTCGCAGGCCGTGGCCAGGTAGACGCCGCCGCCGATGGCCGGGCCGTTGACCGCGGCGACCACGGGCTTGAAATTGCGCTGGATGCGCTGGCGCGCCGCGACGTTGAAGCGGCCGTAGGCGTCGATCGCCTGGGCATCGGCCGAGCGCGTGAAACGCAGGTCCTGGCCAGCGCTGAACATGTCGCCCGCGCCGGTGAGCACGGCGCAGCGGCATGCGGGGTCGTTCTCGACCTCGTCGAAAGCCGCGACCAGCTCCTTGAACATGTCCAGGTCGTGCGCGTTGCGCACTTCGGGGCGGTTGAGCACCACGCGCCAGACGCTGCCCTGCTTGTCGATTCGGATGGATGTGTACATGACTTCACCTTTGAGTGGGTGAAGTATGGGAAACAAGGCATCCTGCGCACAATGGGCTGGGGTCTATATTTCACATTCATGAAACAGATTTCTCATCCGTGAAATAAGAATCGGCCGCCCGGCAAGCGGGGGTTGCGGCACGCGATGCCGTCGATCATCGCCATGCCGCTGGCCAGAATCTCACCGGCCAGCCGCCTCGATCATGGCGATGGAGGGTCTTGCTTGCGGCCGAAGCCGCGGGAGACCGTCAGGCCGCATGGCCTGACGGCGGCGCAGCCTTCTATTTCTCGGCGAAGGCGCGCTCGATGACGAAGTCGCCCGGCGTGGAGGTGTTGCCTTCCTTGAAGCCGCGCGCTTCCAGCAGGTGCTTGAGGTCGACCAGCATGCCGGGGCTGCCGCAGATCATCACGCGGTCCTGCTCGCGGTCGATCTCGGGCAGGTGCAGGTCCTTGAACAGCTTGCCCTTTTCCATGAGGTCGGTCACGCGGCCCATGTTGCGGTAGAGCTCGCGCGTCACGGTGGGGTAGTACAGCAGCTTCTGCTTGACCATCTCGCCCAGGAATTCGTGCTGCGGCAGGTGGTCCACCATGAGGTCGTGGTACGCCAGCTCGTCGACCTGGCGCACGCCGTGCACCAGCACGATCTGCTCGAAGCGCTCGTAGGTCTCCGGGTCGCGGATGATGCTCATGAATGGCGCCAGCCCGGTGCCGGTGGACAGCAGGTACAGGCGCTTGCCGGGCAGCAGGTAGTCGATCAGCAGCGTGCCGGTGGGCTTGCGGCCGACGATGATGGTGTCGTCCACCTGGATGTGCTGCAGCCGCGAGGTCAGCGGCCCTTCTTCCACCTTGATGCTCAGGAACTCGAGGTGCTCCTCGTAGTTGGCGCTCACGATGCTGTAGGCGCGCAGCAGCGGCTTGTCGTTGACGCGCAGGCCGATCATGGTGAAGTGGCCGTTGGAGAAGCGCAGCGACGGGTCGCGCGTGGTGGTGAAGGTGAACAGGCGGTCCGTCCAGTGGTGGACGCTCAGCACGCGTTCCTCGTTGAAAGCACTCATGGTTCAGGAAAGATCAGGCGTTGTAGAAAGGGGCAGGCCGTTCGTGGCGCCAGGGCCCGGTGTCGCGCGGCCTGGGCGGGCGATACACCCCATGCCTCACAGTTTATCCATTCCCTTACTACATTTAGGTATAAGTCAACAGACGGCCCCGGTTTCGGGCTGTACGGCCGGGGTGGCGCCGTATTTGGCAAGGAAATCGCGCAGATGTCCTTGTCCCCTGGTCATTGTTTGCTATTGATTTGGTAGCAATTGGCGCTCAGGCCGGGCGCAGCGCGCGCCGGTACTGCACGGCTTCGGCGATGTGCGCCACCTGCGTCGTGCCGGCGCCGGCCAGGTCGGCGATGGTGCGCGCCACCTTGAGCGCGCGGTGGGTCGAGCGCGCGCTCCAGCCCAGCCGCGCGGCGGCGGTGTTGAGAAACTTCGCGGCGGCATCTTCCAGCGCCAGGTGGTCGTCGATCTCCTGGCCGGCCAGCGCCTGGTTCGGCTTGCCCTGGCGCTGCAGCGCGCGCTCCCGCGCCGCCGTGCAGCGCTCGCGGATGGGGCCGGTGGATTCGCCCGCGCCCGCCTGCAGCAGGTCGGCGGGCGGCAGGGCCGGCACTTCCACGTGCAGGTCGATGCGGTCGAGCAGCGGGCCGCTGAGCCGGCCCTGGTAGCGCGACACCTGGTCGGGCGTGCAGCGGCAGGCCTTGAGCGGCGAGCCCAGGTAGCCGCAAGGGCAGGGGTTCATGGCCGCGATCATCTGGAAGCGCGCCGGAAATTCGGCGCGCCGCGCCGCGCGCGAAATCGTGATGGTGCCGGTTTCCAGCGGCTCGCGCAGCGCCTCCAGGGCGGCGCGCGGAAATTCGGGCAGTTCGTCCAGAAAAAGGACGCCATGGTGGGCCAGCGAGATTTCGCCGGGCCGCGGCGGCGAACCGCCCCCCACCAGCGCTACCGCGCTGGCCGAGTGGTGCGGGCTGCAGGTCGGCCGGGTGGCCCAGTGCTCCAGCGAGAAGCGCCCGCCCAGGCTGGCCACGGCCGCGCTTTGCAGCGCCTCGTCCACGCTCATGGCCGGCAGCAGGCCGGCAAAGCGCTGGGCCAGCATCGACTTGCCCGAGCCCGGCGGGCCCACCATCAGCACGCTGTGGCCGCCAGCCGCCGCGATCTCCAGCGCGCGCTTGGCGGCGGCCTGGCCCTTGACGTCGGCCAGGTCGGCATAGCGCGCCGCGGGCGGCCGGGCCCGCCGCGGCGGCACGCGCACCCAGCCGCCGGTGTCGTCCTCGGCGGGCGCGGCCTCCTTCGGCGCGGGCAGGAACTGGCGCACCACGTCGAGCAGGTGGCGGGCGCCATAGACCTGCATGCCGGGCACCAGCGCGGCTTCTTCGGCGCTGGCGGCCGGCAGCACCAGCCGGGGCTGGGCCTGCTGCGCCCGCAGGGCCAGGCTCATGGCCAGCGCGCCGCGCACCGGCCGCAGCTCGCCCGACAGCGACAACTCGCCCGCGAACTCGTGGCCGGCCAGCCGCGCGGCGTCGATCTGGCCGCTGGCGGCCAGGATGCCGAGTGCGATCGGCAGGTCGAAGCGGCCCGAATCCTTGGGCAGGTCGGCCGGCGCCAGATTCACGGTGATGCGCTTGTTGTGGGGAAACTCGAGGCCCGAGTTCTGGAGCGCGCTGCGCACCCGCTCGCGCGCCTCCTTAACCTCCACCTCGGCCAGCCCCACCAGCGTGAAGCTCGGCAGGCCATTGGCCAGATGCACCTCGACGGTGACGGCCGCCGCTTCCAGCCCCAGCAGGGCACGGCTTTGCACCAAAGACAAGCTCATGAGAACCAACTCCCCAATTGAGTGCGCACTGTACCTGTGCGGCGAGGCGGACGCGAAGGCGCACCAAAAACGTGCTCGGCAGGTGCTTTCGTTTTTCTATGACTGAAAGGAGTAACGCGGCAGCCCCCTGTTGCGAGGACGCAGAAAGAGACAGGCGTTCATGGGACGTTAACTTTGGCACGCTCCCTGCTTAGCACCGGTGTCCCTTTTTTCTTGTTAGGAGAACCTCGTGAAATTGAAAGCTACTCAAACGATGCTGTTGTCCCTGCTGGCCGTGTCCGGTGCTGCCTTTGCCCAGACCGCGGCGCCTGCCGCAGAGCCGGACTACACCCTGTCCTACAACATCGGCGCCGTGACCGAATACCGCTACCGCGGCATCTCCCAGACCGGCAAGAAGCCGGCGCTGCAGGGCGGCATCGACTTCGCGCACAAGAGCGGCTTCTACCTGGGCACCTGGGGCTCCACCATTTCCTGGATCAAGGACAGCACGGCCAACCCCAACACCACCAAGGGCCCGATCGAGATCGACCTGTACGGCGGCTACAAGGGCTCGATCACCGACTCCGTCTCGTTCGACGTCGGCGGCCTGCAATACTGGTACGCCGGCAACAACCTGGGCAACACGGCCGGCTTTGCCAACGCCAACACCTTCGAGCTGTACGGCGCCCTGTCGTTCGGCCCGGTCACGGCCAAGTACTCGCAGAGCACGACCAACCTGTTCGGCACGCCCAACAGCAAGGGCAGCGGCTACTTCGACCTGAGCGCCACGTTCGACCTGGGCAACGGCTTCTCCATCGTGCCGCACATCGGCAGCCAGACCATCAAGAACGCCACCTCCTACACCGACTACTCGCTGGCCCTGAACAAGGACTTCGACGGCCTGGTGGTCAGCGCCACCCTGGTCGGCACCAACTGGAGCAGCAAGCAGGGCTTCGACTACACCCTGCCGGGCACCGGCACCAAGAACCTGGCCGGCAGCACCCTGGTGCTGGGCCTCAAGAAGAATTTCTAATTCCTTAACCCGTCGAGGAGAAGACATGAAACTCGTAACGGCCATCATCAAACCGTTCAAGCTGGACGAGGTGCGCGAAGCCCTCTCCGGCATCGGGGTGCAAGGCATCACCGTGACCGAAGTCAAGGGCTTCGGCCGTCAGAAAGGCCACACCGAGCTGTACCGCGGCGCGGAGTACGTGGTGGACTTTCTGCCCAAGGTCAAGATCGAAGCGGCGGTGGCCGACGAGTTGGTCGAGCGCGTGATCGAGGCGGTGGAGGCTGCGGCCCGCACCGGCAAGATCGGCGACGGCAAGATCTTCGTATACAACCTGGAGCAGGTCGTCCGCATCCGCACCGGCGAAACCGGCAAGGAAGCGCTGTAAATCTGCAGCCCTCAAGAAAGAGACGAACATGAAAAAACTACTTGCCTCCCTCGTGCTGGGAATCGGTCTGCTCGCCGGCAGCACGGCAGCGCTGGCGCAAACGCCGGCTGCTTCGGAACCTGCGGCCGCTGCCGCCTCTGCGGCGGCTCCTGCCGCTGCAGCCGCAGCGCCCGCGGCGGCGGCCGCACCTGCGGCCCCCGCTGCTGCACCGGCGCCCAAGCTCGACACCGGCGACACCGCCTGGATGCTGACCTCGACCATGCTGGTGATCCTGATGACCATCCCCGGCCTCGCGCTGTTCTACGGCGGCCTGGCCCGTTCCAAGAACATGCTGTCGGTGCTGATGCAGGTGTTCGTGATCTTCTCGCTGATCACCATCCTGTGGGCCATCTACGGCTACAGCCTGGCGTTCGGCGGCGAGGGCACCTTCTTCGGCGGCTTCGACAAGATCTTCCTCAAGGGCATCGCGCCGGACACCTTGTCCGCCGCCTTGCCGACCATTCCGGAATACGTGTTCGTGGCCTTCCAGTCCACCTTCGCGGCCATCACGGTGGGCCTGATCGTCGGCTCCTTCGCCGAGCGCATCAGGTTCTCCGCCGTGCTGCTGTTCTCCGTGATCTGGTTCACCTTCAGCTACATCCCGATGGCTCACATGGTCTGGGGCGGCGGCCTGCTGGGCAAGGACGGCGCGCTCGACTTCGCCGGCGGCACCGTGGTGCACATCAATGCCGGTGTCGCCGGCCTGGTGGGCGCCTACCTGGTCGGCAAGCGCATCGGCTTCGGCAAGGAAGCGCTGACGCCGCACAGCCTGACGCTGACGATGGTCGGGGCCTCGCTGCTGTGGGTCGGCTGGTTCGGCTTCAACGCCGGCTCCGCGGGCGCCGCCAACGGCATCGCCGGCCTGGCCTTCATCAACACCATCCTGGCCACCGGCGCTGCCACGCTGGCCTGGATCGGCGGTGAAGCGCTGTCCAAGGGCAAGGCCTCCATGCTGGGCGCAGCCTCCGGCGCCGTCGCCGGCCTGGTGGCGGTCACGCCCGCGGCCGGCTTCGTCGGCCCGATGGGCTCCATCGTGCTCGGCCTGCTGGCCGGCGTGGTCTGCCTCTGGGGCGTGAACGGCCTGAAGAAGATGCTCGGTGCCGACGATGCCTTCGACGTGTTCGGCGTGCACGGCGTCGGCGGCATCCTGGGCGCCCTCCTGACCGGCGTGTTCGCCGCGCCCAGCCTGGGCGGCGTGCAGCCGGCCGACTACGCCATGGGCCATCAGCTGTTCGTGCAGCTCAAGAGCGTGCTGCTCACCATCGTGTGGTCCGGCGTGGTGGCCTTCATCGCCTACAAGATCGCCGACCTGCTGATCGGCCTGCGCGTGCCCGAAGAGGAGGAGCGCGAAGGCCTGGACATCAGCTCGCACGGCGAGACCGCCTACAACCGTTGAGCGACACCGGCCCCGGCGCCCCTCCAGGCCGCCGGGGCAGAGCAAAGACAGCGAGAGTCTCCTTTGGATGTTGGGCCCGCAGCGATGCGGGCCCTTTTTTCTTTTTTATGCGGCAACCGCCTGCGGCGCTGGTGAGGGTTGACGCCGAGTCGAGGCCGGGCCGTCCCCGGGCACAATGAAGCCGAGGAGACAAAATCCGGCGATGACCGCTGCTGTGATCGAACTGGCCTGCGAAGGCCTGCGCTGCGAGGTACTGCCCGCCCTGGGCGGCTGCATCGCGGGCCTGTGGCTGGACGGCGTGCCCGTGCTGCGCGCCGCGGCCGATCCGCGAGCCCTGCGCTCGGCGCGCCAGGCCGGCTGCTACCCGCTGGTGCCGTTCTCCAACCGCATCGGCCACGCCACGCTGCAGTGGCAGGGCACCAGCCACCCGCTGGTCCGCCCGGGCGGCGACGAGCCGCATGCCATCCACGGCGTCGGCTGGCAGCGGCCCTGGGCCGTGCTGGAGCAGGACGCGCGCACGCTCATGCTGTCGTATGAGCACCAGCCCGATGCGGCCTGGCCCTTCGCCTTCGACACCTCGCAGACCCTGCGCGTGAGCGCCCACGAGCTGGCACTCACGCTGAGCCTCACCAACCAGTCGCCGCAGCCCGCGCCGGCCGGTCTCGGCTGGCATCCGTCCTTCGTCAAGCGCGCGGGCAGCCGCATTGCGTTCGAGGCCACGGGCCGCTGGGAGATGAACGCCGAGAAGCTGCCGACCCACCGCCTGCCGGCCCAGGGGCTGGACGCCGACTGCGCCGGGCTCGAGATCGACCACTGCTTCGACGGCTGGCACGGCAGCGCGCACCTGCGCGACCCGCTGCTGCGCACGCGCATCGACTCGTCGCTGAGCCACCTCGTGGTGTTCACCGGCGAGGCGCACGACTTCGTTGCGATCGAGCCGGTGAGCCATGTGAACAATGCCGTCAACCTGCTGGCCGCGTCCGCCATGCGGGCCGGCGACCTGGGCCTGCGCGTGCTCGCGCCCGGCGAGTCGATGACGGCGCAGATGAACATCCAAGTGGAAGGCAAAAACTGAAATGACCTGGCAAACCGTCGTGAAGCAGCCCAGCGGCCTGGGCGAATCCCCGTTCTGGCACCCGCAGGAGCAGCTGCTGTACTGGGTGGATATTCCAGGGCGGCGCATCCACCGCGCCAACGTCTTCATGGGCACGCTGGAGAGCTGGGAGCTGCCGCAGGAGCCGGGCTGCATCGCCCCGGCGCAACGCGGCGGCCTGGTGATCGCGCTGCGCGACGGCATCTACCGCGCGCCCGAGTGGGGCGGTGCGCTCACGCCGATCGCGCGCTTCAACCACGATCCGAAGACCACCCGCTTCAACGACGGCAAGGCCGACCCGCTGGGCCGGCTGTGGGCCGGCACCATGTACGAGCCGCGCGATGCGCGCCGGGCCGAGCTGTACTCCATCGACTGCCGCCCCGACAACGGCAACGGCGGCAAGCCGGTGGTTCAGCTCAAGGCGCTCAATGGCGTGATCGCCAACGGCCTGGCCTGGTCGCCCGACCACGGCACGGTCTACTGGAGCGACACCACGAACCATGTGATCCAGGCCTGGGACTGGGAGCCGCGCAGCAGCGCCATGCGCCGCCACCGCGTGTTCCGCCAGTTCCCGGGCAAGCCGGCCGGCTGGCAGCCCGGCATGCCGGGCTACGGCGGCCGGCCCGACGGCGCGGCGGTGGATGCCGAGGGCAACTACTGGGTCGCCATGTTCGAGGGCGGGCGCGTGCTCAAGCTCTCGCCCGCGGGCGAGACCCTGGCCGAGATCGCCGTGCCCGCGCGCTGCCCGACCATGCCCTGCTTCGGCGGCGACGACCTGCGCACGCTCTACCTCACCACCGCCTGCCACGGCCGGCCGGCCGACGAGCTGGCCGCCCTGCCCGAGTCGGGCTGCGTGTTCTCGATGCGCGTGGACGTGCCGGGCCTGCCCGTCAACTTTTTCAGCGACTGATTTCAAAAAGATCACAGCCCGCGTGCGCGGGCCGGGGGGCGGCCGCGCTTACCATGCAGCTCATGGACCCAGCCCTCAGCCAGATCGCCGACCGCATCCGCGCCGCCGCGGCCGCCGGCCAGCCGCTGCGCATCCGCGGCGGCGGCAGCAAGGATTTCTATGGTGAGCCGCCCGTGGGCGAGCTGCTCGACACCCGGCCGCTGGCCGGCATCACCAGCTACGAGCCGAGCGAGCTGGTGGTCACCGTGCGCGCCGGCACGCCGCTGGCCGAGCTGGAGGCCGTGCTGGCCGAACGCGGCCAGTGCCTGCCGTTCGAGCCGCCGCATTTCGGTAGCGCCGCAGGGAGCACAGCGACCGTCGGCGGCATGGTGGCTACGGGCTTGAGCGGCCCGGCGCGCGCCAGCGTCGGCGCGGTGCGCGACTATGTGCTCGGCATGACTTTGCTGAATGGCCGCGGCGAGCTGCTCACTTTCGGCGGCCAGGTCATGAAGAACGTGGCGGGCTACGACGTCTCGCGCCTGATGGTGGGCGCGCTCGGCACGCTGGGGCTGATTGCCGAGGTCAGCCTCAAGGTGCTGGCGCGCGCGCCGGCCGAGGCCACGCTGAAGTTCGAGATGGACCAGGCCGAGGCGCTGGCCCAACTCAACCGCTGGGGCGGCCAGCCGCTGCCGCTGAATGCGAGCTGCTGGGTCGAGGACATGGGCGTGGGCACGCTCTACCTGCGCCTGCGCGGCGCGGTGGCGGCGGTCGAGGCCGCCTGCCGCACGCTGGGCGGCGAGCGCCAGGACAACGCCCTGGTCGCGCCCGACTGGGCGCTGTGCCGCGAGCAGCAGTTGCCCTGGTTCCAGGCGGGCGGCGGGCGCGATCTGTGGCGCCTCTCGGTGCCGCAGACCGCGCCGGTGCTGGACCTGCCCGAGCCGCCGCTGGTCGAGTGGCACGGCGCCCAGCGCTGGGTGCACGCCAGCGCGCAGGACGCGCCCCGCCTGCGCGCCGCGGCTGCGGCTGCTGGCGGGCATGCTACGCTTTTCATAGCAAAAAAAGACCCCACGACAAGGACATTGGCCCGATTTGATGCCCTGAAGCCGCCGCTGGACCGTCTCCACCGCCAGCTCAAGGCCGAGTTCGACCCGGCCGGCATCCTGAACCGCGGCCGCCTGTACCGGGAGTTGTGATGCAGACGAACCTCGCTCCCGAATTCAAGAACACGCCCGACGGCGCCGAGGCCGAGGCCATCCTGCGCAAGTGCGTGCACTGCGGCTTCTGCACCGCCACCTGCCCGACCTACCAGCTGCTGGGCGACGAGCTCGACGGCCCGCGCGGGCGCATCTACCTCATCAAGCAGGTGCTCGAGGGCGAGGCGCCCACGCGCGCCACGCAACTGCACCTGGACCGCTGCCTGACCTGCCGCAACTGCGAGAGCACCTGCCCCAGCGGCGTGCAGTACGGCCACCTGGTGGACATCGGCCGCAAGATCGTCGATGAGAAAGTGCCGCGCCCGGCCGCCGAACGCGCCCTGCGCTGGGCGCTCAAGGAAGGCCTGCCCTCGCCGCTGTTCGGCCCCGCGATGAAGCTCGGCCAGAGCGTGCGCGGCCTGCTGCCCGCGGCACTCCAGGCCAAGGTGCCGCCGAAGCAGGAGGCCGGCGCCTGGCCCGTGCGCCAGCACGCGCGCAAGATGCTGATGCTGGCCGGCTGCGTGCAGCCCGCGATGCTGCCCAACATCAACCGCGCCACCGCGCGCGTGCTCGACGCAGCCGGCGTCCAGGCCGTGGTCGCGCCCGAGGCGGGCTGTTGCGGCGCGGTGAAATTCCACCTCAACGACCAGGACGGCGCCAGGGCCCAGATGCGCGCCAACATCGACGCCTGGTGGCCGCACGTCGAGCCGCAGGACGGCGGCGCCGGTGTCGAGGCGATCGTCATGAACGCCTCGGGCTGCGGCGTCACGGTCAAGGACTACGGCCACGTGCTGAAGGACGACCCGGCCTATGCCGCCAAGGCGCAGCGCATCAGCGCGCTGACGAAAGACCTGAGCGAGCTGCTGCCCGCGCTGGTGCAGGCGCTGCGCGGCCGGGTGAAGCCGCCCGCCGGCCTGCTGGCCTTCCACCCGCCCTGCACGCTGCAGCATGGCCAGCAGTTGCGCGGCGGCGTGGAGCAGCACCTGGGCGCGCTGGGCTTTCAGGTGCGCACGGCCACGAACGAGGCGCACCTGTGCTGCGGCTCGGCCGGCACCTACTCGGTGCTCAACCCCGGCATTGCCACCCAGCTGCGCGACCGCAAGCTCGGCCACCTGGGCGAGTTGGCGCCGCAGGCCATCCTCTCGGCCAACATCGGCTGCATCACGCACCTGCAAAGCGGCACGGCCACGCCGGTGCGGCACTGGATCGAGCTGCTGGACGAGGCACTGCCAGTCTCCTGACAGAGGGCTGTCAGCAGGGGCGGCGCAGCATGGCGTCCTGATCAACTTCTGGCAAGGAGCCAGGCCATGCAACACGCCCTCAACTGGTTTGAGATTCCCTGCGCGCAGATCGACCGGGCGCAGGCGTTCTACGAGCGCCTGCTGGGCGCCGCGCTCGTGCGCGAGAACTACGGCGGCCCCGGCATGGAGATGGCGGTGTTCCCGGCCGATGGCGAGGAGGCGGTGCGCGGCGCGCTGCAGGCCGGCCCCGGCGCCGCGCGGCCCGGCGAGGGCGGCACGCTGGGCTACCTGAACGCGGGCCCGTCGATCGACGCGGTGCTGGCGCGCGTGCAGCCCGCCGGCGGGCGCATCCACACGCCCAAGACCGCGCTGCCGCCGGGCCTGGGGTTCTTCGCCCACATCATCGACACCGAAGGCAACCGGGTCGGCCTGCACGCGCCGGCTTGAGCATGAGGAACTGGATTGCGGTGGCCAGCGCCGAGCATGCGCGGCGCGGCCGCGACGATGCGGGCGGCGGCTTCATGCAGGTGTGCCACGGCCGGCTCGCGCCGATCCGCCGCGTGCGGCCGGGCGACCGCGTGGCCTATTACGCGCCCGGCCTCGCGATGGGCGGCGGGCCGCGCTGCCAGAGCTTCGTGAGCATCGGCGTGGTGCAGCCCGGCGAGCCCTATGCCTTCGACATGGGTGGCGGCTTCGTGCCCTACCGGCGCGGCGTGGCCTATGTGCCGGCGCGCGAGGCGTCGATCCTGCCCTTGCTGGACGTACTGGAATTCGTGGACGACCGGCAGCATTGGGGCTACAAATTCCGCTTCGGCCTGTTCGAGATCGGTGACAGCGACATGCGGCGGATCGCCGAGGCCATGGAGGCGTCTCGTGTTTTGCTACATTTTTAATAGCTACATGCAACGGCTGGACAAGGACCCCAGGCCTAAAAGACCTTCGAAAGCAGGCGTGCCGGCCGCGCGGGCGGTGCGGGCGGCCTTGCCGCGGCCTGTGGCGGCACGCGGCCCGGTCCGGCCGGCCAAGAAAGGCTGAGATGCCCCGGGGCTTGGTTCAGGGACCGTCCTCCGGCGTCGCGGCGCGAGGCGGCAAAGAAAAAGGCGGCCTGCTTGCGCAAGGCCGCCTCGGGCAGGGGGCAGGCTGCTTAGAGCATCATGCCCAGTTCGCCTTCACCGATCTTGCCGGCGCGGTTGGCGGCGACGGCCTCGTTGCGCACGTCCAGGCGGCTGGTGCCGGACGCCACACGGGGCGCCACGCGCGAACCGTTGGGCTCCCAGTTGAAGTTCTTGGAAACCTGGGCTGCGGCCGTCTTGACTTCGGCACGGGTGAGCGTGCTGTTCACATGCTGCTGCTGTTCGGCGTAGTCGGCTTCGCCGGCGGCGAAGCTGGCGGTCGATGCCATGGTGGCGGCGGCAATCAGGGCGGTAGCGATCAGGGTGCGGTTCATGATGGTTCCTTTCAAAAATCGATTGACGTTTCCGGGCAGGTCGGGCTCCATCTCAACCCCGTCTTGTCCAGCCTCGGTGAGTCGTTGTTTTGATTGCGGCTCATCGATGGCTCAACTGTAGATGCCGAACGAAGAAAGAAAAACTACGAAGTATGAAATTACACATTGCGGTAATTGCAATAATTCTTAAATATGTAACCATTTAATTCCTGATTCAGCACGATTTATCACCATGCGCCGCGCCGACCGACTGTTCCATCTCGTCCAGCTCATCCGTGGCCGCCGCCTGACCACGGCGGCCTTCCTGGCCGGCCGGCTGGAGGTGTCCGAGCGCACCATCTACCGCGACGTGGCCGACCTGCAGCACCAGGGCGTGCCGATCGAGGGCGAGGCCGGCGTGGGCTACCGGCTGGGCGCCGGCTTCGACCTGCCGCCGATGATGTTCACCCAGGACGAGGCCAAGGCGCTGGTGGCCTCGGTGCGGCTGGCCGAGGCCTGGCTCGACCCGGCGCTGGCCCGCGCGGCGCAGGACGCGCTCGGCAAGATCCTGCCGCTGTTGCCGGTCGATGCCCGCGTGGCGGCCGAGAGCCTGGCGATCTTCGCCCCCGCCGTGGGGCTGGGGCCCACGGCCCAGCGCACGCTGCAGACCCTGCGCGAGGCGGTGCAGTCGCGGCGCAAGCTGTTCATCCACTATCGCGACCAGGACGACAAGCCCAGCGAACGCATCCTGCGTCCGCTGGGCTGCTTCTACTGGGGCAAGGTCTGGACGCTGGCCGCCTGGTGCGAGCAGCGGCAGGATTTCCGCAGCTTCCGTGTCGACCGCGTCAGCTTCGTGCGCACGCTCGACGAGCATTTCCGCGACGAGCCGGGCCGCACGCTGGCCGACCTGCTGCGCCGCCACGAGGACGAGCAGCGCCAGTGGGGCGCGACGGGCACCGCGCCGTGACGCGGCATGCCATTTACTTCAGAATTGATAGCAGAAAATGACCGCCCCACCTGGACCTCGGGCGGTTTCTGCCTGAAAAAAGGCAGATCAGGCCGCCAGCGCCGCCTCGATGTCGCGGGCCAGGCCCTGGGGCGTGTCGGTCGGCGCGTAGCGCCGGATCACCTGGCCGTCCTTGCCCACCAGGAACTTGGTGAAGTTCCACTTGATGGCCTTGCTGCCCAGCAGGCCCGGCGCTTCCTCGGTCAGCCATTTGTACAGCGGATCGGCCTGTGCGCCGTTGACGTCGATCTTGGCCATCATCGGGAAGCTCACGCCGTAGTTCACCTGGCAGAACGAGGCGATCTCGTCGTTGCTGCCCGGGTCCTGCGCGCCGAACTGGTTGCAGGGAAAGCCCAGCACCACCAGGCCCTGGCCGCCATAGGTCTGGTGCAGCTCTTCCAGCCCGCCGAACTGCGGCGTGAAGCCGCAGGCGCTGGCGGTGTTCACCACCAGCAGCACCTTGCCCTGGTATTTTTTGAGCCGCACGGTCTTGCCGTTGATCTGCAGGGCGTCGAAATCGTAGATGCTGGACATGAAGGGCTCCGGAAGAAGGGCGGCACCACACTGGGCCTCAGGCCATTTTCGCCATAATCGGGAAGCTGCGGCAAGCAGAGGGGGATGCCCAACGCGGGGCGAACAAGAGGAAGAGGGACAGCAAGCGCCACCACACCATGAACACACCGTATCCCATTGCCCTGCTGGGTTTCTCGGCCTTCGAGCGGACGACCTTCGAATCCTTCTTCCGGCTGGCCGCCCGGCGCCAGAACGGCTACCAGATCGTCGACGACGCGGCGCAGGCGGTGCTCCTCATCGCCAATGCCGATGACGCGGCCGTCCTGCAGGGGCTGCTCGCAAAGCCGCCGGCGCAGCATGTGCTGCTGGTCGGCGCGTCGGACGGCGGCAGCGGCTGGCCGCGCCAGCCGCGCCCGATCAAGCTCATGAGCCTGCTCACGGCCATCGACCAGATGCTGGTGCCGCGCGCCGCCGCGGCGCCGTCCGCCCTGGTGCCCGGCTTCGCCGACACCCGGCCCTTTGCGCCGACCGACCGGCAGCCGCCCGCGGCGCGCCCGCAGCCCGACGACGACGGCATCCTGGTGGTGGACGACAGCGACACCGCCCTGCGCTTCATGCAGAACAGCCTGCGCCGCTTCGGCTTCAAGGCCGAGATGGTGCACAGCGGCGAACAGGCGCTGGAGCGGCTGGCCGCGCGGCCCTACCGCTTCGTTTTTCTCGACGTGGTGATGACGGGCATGGACGGCTACCAGACCTGCCGCGCCATCAAGCAGCGCAGCTACCCCGACGGCAAGCCGCCCGTGGTCGTGCTGCTGACCAGCCGCGGCGGCGCCATCGACAAGATCAAGGGCTCGCTGGCCGGCTGCGACGCCTACCTCGTCAAGCCGCTGGACGAAAGCGATCTGGTGGGCATCCTGAGCCGGTACGACACCCAGATCCAGCGCGGCTTCCAGCACACCGACCTGGGCACCAGTATTCCCAACCCCGACGCCCTCAGGAAGCCGCGCTGAGCGGGGCCTCGGCCGGGCTTGGCGACAGCGCGGACCACAGCGCCGCCAGCAGGATCAGCGAGCCGCCCACCAGAATGCGCCCCGGCAGCTCGGCCGCGCCCAGCACCACGGCCGACACGCTGGCGAACACCACCTCGGACAGCATCACCAGCGCCGTGGTGTGCGCGTTCAGGCGCGAGGCGCCGAACTGCAGCGCGATGTTGCCGGCCAGGAAGCCCAGGCTCAGCAGCCCCGCCACCAGCAGCCAGGCCGTGGCGGGCGCCGGCGGCGCGCTCACCAGGCCCTGCGTCATGCCGATCAGCGCGGCGCCGCAGGCCGTCAGCGTGCCGCCGCTGAACATCGCCACCACGCGCGACTCGGGCGGCGCGCGGTGCAGCCGGCGCAGCAGAATGTTGGTCAGCGCGAAGCTGAAGCCGCCCAGCAGCGCCAGCCAGTCGGCATAGCCCTCGGGCACCGGCCAGGCCGAGTGCTCGGTCCTGAGCACGATCACCACGCCCGCCAGCGCCAGGGCCATGCGCAGCAGCGAGGCCGGGGCCGGCTTCTCGCCCAGCACCAGCCAGGCCAGCAGCACGGTCCAGGCCGGCATCAGGTAGAACAGCAGCACCACGCGCACCACGTCGCCCACCGTCACGGCCCAGTTGAAGCCCATGTTGGTGATGCCCGAGGAGAGCGCCAGCAGCCACAGCGCCGGGTGCCCCGCGAAGCCGCGCCAGGCGTTCGGGCGCAGCGCCAGCACGCAGGCCAGCGAGAACACATAGATGATGGCCGTGGCCCACAGCGGATGCAGGCCATGGCTTTCCAGCAGGCGAAACGGCCACCACGAAATGCCCCAGACGAAGGCGTTGAACAGGAGGGCGAGGGCGGGCAGCAGGGGGTTCATGGTGGGGGCGGGCGCCGCGGCGGGAAAGGGGGCCGGGGCGCAGAGGAAGCGGGCATCTGGAAACAGGGAGCGGGCGCAGCCCGCAGGGCCCCTGGATCAGCCGTGCATATTATCGTGCCGCGCGATGTCGAGCAGGTGGTCGACCTCCTCGCGGTACCGCACGCAGTTGTTGTCGTGCCAGTTCTTGATCAGCCACATCACGCCCGCCACCACCACGCCGAACGCGGTGATCGCGCCGAACACCGACAGGCCCAGCTTGATCGACAGGCTGTAGAACGCGCCCAGGCCCAGGATGCAGGCCTGCTCGTTGAAGTTCTGCACCGCGATCGAGCGGCCGGCGCCCATCAGGTTGTGGCCGCGGTGCTGCAGCAGCGCATTCATCGGCACCACGAGGAAGCCGCCCAGGCCGCCCAGCAGGATCAGGAAAGGCACGGCCAGCCACACGTTGTGGATGAAGTTCATCAGCACCAGCAGCAGGCCCATCGAGATGCCCATGGGAATCACGCGCGTCGCCATGTCCAGCCGCATGCGCATGGAGGCCACGATGGCGCCCACCGCCGTGCCGATGGCTACCACGCCGGTCAGCGCGGAGGCCTGCGTGGTGTTGTAGCCCAGGGCCACGGCGGCCCAGGCCAGCACGATGAACTTGAGGTTGCCGCCCGCGCCCCAGAACAGCGTGGTGGTGGACAGCGAGATCTGGCCCAGCTTGTCGCGCCACAGGCGCGAGTTGCAGCTCCAGAAGTCCGGCAGCAGATCCAGCGGGTTGCGCGGCAGCGGGCGCATCTCCACCCCGGTGTGCGGGATGCGCGTGTTGAACCAGGCCGCGACCAGGAACACGAACACCAGCACCAGGATGGCGGCTTCGGGCGGCGTGTCGATGCCGGTGTCGATGAAGGGGAAGTCGAACGACAGCAGCATGCTCGACATGTGGTGCCCGACCAGCTGGCCGCCCAGCAGCACGCCCAGGATGATGGAGGCGATTGTCAGCCCCTCGATCCAGCCGTTGGCCTTGACCAGCTGCGAGGCCGGCAGCAGCTCGGTGAGGATGCCGTACTTGGCCGGCGAGTAGGCCGCGGCCCCGAGCCCGATCACGGCATAGGCCAAGAGCGGGTGCAGGCCGAACAGCATCAGCAGGCAGCCCACCACCTTGATCGCGTTGCTGATGAACATCACCCGGCCCTTGGGCAGCGCATCGGCGAACGCGCCCAGCCAGGGCGCGAGGATCACATAGAACAGCGCGAACATCGGCACCAGGGCCGCGCGCTGCCACTCGGGAGAGCCATTGGTGCGCAGCAGTTCGACGGCAGCCACGAAAATAGCGTTGTCAGCCAGTGAACTGAAAAACTGGGCTGACATGATGGTGTAAAAACCGCGCTTCATCAAATAGCTGCTTGGGCATCAGTCGCGCTGATGCCAATTGATTTTGTCACTGTCTCCAATCGACAGGGGGTTATATCACGCCCCGCAGTGCCAAAATCTGCTGCATCTCCCCGCCGGAACTCCCTGCCGCCGCCATGCCACGCCCCATTCTCGCCACCATCCACACCTCGTCCCTGAGCCACAACCTGCTGCGTGCGCGGCAGGCCGCACCCGATGCGAAAGTGTGGGCGGTGGTGAAGGCCAATGCCTATGGCCACGGCATCGAGCGCGCCTACGAAGGCCTGCGCGGCGCCGACGGTTTCGCGCTGATCGACCTGGACGAAGCCGAGCGCGTGCGCCGCCTCGGATGGCGCGGCCCGGTCCTGCTGCTCGAAGGCGTGTTCGAGCCGCGCGACCTCGAGCTGTGCTCGCGCCTGGGCCTGTGGCACACCGTGCACTGCGACGAGCAGATCGACATGCTGGCCACCCACAAGACGCACCAGCCGCACCGCGTGTTCCTCAAGATGAACTCGGGCATGAACCGGTTGGGCTTCACGCCGCAGCGCTACCGCGCCGCCTGGACCCGCCTGAACGCACTGCCGCAGGTGGACGAGATCTCGCTGATGACGCACTTCAGCGACGCCGACGGCCCGCGCGGCATCGCGCAGCAGCTCGCCGCCTTCCAGGCCGCCACGCAGGACCTGCCCGGCGAGCGCACGCTGTCCAACAGCGCCGCCACGCTGCGCCACGCGGCCGATCCCGCCGTGCGCGCCGACTGGGTGCGGCCCGGCATCGCGGTGTACGGCAGCGCGCCCGACTTTCCCGAGCATTCCGCGGCCCACTGGGGTCTGCAGCCGGCGATGACGCTTGCTAGCAAAATCATAGCTGTCCAGCACCTGCTGGCGGGGACCTCCGTGGGATATGGCTCCAATTTTACGGCCGAGGCGCCGCTCCGGATCGGCACCGTGGCCTGCGGCTATGCCGACGGCTACCCGCGCCTGTGCCCCACCGGCACGCCGGTGCTGGTGGACGGCGTGCGCACCCGCACCGTGGGCCGCGTCAGCATGGACATGATCGCGGTGGACCTCACGCCGGTGCCCGAGGCCGGCTTCGGCAGCGAGGTCACGCTGTGGGGCCGCGCCGCCAACGGCACGGTGCTGCCGATCGACGAGGTGGCCGCCACCGCCGGCACCGTGGGCTACGAACTGATGTGCGCGCTGGCGCCGCGCGTGCCGGTGGTGGTGGCGGAGTAGCCGCGGGTGGCCGGCGACCACTGGGACGCGCTGCGCCACGTGCGCGAAAAGCGCCGCTTCATTGAAAGCCGGCTGCGCTGGCGCTGGGTGGGCGTGCATGCGGGCTTGATCTTCGGTGTGACCTGGGCCAGCGGCTGGCTGATCAGCGCACTGCTTGTGCGATGGAACGTCGCCAACATGCCCTTGCGCTATGCCATCAGCTTCGCGCTGTCGTACCCGGTGTTCTTTCTCTGTGTCCGGGTTTGGTCGGACTTCATGCGGCAGGAGCGTGGCTCCGGCGAGGCCATGACGGATCTGGGGGCGAATGTGGATTTTCCGGTCGGCGATGGAGAAGGCTGCCTGCTGGCGCTGGCGGCGGTAGCGCTGGGCATGCTGCTGGCGGCTGCGTTCGCATGGATCGGTGGTCCGGCGCTGCTGCTGGAAGCCGCTTTTGAAGTGGTGTTCGCAGGGGTGCTGGTCAAGCGGCTGGGGCGCGTGGACGTGATCGGGAGCTGGGCTCGCGTGCTGCTGCGCGGCACGCTGCCGTTCGCGGCGGCGACGCTGCTGGCGCTCGTCATGGTGGCTGGGCTGTTGCAGCACCATGCGCCTGCCGCCCGCACCTTCTCGGAGGCGGTGCGCCACATCTGGCCGGCGACGGACACGATGGATGGCGCGAAGACCACGACACGATAGCAAAGGGGGGAGGACATGAGCCGTACCGAGCGCAAGATCGCCGCCGCGCCGCTGGCCCCTCGCCTGCCCCTCGCCAGCCAAGCAGGCCAGCGAGAACCCCCACCCAGCAGGCAGCCGCTCAGTACAGCCCGTGCACCCGCGCATGCAGCCGGGCCAGGCCCAGCAGCGCGTCGGTGAAGGGCGTGGGCACGCCGGTCAGGGTGCCCAGTTCCTTCACCACGGTGACCAGTGCGTCGAGCTCCACCGCCTTGCCGGCTTCCACATCCTGCAGCATCGAGGACTTGAAGGCGCCGAGCTTGCGCGTGACCTGGTGGCGGTCCTCGGGCTGGTCGGCGATCGGGATGCCGATGCGCGCGCCGATCTCGCGCGCCTCCAGCATCACGCTGGAGATGAAGCCGCGCACCAGCTCGTCGTCGAGGATGAGGTCGGTGGTGGCGCCGGTCATCGCGCTGACCGGGTTGACCGTCATGTTGCCCCACAGCTTGTACCAGGCGTCCTTCTGGATCTGCTCGGACACCGGCGCTTCGAGGCCGGCCTGCGTGAGCAGCGCCGCCAGTTCCTGCACGCGCGCCGTTTTCTCGCCCGAGGGCTCGCCCAGGATCAGGCGGTTGCCGAAATGGTGGCGCACGAAGCCGGGGCCGTTGAGCGAGCAGCTCGCATGCACCACGCAGCCGATGATGTGGCGTGCCGGGATGGCCTGCGCGATCGCGCCCTCGGGGTCCACCGCCTTCAGGCGCGTGCCCTGCCAGCGGCCGCCGAAGCCCTCGAAGAACCACCAGGGCACGCCGTTCATCGCGGTCAGCACGAGGGTGTCCGGCCCGATCAGCGGCGCGATCCGGCGCGCCACCTCGGGCAGGGCCGGCGCCTTGACGGCAATCACCACGAGGTCCTGCACGCCCAGCTCGGCCGGGTCGGCGCTGGCCTGCACGGGAATGGACGTCGTCGCCTCGCCTTTCTGCAGCCGCAGGCCATGGGCCTTCAGGGCTTCCAGCGTGGCGCCGCGTGCCACCACGCTGATGCTGCAGCCGCTGGACGCCAGCGCCATGCCGATCCAGCCGCCGATGGCGCCGGCGCCGTAGATACATGCCTTGGAGATCGTTTTCTCAGTCATTTGGGCCTGATGTCCGCGTCGGGTGGTCAAAGTTTGCTCTAGTTTTGATAGCTGACGTCAATCCGGTCGACCTGCCGCACCAGCGCGTCAAACACATCCTGGCCGGCGCCGAACTGGGCGTCGAACTGGAACGAGTCATGCGTGGTCTTGCGCGCCACGGCCGGCGGCACGGCGATGGCCGGGCCCAGCGCGGCCTGCGCCATCTGGATCTCGCAGGCGCGCTGCAGCGTCCACAGCCGCACGAAGGCCAGCGGCAAGGTGGGCGCCCAGGCCAGCAGGCCGTGGTTGCGCAGGATCACCACGGGCTTGTCGCCGATGTTCTTCAGCAGGCGCGGCGCCTCGTCGGCGTGGATGGTGATGCCCTCGAAGTCGTGGTAGGCCACCAGGTCGTCGAGCTGGGCAGAGTAGAAGTTGTTCTGCGCCAGCCCGCCCTGGGTGCAGGCCACGGCCACGCCGGCCGTGGTGTGGGTGTGCATCACGCAATGCGCGTCGGGCAGGCCGTCGTGGATCGCGGCGTGCACGGTGAAGCCGGCCGGGTTCACCGGCCAGGGGTTGTCGTCCAGCTTGTTGCCCTGCAGGTCGATCTTGAGCAGGTTGCTCGCGGTGACCTCGCTGTAGTGCAGGCCGAACGGGTTGATCAGGAACTGCTTGGCGCCGCCCGTGGCGCTGTCAGGCAACCGCACCGTGATGTGGTTGTAGATCATCTCGGTCCAGCCCAGCATCGCGAACACGCGGTAGCAGGCCGCGAGCTGTACGCGGGCCTGCCACTCGTCGGGGTGCATGGCGGCGGAGGGTTTGGGGGTGGCGTTCACGGGCGGTCTCCAGGAAAAACAAACAGGGAAGGGCTCAGTCGCCGCCGGGCCGCCCCAAGGCGACTGCGGCCCCCTCGGGGGGCCGCGAAGTACACGGCGTGACGAGCGTGGGGGCGCATCAGGCGTCGGCGGTGAAGCCGATCGATTTGACGATGGGCGCCCACATGGCCGTGTCTTTCTTGATCAGGGCGCTGAGCTCGGCCGGCGTGGACGACAGGGCCTCCAGGCCGAAGCCGTTGAGGCCGTCGATCACGTCCTTGGAGGCCAGCGCGCTCTTGAGCCCGGCGTTGAGGCGGGCCACCACGTCCTGCGGCGCCTTGGGCGGCAGGAAGAAGGCGAACCATTCGCTGTAGGCCATGTCCTTGAGGCCCTGCTCGGTCAGCGTGGGCACGTCGGGCGCGAA
Source organism: Variovorax terrae (assembly GCF_022809125.1). Classification (NCBI taxonomy): domain Bacteria; kingdom Pseudomonadati; phylum Pseudomonadota; class Betaproteobacteria; order Burkholderiales; family Comamonadaceae; genus Variovorax; species Variovorax terrae. The sequence continues at coordinate 92,768 of NZ_JALGBI010000003.1, read as the reverse complement.
GCGGCTGCGCTTGGCGCCCGAGACGCCCAGGATGCGCACCTTGCCGGTGGGCAGGTGCTGCGTGATGTCGCCGATCGGCCCCGAGACGGCCGAGATCTGGCCGCCCAGCAGGTCCAGCATGGCTGGCTGCGTGCCGCGGTAGGCCGCGTGCTTGAGCTCGATGCCCGCGCTCTTGCCGAGCAGCGCGCCGACGAAGTGCGGCGTCGAGCCCGCGGCCGGCGAGCCGAAGTTGGCGCCCAGCGGGTTGGCCTTGGCCCAGGCCAGGAAGTCGGGCACGGTCTTCACGCCCAGCGGCACGGCCGGGCCGACCGCGAAGCCGAAGTCGAACACGCAGCCCAGCGACACCGGCGTCAGGTCGGCCTGCGGATCGTAGGGCAGCTTCTTGTAGATGTGCGGGTAGATCGTGAGCATGGACGTCGGCGTCTGCAGCATCGTGGCGCCGTCGGCCGGCGCGCCCTTGACGTACTGGATCGCGATCTGGCCGCCGGCGCCGGTGCGGTTCTCCACCACGGCGGTCTTGGCGTAGTCGGGGCTCAGCCGGGTGGCCACGCGGCGGCAGGTGGTGTCGGAGGTGCCGCCCGCGGCAAAGCCCGTGATGATCTTGAGCGTCTCGATCTGGGCCTGCGCGAAGGCGCGTTCGCCCAGCATGGCCAGCAGCGCGCCGGCGCCGGTGGATTGGATCAGGTGGCGGCGGGAAATCGTCATGTCGTGTCTCCTGGGGGTTGTGATGGGAAAGGTCAGGACTCGTCGCGCAGCCAGGTCACCGCCCCCGAATGGGTGACGGCGCCCTGGTGGCTGGGGCGAACCGTGAGCGCGTATTTTTCCAGCAGGCCGCGGTGCTGCACACCCGGGGAGACCCCACGCGCGGCGAGCCGGCGCGCGATCTCCTCGCCGCTCAGCTCCACCGTGATGCTGCGCGAGCCGGCGCGCGCGTCGATGCTCACGATGTCGCCGTCGCGCAGCGCCGCGATCGGCCCGCCGTCGGCGGCCTCGGGCCCCGCGTAGCCGATGCACAGGCCGCGCGTGGCGCCGGAAAAGCGGCCGTCGGTCAGCAGCGCCACCTGATCGCCCATGCCCTGGCCGTAGAGCAGCGCGGTGATGCCCAGCATCTCGCGCATGCCGGGGCTGCCCTTGGGGCCTTCGTTGCGGATCACGATCACGTCGCCGCGCTGGTAGCGCTGGTTCTGCACCGCCGCCTGCGCCTCCTCCTCCGACTCGAACACCCGCGCCGGGCCGCGGTGCACCAGGGTCTTCAGGCCCGCGGTCTTGAGCAGGGCGCCGTCGGGGCAGAGGTTGCCCTTGAGCACGGCCAGGCCGCCGTCGCGGCTCAGCGCGTCGGCCACGGGGCGCACCACGCGGCCATCGGGCGCGTTGGCGCCGGCCAGCTCTTCGGCCAGGCTGCGGCCGGTGAAGGTGAGCGCGTCGCCGTGCAGGAAGCCCTGCGCCAGCAGCTCGCGCATCACCACGCCGGCGCCGCCGATGTAGTACATGTCGCGCGCCAGGTACTTGCCGCCTGGGCGCAGGTCGGCGATCAGCGGCGTGCGGGCGAACACCTCGGCCACGTCGTCGAGGTGGAACCGGATGCCGGCCTCGTGCGCGATGGCCGGGATGTGCAGCGCCGCGTTGGTCGAGCCGCCGGTGGCGCTGACCACCGCGCAGGCGTTCTCCAGGGCCTGGCGCGTCACGATGTCGCGCGGCAGCGGGCTGTCGCCCATGACCGCCTTCATGAGCTGCCTGGCGGCGCGGCGCATCAGCGGTGCTCGCTCGCTGAACACCGCCGGCACCATGCTGGAGCCGATCGGCGCCAGGCCCAGCACCTCCGACACCATGCCCATGGTGTTGGCCGTGAACTGGCCCGCGCAGGCGCCGGCGGTGGGCAGGCAGGCGTGGCTCATGGCGTCGAGCTCCTCGTGCGTGGCATCGCCGGCCAGCACCTTGCCGATGGTCTCGTAGGTGTCCACCACGTTGAGGTCGCGGCCGTCGGGGCCCGGCATCTGCCCCGGCAGGGCCGAGCCGCCATGCACGAACACGCTGGGCACATTGCAGCGCACCATGCCCATCATCAGGCCGGGAAGATTCTTGTCGCAGGCGCCGATGCCGAAGATGCCGTCCCACTGGTGGCCGCGCACCGAGGCTTCCACGCTGTCGGCGATCAGCTCGCGCGAGATCAGCGAGAAGCGCATGCCCGAATGCGCCATGGTGAGGCCGTCGCTCACCGACACCACCGGGCATTCGTGCGGCGTGCCGCCGCCCGCGTAGATGCCGGTCTTGGCATGCTGGGCCTGCTCGCGCAGGTTCAGGTTGCACGGGCTCATCTCGCCGCCGGTGTGGAACACGCCGATGTGCGGCCGCGCGATGTCCTCGTCGTCCTGGCCCAGCGCGTGCAGGAAGCTGCGCGTGGTGGCGCGGATCGTGCCCTCGTAGATCGTGGCCGAGCGGAACTTCTTCGGGGCTGTCATGGGTGTGTGTCTTCCGTGGGTCTCTTTTTGGGGGGGCGGATCAGCCGGCGTTCAGGTGCAGGCCGTTGTCGAGCTGGATCACCTCGCCGGTCATGCCCGGCGCGCGCGCGGCGATGAAGAAGGCGAGCGCCGCCACTTCTTCGGGCTGCGACACGCGCGCCAGCACCGAGGCCAGGGTCTGCGCATCCAGCACCTGCGCGTGGTTCGCCGCGTCGAGCACGCGGCTGGGCAGGCCGCCCTCCACGAAGCCGGGCGCGATGGCGTTGACGCGGACCGCGGGCGCCAGCGCGCGGGCCAGCGCCAGCGTGAGCGTGTTGAGCGCGCCCTTGGAGGCCGCGTAGGCCATCGACGAGCCCCGGCCCAGCACGCCGCCGATGGACGAGATGTTGACCACGGCGCCGGCCTCGCTCTCGCGCAGCGCGCCAGCGCAGGCGCGCACCATCTGGTGCACGCCCACCACGTTCACGCCGTAGGTGCGGTGGAATTCACCGGCGTCCAGCGCGTCCAGGTCGGCATGCGGGACGAAGCGTGTCGTGCCGGCGCAGTTGACCAGGGCGTCCAGGCGCGAGAAGCGCTGCAGCGCGGCCTGGGCCGCCTGCGTGCAGCTGGCGTCGTCCGTCACGTCCAGCGGCTGCAGCAGCACGCTCGCGCCCGCTTGCGCGCAGTCGGCGGCCACCGCCTCGGCGTCGGCCCGCTGCGCCTCGCCCAGGTAAGTGACGGCCACGTTCCAGCCGCGCCGCGCGAACTCGCGCGCGCAGGCCGCCCCGATGCCGGTGGCCGAGCCGGTGACCAGGCACACGGGCGCGTCGGCCATCTCAGTAGACTTTGCCGGTGGTGGTGGGGGCCGGCGCGAGCCCGGCCTTGAACTTCGCGGCCAGCGCGCTGGTGCCGCGCGCCAGCAGCCCGGTGTCCAGGCCCACGGCCACGAACAGCGCGCCGAGTTCGAGGTAGCGCCGCGCCAGCGCCTCGTCCGCGCTCAGGATGCCGGGCGCCTTGCCGGCCTTCAGGATGCGCGCGATGGCGTCCTCGATGGCGGACTGCACCTCAGGGTGGCCCGGGTTGCCCACATGGCCCATCGAGGCCGACAGGTCGGCCGGGCCGATGAAGACGCCGTCCACGCCCTCGGTGGCGGCAATGGCGTCCAGGTTGTCCAGGCCCAGGCGGGTCTCGACCTGCACCAGCAGGCAGACCTGGGCGTTGGCCTCCTTGGCATAGCCCGGGTAGCGGCCCCAGCGCGAAGCGCGGGCGCCGGCCATGCCGCGCACGCCGCCGCGGCCGTCGTCCTGCGGGTAGCGCATGGACTGCACCAACGTGGCCGCCTGCTCGGCCGTGTCCACCATCGGCACCAGCAGGGTCTGCGCGCCCACGTCCAGGTACTGCTTGATCAGCATCTGGCCCACATGCCCGTGGCCCATGGGCACGCGCGCGACGGCATGGGTGCCGGGCACGGTGGCGATGGCCTGCAGTTGCGCCAGGATGTCGGTGAGGCCGTTGGGCGCGTGCTCGCCGTCGACCAGCAGCCAGTCGAAGCCGGCGCCGGCGCAGATCTCGGCCGTGTAGGCATCGGCCAGGCCCAGCCACAGGCCGATCTGGGCCTGCTTCGCGGCCAGGGATTGCTTGAAGGGGTTCGCGGGGGTTTGCATGGCGGGTCTCCGGACAGGGTCAGACGAAGCGGAACTCGAAGCGGCCCAGCGGGCCGTAGTCGGCGTCGAAAACATCGCCGGCCTTGGCCGCCACCGGCCGCGTGAAGGAGCCGGCCAGCACCACCTGGCCCGGCTCCAGGGATTCGCCCCAGGGCGCGAGCTTCATCGCCAGCCAGGCCACGCCGATCGCGGGATGGCCCTGCACGCCGGCGGCCAGGCCGGTCTCCTCGACCGCGCCGTTCTGGCGCAGGATGGCGCCGCACCAGGGCAGGTCCACCTCGCGCGGCGCGACCTGCCGGCCGCCGAGCACGATGGCCGCATTCGCGGCGTTGTCGCTGATGGTGTCGTAGACCTTGCGCATGGCCTTGGTGTGGCGGTCGAACTGCTCGATGCGCGAGTCGATGATCTCGATCGCCGGCGTCACGTACTCGGTGGCGTCGAGCACGTCGTCCACGGTTACGTTCGTACCGCTGATGCGCTTCCTGAGCACGAAGGCCAGCTCGACCTCCACGCGCGGCGCGATGAAGCGCGCCATCGGGATGTCGCCGGGCTCGAAGAACATGTCGTCCAGCAGCGTGCCGTAGTCGGGTTCGTCGATCTGGCTGGAGATCTGCATGGCGCGCGAGGTCAGGCCGATCTTGTGGCCGCGCACGGTGCGGCCCTCGGCGAGCTTGAGCTTCATCCAGGCGCGCGAGATCGCGTAGCCGTCCTCGACGCTCATGCCGGGGTAGCGCTTGGAGAAATGCTCCACCTGCACGCGGGTCTTCTCGCTATGGTGCAGTTCGGCGGCGAGCCGGTCGATCAGGTCTTGGGGAAACATGGGATCACTTCTGGAAGAGCGGGTGGATGTTGCTGTGCTTGGCGTCGTAGACCTGGCCGGGGCTCTCGTCCACCTGCACGGTGATGCCGACCAGGCGCTGCGCCATCAGCGGATCGAAATGCGCCCGGGCCGCCGCCAGCACGGCGTCGCCCGCACGCTGGTGCGTGGCGGCCGAGCGGCCGGCACCCATGCGCAGGTTGAGGTAGACGAAGGCGTAGTCGCGCTGGCCGTCGGCCACGGCATGGTGCGCGGCCGGGTAGGCCAGCACGCGCGTGCCGCCGGTGGGGAAGACCTGCTTGCCGGCCTCGTCGCGCACCGTGAGCATGGCGTCGGCCAGGCTGCGGCACAGCGCCGTCATGTCGGTTTCGCGCTCGAGGTTGCCGGTGTAGAGGATGACCAGGTGCGGCATGGGCCTACTCCACGCTCATGGTCGCGGCCGTGCAGCTCACCGCGAAGATCGGGATCGGCTTGAAGTGCAGCACCTCGCCGCGTCCTCGCGCGGCGGCCGCCACGGTGATGAAGGTGCGGATCTCGAAGCCGCCCTGGCCGGCCTCGCGGTAGGTGGCCTCGTCGGTGTAGTCCAGCATGGCCGCGCGGTCGTTGCGGCACCAGCGGTCCAGGAAATCGCGGTCCCAGGCCTCGTTGACCTTGCCCGAGTCGGGCGTGCAGGGCCAGTGCGAGATGCCGCCGGTGCCGACCAGCGCGATGCGCTCGGGCGCCTGGTCGCAGGCGCGGCGCAGCGCCTCGCCGAAGGCCCAGGCGCGGTGCAGCGGCGTGAGCGGCGGGCCCTGGCAGTTGATGTTGACCGGGATGATGGTGGTGTCGTACTTCGGGGTCAGGAAGTTCAGCGGCACCATGATGCCGTGGTCGAACTTCCATTCCTCGGCATAGGCCACGTCCACCGTCTGCATCACCTCGCGGATCAGGCGCTGCGACAGCGCGGCGTTGCCGGGCACGCGGGTCTTCTGGATGCCCAGCCACTGCGGGTCCTCGATCGGGCCCTCGTAGTGGTCGGCCATGCCGATCGCGTAGGCCGGCATGTTGTTCATGAAGAAGTTCGCGAAATGCTCGGCCGCGACGATGATCACCGCGTCGGGCTTGGTGGCGCGCAGCGCCTCGCCGAAGCGGTGGAACTGCGCGTGGAACTCGTCCTTGACGGCCGGATCGGCCAGGTGCGCGCGGCCGGTGATGCCGGGGGCGTGGCTGCAGACGCCAGCGAATACCAAACTCATGACAGCGATCCTTTTCGCAGATGGTTTTCTTGTCCGGGAACACCGCGGAACCGGCTTGGCCGGGCCGCTGGTGTTGCCCCCTGCAAGGGGGGAGGCGAAGCGGCACGAAGTGCGCGGAGCCTGGGGGTCAGCGTCATACGCCTGCTACTTTTTCGTCGCCGCGCGTGGTCATCGCGTAGATGCCGGCGCGCACCGGGCCGTATTTCTCCACACCCTCGCGCATCGCGGCGATGTATTCCGCCCAGGGCATGCCCAGCAGCGGCGCGAAGTGCATCAGCAGCTGGCCGTTGCAGCCCAGCACGTAGAGCTTGCCGATGTCGCCATCGCGGATCGCCGCGCGCTCCTCGTCGTCGAGGTCATAGCCCGCCAGCAGGGGCTCGCGGTCCTCGCGGTAGCGGCGCTGAACCTCGGGCTCGCGGTTCAGCGCGAACAGGAATTTCTGCATGCCGTAGAGACTCATGGCGCTTCTCCCTTCAGACGCCCCAGTGCGGGATGTGGTGCGAACCCAGCGACACCGCCACGTTCTTCGGCTCGCAGAAAACTTCGTAGCTCCAGGTGCCGCCTTCGCGGCCCGTGCCCGAGGCCTTGGTGCCGCCGAAGGGCTGGCGCAGGTCGCGCACGTTCTGGCTGTTGACGAAGCACATGCCGGCCTCGATCGCAGCGGCTACGCGGTGGGCGCGGCCGATGTTCTCGGTCCAGACGTAGCTGGAGAGGCCGTACTGGATGTCGTTGGCCAATTGAATAGCATGGGCCTCGTCCTTGAACGGGATCAGGCAGGCCACCGGGCCGAAGATCTCGTCCTGGGCGATCTTCATGCGGTTGTCCACGTCGGCGAACACGGTGGGCACCACGTAGTTGCCGCGCTGAACGCGGTCAGGCAGGTTCGATGGCGCGTCGAGGCCGCCGCACAGCAACGTCGCGCCTTCCTTGGGGCCCAGCTCGATGTAGCTGCGCACCTTGGCCAAATGGGCCTGCGAGATCATCGGGCCGACGATGGTCTTCTCGTCCAGCGGGTCGCCCACCGTGATGCGCTTCGCGCGCTCTGCGAACTTGGCCGCGAAGTCGGCGTAGATCGACTGTTGCACCAGGATGCGCGAGCCGGCCGTGCAGCGCTCGCCGTTGTTGCTGAAGATCATGAACACGGCCGCATCGAGCGCGCGGTCGAGGTCGGCGTCGTCGAAGATCACGAACGGGCTCTTGCCGCCGAGTTCCATGCTGAATTTCTTCAGGCCCGCGCTCTTGACGATGCGGTTGCCCGTGGCAGTGGAGCCGGTGAAGCTGATGGCGCGCACGTCGGGGTGGGCCACCAGCGGCTCGCCGGCTTCCTTGCCGTAGCCGTGCACCAGGTTCAGCACACCGGCCGGGATGCCGGCTTCCAGCGCCAGCTCGCCCAGGCGCGCGGCCGTCAGCGGCGACAGCTCGCTCATCTTCAGCACCGCAGTGTTGCCAAAGGCCAGGCAGGGCGCGACCTTCCAGGTCGCGGTCATGAAGGGCACGTTCCACGGGCTGATGAGCGCGCACACGCCGACCGGGTGGAACAGCGTGTAATTGAGGTGCGTGGGCGTGGGGTAGGTGTGGCCGTCCACGCGCGTGCACATCTCGGCGAAGTAGTAGAAGTTGTCGGCCGCGCGCGGGATCAGCTGCTTGCCGGTCTGGGCGATCACCTGGCCGCAGTCGTTGGTCTCGGTCTGCGCGATCTCGGGCACGTTTTTCGCGATCAGGTCGCCGAGCTTGCGGATCAGCTTGGCGCGATCGGGCGCGGGCGTGTTGGCCCACTTGGGGAAGGCTTCCTTCGCGGCGGCCACGGCGGCGTTGACTTCCGCCTCGCCGCCCGAGGCGACTTCGGCCAGCACTTCCTGCGTGGCGGGGTTGACGGTTTCGAAGTAGTCGCGGCCGGCGACCGACTTGCCGTTGATGAGGTGATTGATCTGCATGAGAAGGGTCAGTCCAGTTTGATGTCGCGGGCCTTGATCAGCGCATGCCATTTGATGCGCTCGGCCGCGGTGTAGCGCGCCATGTCGGCGGCGCTGGCGGGGCGGGCCTCCCAGCCCGCGTCATAGAGCTTCTGGCGCACGCCGGGCTCGTTCATGGTTTTCTGCAGCTCGGCGCCCAGCCGGGCCTGGATGTTCTTGGGCGTGCTGGCCGGTGCGACCAGGCCTTGCCAGGTGTAGGCCTCGACGCGGGGGAAGCCGAGCTCCTTGGCCGTGGGGACGTCGGGCAGCTGCGGAATGCGCTCGCCCGACATGGCCAGCAGGGGGATGACCTTGCCGGCCTTGACCGCGTTGATGCCGCTGGGCAGATCGAGCATCATCAAGGGAACCTGGCCGCCCATCAGGTCCTGCAAGGCCGGGGCCCCGCCCTTGTAGGGGATGTGCAGCAGGGAGACGCTCGCCTCGCGCTGGAACAGCTCGAGTGCCAGGTGATGCGGGCTGCCGGTGCCGGCCGTGGCGATGCTGAGCTTGCCGGGCTCGGCCTTGAGCTTGGCCAGCAGCGCCTTGGCGTCGGCGATGCCGGCATTCGGCGCGGCCGTGATGATCAGCGGCGAACGGCCCATCATGCCCAGCAAAGCGAAGTCCTTCTCGGCGTCGTAGGGCAGCTTCTTGTAGAGCACCGGGTTGTAGATCAGCACGCCGTTGTCGGCCGAGAACACGGTGTAGCCGTCGCCCGGTGAATGCGCGACGTTGTCCGAGGCGATGATCGCGCCCGCGCCGGGGCGGTTGTCCACCAGCACCGGCTGGCCGAGCTGCTGCGAGAGCTGGGCCCCCGCGGTGCGTGCCAGAAAATCGGTGCCGCCGCCGGCCGGGTAGCCCACCACCCAGCGCACCGGCTTGGCGGGATAAGTCTGCGCCTGGGCTCCAGCGAGGACGAGTGAAGCGGCCAGGCCGGCAGCGATGGCGAGTTTTCGGGCGAAAGTCATCGGTCTGTCTCCAGTAAGGGGGGGTAGATGAAATCAGGCGGCAAGAATGGTGTTGTGCAGCGCGCCCACGCCTTCGATCTCGGTCACGATCACATCGCCCGGCCTGCAATCGACCACGCCGTCGGGCGTGCCGGTGAGGATCAGGTCGCCGGGCTGCAGCGTCATGAAGCTGCTGAAATACTCGATCAGGAAGGGTACGTCGAAGATCATGTCCTTCGTGTTGCCCGACTGCGTGACCTTGCCGTTGACCGTGGTTTGCAGTGCCAGCGCCATGGGGTCGGGCACGTCCGCGGCATCCACGCGCCAGGGGCCGAGCGGGGTGCAGGTGTCGCGGTTCTTCACGCGCAGGTTGGGGCGGTACCAGTTCTCGAGGTAGTCGCGGATCGCGTAGTCGTTGGCCACCGTGTAGCCCGCGATGAAGTCGTAGGCGTCGCCGCGCTTCACGTGGCGGGCGGTCCGGCCCACCACCACCGTGAGTTCGCACTCGTAGTGCATGAACTGCACGTCGGCCGGCCGCTGCGTGAACTGGCGGTGGCCGGTGAGCGTGCTTTCGCCCTTGATGAAGACCAGCGGCTCCTCGGGGGCCTTGAATTCGAGCTCCTTGGCGTGGTCGGCGTAGTTGAGGCCGAGCGCGAGGATGGTGCGCGGGCGCGCCGTGGGCGCGAGCGGCGGCAGCCAGGCCGTGACCGCATCGGGCGCCACCAGGCGGCCATCGGCCAGCAGCAGCTGGCCGTCGCGCTCGGTGGCGTCATGGGTGGCGCCCTCAAAAACAATGCGTGCGTGCTTCATGCGGCACTCCCTTCGGGCGCCAGGGTGTTGCTCAGCGTGGCGAAGCCCGGCGCGCTGATGTCGATGCGGTCGCCCGCCTGCGCCAGCGGCCGGCCGGGGCCGCAGCCCAGCATCAGCACATCGCCGGCGTGCAGCGTCATGAAGGCGCTGACATCGGCCAGCAGCTGCGAGGCGTTGCGCACGAGGTCGGCAAAACGCAGGGATTGCTTCAGCACGCCGTTGACATGCACCTCCAGCGCGAAGCCGGCCGGGTCGCCGGCTTCGGCGGCCGCGCGCAGCTGCGGGCCGACGCCGAGAAAGCCGTCCAGGCACTTGAACTTGACCGGCGGCCGGAAGAAGCTCGCATGCGGAATCGAGAGATCGTTCATCAAGACGTAGCCTGCTACTGAATCGATAGCATCCGAAGACCGCGCGGCCTGGACATCACGCCCCATCACCATCGCAATCGTGGCGCCCACCTCGACCTGCGGCACGCGCGCCGGCACGGGGATGGCCGCGCCGTGCGCGCTCCAGGTGTTGGCCGGCTTCACGTACAGGATGGGCGCGCGGGGCGCGGCCTTGTAGGGCGGCTGGTTCATCTGCGGTTCGAGCGCCTGCACTTCGCCATGGAAGTTCAGCAGGACGCCGTACACCGTTCCCGATATCGGAAGGTTCACGGTTGCTCCAGTTCGATCACGGCGTCCAGCAGTTCATACAGCTGCGCCAGTTTTTGTTTACCCAGGGACTTCTCCATCCACGCGTAGTGCGCCTCGATGGTCTGCGACAGCTTGGCCACGAGCTTCAGGCCCTTGGCGGTGGCCTCGACCACGGTGCGGCGCTGGTCCTCCGGATCGCGCTCGCGGCGGATCAGGCCGTCGCGCTCCATGCGCGAGAGCACGCCGGTGAGGCTGGGCCCGAGGATGAAGGCCTCGCGCGCGACGCGGCCGGTTTCCACCACGCCATGCTCGCCGAGCACGCGCAGCACGCGCCACTGCTGGTCCGACAGGCCATGCTCGCGCAGGCCGGGCCGCGTGTGGGCCATGACCGATTCCCGGGCCTGCAGCAGCAGGCGGGGCAGGTTGCGGTGGACGAAAGGGGCGCTCATACGGTGGGGCGATTAATTATTTAACATGTTAAATGATACTGCACCACCGTTCATCGGGATTTTCCCGAGGCCGGGCTGCCGTCAGTCCACGGTGGCTCCGGAGGCGCGGATGACTTTGCCCCAGCGCTCGGTCTCGGTCCTGATGTAGGCCGCGAGCTGTTCCGAGGTGGCCGTGCCGGGCTCGAAGCCGTCCTGCTCGAGCTTGGCGCGCAGCTCCGGCTGCGCCATCACCCTGGCCAGCGCCTGGCTGTAGCGGTCGACAAGGTCCTTGGGCGTGCCGGCCGGCGCCACCAGGCTTTGCCAGGCCACGGCCTCGAAGCCGCGCGTGCCGGGCGCCCCGGATTCGGCCACGGTGGGCACGTCCGACAGGGCCGGCTGGCGCTTGAGCGAGGTGACGGCCAGGGCGCGTAGCCGCCCCGAGCGCACATGCTGCAGCGCGGGCGGGATGTCGCTGAACATCACCTGGATCTGCCCGCCCAGCAGGTCGGTCACCGCGGGCGCGCTGCCCTTGTAGGGCACGTGGGTGAGGTTGGCGCCGGTCTGGGCCTTGAACATCTCCACGCCCAGGTGCTGCGGGCTGCCGTTGCCCGCCGAGCCGTAGCTCAGGCCTTCGGGCTTGGCCTTGGACAGCGCGATCAGCTCGGCGATGTTCTTCACCGGCAGCGAGGGATGCACCACCACCAGCAGCGGCACGGCGCCGATCATGCCGATGGGCGCGAAGTCCTTGGCCGGGTCGTAGCTCAGCTTCTTGTAGAGCCAGGGGTTGATCGCCAGCGTGGTGCTGGTGGCCACCAGCAGCGTGTTGCCGTCGGGCGCCGAGCGCGCGACGTAGCCTGCGCCGATGCCGCTGCCCGCGCCCGGCTTGTTGTCCACGATGATCTGGCGGCCCAGCAGCGGCGCCATCTGTTGCGCCAGCATGCGGCCCAGCATGTCGGTGGTGCCGGCGGGCGCGTAGGGCACGACGATGGTGATGGGCTTGTCGCCCTGGGCCAGCAGCGAGGCGGGGCTGGCCGCGGCGGCAGCGGCCAGCAGGCCGGTGAGGCGGTTGAGCGCGTGGCGTCGGTTCATGCGGATGTCTCCTGTGAGGGGGTGGAATGGGCGCCGCGCACGCGGTCGATGAGGGCCAGCGGGTCGCCGGGAAGCGCGTTGCCGCGCCAGGCCACATGCTGGTCGGGGCGCGACAGGACCAGGGCATGGCCATAGAGTCCGCGCGCGGCTTCAGCGCTCACGTCCAGCACGGCGAGCGGGACGCCGCGCAGGCGCGCCGCGTCCTGCAGCGGCGCGGTGTCCAGCGAGGGATCGAAGCGCAGCAGCGTGTAGTCGGGCCCCAGCGCATCGTAGAGCGAACGGCCGTCGTCGAGCCAGACATGCGGCGTGCGGCAGCCCGGCACGGTGGACGGCGTGAAGCCGTCCATGGTGTAGGCCGGCGCGGCCTCGCCGTCGTAGGCGATCAGCGGCGACTGGTCATAGAAGTAGCCAAAGTTGAGCCCGCCGCAGCAGTACTGCCGGACGTTCAGTTCGTACAGGGCCTGTCCTGCCGCGGCGCGCGCCGCCGCGCCGGCCTCGCCCGGTGCTTCGATGCCGGGGGGCACGCCCTCGCGCTGCTTCTGCAGGGCCAGCGCATGGTTCATCGCGAACTTCGACACCTGCTCGGTGATCGGCTGGCGCTCGGCCTCGTAGGCCGTGAGGATGCCTTCCGCCGCCCAGCCCTTGATGCGGGCGGCCAGCGTCCAGGACAGGTTCATCGCATCGGCGATGCCGGCGTTCATGCCGTAGCCGGCCATCGGAATCCACAGGTGCGAGGCATCGCCGCAGATGAAGACACGGCGGTCGCGGAAGCGGTCGGCCACCAGGCGCCGGCCGATCCAGTCTTCCTTGCTGATGATCTCGTACTGGAAACCGGGCCCGACGCCCAGGATCTCGCGGATCGCCCAGTCGCGGTCGACCGACTCGAAATCGGTCTCGTCGGCCTTGAGGTAGTTGTGCAGCAGCCAGGTTTCGCGGCCGTCGATCGCATAGACGTTGCCGCAGCGGCGCGGGTTGAGCGAGAAGGTGGCCCAGGCCGGCGGGTGCTTCTGCAGGCCGCGCAGGCTGGGCGCGCGGAAGTAGGTGGACTGCACGCGGCCCACCACGTCGGTGCCCGACAGGCTGGCGCCGATCTTCTTGCGCACGTTGGAGCGGCCGCCGTCGCAGCCGATCAGGTAGTCGCAGCGGATGTGGATGGCTTCGCCGGTGTCGAGGTGGACTCCGCTGGCGCTCACGCCGTGTTCGTCCTGGCTGAAGTCGTCGATGCGGCTGCGGTTGAGGATGCGCAGGCCGGGCGTGGCCTCGGCATGGGCGAACAGCACGGGCTCCAGGTAGATCTGGTTGATGCGGTGCGGCGGCTCGGCCGTGGGCCAGTGCGTGTCGGGCCCGCCGGTGGCGGTGTAGCGGTCCTGGCGCGCCGGGATCGGGATGCGCGACAGTTCTTCGCCGGTGAAGCTGGTGCGGTAGGCCACATCATTGGGGTAGTCGGGCGGCAGGCCCGCGTCACGCAGCTTGGCGGCCACGCCCAGGCGGCGGAAGATCTCCATCGAGCGCGCCGACACGTGGTTGCATTTGACGTTGGGCGGCTCGCCGCGGTGGCGGGTTTCCGCCACCAGCACCTCGATGCCGCGCTGCGCCAGGTCCATCGCCAGCGTCAGGCCCACGGGGCCTGCGCCAACAATCAGCACCTGGGCTTGAAGGGTCTGGCCCATGCCCTGTCTCCGGTGAATTTGGTAGAACGCGCATTACAGGTCGAAACGCGATCCGGGAAAAATGAAACTTCCATGGCGATTCATAAAAAAACTTCATCTTTGAAGCATCTGCCCTCGGTGCGCCAGCTGCGCGCCTTCGTCGCGGTGTACCAGAGCGGCCACCTGTCGGCCGCGGCCGAGATGCTGTCGCTGACCCAGCCGGCCGTCACCGTGCTGCTGCGCGAGCTGGAAGAGAAACTGGGCGTGCGCCTGTTCGACCGCACCACACGCACGCTGCGCCGTACCGACGCCGCGGCCGAGGCGATCGCCTATGCCGAACGCGCGCTGGCCGAGCTCGACGCGATGGGTGCCAGCATGGCCGAACTGGCCGGCAGCCGGCGCGGCCGGTTGCGCATTGCCGCCACGTCCACCGTGGCGCAGACGCTGCTGCCGCGGGCGGTGCGGCGCTTCATGGACCTGTACCCGCAGGTGCAGGTGCTGATCGACGACTGCGCGCCGGGCGAGTTCGTCGAGCATGTGCTCGGCGAGCGGGTGGACCTGGGCGTGGGCACGCTGGAGGCGCCCACCGCGGGCCTGCGCGAGCAGGTCTTTCTGCGCGACGGCCTGGCGGCCGTGGCGCTCGCGTCGGCGGCATTCGCCGACGGACGGCCGATCACCTGGAAGCAGCTGGCGGCGCTGCCGCTGATCACCGTCAAGCCTGGCTACGGCGTGCGCCGGCGCATCGACCAGGCGGCCGAGACGGCCCAGGTGAAGCTGACGGTCGTGCACGAGGTCTCGCTGCTCACCACGGCCATCGCGCTGGCCAGCAGCGGGCTGGGCGTGGCGGTGGTGCCGGCCTCCACGGCCGCGGCCGCGCCCTATCCGGGCCTGGCCGTGCGCCGGCTGGTGCGCCCGTCGGTGGAGCGCAACACGGCCGTGGTCTTCAAGCCGGAGCGCTCGCTGCCGCCGCCGGCGCAGGCCTTCGCCGATCTGCTGGCGCGCGAGTTCGGCCAGCGTTGAAGCGCTTGGCCGTGTTGTTCGATTTTTTCATCAATCCGGTGATCGGGCACACTCGGGCATGGCCAAGGAAAAGACAATCTACACCTGCACCGAGTGCGGTGGCACCAGCCCGCGCTGGCTGGGCAAATGCCCGCATTGCGAGGCCTGGAACACGCTGATCGAATCGGTGGCCGAAACGGCCGCCCCCACGAAGAACCGCTTCGCCTCGCTGGCCCGGACAGCCGAAGTCACGACGCTGGCCGACATCGAGGCCAGCGACATCGAACGCACGCCCACCGGCCTGGACGAGCTCGACCGCGTGCTGGGCGGCGGCATCGTCGAAGGCGGCGTGGTGCTGATCGGCGGCGACCCGGGCATCGGCAAATCCACGCTGCTGCTGCAGGCGCTGGACGCGCTGCAGCGCGCCAGCGTGCCGGCGCTCTACGTCACGGGCGAGGAGTCGGGCGCCCAGGTCGCGCTGCGCTCGCGCCGGCTCGGGCTGGATGGCTCGCAGGTGAAGGTGCTGGCCGAGATCCAGCTCGAGAAGATCCTGGCCACGCTGAACGCCAGCCAGCCCGCGATCGCGGTGATCGACTCGATCCAGACCGTCTACTCGGAGCAGCTGACCTCTGCGCCCGGCTCGGTGGCGCAGGTGCGCGAATGCGCGGCGCACCTCACGCGCGCGGCCAAGGCCGGCGGCACCTGCATCGTGCTGGTGGGCCATGTCACCAAGGAAGGCGCGCTGGCCGGCCCGCGCGTGCTGGAGCACATGGTGGACACCGTGCTGTACTTCGAGGGCGACACCCACAGCAGCTTCCGCCTGGTGCGCGCCATCAAGAACCGCTTCGGCGCGGTCAACGAGATCGGCGTGTTCGCGATGACGGAGAAGGGCCTGAAGGGCGTGGCCAACCCGAGCGCGATCTTCCTGAGCCAGCATGCCGAGCCGGTGCCCGGTAGCTGCGTGCTGGTCACGCTCGAAGGCACGCGCCCGATGCTGGTGGAGATCCAGGCCCTGGTGGACAGCGGCGGCCCGAGCCCGCGCCGGCTCTCGGTCGGGCTGGACCGCGACCGCCTGGCCATGCTGCTGGCGGTGCTGCACCGCCACGCGGGCGTGGCCTGCATGGACCAGGACGTGTTCGTCAACGCGGTGGGCGGCGTGCGCATCAGCGAGCCCGCGGCCGACCTGGCGGTGATGCTGGCCATCACCTCCAGCCTGCGCGGCAGGCCGCTGCCCCGGGGCTTCATCGCGTTCGGCGAGGTCGGCCTGGCTGGCGAGGTGCGGCCCGCGCCGCGCGGCCAGGAGCGCCTGAAGGAGGCGGCCAAGCTCGGCTTCAGCGTGGCCGTGGTGCCCAAGGCCAATGCCCCGAAAAAACCGGTGGAAGGCCTCACCATCCATGCCGTGGAGCGGGTGGAGCAGGCCATGGAGGTGGTGCGCGGCCTGTCGTGACCGACTACGCACTCGCCACAAGCCGCGGGCCGGCGCGGACATAAGACAATGGCGGGATGAATTTCCAGAAAATCATTGTCCCCGTGGTCGGCGTCGTGCTGGTGGCCGTGGCCTACCGCGCCTATGGCTGGGGCGGCGTGGCCATCGTGGCGGGCGCCGCCGTGATGTGGATGCTGCTGCACTTCACGCGCATGATGCAGGTGCTGCGGCGCGCCGCCAACCGGCCGGTCGGCTATGTCGACAGCGCCGTGATGCTCAACGCCAAGCTCAAGCCCGGCATGACCCTGCTCCATGTGGTGGCCATGACCCGGGCGCTGGGCGAGGGCCGCTCGCCCAAGGACGAGCAGCCCGAACTCTTTCGCTGGACCGACGGCAGCGAGTCGCACGTGACCTGCGAGTTCCTCAACGGCAAGCTCGTGAAGTGGGAACTCGTGCGCCCGGCCCCGCCGGCGGAATCCGCGTAGGCGCCCGCGGCCCGGCCCCAGGGTGGCGCGGCCCGGGCCTGCGCGCCGTAAAATCAGGGGTTTTGCGACACAACATACCCGCGAAGGACGCACCGCATGAGCTCCGTAATTTCTTCAATGGCCGACCGCGATGGCAAGATCTGGATGGACGGCCAACTGGTCGACTGGCGCGACGCCAAGATCCATGTGCTGACCCACACGCTGCACTACGGCTGCGGCGCCTTCGAGGGCGTGCGCGCCTACAACACGGTCAACGGCACGGCCATCTTCCGCCTGCAGGAGCACACGCAGCGCCTGCTCAACAGCGCCAAGATCCTGCGCATGAAGGTACCGTTCACGGCCGAGCAGCTCAATGAAGCGCAACTGGAGGTGGTGCGCACCAACGGGCTGCAAAGCTGCTACCTGCGCCCGCTGGTCTGGATCGGCTCGCAGAAGCTCGGCGTCTCCCCGAAGGGCAACACCATCCACGCCATGGTCGCGGCCTGGGAGTGGGGCGCCTATCTCGGCGAGGAAGGCCTGCGGCGCGGCATCCGCGTCAAGACCTCGAGCTACACCCGCCACCACGTCAACATCACGATGACGCAGGCCAAGGCGGTCAGCAACTACAGCAACTCGATCCTGGCCAACATGGAAGCCACCGACGACGGCTACGACGAAGCCCTGCTGCTGGACAGCGCCGGCTTCGTGAGCGAAGGCGCGGGCGAGAACGTGTTCGTGGTCAAGGACGGCGTGATCTACACACCCGACCTGTCGGCCGGCGCGCTCAACGGCATCACGCGCAACACCGTGCTGCACATCGCCAAGGACCTCGGCATCGAGGTGGTGCAAAAGCGCATCACGCGCGACGAGATCTACATCGCCGACGAGGCCTTCTTCAGCGGCACGGCCGCCGAGATCACCCCGATCCGCGAGCTCGACCGCGTGGAGATCGGCATCGGCTCGCGCGGCCCCGTGACCGAGAAGGTGCAGAACGCCTTCTTCGACATCGTCAACGGCCGCAATCCCAAATATGCCCACTGGCTGACGAAGGTATGACCATGAGCCAAGCCTCCGTCGAACTCCTGGCCAAGAACCTGAACGACCAGGGCGGCGTGTTCTGCCCCAATCCCCTGGCCGACATGAAGCTCTGGAACAGCCATCCCAAGGTCTACCTGGACGTGGCCCGCACCGGCGAGGCCAAGTGCCCGTACTGCGGCACGGTCTACCGGCTCAAGGACGGCGAGCATTTCGGCGCCGGTGGACATTGACCCACCCCCGGGGCGGCCTGTGGCCGCTTCCCCCTCAAGGGGGCGCCACCTGCGGCCCGGCAAAGCCGGTTCCGCGATGGCTCTGGAAGGGAAAGTCTGATGCCTGAAGCGCTCGTCATTGCGCCGCAGTGGATCGGCGACGCGGTGATGACCGAGCCGCTGCTGCGCCGCCTGCACGCGCGCGGCGAGCGGCTTGCCGTCGGGGCGCTGCCCTGGGTGGCGCCGGTCTACCGCGCGATGCCGCAGGTGGACGAGGTGATCGAATTCCCGTTCCAGCATGGCGGCCTGCAGTTCAAGGCCCGCCGCAGCCTGGCGCAGCAGATCGAGGGCCGCTTCGACACGGCCTACGTGCTGCCCAACTCGCTCAAGAGCGCGCTGCTGCCGTTCCTGGCCAGCATTCCGCGGCGCATCGGCTATCTCGGCGAGGCCCGCGTGGGCCTGCTCACGCACCGGCTGAAGAACCCCAAGGGCAAGCCGCCGATGGTGGCGTTCTACTCGGCGCTCAGCGGCGAGACCGGCTTCGAGGCGGACCGCCCGCAACTCTCGCTGCCCGGGGCCGAGGTGGAGGCGGCGCTGCAGTCCCTGGGCCTGCAGCGTGGCGGCTACCACGTCTTTGCCCCCGGCGCCGAGTACGGGCCGGCCAAGCGCTGGCCCACGGCGCATTTCGCCGAACTGGCGCGCGCGCTCACGCTGCCCGTGGTGCTGCTGGGCTCGGGCAAGGAGGCCGCGCTGTGCGAGGAGATCAGCGCCGCGGCGCCCGGGCGCTGCCTCAATCTCGCGGGCAAGACCTCGCTGGTCGAGGCGCTCGCCGCGATTGCCGCCGCCAGCAGCGTGGTGAGCAACGACTCGGGCCTGATGCATGTGGCCGCCGCGTTCGGCGTGCCGCAGGTGGCGGTGTTCGGCTCGTCGAGCCCGCTGCACACGCCGCCGCTGAGCGAGCGCGCCACCGTGCTCTGGCTCAAGAACGACCCGGCCTACCAGCCGCCGTTGGACTGCGCGCCCTGCTTCGAGCGCGAGTGCCCGCTCGGCCACACGCGCTGCCTGAACGACATCACGGCCGCCCGCGTGCTACAGAATTTATAGCTAGAAACGACCACTGCACCTGGACATCAGGCCGATTTGACTGATAAATCGGGTGCCAGCACCGCTTGCAGCGCATCGAGCGCGGCCGAGCGGTAGCCGCGCCGGCGCACCAGCAGCGTGGTGACGCGCCGCAGCAGATGGGTGCGCAGCTGCAGCGGCTCGCGCTGCAGGGCCAGCACCGAGTGCGGCGCCACGCCGATGGCGGCGCCGGCCGCCACGCAGGCCAGGATGGCGTGGTACGAGCCCAGCTCCAGCACGCGCCGGGGCGGCCCCGGCGCCAGCCAGTCCAGCGCCAGGCGGCGGTAGGTGCAGCCGGTCTCGAAGGCGGCCAGCGGCAGGGCCTGCACGTCGGCGGGGCCGCGCACCTCGGGGTGGGCGGCCGGCAGCACCAGCACCAGCTCCTCGGTGAACAGCGGCAGGCCCTGCAGGCTGGCATCCAGGCCGTCGGAGCCGGTGGCCGGGTCGGCGTAGGGCGCCACCAGGGTCGCATCCAGCGCATGGTCGCGCACCCGGTCGAGCAGCTGCTGGGACGGCGCGGTGGAGAGCTCCAGTGCCACGGCCGGCCAGCGCTGGTGGAACTGCGCCAGCGGCTGCGGCAGCCGGCTGGCCGCCGTGCTCTCCATGCTGCCCAGGCGCAGCCGGCCGGCCGGTTCGCCGGGCCGCAGGGCCTGGCGCGCCTCCTCGGCCAGCGCCAGCAGGCGCTGGGCGTAGCCGTGCAGAATCTCGCCCTCGGGCGTGAGCGCCATGCGCCGGCCTTCGCGCAGGAACAGCGTCGTGCCCAGCGCCTGCTCGAGCCCGCGCACCCGCGTGGTGACGTTGGACTGCACGCGCTGCAGCCGCGCGGCGGCGCGCGTCACGCTCTGCTCGGCCGCCACGGTGCAAAATATTTCCAGGTCTGCCAGTTCCACGCCAAGCCCTCTACGGTTCGATTGAATCTTGTTTTGAGATTAGAATATTTTAATCGTTCTTAATATGAGATGAATAGGGCCTGCGGGCCTGCCGCATCCACGCTCGCTCATGGCTGCTTTCCTTCCTGCTGCGTCCCGGCCTGCCGGCGGGCGCCCGTTCGTTGTCGGGCTGGCCGGCGCGCTGGCGCTCGCGGTGGCCATGGGCATCGGCCGATTCGCTTTCACCCCGCTGCTGCCGATGATGCTCGGCGAGCAGTCGATCGACCTGCCGCAGGCCAGCTGGCTGGCCACGGCCAACTACCTGGGCTACCTGATCGGGGCGCTGCTGTGCATGGTGCTGTCGAACCGCTGGCGGCTCGACGCGGCACGCCTGGTGCGTGCCGGCCTCGTGGCCACCACGCTGCTGACGCTGGCCATGGCGCTGCCCTGGGTGCCGGCCTGGGGGGCGCTGCGCTTTTTGGCCGGCGTGGCCAGCGCCGTGGTGTTCGTCTTCACCTCGGGCTGGTGCCTGGCGCGGCTGGCGGCGCTGGGCACGCCGGCCCTGGGCGGCCTGATCTACGTCGGCCCCGGCGCGGGCATTGCGCTCAGCGGGCTGGCGGTGAGCGCCATGGTGGCCTGGCACTGGCCGTCCGCCTCGGGCTGGCTGGTGTTCGGCGTGCTGGCGGCGGGGCTCACAGCCCTGGTCTGGCCGATCTTCCGGCCGGCGCATCCCGCACCCGCAGCCACCGCCCCGGCCCCTGTGGCGCCGGCCGCGGCCGGGCGCAGCCCAGACGGCCCGGTGGCGACGGGGCTGTTCGTGCTGGCCTACGGCCTGGCGGGCTTTGGCTACATCATCACCGCCACCTTCCTGCCGGTGATCGCGCGCGAGGCGCTGCCGGGCTCGGTCTGGCTCGACCTGTTCTGGCCGCTGCTGGGCCTGGGCGTGGCCATCGGCGCCCTGCTGGCCACGCGCATTCCGCTGCGCCACGACGGGCGCCACCTGCTGGCCGGCTGCTACGCGGTGCAGGCGCTGGGCGTGATGGCCAGCGTCTGGTTGCCGAGCCTGGCCGGCTTCGCGCTGGGCAGCTTGTTGGTGGGGCTGCCGTTCACCGCGATCACCTACTTCGCGATGCAGGAGGCGCGGCGCCTGCGCCCCGGCGGCGCGGCGAGCTTCATGGGGCTGCTGACGGCCGCCTATGGCCTGGGCCAGATCGCCGGGCCGCCGCTGGCCAATGCGCTGCTGCACGGCGGCGCCAGCCGGGCCCGGGGCTTCACGCTGTCGCTCGGCACGGCCAGCGCGGCGCTGCTGCTCGGCGCCCTGATCTTCCTGTGGCTGGGCTGGGCCCATCCCGTCCGTTCCTCTTCCTCTTCTGGAGCCGCACCATGAACCTGTCGCAAGGCTGGCCCGACACCCGCATCCAGCAACTGCTGGGCATCGATCTGCCCATCATCCAGGCGCCGATGGTCGGGCCGGCGCTGTCCGAGCTGATGATCGCCGTGGCGCAGGCCGGCGGCCTGGGTTCGCTGGCCTGCGCCGCGCTGGACGGGGCGCGCATCCGCAGCGAGGTGGCGCTGTACCGGGCCGCCGCGCCGCGGCCGGTGAACCTCAACTTCTTCTGCCACCGCCCGGCGCCGGTCGATGCCGCGCACGAGGCCGCCTGGCGCGCCCGGTTGGCGCCGTACTACGCCGAGCTGGGGCTGGACCCGCAGGCCACGGTGGCCGCGGCCAACCGCGCGCCGTTCGACGCGGCCGCCTGCGCGCTGGTGGAGGAACTGCGGCCCGAGGTCGTGAGCTTTCACTTCGGCCTGCCCGCGCCCGACCTGCTCGCGCGCGTGCGCGCCACCGGCGCGAAGCTGCTGTCCTCGGCCACCACGGTGGAAGAGGCGGTCTGGCTCGAGGCGCAGGGCTGCGATGCCATCATCGCGCAGGGTTTCGAGGCCGGCGGCCACCGCGGCGTGTTTCTGGGCGAGGACATCGCCACCCAGGTCGGCACCTTCGCCCTGGTGCCGCAGGTGGTGGATGCGGTGCGCGTGCCGGTGATCGCGGCCGGCGGCATCGGCGATGCGCGCGGCATCGCGGCCGCCTTCGCGCTCGGCGCGGCGGCGGTGCAGCTGGGCACGGCCTACCTGTTCTGCCCCGAGGCGCGGGTGCCGGCCCCGCACCGCGAGGCGCTGCGCACGGCGCGCGACGACCAGACCGTGCTCACCCGCCTGTTCACCGGCCGGCCCGCGCGCGGCCTCGTCAACCGGCTGGTGCGCGAACTCGGGCCGATGTCGGCCCTGGCGCCGGCCTTCCCGCAGGCGGCCCAGGCGCTGGCGCCGCTGCGCGCGCGGGCCGAAGCGCAGGGCTCGGGCGATTTCTCGCCGCTGTGGTCGGGCCAGGCCGCGCGGCTAGGCCGGGCACTGCCGGCTGCGGAACTGACCCGCGAGCTGGCCGCGCAGGCGCTTGCGAAGTTCAAGGCCTGACCCCGCCGCCCGGCCAGGCGGAGTCGGGCGGAAAAACGGCGGGCGAAAAAAAAGCCACCTTTCGGTGGCTTTTAAAGTCCTTGGAAGGACGTCGTTGGGAGACTTGAAACTTGAAACCGTTGGAGGCTTACTGTTTAAATTGTTGTGCCCTTGTTCTTGTGACAGCAGATGAGTGAACTGTAGGTTGAGTCATGGTTTTCCGCATCCCCTAATTAGGGGAGAGCTTTCTAATTTTTCGGGAAAAGAGGGCTTTTTCCGTGATTAATTGCACGATAAATACCAGATGAGAGGATTTATTACAACTCATTACACCTGCTGAAGCGGCAGTTGCAGCACGAAGCAGGCGCCGCCGCCTTCGCGCGCCTCGCAGCGGACCGAGCCGCCGTGGCGCAAGGCGATCGAGCGGACCAGCGACAGCCCGAGCCCGACGCCGCCTTCGCGTTCGCTGGCGCCGGGCATCCGGTAGAACGGCTCGAAGATGCGCTCGCGCTGCCCGGCGGGCACGCCCGGGCCGCGGTCGCAGACCTGCAGTACGGCCTGCCGGCCTTCGCAGCGCACGATCACCGTGATGTCGCCATCGGTATAGCGCCGCGCGTTTTCCAGCAGGTTGCGGATCGCGCGCCGCAGCAGCTTGGAGACGCCGCGCACCGTCACGTCCTGCGTGCCGGCATCGAGCTCCGCGCCGAGCCGGGCGCATTCCTCGGCAGCGAGGCCGGTCAGGTCGACCGGCTCCACGGTGCCCAGGTCGGCCTCGCGCGCGTCGAGGCGGCTGGCCAGCAGGATTTCGTCGATCAGTTGGTCCAGCTCGGCGATGTTGCGCGAAATCTCCTGGCGGAAGGCGGGCGACGGCTGCGTGCCCATCAGCTCCAGCCCCATGCGGATGCGCGTGAGCGGCGAGCGCAACTCGTGCGAGGCATTGGCCAGCAGCGACTTGTGCGACTTCACCAGCGTTTCGATGCGCTCGGCGGCGCTGTTGAAGCGCTCGGCCAGGAAGGCCACCTCGTCCTGCCCGCGCACCGGCACGCGCACCGACAGGTCGCCCGCGCCCCACTGCTCGACCCCGCGCTGCAATTGCTCCAGGTGCCGCGTGAGGGTGCGGATGATGGGGTAGGTGGCCAGCGCCACGGCCACCCCGACCAGCCCGAGCATCCAGAAAAAGCCGAACGGCGCGCGCGTCCACGGCGAGCGCTGCGGGCGTGGCAGGTGGATGTGCAGGGTCTGGCCGTCGTTCATGCGGACCACGAACTGCGGCCCCGGGCCCGGATGGCCCGGCGCGCCGGCGCGCGACTCGTCCTCGGGCGATTCTTGCGGCGGCGCGGTGGCCTCGGCATCGGCCGGCGGCGGCGGGCGCATGCGCGACTGCCCGTTGCCAATCACCTGGCCGGCCTCGTTGCGCACCACCACTTCGCGCAGCGGCAGGTCCGCTGCCGCGCGCCAGGCCCAGCCCACCAGCAGGGTCAGCACCGCGACCGCCAGCACCACCGCCAGCCAGAGCCGCACGTAGAGGCGCCGCGCCAGCGTGGCCAGGGGATTGATCAGGCTCCGGCCCGCCGAGGCGGCCGGCGCGGTCTGCAGCGTGGCGGCCATGGTCAGTCCTGCTGTTTGGCGAACACGTAGCCCACGCCGCGCACGGTGAGGATGCGCTTGGGGTTCTTGGCGTCGCTCTCGATGGCCGCGCGGATGCGGCCCATGTGCACGTCGATCGAGCGGTCGAACGCCTCCAACTCGCGCCCGCGCACGGCTTCCATGATCTGGTCGCGCGTGAGCACGCGGCCGGCGCGCTCGGCCAGCGTGATCAGCAGGTCGAACTGGTAGGAGGTCAGGTCGCAGGGCTGGCCGTTGACCGTGACGCTGCGGGCATCGCGGTCGATCTCGAGCGAGCCGAAGCGCAGCAGCTTGAGCGAGGGCGCGGCGCCTTCGGTGCGCCGGCGCAGGATGGCGCGGATGCGCGCGAGCAGCTCGCGCGGCTCGAACGGCTTGGGCAGGTAGTCGTCGGCGCCCAGCTCCAGCCCGATGATGCGGTCCATCGGGTCGCCCTTGGCGGTGAGCATCAACACCGGGGTCTGGGCCGTTTCGCCCGGCAGGGCGCGGATGCGGCGGCACACTTCGAGCCCGTCCAGGTCGGGCAGCATCAAGTCCAGGATCACCAGGTCGGGCAGCACGCCGGAGGTCGGGTCCTGCAGCCGGGCCAGGCCCGTGTGCGCGTCGGCCGCATGGGTGAAGCCAAAGCCCGATTGCGCAAGATACTCCCCGACCATCTGGGCCAGGCGGGTATCGTCTTCGATCATCAGCAGTTGTGCGCTCATTGGGGCAGTTTAGTCCGGACAGGGGGGCAAGGGAATCCGGGCGGGCTTCAGCCCGGCCCGGGGCGTGACAGGCGTTCTTTCAGGCGGGTTGCCAGCAGCCGGCGCTGCTGGGGCTGCAGCACCTCGGCCGCATCGGCCAGGGCCTGCGTGGCGCGCCGGCTCAGCGCGTCGAGCAGCCGCAGCTGCGACTGCCGCAACTGCTCGAGCGCCGCGCGGTCGAGCGTGGGCGCGGCCAGCAGCGCCAGGCCCTGCAGGCGCGCCGCGCGGTGCTGCTCGCGCAGCGGGCCGATGTCCGCCAGCGCCGCGTGCGCGATGCCGGTGATCCGTTCCTTTTGCGCGGGGCTGCCGTCCACGCGCTGCAGCATCCGCGCCACCAGGGCGTCAATGCGCGCGGCCGCATCGCCCGGTCGGTCGCTGCGCGGGGCGCGGCCCTGGGTGTCCTGCGCACGGCTTTGCAACGACAGCATGACCAGTCCGCTCAGGGCGGCCAGTCCGGCCATCCTGCGGCGGTCGGGCAGACGCAGCACATCGGGCGTGGGAGCGGGGGTCATCGGGCGTCCTTTCGGCAAGAGGTGGAGCAGCAGGATGTTCCGATCTTGGGCGCGGCGAATCACGCCGGCTTGAACCGGCGGTAAAGTTAAGTAAATGAAATCTGCTGTCGTTCTTCCCGACGTGCTGCTGCGCCACGCTGCCGCGCGCCCGCAGGCCACGGCCCTGTGCTTTGGCGAGCGCCGCTTCAGCTATGGCGAACTGGCCCGCCGCGCCGAGTGCGCGGCGGCGCGGCTGTGGCACGACGGGGGGGTGCGCGCCGGCGACCGCGTGGCCTATCTCGGCCTGAACCATCCCGACCAGCTGACCCTGCTGTTCGCGCTGGCGCGCATCGGCGCGATGCTGGTGCCGATGAATTTCCGGCTGGCGCCGCCCGAATGGGAGGCGGTGCTGGCCGACTGCACGCCGCGCGCCGTGCTGCACGACGAGGCTTGGCGCGAGGCCGCGCGGGCGCTGGCGCAGCGCTACGGCCTGGCCAGCCACGACATCGAGGCGCTGGCGGGCGAGCCGGCGCCAGGCGCCGCGCCCGACCACGCCGCGCCGTCGGCGCCCGCGCTGCTGGTCTACACCTCGGGCACCACCGGCCGGCCCAAGGGGGCCGTGCACACGCAGGCCAACCTGTTGGCCAACATGGCAGCGGCGCAGGCGGTGCAGTCGCTCGATGCCGCCGACGTGGTGGCCACCATGCTGCCGATGTTCCATGTGGGCGGGCTGTGCATCCAGACGCTGCCGGCGCTGTACGCCGGCGCCTCGGTGATCCTGCACGCCCGCTTCGAGCCCGGGGCGGCGCTGGCCGGCTTCGAGCGCGACCGGCCCACGCTCACGCTGCAGGTGCCCGCCACCCTGCGCGCGCTGGTCGAGCACCCGGACTGGGCCGCCGCGGACCTGTCGAGCCTGCGCGCGGTCTGGGCCGGCTCGAGCACGCTGCCGCACCAATGGGTGCAGGCCTTCCATGCGCGCGGCGTGCCGGTCTGCAACGTGTACGGCGCCACCGAGACCGGCCCGTTCTCGATCGCGCTGCCGCCCGCGCAGGCGTTCAGCCACGCGGGTTCCTGCGGCTGGCCCGCGCCCGGCGTGGAGCTGCGCCTGGCCCATCTGCAGCAGGAGGTGGGCGAGGTGCTGCTGCGCGCGCCGAACGTGGTGCAGCACTACTGGCCCGAGCAGCCCGCGCGTGATGCCGAGGGCTGGTTCCACACCGGCGACCTGGCCCGCCTGGCGGCCGACGGCAGCTGCACCATCGTCGGCCGGGCCAAGGACATGATCATCTCGGGCGGCGAGAACATCTATCCCGCCGAGATCGAGAACCTGCTGGCCGAGCACCCCGACATCGCCGAGTGCGCGGTGCTGGGGGTGGAGGATGCCCGCTGGGGCGAAGCCGTGGTGGCGGCCGTGGTGCTGCGGCCCGGCGGCGCGGTGGCCGACGACGCGCTCGACGCCTTCCTGCGCCAGCGCCTGGCGCGCTACAAGCTGCCGCGCCGCTACGTGCGGCTCGAGGCCCTGCCGAAGACCGCGCTGGGCAAGGTGCAGAAGGCCGCGCTGCGGTCCCGGCTGGCGCCGCAGGCCGGGCCGCTGCCATCGTGAGCGGCGCCGGGCGGGGCCCCGGCGCACGGACAAAGGCCTGTGCACGGCCTGAAAGGGCTACCATTCCCACCGTCAAAGGACTATCGCGATGCAACGTGTTCTGATCACAGGGGGGGCCGGCTTCATCGGCTCGCACAGCGCCGAGGCGCTGCTGGCGCAAGGCGTGCAGGTGCGCGTGCTGGACAACCTGTCCAGCGGCCGGCGCGACCGGCTGCCCGCCGATGCGCTGGCCGACGGCCGGCTCACGCTGCTCGAAGGGGACGTGCGCGACGCGCGGGCGGTGGACGCCGCCGTGCAGGGCTGCGACGCCGTGCTGCACCTGGCGGCGCAGGTCTCGGTGCAAAGCTCGGTGGCCGAGCCCGTGGCCTCGTCGAGCCACAACGTCACCGGCTTTCTCAACGTGATCGACGCGGTGCGCCGCCTGCAGGTGCCGCGCCTGGTCTACGCGTCCAGCGCCGCGGTGTACGGCGCGCCCGCGTCGCTGCCGCTGGACGAGGCGTCGGTGCCGCTGCCGCTGTCGCCCTACGGGCTGGAGAAATTCATCAACGACCAGTATGCGGCGCTGTACCGCACGCTGTATGGCGTGTCGGCCATCGGCATGCGCTATTTCAACGTGTACGGCCCGCGCCAGGACCCGCGCTCCTCCTATGCCGGCGTGATCAGCAAGTTCGCCGACGGCCTTGAATCGGGCGCTGTGCTGCGGGTCTTCGGCGACGGCTCGCAGACCCGCGACTTCGTCTACGTGGGCGACGTGGCCGAGGCCAACCGGCGCGCGCTGGCCTCCGGGGTGCAGGGCGTGCTCAACGTCGGCACCGGCCGCTCGGTCAGCCTGCTGGAGCTGATCGAGGCCATGACCGAGGCCTTCGGCCGGCCGGCGCAGGTGCGCCATGAAGCGCCCGCCGCCGGCGACGTGCTGCACTCGGCCACCACGCCGGCGCGCCTGCAGCAGGCCCTGGACTACCGGCCCGGGACCTCGCTGGTGCAGGGCCTGCGGGCCCTCGCCGCCTCGCTGAGGGGAGCCTGAGCGTGCGCCGGCTGCGGCTCTGGCTGGCAGCGATTGCTGCAGTTTTGATAGCAACCGGCGTCCATGCGGCGGGGACCCTGGGCACATTCGCCTTCTATTACGGCCGGGACATCCCGTGGGAGGCGCTGGGCGCCTTCGACGTCGCCGTGGTCGAGCCGGGCCATGTCGGCCCCACGGGCTGGGCGCACCGCCTCAACCCGGACACCACGGTCGCGGCCTACGTCTCGGTGGGCGAGGTGCATCCCACGCGTCCCTATTTCGCGCAGCTGCGGCCCGAATGGAAGCTCGGCGAGAACCGGGCCTGGGGCTCGGTGGTGGTCGACCAGGCGGCGCCGGGCTGGAGCGCGTTCTACCTCGCGCAGGTGGTGCGGCCGCTGTGGCAGCAGGGCTACCGCGCGTTCTTCCTCGACACGCTCGATTCGTTCCAGCTCGTCGCCAAAACGCCCCAGGCGCAGCAGCGCCAAGTGGCCGGCCTCGCGGCGCTGGTGCAGGAGATCAAGCGCGCCTACCCCGACGCCCGGCTGATCCTGAACCGCGGCTTCGAGATCCTGCCGCAGGTGCACGGCCAGGTGGACGCGGTGGTGGCCGAATCGCTGTTCCAGGGCTGGGACGCCGAGCGCAAGGAGTACCGCGAGGTGACGGCCGAGGACCGCGACTGGCTGCTCGCGCAGCTGCGCAAGTGCCGCGACGAGTACCGCCTGCCGGTGGTGGCCATCGACTACGTGCCGCCCGAGAACCGGGCGCTGGCGCGCGAGACGGCGCGCCGCATCAAGGCGCTGGGCATCGTGCCCTGGGTGGCCACGCCCGAGCTCGACAACCTCGGCGTCGGCCAGGTGGAGGTGCTGCCGCGCCAGGTGCTGGCGATCCATGACGAGCCCGGCAACCTGTCGGAGCTGGCCACGCACGAGATCCACCGCGTGGGCACGCTGCCGCTGAACTACCTCGGCCTGGACGCGAAGTACGTCTACTACGGCGCCGACGAGATGCGCGAGCTGGCCGAGCAGCCGCTGGCCGGGCGCTACGCGGGCGTGGTGACCTGGTTCAACCGCGGCTCGTTCGACGAGACGCCTGCGCTCATGAAGCTGCTCAACGCCGCGCGCGTGCAGGGCGTGCCGGTGGTGATGGTCGGCGCGCTGCCCGGCGACACCGCGATGAACGCGTTCGGCGTGGACATCGGCGAGACCAAACGCAGCACCACCTCGCTGACGCTGGAAAAACTCTCGAAGTACACCGGCTTCGAGATCGAGCCCAAGCCGCTGGCCGCCAGCTTCACGCCTGCCACCGTGCGCCAGGGCGAGGTCTGGCTGCGCGTGCGCAGCGCACAGGGCGAGCGGGCCGACGTGGTGGCCGTCACGCCCTGGGGCGGCTTCGCGGCCGACCGCTACTGGAAGGTCGACCTGCCGCAGGACAACGGCGAGCGCTGGGTGGTCGACCCGATCGCCTTCTTCCGCGCCGCGCTGCGCGTGGCGCCCGGCGTGCCGGTGCCCGACGTCACCACCGAGACCGGCCGCCGCCTGCTGATGGTGCACGTGGACGGCGACGGCTTCCCGAGCCGCGCCGAGATTCCCGGCACGCCGATCGCGGGCGAGCACCTGCTGCGCGAGTTCCTGGAGCGCTACCGCTGGCCCAGCACCATCTCCATCATCGAAGGCGAAGTCTCGCCGCGCGGCCTGTATCCGGCGCTGTCGGCCCAGATGGAGGCCACGGCGCGCAGGATCTTCGCGCTGCCGCATGTCGAGATCGCCAGCCACACCTGGAGCCACCCGTTCTTCTGGGCCGACTCGGAACTCGGCCGCGCCCACGGCAACGCCGTCATGGCGCTGCCGATCCCGGGCTACCGCTACGACCCGGTGCGCGAGATCGTCGGCGCGCGCGACTACATCAACACCCTGGCGCCGCCCGGCAAGAAGACCCGCATGGTGCTGTGGAGCGGCGACACCCAGCCGCTGGCCGAGCCCGTGAAGCTGGCCTACCAGGCCGGCCTGCTCAACATGAACGGCGGCGACACCCTGATCACGCGTGCCGAGCCCTCGCTGACCCTGGTCGGCCCGCTGGGCATGATGAAGGGCGACTGGTTCCAGGTCTACGCGCCCAACCAGAACGAGAACGTCTACACCAACGACTGGACCGGCCCGTTCTACGGCTACGAGCGCATGACCGAGACCTACGAGATGACCGACCTGCCGCTGCGCCTCAAGCCGGTGGACATGTACTACCACCTCTACATCGTCACCAAGCGCGCCAGCATCGCCTCGCTGCACAAGGTCTACGGCTGGGCCGAGGCCCGGCTCAAGGCCCAGACGCTGCACCCGGTCTACGCCAGCGAATACGCCGAGCGCGTGCTCGACTGGCGCCGCGCCACCGTGGCGCGCACCGACGGCGGGCTGGAACTGCGCGGCGGGCGCTTCCTGCGCGAATGGCGCATCGAGGCCGACCAGCCGCTGCCGGCCTTCAGCCCGGCCAGCGGCTTCGCGGGCCACCTGCGGCATGCCTCGGTCGAGTACCTGCATGCTTCGAAATCGATAGCAAACTATGACCAAGGGACAAGGACCTCCGCCGGTTTTTATCTCGAATCGGCGAATGCGCGGCTGATTTCGTGGACGCAGGACGGCGCGCTGCAGCGGCTGGCCTTCGAGGGCCACCTGCCGCTCAACGCGCGGCTGGTGGCCCCGGGCTGCGAGCTGCAGGGCGCCGTGCCCGGCCTGCGCGCCAGCCGCAGCGGCGAGGCGCTGGTCATTGAAGGAAGCCAGGTTGGACAAACCACCGTCGTACTCCGTTGCGCCGGGTGACCGCGGGCGCGACCGCATCCTGCCGCGCGGAGGCGTGCTGGGGCTGGTCGGCATCGCGGTGATCGGCCTGGTGCTGGTGTTTCCCAAGCGCGACCTGCTGACGCTGTTGCGCCAGGAGTCCGAGCTCGGCAACCGCGATCTCACCATCGCCTACCTGCGCAACATCATCCGCACCGAGCCGCGCGACCTCAACCTGCGCCTGCTGCTGGCCGAGAAGCTGATCGCGGCCGGCGAACTCGACGAGGCGCGCCAGGCGCTCGGCCAGGCCCAGGCGCTGCTGGGCGGCGACGCCGCGGCCCAGGCGCGCTGGGCCGAGTGGGACCTGGCCTGGTGGCGCGCGCGCTACCGCCAGGTGGCGGCCACCGGCCAGCCGGCCGACATGGCCGCCGCCGAAGTGCTGCAGCGCCTGCGCGGGCAGATCGCCGCGGTGGACCGGCCGGCCCGCGTGTTCGCGCTGGTGGGCACCCTGCACGAGCTGCAGCCCGAGCCGCCGCAGGCCCGCCAACTGGTGGCCGGCCTGCTGCAAAGCCTGCTGCGCATGCCCTCGGCGGGCCTGGGCGACCTGACCCAGGGCGCCCGCCTGGCGCTGGCCGAAGGCGCGCTGCCGCAGGCGGCCGACCTGTTCTTCGCGGCGCGCGGGCGCACCGCGCAAACCGATGCGCGCCAGCGCCTGCTCGAGCAGGGCGTCCAGGCGCTGCTGGCCGCCGGCCAGCCGGTGCAGGCCTACCAGGCGGCGGCGCGCGAGTCGGCGCCGCTGCCTTCGGGCGACCCCTACCACTGGACGCTGGCCAGCCTCGCGCTCGGCGCCGCGCTGCCGCGCGAAGCCGCCGCGCACCTGCGCCAGGTGCTGCCGCCCTCGATGAGCGCGGCCGCGCTGGCCGCCAGCCTGTCGCCGCAGCAACTGCGCACCGCCTACGACACCTTCGCCGCCGCCAGCGACCTGCCGCAGGCGCTGCGCATGGCCGAAGCCGGGCGGCTGCAGCAGCCCGGCGATGCCGGCTGGCTGGAACGCTATGCGCAGGTGTCCGAGTGGTCCGGCCGGGGCCCGCAGGCGCTGGCCGCCTGGGTGCAGCTCATGCAGCGGGGCGCCAGCGAGCGCGCCCTGGACAACGTGTTCCGCCTGAGCCCCATGCTCTACGACGACGATGCGCTGCTCGCAGCCTGGCTGGCGCTGCAGCGGCGCCGCCCGCTCTCCGACGACGAGACGCGCCGCGTGGTGGCGGTCTACGAGCGGCTGGGCAACGTCGACGGCGCGCTCGCCTTCCTGCGCCGCCTGATCGAGACCCAGCCCGGCACGCAGCGCGGGCTGCTGTCGCAGCAGGCCGCGCTGCTCGAGCGTGCCGGCCGCCCGCGCGAAGCCATCGCCGTGCTGGAGGCGCTGCGGCCCGCCGGCCTTGCGCGCGACGACGCCATGCGGCTGGCGCAGCTGCACCTCAAGCAGGGTGACCAGCCCGCCGCGCTGCGCGCCCTGCAGGCCCGGCTGCCCGACGAGGCCGGCCAGGCCTTCGACGCCGACTACTGGAACCTGCTGGCCGATCTGGCCTGGGAAACCGGCGAGCGCGCCGCGTCATGGCGCGCGCTGGACGAAGTGATCGCGCGCGGCGCGCCCAAGCCCTACCAGGCCGAGCGCGCCGTGCGGCTGCGGCTCGAAGCTGGCGATGCGCCGGCCGCGCGCGCGCTGGCCGCGCGGCTGTACCCGCGCACGCCCAGCGACGAGCTGGTGTTCGCCTGGCTCGACGCCATCGATGCGCAGCCCGACACGGCCGAGCTGCAGCAGCTGCTGGCGGCCCTGCAGGCGCCGCACCGCGCCCGGCTGGAGCAGAACACGGCCTTCCTGGAGCGGCGCGCCGGCCTGCACGTGCGCCTGGGCGAGCTCGCCAGCGCGGCGCGCGACTACCGCCAGGCGCTGGCGCTGCGCCCCGACCTGGCCGCGGCCCGCGTGGCCTACTGGTGGCTGCTGATCGACCAGCAGGACGATGCCGCGCTGCGCGCCGAACTCGGCCGGCATCTGGGCCGCGTGCGGCACAACGCCGCCTACCGCGAGGTGCTGGCGGCCGCGATGCAGCAGCTCGACCAGCCGCGCCAGGCGCTGGCGCTGATGCTGCCGCAGGCGCCGGCGCACGCCGATGATTTCCTCTGGCTCATGAACTACGCCGACGTGCTCGAACGCGCCCAGCAGGGCTCGGTGGCGCTGCGCGTGCGCCGCCATGCCTGGGGGCTGGCGAACCGCGCCGCGGCCCAGCCGGCCGACGCGGCGCAGGCGCGCCAGGCCCTCATGACGCAGCTGCGGCTGGCCGCGGCGTTCGCCGGCGGCACCCAGAAGCAGCGCTGGCAGCAGCAGCTCGGCGCCCTGCTGGCGGCGCCGCAGGCCGATGCCGAGAGCCGGCGCCAGCTCGATGACCTGGCCGCGGCCTGGCTGCTCTCGGCCGGGCGCTTCGACGCCGCCGCGCGCTGGCTCTGGCGCCAGCAGGCAGCGCGCATCGAGACCCCGGCCTACCAGCAGGCCGCGCTGGCACTGGCCAACGGCGACCTGCAGCAGCTCGACCGCCTGCTGGACCGCCCGGCCCCGGCGCGCGGGCGCGGCGCGCAGCGGCTGGACATCCAGGACGAGATCACCGCCCTGCGCGAGCTCGACCGGGTGCCGCAGGCGGCCGCCGCCGGCGTCACCCTGGGCCAGCGCCTGCCCGAGGGGCTGGACGACGACACCCAGCAGGCGGTGCAGGAAGACCTGCTGCGCAGCAGCTCGAATGCCGGCGTGCAAAGCCTGTACCGCACCACCGGCGGCCTGGCGCGCAGCGGCGTGGGGGCGCAGGTCGAGCGGGTGCTGGGGCCGGGGCTGCGCCTGACGGTCGAGCTGACCTCGCTCGACAACCGCGTCACCGATGCCAGCCAGATCGCCGCCGTGCCCGCGCACGACCGCGAAGCGCGCCTGGGGCTGCAGGCGAAGACCGCCTGGGGCGAGGTGGTGGCCGAGGTGTTCGCGCGCGACGCGCTGGCCTCCTTCCAGGGCGGCCGGCTGCAGCTCACCCGCAAGCTCGACAGCCGCAGCACGCTGATCCTGCAGGCGGCGCGCAACGACCGCACGGACGACAGCGCGCCGCTGTCGGTGGCCGGCATGCGCGACCGCCTGGCCGCCAGCCTCGGCTACCGGCTGAGCAAGGAGGCCGAGCTGGAGGCCAGCGTGGCCGGCAGCCGCTACCGCACCCAGACCGGGGCCTACCTCGGGCGCGGTGTCGACGCCGCGCTCACCGGCAACTGGTACGTGCGGCGCGACTACCCCGACATCCGCCTGCAGGCCAGCCTGCGGCGCAGCCATGTGCGCTCCGACGGCCAGCCCGATGCGCCGGCCCTGTTCCTGATCCCGCCCGGCACGGCGCCCTCGGCGAGCTTCTTCCTCGGACAGGACGCGACGGCGTTCTCCGCCACCGTGGGCGTGGGCCTGTCGCAGTCCGACCCGGCCGTCTACAGCCAGGCCTGGCGGCCCTATGGCGAGATCGGCTTCGACACGCGCTGGGGCGCGGCTGGGCAATCCACACAGGGCTTGCTACGATTGGGCGCGAAGGGAGCGGTCGCCGGGCGAGACCAGCTTTCCATCAACCTGGACATCCGGCCCAGCCCGCCCGGACAGCCCAGCAGCGCGGGCTTGCGCGAGCTGCGGCTGCAGTACCAGATTTTCTTTGATCGGTGACACCATGAAAACTGCCTTCAACCCTGTTTGCGGCGCGGCCGGCCTGCTGGCCGCGGCCCTGCTGGCCGGCTGCGGCTCGCTCAGCCCCGGCGGCGCCGCGGGCCGCGCGCCGATGGAGCAGGCCATCGCGCCCGCCGACAAGGTGGCGATGCTGCCGATCGCCAATTTCACCGACGTGCCGCAGGCCGGCCTGCGCGCCGAGGCGCTGCTGGAATCGGCGCTGCGCCAGGCCGGGCTGCGCCAGCTCGTGGTCTACCCGCCGGCGCTGAACCCCGAAACCCTGTTCGAGCCCGGCGAGCGCAAGGCCCAGGCCGAGGCCGAGAAGTGGGCGCGCGCGCAGGGCATGCGCTACACCATCAGCGGCGCGGTCAACGAGTGGCGCTACAAGGTTGGCGTGGACGGCGAACCCGCCGTCGGCCTGATGCTGCAGGTGCGCGACTTGAAGACCGACCAGGTGGTCTACTCGACGGCCGGCGGGCGCACCGGCTGGAGCCGCGAGGCCCTGGCCGCGGTCGGCCAGAAACTGACCGCCGAACTCGTCTCGGGAATCCGCATTGAGCCCGCCGCCAGCCTCCCCGCCGCCAGCCGGTAAGAAGCCGCCGCCCCGCGGCGCCGAATGGCGCCACAGCGGGGTGCCGGAGTCGGACTTCACGGCCTCGGTCAACGAACTGCTGGACGTGCTGCGCGAGCCCGAGCCGTCCGTGCGGCGCGGCAGCTTCGCGCCGGGCCGGCGCGCCCTGCCGCGCTGGCTGTCGCCGCTGGCGCGCGGGTTCAACATGCTGCGGCGCCTGCTGATGGCGCTGCGCCTGCTGCTGCGGCGCGCGCTCAGGTTCCAGCCCGGCCTCTACGGGCGCGTGGCGGAAACCCTGCTGTGGCCCGCGTTCTTCGTCTACCTGAGCTGGGTCAGCAACACCGAGAACCCGTTCTACATCAACGAAGGCTTTCCCTGGCCCTGGCTCGGGCCCTGGCTGATCGCGCTGCGCTACGGCGTGGGCTGGGGTGCGGCGGCCGCGCTCGGCCTGCTCGGCGCCTGGTCGCTGCTGGCGCCGGTGCCTGAGTTCCCGCGCCTGTACTTCCTGGGCGGCGCCATCATGACGCTGATCGCCGGCGAGTTCGGCGGCTACTGGAGCCTGCGCGCGCTGCGCCTGCGCGAGGCCGCGCACTTCCTCAGCGACAAGGTCGAGCGCCTGACGCGCCGCCTGTACCTGGTCAAGCTCTCGCACGACGAGCTGGAGTACGAGCTGGTGGACCAGCCCGGCACGCTGCGCGGCGCGCTGCGGGACCTGCGCATCATGCTGGACGAGCAGATGCACGACATGCGCGCCGACAGCGGCCGCCTGCCGGCGGCGCAGACCCTGCTCGACTTCATCGGGCTGCACTGCCGCCTCGAGTCGGCCGCGCTGTACGAGCTGCGCACGGAGCCGGTGCTGCGGCTGTACCGCGTGGCGTCGATCGGGGAGATCAGCGACCCCAAGCCCGACGACCCGATGATCGTGCGCGCCATCGAAACTGGCCGCCAGACGCACCTGCAGGAAACCCTGCTTGAAAAATCCCACCGCTCGGCCCTGATCGCGGCGGCGCCGCTGCTGGACGGCGAGCGGCAGGCCTTCGGCCTCATGGTCATCAAGAGCATGCCGTTCACCGCGCTGACGGGCGAGAACCTGCAGACCGTGGCCGTGCTGCTGGAGAGCTATGCCGACTACCTGCGCCTGACGCGCCAGGCCGGCGACCTGACCACGCTGTGGCCCGCGGCACCGCGCGGGCTGGCCGGCGAGTTCGCCTGGCTGGCGCGCCTGCGCGGCGAATACGGGCTGGAGAGCCACTGCGTGGTCTGGCGCGCGCAGCATGAGCGCCAGCAGGACATCATCGAGGAGATCCAGCAGCTGCACAGCCGCGGCGAAACCGCCTGGCACTGGCCGACCGAGCGCGGCGACGCCAACCTCACGCCCTGCATCATCGCGCTGGTGCCGTTCGCCTCGCCGGCGGCGGTGCGCGTCTACAAGCACCGCATCATGCACGGCGTGCAGCGCGTGTTCGGCGACCTGCCGGCCAATCAGCTGCTGGCCTTCGATTTCGCGATCAGCGACGAGGCCATGTTCGGCAACCTGCGCAGCGTGGTGGAGAGCCTCGGATGATCGGAACCTGGAAACTCGCCACGCTGGCCTTCAGCGCCGAAGTCGCCTCGCTGGCGCTGCTCGACCGCGACAGCTCCGAACTCGTGCTGGCGGGCTACTTCGCGCTGCACGCGCTGGCCAGCGCGCTGTCGGCCGGGCTGGCCTGGACGCTGCTGCCCGCGCCCTACCGCCAGCCGCGCGTGCCGGCGTTCGCCCTGCTGTTCTGCTTCGGCTTCTTCATTCCCGGCCTGGGCGTGGTGGCCACGGTGCTGACGGTGCAGATCGCGCAGCGCTTTCCCAAGATCCTGCGCACCGAGCGCTACGTGCAGGTGGCGATGCCCGAGTTCTCCACCGTGCAGCAGGAGGCCACGGCGCGCAGCGACCTGCGCGCCGGCGATGCGCGCCACATCCTGAAGGACCATTCGCTGCCGCTGGAGACGCGGCTGCGCGTGCTGGTGGCGCTGCAGTCGATGCGGCCCAAGGCCGCCGTGCCGCTGCTGCAGGGCCTGCTGTCCGACCCCTCCGAGGACATCCGCCTGCTGGCCTACAGCATGGTGGACGCCTGGGAGAAGGACCTGAGCGAGCAGATCCGCAGCACCCAGCTGCGCCTGCAGGCGGCGCGCCAGCAGGACGACCGCGCGCCGCTGGTGAACGCGCTGCAGCGCCTGGCCGAGCTGCACTGGCAGCAGGCCGACACCGGCCTGGCGCGCGGCGACCTGCGCCGCTTCGCGCTGCAGCAGGCGCAGAAGCACTGCGAGGACGTGCTGATGCTGGAGGCCCACGCGCCGGGCACCTGGCGCCTGTATGCGCGCGTGCTGATCGAGCTCGACCAGCTCGCGGCCGCGGCGCGCGCCCTGAGCCTGGCGCGCAAGCTGCGCATGCCGCCGGCGCAGGTCTGGCCGCTGATGGCCCACATCGCCTACCTGCGCCGCGACTACGACGGCGTGCGCAAGTACATCGGGCGCCTGCCGCCCGACGCCCAGCTGCCGCACCAGTGGCGTGGCGTGGCGGCCTACTGGCGCCAATACCGCATCGCGGGCGTGGATCTGCATGTCTGAGCCCGGCGGCCTGCCGCCTCCCGCGCCGGTGGCCGATGTCGGGCTGCTGCTCGAAGGCACCTACCCCTATGTGTCGGGCGGGGTGTCGAGCTGGGTGCATCAGATCATCACCGGCTTTCCCGAGCTCACGTTCGCGATCTGCTTCCTCGGCTCGCGCCGCCAGGACTACGGCGAGCAGAAGTTCAAGCTGCCGCCCAACGTGGTGCACCTGGAGGAGCATTACCTCTACGAGGGCTCGGGCGCGCCGCCGGTCACGCCGCAGCCGGGCGACGCCGGCATGTTCGAGCTCAACCGCGAGCTGCACGACTATTTCCGCGACCCGGCGGGCCAGGCCGTGCGCGGCGCCGAGGTGCTGGAGACGGTGGTGGGCGAGCTCAACGGCCGCATGGACCGCTCGCAGCTCCTGTACAGCCAGGCCGGCTGGAACTACATCACCGAGCAGTACCGCGAGCGCTGCACCGACCCGAGCTTCGTCGACTACTTCTGGACCGTGCGCACCATGCACGCGCCGATCTGGACGCTGGCGGCCATCGTCGAATCGTTTCCGCCGGTGCGCTGCTACCACTCCGTCTCCACCGGCTACGCGGGCTTTCTCGGCGCGTTGCTCAAGCGGCGCTGGCAGCGCAGCCTGGTGCTGAGCGAGCACGGCATCTACACCAAGGAGCGGCGCATCGACCTGTACGCCGCGCGCTGGATCGCCGACAACCGCACGCTGCTGCAGCGCGACCCGACGCAGGCCGGCTACTTCCGCCAGATGTGGATCCGCTTCTTCGAGGCGCTGGGCCGCATGTGCTACGACGCGAGCGACCAGATCATCGCGCTGTACGAGGCCAACCGGCTGCGCCAGGTGCAGGACGGCGCGCGGCCCGAGCGCACCAGCAACATCCCTAACGGCATCGACGTGGTGAAGTTCGGCGCGCTGCGCGCGCTGCGGCCGGCCGAGGTGCCGCCCATCATGTGCCTGATCGGCCGCGTGGTGCCGATCAAGGACATCAAGACCTACATCCGCGCCACCCGCGTGATCGTCAACCGCCTGCCCGACTTCCAGGCCTGGATCGCCGGCCCCGAGGACGAGAGCCCGGCCTATGCGGCCGAATGCAAGGAGCTGGCCGAGAGCCTGGGCGTGCAGAACAACGTGAAGTTCCTCGGCTTCCAGAAGCTCACCGACCTGCTGCCGCAGATCGGCCTGGTGGTGCTCAGCTCGATCAGCGAGGCGCTGCCGCTGGTGCTGCTCGAAGGCTATGCCGCGGGCGTGCCCGCCGTCAGCACCGACGTGGGCTCGTGCCGCCAGCTCATCCACGGCCTGGACGAGGAGGACCGCGCCCTCGGCGCCTCGGGCGCGGTGGTCGGCATTGCCGATCCGCAGGCGCTGGCCGAGGCCGTGCTGGCGCTGCTGACCGATGCCGACGCCTGGCACGCCGCGGCGCGCGCCGGCATCGCGCGCGTGGAGCGCTACTACACGCACCCGGTGATGTTCGCGCGCTACCGCGCCGTCTACGAGCGCGCGCTGGGCACGGCTCTGCCGCAGGAGCCGGGCTGATGGCCGGCATCGGTTTCGAGCTGCGCAAGCTGATCAACCGCGACAGCTATTTCTCGCTGGTGCGCGCCTATGCCTACGCCGGGCTGATCAGCTCCGGCCCCTGGGTGCTGTCCATCCTCGGGCTGGTGGCGATCGGGCTGCTGTCGATCAACGTCGTGGTGCCCAGCGTGCTGATCAGCCAGTTCCAGGTGTCGGTGACCTACCTGATCATGGCCTCGCTGATCTTCACCGGGCTGGTGCAGCTCGGCTTCACGCGCTGGGTGTCCGATCGGCTGTTCGCGCGCGAGAGCGAGAAGGTGGTGCCCAACTTCGCGGGCGTGCTGCTCGTGACCAACCTGGTGGGCGGCACGCTGGCGGTGATCCTGGTGTTCACCAGCTTTCGCGGCGAGAGCGTGATCTACCGCACGCTGATGGTGGCCGGCTTCGTGACCATGTGCGACATCTGGGTGGCGACGACCTTTATGAGCGGCCTCAAGTTCTACAAGGTCATCGTGGCGCTGTTCGCGGGCGGCTATTCGCTCTCGGTGCTGCTGGCCATGCTGCTGCGCGGCGCCGGCCTGGAGGGGCTGCTCGCGGGCTACGTGGTCGGCCAGTTCATGATGCTGTGCGGCATGGTGTTCATCGTGCTGCGCAGCTTTCCGACGCCGCGCCTGATCGCGTTCGACTGCTTCGCGCCCGGCGCCATGTACCCGAGCCTGGTGGCCGTGGGCCTGCTCTACAACTTCGCGATCTGGGCCGACAAGATCGTGTTCTGGCTCGCGCCCGACACCAGCAACAACGTGATCGGCCCGCTGCGCGCGAGCCTGATCTACGACATGCCGGTGTTCCTGGCCTACCTGGGCATCATCCCGGGCATGGCGGTGTTCCTGGTGCGCTTCGAGACCGATTTCGTCGAATGGTACGACAAGTTCTACAACGCGGTGCGCCAGGGCGGCTCGCTCGAGGAGATCGCGCGCATGCGCGACGAGATGGTGTTCGCGATCCGCCAGGGCTTGCTCGACATCGTGAAGATCCAGACGCTGTCGGTGCTGGTGATGGTGGTGTTCGCGCCCGCCATCTTCGAGAAGCTCCACATCAGCACGCTGTACCTGCCGCTGTTCTACGTGGACGCGGTGGCGGCCAGCCTGCAGGTGGCGCTGCTGGCGGTGATGAACGTGTTCTTCTACCTGGACAAGCGCCGCGAGGTGCTGGCCGTGGTGAGCCTGCTGGCCGTGCTCAACGTGGCGCTGTCGGCCGTCACGCTGCGCCTGGGCGCGGTGTTCTACGGCTATGGCTTCGCGCTGGCGCTGCTGGTCACGCTGGTGTTCGCGCTGCGGGTGCTCGAGCGCAAGATCGGGCGCCTGGAGTACGAGACCTTCATGTTGCAGTGATTCAGGTTGCTATGAAAAGCATAGCAATCAATGACCGCTGTACCTGGACCTCAGGCCTTTTTGACCCTTGAAGCAAGCCAGACCAGCAGCAGCACCGGCAAACCGAGCAGGGCGGTGGCGGTGAAGAAGTGGCTGTAGCCGAAGCTGTCCACGTACTTGCCCGAGAAGCCGGCCAGCCATTTCGGGAACAGCAGCATCATCGAGCTGAACAGCGCGTACTGCGTGGCCGAGTAGTTGACGTTGGTCAGGCCCGACAGGTAGGCGATGAAGGCGGCCGAGGCAATGCCGCTGGACAGGTTGTCGGCCGAGATCACGAACACCAGCGCGCCCACGTCGTGGCCGCGCGTGCCGAGCCAGGCGAACAGCAGGTTGCTGCCCGCGCTCAGCACGGCGCCCAGCATCAGCACGCGCATCACGCCCAGGCGCATCGACAGCGCTCCGCCGACGAAGGCGCCGGCCAGCGTCATGATCACGCCGTAGACCTTGGTGACGGTGGCCACCTCGGTCTTGGTGTAGCCCATGTCCACGTAGAACGGGTTGGCCATGATGCCCATCACCACGTCGCTGATGCGGTAGACCGCGATCAGCGCCAGGATCAGCGCGGCCTGCCAGCGGTAGCGGCGCAGGAAGTCGGCGAACGGCTCCACCAGCGCGCCGCGCAGCCACTCGCCGGCGCTCTTGGGCGGCGCCAGCTCGCGCCGCACTGGTTCGGGCGACAGCAGCACCGTCAGCACGCCCAGCAGCATCGAGCCGGCCATCACGAGGTAGGCGGCCTGCCAGGCGCCGTGCTGGTAGTCCCCGGCGTTGCTCACCTCGGCGCGCGCGGCCACCCACAGCACGCCGGCGCCGGCCCAGATCATGGCCAGCCGGTAGCCGGTCTGGTAGGTCGCGGCGAGGGCGGCCTGCCGGTCGGTGTTGGCCGATTCGATGCGAAAGGCGTCCAGCGCGATGTCCTGCGTGGCCGAGCCGAAGGCCACCACCAGCGCGCACCACACCACCGGCCCCAGCGCCTGCTGGGGGTCGTTCAGCGCCATACCGGCCAGGCCCGCCATGACGGCCAGCTGCGCCAGCAGCAGCCAGCTGCGGCGCTGGCCCAGCCAGCGCGTGAGCAGCGGCAGCGGCAGCCGGTCCACCAGCGGCGCCCAGCACCACTTGAAGCCGTAGGCCAGGCCGACCCAGCTCAGGTAGCCGATGGTGGTGCGGTCGATGCCGGCCTCGCGCAGCCGGAAGCTCAGCGTGCCCAGCACCAGCAGCAGCGGCAGCCCGGCCGAAAACCCCAGCAGCAGCATGCGCAGCGTGGGGGCTTCGAGATAGACCTTGAGCGTGTCGGCCCAGGAAGGCCGGCCCGCGTTCTGGGGGGATGCTTTCATGATTCAATCATACTGTCGAGAGGTGTGATGCATGCGTTTTGCTATCAGTTTCATAGTGAGTTGTGGCCTGCTGGCGGGGACCTCCAGCGGTTTTGCCCGCGAGGGCGTGGAGGTGGGCGGCAACTCGACCTTCAGCAAGCTGGTGCCGGCCGGCGACGTGGAGCGCTCGGCCGTCCAGCAGTATGCGCAGATGCTGCAGCAGGCCGCCGCGCAGAACGCGCTGGGCCGCGACGACCACCCGCAGGTGCAGCGCCTGCGCGCCATCGCGCGCCGGATCATCCCGTTCAGCTATGAATGGAACCCGCGCGCCCGCGACTGGAAGTGGGAGGTCAACCTGATCGGCTCCCGGCAGATCAACGCCTTCTGCATGCCGGGCGGCAAGATCGCGTTCTACAGCGGCATCCTCGACCAGCTCAAGCTCAGCGACGACGAGGTGGCCATGGTGATGGGCCACGAGATCGCGCATGCGCTGCGCGAGCACGCGCGCGAACGCATGGGCAAGAACGCCGCCACCAGCATCGGCGCCAGCGTGCTGAGCCAGGTGCTGGGCCTGGGCCAGACCGGGCAGGCGCTCACCAACTACGGCGCCCAGCTGCTGACGCTGCAGTTCAGCCGCCAGGACGAGTCCGAGGCCGACCTGGTGGGCATGGAGCTGGCCGCGCGCGCCGGCTACAACCCGCAGGCCGGCGTGACGCTGTGGCAGAAGATGGGCGCGGCCAGCGGGGGGGCGCCGCCGCAGTGGCTGTCCACGCACCCGTCGGGCAGCACGCGCATCGCCGACATCCAGAAGAACCTGCCCAAGGTGATGCCGCTGTACGAGCGGGCGCGCAAGGGCTGAGCCCGCGGGAGACCCCTTTTCCCCCGGCGGCGCGAGGGTCACGTCCCGCCGACGTAGGGGTTGGTTTTGCGCTCGCGCCCGAAGCTGCTTTCCGGGCCGTGGCCCGGGATGAACACCGTCTCGTCGCCCATCGGCCACAGGCGCTGCGTGATGCTGGCGATCAGCTGATCGTGGTTGCCCTGCGGGAAATCGGTGCGGCCGATGCTGCCCGCGAACAGCACGTCGCCGACGAAGGCGCGCTGCAGCTCGGGTGAAAAGAACACCACATGCCCCGGCGTGTGGCCTGGGCAATGGCGCACCTGCAGCGTGTGGCCGGCCAGCGCGACGGTGTCGCCGTCCTCCAGCCAGCGCGTGGGCGTGAAGGCCTCGGCCGGCGGAAAGCCGAACATCGCGCCCTGCTGCGGCAGCGCGTCGATCCAGAACTGGTCGCCGCGGTGCGGGCCGACGATGGGCAGGCCGAGCCGGCGTGCCAGCTCGGCGGTGCCGCCCGCGTGGTCGATGTGGGCGTGGGTGAGCCAGATCTGCTCGAGCGCGAGGCCGCGGCGCGCCACCTCGGCCAGCAGGCGGTCGAGGTCGCCGCCGGGGTCGATCACGGCGGTTTTGAGGGTCTCGCCGCACCAGACGAGCGAGCAGTTCTGCTGGAAGGGGGTGACGGGGAGGGTGTG
Organism: Variovorax terrae; assembly: GCF_022809125.1. Classification (NCBI taxonomy): domain Bacteria; kingdom Pseudomonadati; phylum Pseudomonadota; class Betaproteobacteria; order Burkholderiales; family Comamonadaceae; genus Variovorax; species Variovorax terrae. Next base: position 49,622 of record NZ_JALGBI010000003.1, on the reverse strand, counting down.
GTACTGGAGCATGGAGCGGGCGGGAGCGGGATGACAACGGTGGCAACCGTCATCTTCTCACGCTTGAAACGCCTGCCCGCGGTTCACTGCACTTCGAGCTTCACGAGCTTGAACACCGAGCGCAGGCGGTCCACCTCGGACTGGTAGAACTGGGCCGCCTCGGGCAGCGACTGGGCGCCGTCGCGTGCGATGCCGCCGGTGTCGCGGATGAAGGCGCGGTACTCGGGGCCCTTGAGCACGGCGTCCAGCGCGCCGTGGAGTTTCTGCACGACCGGCTCGGGCGTGGCGCGCGGCACGAAGACGCCGGTCCACACCGTGTAGACGAAGTTCTTGAGCGCCGGGCCTTCGTTGAGCGAGGGCAGATCCTTGGCCTGCGGCACGCGCGCCGCGCTGGTGGTGCCCAGCGCGCGCACCTTGCCGGCCTCGATGAGGCCTGGCACGTTGCCGGCCAGCGGCACGAAGGCCACGTCCACCTGGTTGCCCATCAGGTCATTGAACGCCGGCGCCAGGCCCTTGTAGGGCACGTGCACCATGCGCGCGCCGGTCTGCTGCTTGAAGTGCTCGCTCACCAGGTGGAACAGCGTGCCGTTGCCCGGCGTGGCGTAGCTCAGCTCCTTGTTGGCGGGGTTGCGGGCGTAGGCCAGCAGCTCGTTGACGTCCTTGAACTTAAGCCCGGGGCGTGTGATGAGCGCCAGGTAGGTGTACGAGAGCTGCGATACCAGCCGCAAGTCCTCGGCCACATACTTGACCGAGGGCAGGGTGAGCGGCGGCAGGATGGGCTCGCTCACGGTGGCCATCAGCAGCGAGTGGCCGTCGGCCGGCAGGCCCAGCACGCGGGCCACGCCGATGGAGCCGCCGGCGCCGGCGTAGTTCTCCACGATCACGTTCTGGCCGAGCTGCCGTTGCAGCAGCGGCTGCGCGGCGCGTGCGTCGGCATCGGCCGGGCCGCCGGCCGTGAACGGCACGACCATCGAGATCAGCTTGCTCGGGTAGGTCTGCGCCGTGGCGGCCAGGCTGCACAGCGCGAGCGCGGCGACGGCCGCCTTGAGGGTCAGTTTCTGCATGGTGTGTCTCCTGGAGTGTTGTCGAGGGGCTCAGGCGGCGCTGCGGCGCTGGCGCGTCTGGTCGATGCGGTACAGGCGCGTGGCATTGCCGCCCAGGATCAGTTCGATCGCCTCCTGCGGCAGCGGCGGCATGCCGATCTCGCGCGCCACGTCGTTGATGCCCATGATGGTCTTGTGGAAGGTCCACATGAAGGGGTTCTCCGAGCCGTAGAGCAGGCGCTCCCACGAGTTGACGCAGCCGAAGTCGTGGATCAGCTGGTACACCTTGCGCGGGTGGTAGAAGCCCAGCGCGCTCAGGTCGGCGTGGAAGTTGGGGTTGCGCGCCACCACGCCCATGGCTTCTTCCGCATAGGGGTAGCCCATGTGGCAGATCACGACCTTGAGCTTGGGAAAGCGCTGGCCGACCTCGTCGAGCAGCCAGGGCTGCTGCATCTTCATGTCGGCCCCGCACACGGGGGTGAAGCCCATGTGGAAATGGATCGGCACGCCGAGTGCCGAGGCGGCCTCGTACAGCGGGTCGCAGGCCTTGTCGCGCGGGTCGAAGTGCGCATAGGTGGGATAGAGCTTGCAGCCGCGGAAGTCGAGGTCGCGCACGCAGCGCTCCAGCTCCTCGGCCGCGCCCCAGGGGTCGATGATGGGGTCGACGCTGCAGATGCCGATCAGGCGGCCGTTGGAGGCGCGCACCTGATCCGCCACGAAGGCGTTGGGCACGTTGTAGGGGCGCTGCTCGGGTGGCAGCACGCGGTTCCAGTTGCCGGCCAGCACGCAGCAGACGTCGATGCCCACGTCGTCCATGACCTCGACCAGCAGCGCGCCGTCGCGCCGCTCGGTGGCCACTTCGGCGCTGTGGTAGCGGAAGCCGCGCTCCGTCCAGTTCTTGCGCAACTGCTTGTAGATGTAGTCCGAGACGTGCACGCCGGGCTGGCCCAGGTGGATGTGGTTGTCGACGACGAACATGCTTGAAAAACTCCGGTGAAGCCGTGGATGCCCTGAAGTCTAGGAGCAATGTAATTTGATGTCAAACAATTTGATGTCGAACAAAAAGAGAATGGGCCGGAGCGGCTTCTGCCCGGCCGTTATGCACTAAGCTAGCGCCATGATCACCGCCAAGCCCTCGAAGAATTCCGCACTGTCGCTTGGCGAACTGCCCACCATGGTGGGCTTCCACCTGCGGCGCGCGCATTCGGCGGCGCTGCGCGAGCTGGACCAGAAGCTCGGGCGCATGCAGCTGACCACGGCGATGCACGGCGCGCTGGAGATCCTGAGCTGCAACGCCGCGGTGTCGCAGAGCGTGCTGGCGCAGGCCCTGGGGCTGACGCGGTCGTCGATGGTGCCCATCGTGGACAAGCTGGAAGACCGCGGCTACGTCGAGCGCGTGCGCCTGGAAGAGGACCGCCGGGCCGTGCTGGTGAAGCTCACGCCCGAAGGCCGCAAGCAGAACGCGCGCCTGCGCCGCATCGTGCGCGAACACGAGGAGCGGCTCAACGCCGCGCTGGCGGGCTGCGACATGGCGCAGCTGACGGCCGCGCTGGAGCGGCTGACGGCGCTCGGCCCCAGCGCCTAGCCTGGGGCCTCGTAGCCATGGGGTGGTTCAGACTCAGAGCTTGAGTTCGTACTCCACCGTGATCGGCGCGTGGTCCGAGAATTTCTCAGTCTTGTAGATGTGCTCGCTGCGCGCCAGCGCGGCCAGCGCCGGCGTGGCCAGGTGGTAGTCCAGGCGCCATCCCACGTTGTTGGCGTAGGCCTGGCCGCGGTTGCTCCACCAGGTGTAGGCGGTGTCGGTGGCGGTGGGCTGGAGCTGGCGGTACACGTCCACCATGCCGGTCTCATTGAGCAGCCGGGTCATCCAGGCGCGCTCCTCGGGCAGGAAGCCGCTGTTCTTCTGGTTGCTGCGCCAGTTCTTGAGGTCGATCTGCTGGTGCGCGATGTTGACGTCGCCGCACAGGATGAAGTCGCGCTTCTTCTTGAGCTTGGCAAGGTGCGGATCGAACTCGTCGAGGAAGCGGAACTTGGCCTGCTGCCGCTCCTCGCCCGACGAGCCGCTGGGAAAGTAGCAGCTGATGATGGAGCGCTTGGCGCCCGGCGTGTCGAAGCGCAGCTCGACGTAGCGGCCCTCGGCGTCGAACTCGCTGGAGCCGTAGCCGATGATCACGTCGCTGGGTTCGTGCCGGGTGTAGACCGCCACGCCCGAGTAGCCCTTCTTTTCGGCAAAATGGAAGTGCCCCTTGAGTCCGGCCAATTCCTCGAAGCGGCCGCTCACATCGGCGGCCTGGGCTTTGACTTCTTGCACGCAAATACAATCCGGCTTGGTTTTGGCAATCCAGGCTTCAACCCCCTTGGTGGCGGCAGAGCGGATCCCGTTGAGGTTGAGGCTGGTTAATTTGAACAAGGAACTCTCCATGTCGGTTGGTGTTGCGGGCGCGTCGGATCAGGATCGGCTGGCCCAGGATTTTGTGCAATTCTCGGTCGATTCGGGCGTGCTGCGTTTTGGCGAGTTCAAGACCAAGGCCGGGCGCATGAGTCCGTACTTCTTCAATTCCGGCCTGTTCGACGATGGTGTCAAGCTCGGGCGGCTGGCCGAATTCTATGCACGCCGCCTGCTGGGCAGCGGCATCGAGTTCGACATGATCTTCGGCCCGGCCTACAAGGGCATTCCGCTGGGCGCGGCGGTGGCCGTCGAGCTGGCCCGCCTCGGGCGCAACGTGCCCTTTGCCTACAACCGCAAGGAGGCCAAGGACCATGGCGAAGGCGGCTCGCTGGTGGGGGCGCCGCTTCAGGGCCGGGTGCTGATCGTGGACGACGTGATGTCGGCCGGCACGGCGGCGCGCGAGTCGATCGCCCTGATCAAGGCGGCCGGCGCCGTGCCGCATGCGGTGGCGCTGGCGCTGGACCGGCAGGAAAAGGCCACCGAGAACGGTGTGGACGTAAACCACAGTGCTGTGCAATATGTCCGCAATCAACTCGGACTGCAGGTTTGCGCCATTGCGAGGCTGGAGGATTTACTCCAGTATCTGGCGACTCATGACAGCGGTGGCCTCGGCGCCCACCATGAACGGGTGCTGGCCTACCGCCAGCGTTACGGTGTCGACGAGGGCGCCGAATAAGGAGCAACGTGGCAGTACGCGCGTGGATGGCGACGGCAGGGCTGGCAATCGGCCCATTGCTGGCCGGCGGGTGGGGCCTGGCCCATGCGCAGGCCATCTATAGCTGCGTTGACGGCAAGGGCCGCAAGATCACGGCCGACCGCCCGATCGCCGAATGCGTGGACCGCGAGCAGAAAGAGCTCAATCCCAGCGGCACCGTGCGCCGCAGCGTCGGCCCGACGCTGACCGCGCAGGAGCGCGCCCAGCAGGAAGAAAAAGACAAGAAGCTGGCCGAGGAGCGGGCCCGCCAGGCCGAGGAAAAGCGGCGCGACCGCGCCCTGCTGATCCGCTACCCGAGCAAGGCGGTGCACGACAAGGAGCGCGCCGAGGCGCTGCACCAGGTCGATCAGGTCATCCAGGCCGCGAACAAGCGCATCGGCGAGCTGGTGCAGCAGCGCCAGTCCATCGACACCGAGTTCGAGTTCTACAAGAAAGACCCCGGCAAGGCGCCGGCCTCGCTCAAGCGCCAGGTCGACGAGAACGACCACAGCATGGCGGTGCAGAAGCGCTTCATCGCCGACCAGCAGAGCGAGAAGCAGCGCGTGAACGCGCGCTTCGACGAGGAGCTGGTCAAGCTGCGCCAGCTCTGGGCGCTGCAGGGCGCGCCCGCGGCCGCCGCGGCGCCCGCTTCCGAGAAAAAATAGCCAAACAGGCCCGATGTCCAGGTCGGGCGGTCATCGGTTGCTATGAAAATCAGAGCGACCGGCGCGCCCGTCAACCCAGTTTCTTTTTCAGCAACTCGTTCACCTGGGCGGGGTTGCCCTTGCCCTTGGTGGCTTTCATGGCCTGACCCACCAGCGCGTTGAACGCCTTGTCCTTGCCGGCCTTGTACTGGGCCACGTTGTCGGCATTGGCGGCGATCACGGCGTCGATGATCTTCTCCAGTTCGCCGGAGTCGTTCATCTGCCCCAGGTCCTTGTCGCGGATCAGCCGCTCGATCTGGGCCGGCGCATCACTGGCCTGGCCGGCGCGTTCCTGTTCGTTACTCCAGATTTCCTTGAACAGCGCCTTGGCGCCCGCACCGTTGATCCGGCCCTGGTGGAGCGCGGCAATGATGGCGGCCAGTTGCAGCGAATCGACGAGGGCGTGGCCGATTTCCAGGCCGGCCGCATTGAGGCTGGCGCTCAGTTCGCCGAGGATCCAGTTCGCCGACAGCTTGGCCTGCCCGCTGGCCCGGGCGCAGGCTTCGAAATACTTCGCCATCTCCTGGCTCTGCGTCAGCGTGGTGGCGTCATAGTCGGACAGCCCGTAGTCGCTTGCGAAGCGCTGCGCCATCACGCGCGGCAGCTCGGGCATCCCGGCCTTCACGCGCGCCACCCACTCGGACGCAATCACCAGCGGCGGCAGATCAGGATCGGGAAAGTAGCGGTAATCGGCAGCGTCTTCCTTGGTGCGCATGGCGCGGGTCTCGCCAGTGTCGGGGTCGAACAGCACGGTGGCCTGCTCGATCGCATGGCCATCCTCGATCTGCTCGATCTGCCAGCGCACCTCGTAATCGATGGCCTGCTGCATGAACTTGAAGCTGTTCAGGTTCTTGATCTCGCGCCGCGTGCCCAGCTCGCCGCCGGGCTTGCGCACCGAGACGTTGGCGTCGCAGCGGAAGCTGCCTTCCTGCATGTTGCCGTCGCAGATGCCGATCCAGGTGACGATCTTGTGCAGCTCCTTGGCGTAGGCCACGGCCTCGTCGGAGGAGCGCATGTCGGGCTCGGTCACGATCTCCAAGAGCGGCGTGCCGGCGCGGTTCAGGTCGATGCCGCTCTGGCCGATGAAGTCTTCGTGCAGCGACTTGCCCGCGTCTTCCTCGAGGTGGGCACGCACCAGGCGCACGCTCTTCTTCTCGTCGCCGAGGTAGAACTCGACCGAGCCGCCCTGCACCACGGGAATCTCGAACTGGCTGATCTGGTAGCCCTTGGGCAGGTCGGGGTAGAAGTAGTTCTTGCGCGCGAAGATGCTGCGCGGCGCGATGTGCGCGCCGATGGCCAGGCCGAACTGGATCGCGCGCTCGACGGCGCCCCGGTTCATCACCGGCAGCGTGCCGGGCAGCGCGAGGTCCACCGCGCAGGCCTGCGTGTTGGGCTCGGCGCCGAAGGCGGTGGAGGCGCGGCTGAAGATCTTGCTGTGCGTGGAGAGCTGCGTGTGCGTCTCGAAGCCGATCACGACTTCATAGCCCTGGATGAGTTTGGCGGTCATGGTCTCACACACCTTCCGGTTGGCGAAGGTGGAAATCGGTGGCCTGCTGCAGGCGGTGCGCGGCGTTCAGCAGCTTTGCTTCGGCAAAGTAGTTGCCGATGAGCTGCAGGCCCACCGGCATGGCGCCTTCGCCGAAGCCCGCGGGCACGCTCATGCCGGGCAGGCCGGCCAGCGAGGCGGGCAGGGTGAAGATGTCGGCCAGGTAGTCGGCCAGCGGGTCGTTGCCATGTTCGCCGAGTTTCCAGGCCACGCTGGGCGCCACCGGGCCGGCGATCAGGTCGCATTGTTTGAAGGCCTGCTGGAAGTCGTCGGCGATCATGCGGCGGATCTTCTGCGCCTGCAGGTAGTAGGCGTCGTAGTAGCCGTGCGAGAGCACGTAGGCGCCGATCATGATGCGGCGCTTGACCTCGTCGCCGAAGCCTTCGGCGCGCGTCTTCTTGTACATGTCGAGCAGGTCGGTGTAGTCCCTGGCGCGGTGCCCGAACTTCACGCCGTCGAAGCGGCTCAGGTTGGAGCTGGCCTCGGCCGGCGCGATGATGTAGTACACGGGAATCGACAGCTCGGTGCGCGGCAGCGAGATCTCCACGAGCCTGGCGCCGAGCTTCTCGTACTCCTTGAGCGCGGCGTCCACCGCGGCGCGCACGCCCGGGGCGAGGCCCTCGCCGAAGAACTCCTTCGGGATGCCGATGCGCAGGCCGTCGAGTGAGTCGTTCAGCGAGCGCGTGAAGTCCTCGGCCGGCACATCGAGCGAGGTCGAGTCGCGGTCGGGATCGGGGCCGCACAGAGCCGACAGCAGCAGCGCGCAGTCTTCGGCGCTGCGCGCCATCGGGCCGGCCTGGTCGAGGCTGGAGGCGAAGGCGATCATGCCGTAGCGCGAGGCGCGGCCGTAGGTCGGCTTGATGCCGGTGATGCCGCAGAAGCTCGCGGGCTGGCGGATCGAGCCGCCGGTGTCGGTGCCGGTGGCCGCGGGCGCGAGGCGCGCCGCCACGGCCACGGCGCTGCCGCCCGAGGAGCCGCCGGGAATGCGCGTCGGGTCCCACGGGTTGCGCACCGGCTTGAAGGCCGAGTTCTCGTTGGCCGAGCCCATCGCGAACTCGTCGCAGTTGAGCTTTCCGAGCGTGACCATGCCGGCCTCCGCCAGCTTGCGCACCACCGTGCTGTCGAACGGCGAGCGGTAGCCCTCCAGCATCTTCGAGCCGGCGGTGGTGGGAAAGTCGGTGGTGACGAAGATGTCCTTGTGCGCCAGCGGCACGCCCTCGAGCGCGCCGGCCGTGCCCGCGGCGATGCGCGCATCGGCCGCACGCGCCTGCGCCAGCGTGGCGTCTTCGTTCGTCGCGAGAAAGGCGCCCAGCGCCTCGTGCGTCTTCATGCGCGCGAGAAAGTGCTGCGCCGTCTCGACGGCGGAGACCTCGCGCCCGCGCAGCTTCGCGGCGAGCTGCGCCACGCCCAGTTCATGCAGTGCCCGGCCGGTGCTCATTCGATCACCTTCGGCACGAGGAACAGGCCGCGTTCGACCGCGGGCGCGCTTCGCTGGTTGGCTTCGCGCTGGTCGGGCTCGCTTGCCACATCGTCCCGCAGGCGCAGCGCGATGTCCTGGATGGCGGCCACCGGATGCGCCAGCGGCTCGATGCCGGTGGTATCCACAGCGCGCATCTGCTCCACGATGTCGAAGAAGCCGTTGATTTGCGTGAGCATGCGCTCGCTTTCGCTGGGGCTCAGCTCCAGCCGCGCCAGATGGGCGATGCGCCCGATATCGGAAGAAGTCAGTGACATGACGGGTGATGAGTCGAAACCGGGTGTAACCAGCGCCTTTTAGAGTGCTGCCCGACAAGTTATTCACAGGGGATGGGGTATTATCCCGCCTTTGACGCAACGGCTGCAAAACAGCCGGTATTTGCACCAAAAATGACGATTTCGCCCCCCTGCTGACCCATTTCACATGGCGACGGCCCGCCGAAGCGCAGGCCGTGCCCGAGAGGACTGTAATGTTTGGAGCATTCCGTCGGTACTTCTCCACCGACCTTGCCATCGACCTTGGTACTGCCAACACCCTGATTTTCGTCCGCGACAAAGGCATCGTTCTCGATGAGCCTTCGGTCGTCGCCATCCGCCACGAAGGCGGCCCCCAGGGCAAGAAAACCATCCAGGCCGTCGGCCACGAGGCCAAGGCCATGCTCGGCAAGGTGCCGGGCAACATCGAGGCGATCCGCCCGATGAAGGACGGCGTGATCGCCGACTTCACCGTCACCGAGCAGATGCTCAAGCAATTCATCAAGATGGTGCATCCGCGCGGCGTGCTCAAGCCCAGCCCGCGCATCATCATCTGCGTGCCCTGCGGCTCGACCCAGGTCGAGCGCCGCGCGATCCGCGAATCCGCCCTGGGCGCGGGCGCTTCCGAGGTCTACCTGATCGAGGAGCCGATGGCCGCCGCGATCGGCGCCGGCCTGCCGGTGAGCGAGGCCAGCGGCTCGATGGTGGTGGACATCGGCGGCGGCACCACCGAGGTCGGCGTGATCTCGCTCGGCGGCATGGTCTACAAGGGCAGCGTGCGGGTGGGCGGCGACCGCTTCGACGACGCCATCATCAACTACATCCGCCGCAACTACGGCATGCTGATCGGCGAGCCCACGGCCGAGGCCATCAAGAAGAACATCGGCTCCGCCTTTCCCGGCTCCGAGGTCAAGGAGATGGAAGTCAAGGGCCGCAACCTCAGCGAGGGTGTGCCGCGCTCCTTCACGATCTCCAGCAACGAGATCCTCGAGGCGCTGACCGACCCGCTCAACAACATCGTCTCGGCCGTCAAGAACGCGCTGGAGCAGACCCCGCCCGAGCTCGGTGCCGACATCGCCGAACGCGGCATGATGCTCACCGGCGGCGGTGCGCTGCTGCGCGACCTCGACCGCCTGCTGGCCGAGGAAACTGGCCTGCCGGTGCTGGTGGCCGAGGACCCGCTAACCTGCGTGGTGCGCGGCTGCGGCATTGCACTCGAGCGCATGGAGCGCATGGGCAGCATCTTTACCTCGGAGTGACGTGAAGCCAGTCCACCGGCCGCGGCCCCGCCACTTCGTGGCGATGCCCGGCCCGGCCGCCGGTTGACTGGAGAGGACCACCATGCCATTGGGCACCCTGGACCGCACGCCCCCGCCCTTCTTCAAGCAGGGCCCGTCGGCCCTGTCCAAACTGATGTTCTTCAGCGCGCTGGCGCTGCTGCTGATGGTGGCCGATGCGCGCTTTCGCGTCACGCAGCCGCTGCGCGCGGCGGTGGCCACCGTGCTCTATCCGATTCAATGGCTGGCCCTGCGCCCGGTGCAACTCGCGCGCCAGGGCGGCAGCTATTTCGAGGCGCTGCAAAGCGCCCAGGGCGAGGAACAGGCGGCGCGCCGCAAGCTGGCCCTGCAGTCGCAGCGCGCCAACCAGGTCGAGCAGCTGGCGCAGGAGAACGAGCGCCTGCGCAAGCTGCTGGCCCTGCGCGAGCAGGTGACCACGCCGGCCCAGGCCGCCGAGGTGCTGTACGACGCGGCCGACCCCTACACCCGCAAGGTGATCATCGACAAGGGGCTGGCCCAGGGCATCGAGGCCGGCTCGCCGGTGCTCGACGAGTCCGGCGTGCTGGGGCAGGTCACGCGCGTGCATCCGCTGGTCAGCGAGGTCACGCTGGTGATCGACCGCGACCAGGCCATCCCCGTGCTGAACACCCGCACCGGCGCGCGCAGCGTGGCCTACGGCGACCCGACCGGCCTGGCCGGCGGCGGGCTGGAGCTGCGCTTCATGGCCGGCAATGCCGACGTGCAGTCGGGCGACCTGCTCACCACCAGCGGCGTGGACGGCGTCTACCCGCCGGGCCTGCCGGTGGCCAAGGTGGACAAGGTGGAGCGCCGCGCCGACTCGGCCTTTGCCCGCATCCACTGCGTGCCGCAGGCGCTGGTGCAGGGCGCGCGCTACGTCATGGTGCTGAGCCCGGTGTCGGCGCAGATTCCCGAGCGCCCGCCGGGCGATGCCGCGCGCGAAACGGCGCGCAAGGGCCCGCGCAAATGAACCGCACCGGAGGCACGCCATGATCATGCGACCGGGCCAGCAGCTGCTGCTGCCGGCCAACCCGGTGTTCATCTGGGGCAGCCTGGTGATGGCCCTGCTGGTCAACCTGGTGCCGCTCGGGCGGGTGGCCTGGATGCCCGACGTGCTGGCGCTGGTGCTGGTGTTCTGGAGCGTGCACCAGCCGCTGCGCGTGGGCATCGGCGCCGCCTTCGTGTTCGGCCTGTGCATGGACGTGCACCAGGCCGCGCTGCTGGGCCAGCATGCCTGGGCCTACACCGCGCTGAGCTTCTTCGCCATCACCATCCACCGCCGCCTGCTGTGGTTCAGCGTGCCCTCGCAGGCGCTGCAGGTGCTGCCGCTGTTCGTCGCGGCCCATGCGATCGAGCTGACCATCCGCATGATCGGCGGCGGCGTGTTTCCCGGCCTGAGCCTGCTGCTGGCGCCGCTGTTCGAGGCCCTGCTGTGGCCGGTGGTGAGCGTGCTGCTGCTGGCGCCGCAGCGCCGGGCGCCCGATCCCGACGAGAACAGACCGCTATGAACGCCCGCACGGCCGCAGCGCAGGGCCGCTTCAAGCAAGGCCAGCGCCCTCGGGGAGCGTGGGGGCTCCAATGACCGAGCTGCCCAACGTCGAAGCCGACCTGTCCCGCTTCCGGCGCCGGGTGCTGGTGGCCAGCGCCGTGGTGCTGCTGGCGTTCCTGCTGCTGGTGCTGCGGCTGGCCTACCTGCAGGTCATCCGCCACGAGGACCTCGACGAGCAGGCCGAGAGCAACCGCACCGCGGTGGTGCCGATCGTGCCCAACCGCGGGCTGATCCTGGACCGCAACGGCGTGGTGCTGGCCACCAACTACTCGGCCTACACGCTGGAGATCACGCCGTCCAAGGCCGGCAACCTCGAGCAGACGCTGGATGCGCTGGCGCAGGTGGTGGACATCCAGCCGCGCGACCGGCGCCGCTTCAAGAAGCTGCTGGAGGAGTCCAAGAGCTTCGAGTCGCTGCCCGTGCGCACGCGGCTGAGCGACGAGGAGGTGGCGCGCTTCGCGGCGCAGCGCTACCGCTTTCCGGGCGTGGACATCAAGGCCCGGCTGTTCCGCAACTACCCCTACGGCGAGCTGGCGAGCCACGTGATCGGCTACATCGGCCGCATCAACCAGGCCGAGAAGGAGCGCATCGAGGACTCCGAGGACGACAGCAACTACCGCGGCACCGACTACATCGGCAAGCTCGGCGTCGAGCAGAGCTACGAGCGGCAACTGCACGGCATCACCGGCGTGGAAGAAGTCGAAACCTCGGCCGGCGGGCGGGCCGTGCGCAAGCTCGCCAGCAACCCGGCCACGCCGGGCAACACCGTGATGCTGTCGCTCGACATCAAGCTGCAGAAGCTGGTGGAGGACATGTTCGGCGAGCGCCGCGGCGCCCTGGTCGCGCTCGATCCGCGCAACGGCGAGGTGCTGGCCTTCGTGAGCAAGCCCACCTTCGACCCCAACCTGTTCGTCGAGGGCATCGACGTGGAGAACTGGCAGGCGCTCAACGAGTCGCTCGACAAGCCGCTGCTCAACCGGGCCCTGCGCGGCACCTACCCGCCGGGCTCCACCTACAAGCCGTTCATGGCCATGGCCGCGCTGCAGACCGGCAAGCGCTCGCCCAGCGCCATCATCCAGGACAACGCCTCCTGGACCTTCGGCGGCCACACCTTCCGCAGCCACGGCGACATCGCGCTCGGGCCGGTCGACATGTACCGCGCCATCGTCAAGTCGAGCAACGTGTACTTCTACTCGCTGGCCAACGACATGGGCGTGGACACCATGCACGACTTCATGAAGCCGCTGGGCTTCGGCCAGATCACCGGCATCGACATCAACGGCGAGGTGCGCGGCGTGCTGCCCAGCACCGAGTGGAAGCGCAATGCCTACAAGCGCCCCGAGCAGAAGAAGTGGTACGCGGGCGAAACCATCTCGCTGGGCATCGGCCAGGGCTACAACACCTTCACCATGCTGCAGATGGCGCAGGCCACGGCCATCCTGGCCAACAACGGCGTCAAGCACAAGCCGCACCTGGTGCTGGCGACGCAGGACGCGGTGACGCGCACGCGCGAGCCGGTGGTGCAGCCCGCGCCCGAAGACCTGGGCTTCAAGCCCGAGAACGTGGCCGTGGTGCGCCGCGCCCTGGTGGGCGTGACGCAGGAGGGCACCTCGGCGCGCGTGTTCGCGGGCGCCGGCTACCTGAGCGCGGGCAAGACCGGCACCGCGCAGGCCGTGACCATCGGCCAGAAGGACAAGTACAACAAGGCCAAGCTCGAGGAGCACCAGCGCGACCACGCCGTCTACATGGCGTTCGCGCCGGCCGACGAGCCGAAGATCGCGCTGGCCGTGATCGTGGAGAACGCCGGCTGGGGCGCCGAGGTGGCCGCGCCGCTGGCGCGCCGCGTGTTCGACTACTGGCTGCTCGGCCAGTACCCGAGCGAGCAGGACCTGGCGGCGGTGCAGAAGGGCCAGGCCTCCGCGCCCCTCGGCAAGCCGCGGGCGGCGGCGGACGTGGCCTGGCCGCCGGCCGGCGGCGTGGGCGCCCTGGCTGCCGCCGTGCCTGCGGCATCGGCCGCGGCGCCCGTGGCGGCTGGCGCGCCGCCCGCCCCGGGGCCGCTGACCGTGGCCGCGGGCCGGGCCGAGCGCTAGGGTCTGTTGCCCCGAAAACGCCTTTGCGCCGGCTCAGGCGGCTGTTTCATGGTGAAAACGGCTGGATGTCCTTGTCCTGCGGTCATCGGGCGCTATTAAAACCGTAGCAATCAGCGCAGGAAGGCGTCGTAGCCGGTCTTCAGGATCAGCGCGCTGACCACCAGGATGAACACGCTGCGCACGAAGCCCGTGCCGTGCTTGAGCGCCATGTGCGTGCCCAGCAGGCTGCCGACCACGTTGGCGATGGCCAGCGTCAGCGCGAAATGCCACCACACATGGCCCTTGAGCGCGAACAGGATCAGCGCGGCCAGGTTGGTGGCGGTGTTGAGCAGCTTGGCCGAGGCCGAGGCGTTGAGGAAGTCGTAGCCCAGCCAGCGCACGAACAGGAACACGAAGAAGCTGCCGGTGCCGGGGCCGAAGAAGCCGTCGTAGAAGCCCAGCACCAGGCCGATCACGCTGGCCGCCAGCGTCTCGGCGCGGCCCGACAGGCGCGGCGCATGGGTGTGGCCGAGCTGCTTCTTGGCCAGCGTGTAGGCCAGCACCGCGATCAGGATGAAGGGCAGCAGCCGGCGCAGGAATTCCGGCGAGATCACGGTCACGGCCCAGGCGCCGGCAAACGAGCCGGCAAAGCCCGCGGCGGCGGCCGGCAGCAGGGCGGCCCAGCGCATCTGCACGCGCCGGTGGTACTGCCAGGTGGCGATGGCCGTGCCCCAGACCGAGGCGCTCTTGTTGACGCCGAACAGGGTGGCAGGGTGGGTGGTGGGGAAGGTGGCGAACAGGGCGGGCACCAGAATCAGGCCGCCGCCGCCCACGATCGAGTCCACAAAACCGGCCAGCAGCGAGGCCAGCGACACGACAAACAATTCCATGACTCGATTGTCGCATCCGTGCGTACTCTCAAATCAATAGCATGGAATGACCGTGCGATGCGGACCTTGGCGGGTTTGGTTCCAGAAAAAGAAAAAGGCGCCGGCTGGGCCGGCGCCTTGTGAATCAGCATCTCGCGGGATGCCTGCAAATGTATTCTGGTAACTTGTGGGTGTCTCCTCGGTCCCTCGCCCTCACGGGCAGCGTGGCCCGGTTGCGAGTGGTAACACTTTACCGGATGCACTTTCCCAGTGCATTGGGGATTTCCCGGCCAGGCCTTCGCGCCATGGCGGGCGATCCGGTGCCGCAGGAAGGGGCGCAAAACGCCGCCGCGCTTTGGCATGACTTATGCAGAGCAGCTTGCAGTTGGGCACAAAACGGGAACCATCATGAGGGCAGTCGGACGGCGGATCATCCTGATCATCGGGCTCTGGGCGGGGTGCGGGGCCATGGCCTGGGCCCAGGCGCCCGCGGCTCCTCCAAACCCGCCGGCCGCCACGGCCAGCGCACCGGCCGAAGCGCCCGCAGCGCAGGTGGCGCCGGCCGTTGCCGTGCCCGCCCCGGCGCCTGCCGCCGCCCCGACGCGCCCCTCGCTGGTGCCGCAGGACAGCCTGAACGCGGCCGACACCGCCTGGATGATGACCTCCACGGCGCTGGTGCTGCTGATGACGCTGCCGGGCATCGCGCTGTTCTATGCCGGCATGGTGCGCAAGAAGAACGTGCTCAACACCATGGCCTGCGTGGTGGCCATCGCGGCGCTGGTCAGCCTGCTGTGGTTCGCCGTAGGCTACTCGTGGGCCTTCACCCCGGGCAGCGGCTGGCTCGGCGGCAGCGAACGGCTGTGGTTCAGCGGCCTGGACTACATGAAGGAGGCGGGCAAGGTGGCGGTCAGCCACGTCGCGCCCAACGTGCCCGAGTCGGTCTACGCGATGTTCCAGCTCAGCTTCGCCATCATCACCGCGGCGCTGGTGGTGGGCTCGTTCGTGGAGCGCATGCGCTTCTCGGCCATGCTCTGGTTCATCGGCATGTGGACGCTGTTCGTCTACGCGCCGGTGGCGCACTGGGTCTGGGAGCCGGGCGGCTGGCTGGCCAAACTGGGCGCGCTCGACTTCGCGGGCGGCTCGGTGGTGCACATCAACGCCGGTGTCTCGGGCCTGGTCTGCGCCTACTTCCTAGGCGCGCGGCGCGGCTACGGGCGCGAGCCGTTCGAGCCCTTCAACCTCGGCCTCACCATGGCCGGCGCCGGCCTGCTGTGGGTCGGCTGGTTCGGCTTCAACGCGGGCTCGGCCGTGGCGTCCGACGGCCGCGCCGGCCTGGCGATGGCCGTCACGCACATCGCCGCGGCGGCCGGCGCCATCTCGTGGATGCTGGGCGAGTGGGTGCTGCGCCGCCGCCCCTCGCTGCTCGGCCTGTGCTCGGGCCTGGTGGCGGGGCTGGTGGCCATCACGCCGGCCTCGGGCTTCGTCTCGCCCCGCTCGGCGCTGGTCATCGGCCTGGTGGCGGGCGCTGCCTGTTACTGGGGCGCCACCGGCCTGAAGCGCCTGCTGCATGCCGACGATTCGCTCGACGTGTTCGGCGTGCACGGCATCGGCGGCATCGTGGGCTGCCTGCTGACCGGCGTGTTCGCGAGCAAGACGATCTCAGGCGCGGAGGGCAGCCTCTTCGTGCAGGCCGTCAGCGCAGGCGCGGTGATGGCCTACAGCCTGATCATGACCTCCCTGCTGCTGTGGGTCACGATCCTGATCGTGGGCCTGCGGGTCGATGAGCAGACGGAGTTGAACGGCCTGGACATCGGCCAACACCGGGAACGCATTTCCTGACGGGAGAGCCTCATGCTGGACAGTGAAAAACTCGCGATCGCTGCCCACCTGCATGTCCTGCTGCGGCGCAAGACCGGGCGCGTGACCGACACCGAATGGATGGCCGCGAACACCGACTACGCGGCCGAGATCGTGCGCTTCGCGCGCGCCAAGGCGCTCGAAGAAGGCCACCCGGACCTGGCCGAATGGGCGCTGCGGCTGGAGCAGGCCATGGCCGAAGCCTCGAGGGCGCCTGCGCGCCCGCTGGCCCAGGCCGTGCGCGAGAGGCTGCAGCAGCACGCCGCGCCAGCCCCGGCGCCCGCGGCGGCCGGCGAAGGCGGCAGCGGCTTCGGGCCTTCTTCCTATGGCGAATCGGGGTTCGCCGAATCGACGCTCGAACCCGGCAAGCCGCGCAGCCCGCGCGACCCGAACGCGCCGCGCTACGTCGGCGGCATCCGCTGAGGCGGGCGCCGGCGGCCGCGTCCCAGCGCAGGCCCTGCGGCCGATCCGTTGGCGGGGATGGCGCGTCAGCGTTTGGGCACGCTTGCCGGGTCGCAGACCGGCAGGTTGTTGAGGACCATGATCCGGCAGCCGTTCTGGCCCGTCTTTCGGGCCTGGCCGCTGTTCGCCGGGGCAGGCTTGCGAGGCAGGACGTTCTTCGCCAGCGCGTACTGCTCGGAGCTGAAATTGTCGAAATGGATGCGGTACTGGCCGGCGTGGTCGCCGGAGCCCACCTCCACCACGGTGCCGTCGTAGTAGTCGGCGCTCACCCAGACGCGCACCTTGTCGCCGACCTGCCAGGCGGCTTGCGCGGTGGCGGCTGCCGCGGCCGCCAGCAGGATGCCGGTCACGGCAACGATTCGAAGCCTACTGCCCATGGGCTTCGTCAATTGCCGCCGCCTTGCGCGACGATATTGCCGCCCCCCTGGGCGACCACGTTGCCACCGCCCTGGGCCACGATGTTGCCGCCGCCCTGAGCCACGATCCTGCCGGTCGACAGGCTGATGACGTCGCCGGGCCGCGCGCTCTGGGCCGTGCTCAGGAAGGTGCTGCGCACGGCCGTGTTGCCGATGCGGTTGGCGGTGGCCTGCGCGGACTCGATCACGTGCGAGCCCCATTGCTGGTTGATGGCGCCGCTGCACTGCCAGGCCAGCACCCGCACGCCGGCGCCGTTGCGGTTGCCCTCCACGTCGGCGCACCAGCCGGCCTGGTTGTTCAGGCGGCGGTTGCTCAGGGCCCAGATCTGCGACTTGTCGCCGCCGCGGCAGCCTTCCCAGGTCAGCGGCTGGTTGCCGGTCTTGCCCGTCAGGCACTGGCCGTTGACCTGGATCTGGCCGTAGCCCGAAAACCCCTGGATCGGCGCCTGGCCGGCCCAGTTGGCGGTGACGGCGATGCCGCCGCTGGCGTGCAGCAGGTAGCCGCTGGACGACGAGAGGTAGGCGACGTTGGCCGCCGAGGCGGCGGCGCCGGCCAGCGCGAGGCCGGCGGCGCACAGGATGCGGATCAGGAGATGGCTCATCGAAAGGCTCCTCGGAAGGTTCGTGGGCCATGCCGGCGGCATGGAGGCGGGCCCCGGCCGATCGGGGCCGGGGAGGGGTTCAGCTTAGGCGCGCGTGCGCCACCCCGGCATCCTGCGTTTGGAGTATTTCAAGGGGCACGCGCAGCACGACCCGGGTGCCGGGCGCGGCGCTGAGCACCTCCAATTCCCCGCCGAGCTGGCGGGCGCGTAGGCGCATGTTGGCGAGTCCGCGCTGCGCGTGGGGCCGCGCCGGGTCCGGGGCCTGGTCGGCCTGCGGGCCCAGGCCGCGGCCGTCGTCGCTCACCTCGACGGCCAGCGCGCCGCCGGCCACCTCGAGCCGCAGCCGCAGCCGGCGGGCCTGCGCGTGCCGCAGGGCATTGGCCAGCGCTTCCTGCACGATGCGCATGATCTGCAGCACCTGGCCGGTGGAGGCGGCCACCGGCGTTTCGTCCACCTCCCAGGCCAGCGCGACGCCGGCTTCGCGCAGCCGCGGCTCGAGCCGGTAGCGCAGGTTGGCCAGCGCGAGCTGCAGCGAATGTTCGCTGGGCTCGAGCGAGTCGATCACCAGCCGCAGGTCCTCAATGCAGCCGCGCAGCAGCGCGCCGACACCGGCCGGGTCGAGCTGGCCGCGCTCCACCGCGTCGAGCGTGGTCATGAGCTGCGAGCCCACGCCGTCGTGCATGTCGCGCATCAGGCGGTCGCGCTCCTCGGCAATGGCCGCGCTGCGCTCGAGCGTGCGCAGGCGCTCGTGGGTCAGCTCGAGCTCCCGCGTGCGTTCGCACACGCGCTGCTCGAGCTCGGTGTTGAGCCGGCGCACCTCGTCGAAGGTGTGGAAGTAGTTCTCCGCCACCGCGTAGACCAGCGCGCACAGCAGGATGGGTGCGCCGAAGGCCATGCGCGCGGCAGGGCCGAACGGCAGCAGCTCGGCCGAGACGGCGAGGTCGGTCAGCCCCAGCAGCAGCGTCAGCAGCTCCGCGACCAGGATCAGCCAGGCGCCCGTGCGCGCGCGGCCCTGCGGGGTGCGCAGGAACTGCAGCAGCACCGCGATCGACCAGGCGCCGAGCGCCGCGCAGGCCAGGTACCAGGGGATGCGCAGCAGGCTCAGCAGGCGCAGGTCGAGCAGCGCGAACAGCGGCGGCGCCGCCAGGAAGACCGCGGCGACGAGGCGCTCGGCGCGCACGGGGCGCCGGCCCGCGAAGCGCAGCATGAACAGCCACAGCAGCAGCACCACGACGCCGAGGCTGCCCAGGATGAAGGCCTCCAGCAGGCCCGAGGGAATGCCCTGCGGCGTGGCGGTGTAGTGGAAATTGCGGATCGACCACAGGATGGCCAGTCCGGCGAAGTAGCCGTACATCGATTCCCGCGGGCGGCGCAGCCACAGGATCAGCACCAGCACGCCGGTGAAGAGCAGCGCCATGTTGACCGAGCGCGACAGGGTGACGCGCATGAAGTAGTCGTGGCTGTAGAGGTCTTCGACCCCCTGCCGCGGCCCGAGCGTCACCGGGCCGAGGCCGCCGCGCAGGTTGGGCGCCACGCGCAGGCGCAGCAGCAGCTCGTTGTCGCCGGCGTGGAGCACCTGCGGCGGGAGGGGAGCGAAATGCGGCTTGCCCCCGGCGCGCTGGATCTCGCCGCTCATGCCGCCGCTGGTGCCGACGTCGATGCCGTTGAGGTAGAGCTGGTAGCTCGTGGACACGCTGGGCAGGTAGGCGCCCCAGGCGTCGGCGGGCGCGCTGGCCAGCCGGAAACGGAGCCGGTACCAGCCATAGCCGTGCAGGCCGGGGTTGGTGCGCTGCCAGTTGTCGGGCAATGCGCGCTCGACCCAGTCGGCCGCATCCTCGGCGGGAGGCGCGGGGGCGTCGGTCTTCACGAACTGCGCCTGCCGGATCGTCAGCGTGCCCGCTGCTTCCCCGCGCGGCTGCAGGCTCCAGGCCAGCAGCGCCAGCCCGAGCGCGACGACGGCCCAGACGAGCCAGCGCGCCAGCCTGCTCACAGCTTCAGCAGCCCGCGTTGCTGGGCCAGGAACACCGCATGCTGGCGCGAACGGGCCTCGAGCTTGCGGTAGATGTTCTGCACGTGGCTCTTGACCGTCAGCGGCGAGATGTGCAGCGCGTCACCGATCTCGGCGATGCTGCGGCCGCGCGCGATGGCCTCCAGGATCGCGGTCTCGCGGCGCGACAGCGGCGACGGGCCCGCCTCGGCGGCCGGGAGCGGGGCCGGCCCCGGCGTCCGTTGCAGCCGCGTGAGCAGGTAGCGCGCCAGCGAGGGGCTGATCGGCGACTCGCCCGCGCGCAGCGCATGGAGGCTGGCATTGAAGTCGGAGGGCAGGCTGTCCTTGAGCAGGTAGCCGGTGGCGCCGGCCTCGATCGCCTCGACCAGGTTGCGCTCGCCGCCGAACACCGAGACCACCATGATGGCGGTGTGCGGCGATTGCTGGCGGATCTGGCGGATCACCGCGAAGCCGCTGGCGTCCGGCAGGTCGAGGTCGATCAGCGCGACGTCCGGCGCCAGCGCGCCCGCGTGGCGCATGGCCTCGGCGGCCGTGGCGTACTCGGCCAGCAGTTGCAGCGACGGGTCCTGGGAGAGGTTCTCCCGGTAGCGCCGCGCGTGCAGCGGGTTGTCCTCGACCAGGACGACGGTGGTGCGGATGCGTGTCATCATGCCAGTGCGCCAAGCGGCAAAAATAACACGGCCGGAAACGCCGGCCCTGCTCCGGACGGAGTATTTTTCAGGCCGCTTCGCTGATCCAGCGCGCCGCCTTCTCGGCGATCATCAGCGTCGGCGAATTGGTGTTGCCGCTGGTGATGGTGGGCATCACGCCGGCATCGACCACGCGCAGGCCCGCCACGCCGCGCACCCGCAGGCGCGAGTCGACCACGGCCATCGGGTCGTCGCTGCGCCCCATCCTGGTGGTGCCCACCGGGTGGAAGATGGTGGTGGCGATGTCGCCCGCGAGCCGGGCCAGCTCCTCGTCGCTCTGGAACTGCGTGCCGGGCTTCCACTCCTGCGGCCGGTACTTCGCCAGCGCCGGCTGGGCCACGATGCGGCGCGTCACGCGCAGCGAATCGGCGGCGACCTGGCGGTCGGCGTCGGTCTGCAGGTAGTTGGGCGCGATCAGCGGCGCGTCCTCGAACCGGTTGCTGCGCACCTGCACCGTGCCCCGGCTCGTGGGGTTGAGGTTGCACACGCTGGCGGTGAAGGCGTTGAAGCCGTGCAGCGGCTCGCCGAACGCATCCAGGCTCAGCGGCTGCACGTGGTACTCGAGGTTGGGGTGGGGCTGGGCGGCGTCGCTGCGCGTGAACGCGCCGAGCTGGGAGGGCGCCATGCTCATCGGCCCGCTGCGCCGCAGCGCGTATTCGAGCCCGATGCGGGCCTTGCCCAGCAGCGAGTTCGCCATGGTGTTGAGCGTGCGGGCGCCTTCGACCTTGAACACCGCGCGGATCTGCAGGTGGTCCTGCAGGTTGGCGCCCACGCCCGGCAGGTCGCTCACCACCGGGATGCCATTTTTCTGCAGCAGCGCCGCCGGGCCGATGCCCGAGAGCTGCAGCAGCTGCGGCGAGCCGATGCTGCCGGCGCTCAGGACGACTTCCCGGCGCGCATGGGCCACCACCATCTCCTGGCCCGCCCAGGCCTGCACGCCGATGCAGCGGCGGCTGCCGTCGGGTTGCGTCTCGATCACCAGCCCGGCCACCTGGGCCGAGGTCCACATCTCGAAATTGGGCCGCCCGTAGCAGACCGGCCGCAGGAAGCCCTTGGCCGTGTTCCAGCGCAGGCCGTTGTGCTGGTTGACCTCGAAGTAGCCCACGCCCTCGTTGCTGCCGCGGTTGAAGTCGTCGGTGGCCGGAATGCCCGCCTGCTGCGCGGCCTGCGCGAACGCATCGAGGATGTCCCAGCGCAGGCGCTGCTTCTCGATGCGCCACTCGCCGCCGGCGTTGCGGTGGCGCAGCACCTGGTCGTAGGGGCTGGTGCCGCCGGCCAGCAGCTCGGACTTCGTGCCCTTGGCGCCGTGCAGCGCGTCGGCGCCCTTGTAGTGGTCCTCGTGCAGCTTGAAGTACGGCAGGGCGTTGGCCCAGGTCCAGGCGTCGTCGCCGGTGAGCTGCGCCCACTGGTCGTAGTCGCGCGCTTGGCCGCGCATGTAGATCATGCCGTTGATGCTGGAACTGCCGCCCAGCGTCTTGCCGCGCGGGTAGCGCAGCGCGCGGCCGTTCAGGCCGGCATCGGGCTCGGTGCTGTAGAGCCAGTCGGTGCGCGGGTTGCCGATGCAGTACAGGTAGCCGACCGGGATGTGGATCCAGTGGTAGTCGTCCTTGCGGCCGGCCTCGATCAGCAGCACCCGCTTGGAAGCGTCGGCGCTCAGGCGGTTGGCCAGCAGGCAGCCGGCCGTGCCGCCTCCCACAATGATGTAGTCGAACGTGGTGTCGCTCATGGGCGCCTTGTCTCTTGCTGATTGTTATGGGGAGCGGCCACCGCGGGCCGTCAGGCGCAATCCTACTTGGCCGTGGGCATGACGAACTCCGCGCCTTTCCCGATGCTTTCAGGCCAGCGCTGCATGATGGATTTTTGCTTGGTGTAGAAGCGCACGCCTTCCTCGCCGTAGGCATGCATGTCGCCGAACAGGCTCTTCTTCCAGCCGCCGAAGCCGTGCCAGGCCATGGGCACGGGGATCGGCACGTTGATGCCGACCATGCCGACCTGGATGCGGCGCGAGAACTCGCGCGCCACGTTGCCGTCGCGCGTGAAGCAGGAGACGCCGTTGCCGAACTCGTGGGCGTTGATCAGGTCCACCGCCTGCTTCAGGTCGTGCGCGCGCACGCAGCCCAGCACCGGGCCGAAGATCTCTTCCTTGTAGATGCGCATCTCGGGCGTGACGCCGTCGAACAGGGTGCCGCCCATCCAGAAGCCCTGGTCGCAGCCTTCGCCGGCCTGCGCGCCCTGGAAGCCGCGGCCGTCCACCAGCAGCTTGGCGCCCTCCTGCTGGCCCAGGGCGATGTAGCCGGTGATGCGGTCGTGCGCGGCGCGCGTGACGATCGGGCCCATCTCGGCGTCCAGGTTGGCGCCGTTGAGCACCTTGAGCGCCTTCGTGCGCTCGATCAGCTTGGGGATGACCTTGTCCGCCGCATCGCCTACCAGCACCGCCACGCTGATGGCCATGCAGCGCTCGCCGGCCGAGCCGTAGGCCGAGCCGATGAGGGCGTCCACGGTCTGGTCGATGTCGGCGTCGGGCATCACCACCATGTGGTTCTTGGCGCCGCCCAGCGCCTGCACGCGCTTGCCGTGGCGCGCGCCGGTCTCGTAGATGTAGTTGGCGATCGGCGTGGAGCCGACGAAGCTCACGGCCTTCACGTCCGGGTGTTCCAGCAGCGCGTCCACCGCGGCTTTGTCGCCCTGCACCACGTTGAACACGCCGTCGGGCAGGCCGGCCTGCTTGAGCAGCGCCGCCATCAGCAGCGAGGCGCTCGGGTCGATCGGGCTGGGCTTGAGCACGAAGGTGTTGCCCGCGGCGATGGCCACCGGGAACATCCACATCGGCACCATCACCGGGAAGTTGAACGGCGTGATGCCGGCCACCACGCCCAGCGGCTGGCGCAGCGTCCAGTTGTCGATGCCGGTGGAGACCTGGTCGGTGAAGTCGCCCTTGAGCAGTTGCGGGATGCCGCAGGCGAACTCCACGATGTCGATGCCGCGCGTGACCTCGCCCTGCGCATCGGTGAACACCTTGCCGTGCTCGGCCGTGATGGCGTGCGCGAGTTCGTCGCGGTGCTGGTTGAGCAGCTCCAGGAACTTGAACATCACGCGCGCCCGGCGGATCGGCGGCGTGTCGGCCCAGGCCGGGAAGGCGGCCTGGGCGGCGGCCACGGCGGCCGCGACCTCGGCCGTGTTGGCCAGCGCCACCTGGCCGGTCACGGCGCCGGTGGCGGGGTTGAAGACGTCGGCGCGCCGGCCGCTCTGGCCGGGCGTGGCGCGGCCGCCGATCCAGTGCTCGATGGCGGTGGTGGCCGGGGTGGAGGGTTGGCGCAGGTCGGGGGCGTTCATCGGGGTCCTTCGGTTGGCGGAGAGATACCCGGAAGTCTATGCCCGCCCGGGGGCTTTGAACATAGCGATTTTCTGACTATATTGTTCATTGAATTGAACAATCAATCGAGCTATCCGAATGAGCCACCCCGCCACGCCCGTCCTCGCCGACCTGCACCTGCTCACGGTGCTGGCCCAGACGCGCAGCTACACCCAGGCGGCGCGGCGCCTGGGCATCTCCAAGGCTTCGGTCAGCATGCGCATCGGCGAGCTCGAGCGCGCCGCCGGCGTGCCGCTGGTGCGCCGCACCACGCGCTCGGTCGGCCTGACCGAGGCCGGCCAGCAACTGGTGGACGACACCCAGCCCTCGTTCGCGCACATCGAGCAGAGCTTTGCCAGCGTGCGCGACCTCGCCGGCTCGCCGCGCGGCCTGGTGCGCGTGACGGCGCCGGTGGCGCTGGGCCGCCAGCACATCGCGCCCACGCTGGCCGCCTTTCTGCGGCGCCAGCCCGAGATCCGCGTCGAGCTGGATCTGACCGACCGCTTCGTCAACCTGGTGCAGGAAGGCTTCGACCTCGCGGTGCGCCATGCGCATGCGCCGCCCGACACCCACGTGGCCTGGGTGCTGTGCGAATCCCGCTCGGTGCTGGTGGCCAGCCCCGAGTACCTGCGGCGGCGCGGCGCGCCCTCGCATCCGTCGCAGCTCGCATCGCACGACTGCCTGCTGTACCTGCGCGACACGGCGGGCCAGAACTGGTCGTTCGAGCGCGAGGCGGGGCGCAAGGCCGAGCGCGTGATCGTCGCCGTCAACGGGCCGCTGAAGGCCAACAACAGCGAGGTGCTGCGCGAGGCGGTGCTGGGCGGGCTGGGGCTGGGCCTGCTGCCGGACTTCAGCGCGGCCGGCCATCTGCGCCCGCGCAGCCTGGTGCCGGTGCTGCCCGGCTGGCGCCCGCAGGGCTTCTTCGGCGACCGGCTCTACGCCATCCGCCCCTGGGCGCCCCAGGTGCCGCGCGCGGTGCAGTGCTTCGTGGACCACCTGCGCGAGACGCTGGCCGGCGGCTTCGAGATGCCGGGCTGACGGCGCAGGGCGGCCTGTTGCCTCAAATCCTGATGAAAATGGCCGGAGGTCCAGGTGAGGTGGTCATTTATTGCTATCAAAACAGGAGCAACCCGCCGGCTCTGAACCTACCCTAGCGCGCGGGCCGCGCCGCGCTGGCCGGGGCCGGCAGAGCGGCGAAGGCCAGCGCGCCCATTGCGAGCAGGGCGGCGATGGCGAACAGCACCGCCGTGTAGGGCTCGATGCCATGCGCCAGGGCATAGGTGGCCACCAGGCCCGTGAGCCACTGCACCAGCGCGATGCCCAGGAACATGGCCATGGTGAACACCGCCAGCGCACGGCCGGTCAGGGCCGCCGGGTAAGCCGCGCGCACGTCGGCGTACTGCAGCACGATGTAGCCCGACAGAAAGCCGCTCAGCAGGACGCCGGCCACGGCCAGGTGGGCGCCCGGGCTCAGCGCCAGGGCGGCGAACGCGGCTGCCATCAGCAGGGTGAAGCCGATGATCCAGTGCCGCTGAGCGCGGCCCTGCGTCCTGAGCCGCCCGAACAGCGGCGGGCCGAGCAGGCTCACGACCGAGACCGCCAGCGCCACGTTGCCGCTTTGCACCAGGGTGTAGCCGTAGCGCTCGATCAGCAGCGGCCCGAGCCAGAGGCCGCGCAGCGCGATGAACGACGAGTAGGTGACGGCGCCCAGCACCATGATGCCCCAGGTGTGCGGCACGGCGAACAGGGCGCCGAAGGCGCGCAGCGCCTCGGGCAGCGACTCGCGCGGGGGCGGCTCGGCCGCCGCGGGCGCGGGGGTGTCGCGCACCAGCGCGAACACCACCAGCCAGGCCAGCGCCGAGCCCACGCCCAGCACGGCGAAGCCGGCGCGCCACGAGGACACCTCGATCAGCCAGGCCAGCGGCGTGCCGGTCAGCAGCAAGCCGATGCCGCCCAGGCTCATGATCAGGCCCGACACCGCGGCGAAGCGCGCGGCCGGAAAGTTGCGCGCGATGAACACCGTGCAGACCAGGAAGGCCGGCGCGCAGCCGATGCCGATCAGCACCTGGCCGGCCAGCAGCAGCGGGTAGCTGCTCGCCAGCGCCGACAGCGCCGAGCCGGCGATGGCGAGCGGAAACGCAATCAGCACCGTGCGGCGGATGCCGTGCAGGTCGATGCCCACGCCCATGAACAGCTGCATGGCGCCGAACGCGAAGTGAAAGGCGCCGGCGAACAGGCCGAGCTGCTGGTTCGACAGGCCCAGCTCGGCCTGCAGCGGCTTGGCCATCATGGCGGCCACGGTGCGAAACGCCTGGCTCAGCGTGAAGGCGCAGCACAGCGCGAGCAGCATGACCCAGAGGGTGCGGCGGGCCATCGGCCCGGAATCGGAAAGCGTCATGGGCCGTGAGTGTGCCCGGTTCCGGCCTGCCGTGCCCCGGCCTGCCGCGTCACGCCTCCCAGCCGTCGGGCACCTGCACCGGCATCGTGAGCAGGATCTGCGCCATGCCCTTGCCCAGCGGGTCGTTGCGCAGGCTCGCCATGCCGCCGCCGTCCAGCGCCTGGGTGCACAGGAAGTTCATGGCGTGGATGCCCGGCACCTCGTAGCGCGTGACCGTGCCGCGCACCAGGTGCGCCAGCCAGGCGGCCACGCGCGCCTCGGTGAGCTGGGCGCGCAGCAGCGGCAGCCACTCGGGGCGGCGCGCGATCACGCCGATGTTGGAGCTGTCGCCCTTGTCGCCGCTGCGGGCCCAGGCCAGCGCGATCAGCGGCAGCTCGCGCGTGGGGCCGGCGGGCGGCTCGGCCGGCCGGGCGGGCTCGGCCCCGGGCGCCGGCACGGGCGCCTGGCCCGTGGGCACCGCCACGTCGAGCACCTGCCCGTCGAGCACCACCTGCGGCGCCAGCCGCGCCTTGTCGAGCAGGAAGGCGAACTGCTTGATCGCGGGCGAGGGGCTGGGCCGGCCCGCCGCGCCCGTGGTGCCGGGCGACCAGCTGGTGCCGGCCGGCGCGATCTCGCGCGCGAAGATCTCCAGCGCGGCCTTCTGCGGATGCATCACGGCCAGGTGCAGCACGGCCTCACGCACGCCGGCCGTGCGGGCGTGCGGGCCGAAGTTGCCGGCCTCGCTGCCCAGCACCTCGATGTTCGTGCGGCTGTAGTCGGCCAGGCCCGCCTGCGCGAACAGGCCGCGCGTGCGTTCGAGGATGGCTTCGCCGGTGCGCCGCGCCTTGCGCGCGGCGTCGAGGCCCACGATGGTGAGCTGCGCGTTGCAGCGAAAGCCGTCGAGCCAGGTGGCCGAAACCTTGCAGGCCGGCCCGGGCGCCAGGCCGCGCGCGCCGCGCACGGCCACGCGCTGCTCGCCCACCGGCGCCAGCGTGACCTGCGTGAAGTCGCAGGTCACGTCGGGCAGCAGGTAGCGGCGCGGATCGCCGATCTCGTAGAGCATCTGCTCGCTGATCACCGCCGTGCTGACCAGCCCGCCCGTGCCCGGCGGCTTGGTGGCGACGAAGTGGCCGTCAGCATGGCATTCGAGCACCGGGTAGCCGATGTTCGCCCAGTCGGGCACGGCCTCCCAGTCGGTGTGCAGGCCGCCGGTGGCCTGGCAGCCGCACTCGATGATGTGGCCGGCCAGGCTGCCCTGGGCCAGCCGGTCGTAGTCGTCGGCGGCCCAGCCGAACTCGTGCATCAGCGCGCCCAGCGTCACCGCGCTGTCCACGCAGCGGCCGGTGATGACGATCTGCGCGCCGGCGTCGAGCGCGCGCTTCACGGGCAGGGCGCCGAGGTAGGCGTTGGCTGTGAGCACCCGGGGCGGCAGCGGCGCGCCGCTTTGCAGCTCGCGCACATCGCCTTGCACGCGCAGGGTCTCCAGCAGCGGCATCACGTCGTCGCCCTGCACCACGGCGATCTTCACCGCCACGCCCTGCTCGGCGGCCAGGGCGGCAATGGCCTCGGCGCAGGCCTGCGGATTGACGCCGCCGGCATTGCTGATGACGCGGATGTTCTGCGCCGCCACGTCCTTCAGGATGGTCTTCATCGTGACCGTGACGAAGTCGGTGGCGTAGCCCAGCGCCGGGTTCTTGCCGCGCGCGGCGGCCAGGATCGACATGGTGAGCTCGGCCAGGTAGTCGAACACCAGGTAGTCGAGCTGGCCCAGGGCCACGAGCTGCGGCGCGCCCACGCTGCTGTCGCCCCAGAAGCCCGAGGCGCCGCCGATGCGGACGATCTTCTCCATCACTGCCCCTTCCATTCAGGTGGGCGCTTTTCCTGGAAGGCCTTCTGGCCCTCCTTCGCGTCCTCGGTCAGCGTGAACAGCGCGATCTGGCTTTCGGTGAAGCTCATGCTTTCCTCGAACGGCATGGCCTCGATCTTCTTCATGGTGTACAGGCCGCGCCGGATCGCGGCCGGCGACTTGTCGAGCAGGCGCGCCAGCAGCCAATCGAGCTTCGCGTCCACGTCGTCGTCCACGTAGTTGACCAGCCCATAGTCCAGCGCCTCGGCCGACGTCAGCGGCTCGCCGGTCAGGCACAGCTCGGCGAGCTTGCGCCGCGGGATCAGGTGCTGCAGCACGCTCAGCACCTGCGCCGGGAACACGCCGACCTTGACCTCGGGCAGGCCGAACACCGCATGGCGCGCCGCCACCGCCATGTCGCACATCGCCAGCAGCCCCATGCCGCCGGCCATGCAGGCGCCGTTGACGCGCGCCACCAGCGGCACGTGGCTGGCCCGGGCCACGCGCAGCAGCCGCGCGAGGTGGCCGATGGGCTCGGAGTAGTCGGTGGTGAAGGCGTTGGCCGACTGCAGGTCGGCCCCTGCGCAGAAGGCCTTCGCGCCCGCGCCGGTGATGACGATGGCGCGCACGCCGCGGTCGGCCTGCGCGGCCTCGATCGCCTGCGCCATGCCGGCCAGCACGGCGTGGCTCATGGCGTTGCGGCGCGCCTCGCGCTCGATGGTGAGCCACAGCACGGGGCCGCGCGGTTCGACGCGCAGTTCGGAGGCAGTGTCAGGGGCGGTTGCGATGGCGCTCATGCGGTCTCCAGCAGGTCGGGAACGGGTTTCGAGCTTATACCGGCCCGCGCCGCGCGGTGTGTCGCCTGTGCCACACCGCGCCACCCCTGAACGAGGGGGTGGCGGCAGCCGTTACAGCGCAAGGCCGGCCCAGGCGGTAGGATGGGCGGTTTCATCCCCTCGCCCGCCACGCCGCACACCTGTTGTCGCCCATGGAGGAATCGAACCCCCGCGTCACGCACCAGACCATGCCCGATGGGCCGTGGACCGTGCTGCTGGGCCGCTGGACGGCCGCCCAGCTCACGCGGCCCGAGGCCTGGCGGGCGGTGCTGCGCGACCTGAAGGCGGCCGCGGGGCCTGGCGGCTGGGATCTGCGCGCGGTGCAGCGCCTGGACCACATCGGCGCCCAGGTGCTCTGGAACCACTGGGGCCGCCGCTGGCCGCAGCAATTGCAGACCCTGCCGACGCAGCGCGCGGTGCTGGAACAGGTGGCGAAGTTCTCGCTCGAGCTGCCGGCGCCGGCCCGGCCCACGCCGCGCCAGCATTTCCTGGCCCTGGGCGCGCAGGTGTGGCGCGTGCTGCACCACGGGCGCGACCTGATCCGGCTGATCGGCCAGCTGCTGCTCGACCTGCTGCGGCTGGTGCGCGCGCCGCACGAAGGCCCGTGGCGCGACGTGTCGGGCCACCTGTACCACATCGGCGCCACGGCGCTGCCGATCACCGCGCTGGTGGGCTTCCTGATCGGGGTGGTGCTGGCCTACCTCACCTCGCAGCAGCTGCGCCAGTTCGGCGCCGACGCCTTCATCGTGGACATCCTGGGCATCTCGCTGATCCGCGAGCTCGGGCCGGTGCTGGCCGCCATCCTGATCGCGGGGCGCTCGGGCTCGGCCATCACTGCGCAGATCGGCGTGATGCGCGTGACCGAGGAGCTCGACGCCATGCGCGTGATGGGCATTCCCCACGGCTACCGCCTGGTGATGCCGCGTGCCATGGCGCTGGCGGTGGTGATGCCGCTGATCAGCGTGTGGACCACCGTGGCCGCGCTGGCCGGCGGCATGCTGGCGGCCTACCTGGTGCTGGACGTGACGCCCACCTATTTCATGACCGCGCTGCCCAAGGCGGTGCAGGTGGCCAACCTCACGCTGGCGCTGGGCAAGTCGGCGGTGTTCGGCCTGCTGATCGCGCTCACCGGCTGCTACTACGGCCTGCGCGTGAAACCCAACACCGAGAGCCTGGGGCAGGGCACCACCGCCTCGGTGGTGACCTCCATCACCGTGGTGATCCTGGTCGATGCGCTGTTCGCGGTGGTGTTCAAGGACGTGGGGATATGAGCGCCGCCCGGCCGCCCGAAGGTTTGTCTACGGCCGCCGCCCGGCCGTCCTCCATCCAGGGAGACAGCTCCAGCTTCGCCCAGGCCGGCGATGCCCCGGTGGTCGAGATCAGCAAGCTGTGGACGGTGTTCCGTTCGCCCGAGCGCGAGACCGTGATCCACCAGGATCTGGACCTCAGCATCTCGCGCGGCGAGGTGTTGTCGCTGGTGGGCGGCTCGGGCACCGGCAAGACCGTGCTGCTGCGCCAGATCCTGGGCCTGGAGCGGGCCGCGCGCGGCCAGGTCACGGTGCTGGGCCGGCCCGCCGCGCGCCTGGGCGAGCGCGGCGCGGCCAGCCGCGTGGGCATGCTGTTCCAGCACGGCGCGCTGTTCTCGGCCTTCACCGTGCTGGAGAACGTGGCCTTTCCGCTGCGCGAGCTCAAGACGCTGCCCGGCGCGCTGATCCGCGATGCCGCGATGGTCAAGCTGCAGATGGTGGGGCTTGGCCCCGAGCACGCGCGCAAGATGCCGTCCGACCTGTCGGGCGGCATGATCAAGCGCGTGGCGCTGGCGCGCGCGCTGATCATGGACCCGCCGCTGCTGCTGCTGGACGAGCCCACGGCCGGGCTCGACCCCGAGAGCTCCGACGGCTTCTGCACCCTGCTGCGCTCGCTGCACCGCGAGCTCGGCCTCACGGTGGTGATGGTCACGCACGACCTGGACACGCTGTTCGAGCTCAGCACGCGCATCGCCGTGCTGGCCGACCGCAAGGTGATCGCGAGCGGCCGGCCCAAGGACGTGATCGCCTTTCCGCATCCGTTCATCCGCGACTTCTTCCTCGGCGAGCGCGGGCAGCGCGCGATGGAGCTGTTGCGCGAATACCCGTTCGCGGTATAGAAAGGACCCCATGAACCCCCCAGCCCACATTCGCTCGCGCGCGCTTCGCGCCGCGCGCCGGGAGGCCTGAGATGGAAAACAAGGCCCATGCCCTGGCCGCCGGCATCTTCGTGCTGGCGGTGACGGCCCTGCTGGTGGCGCTGGCCGTCTGGCTCACGCGCGACACCGGCGTGCAGCACGCCTACGAGCTGACCACCCGCGACACCGTCACCGGCCTGCAGCCGCAGGCGACGGTGCGCTTTCGCGGCATCGCGGTAGGCAAGGTGACGGCCATCGGCTTCGACCCCAAGGTCACCGGCAACGTGCTGGTGCGCCTGGCCGTGGACGACGGCACGCCCATCACCCGCTCCACCTTCGCCACGCTGAGCTACCAGGGCGTGACCGGCCTGGCCTTCGTGCAGCTCGACGACAGCGGCGAGTCGAAGGAGCTGCTGGCGTCCAGCGACAGCGACCCGGCGCGCATTCCGCTGCGGCCGGGCCTGCTCAACAAGCTCACCGACCAGGGCGCGGCCATCCTCGCGCAGGTCGAGGAAACCACGAAGCGGCTCAACCAGCTGCTGGCCAGCGAGAACCAGCAGCGCATCACGGGCGCGCTCGACAGCATCGGCCAGGCTGCGGGCAGCGTCAACCGGCTGGTCGGCACGCTGGACGCCACCGTCACGCAGCGGCTCGATCCCGCGCTGGCGGCCGTGCCGGCGCTGGCGGCCGATGCTGGCAAGACCCTGCGCTCGCTGCAGGCCACCTCCGACGACTTCGGCCGGACCGCGCGGCGGCTCAACGAGAAGGACGGCCCGATCGACCGGCTGGCCGAGGGCTCGCAGGCGCTGTCGCATGCCGCCGGCTCGGTCAACCTGTCCACCTTGCCGCGCGTGAACCGCGTGACCGAGGACGCCTCGCACGCCGTGCGCCAGCTCAGCCGCACCGTCAACAACATCAACGACAACCCGCAATCGCTGATCTTCGGCAATGGCCAGGTGCCGCCCGGCCCGGGCGAGGCCGGGTTTGCCGCGCCGGGAGCAAGCCCATGACCTTTCCTCTGTCTGCTATGAATTTCGTAGCTGTCCGCGGCCGCCTGACAAGGACCTTTGCCGTATTTCTTTCGATATCCGCGCTGCTGGCGGGCTGCGCGCTGCCCGACAAGCCGGCGCGGCCCGTGATGTACGACTTCGGCCCCGGCGCCCAGAGCGCCGCGGCGGCCACGCGCCAGGCGCCGCTGGCCACGCTGGCGCTGGCCGAGATCGAGGCCAGCGGCCCGCTCGACAGCTCGGCCGTGCTCTACCGCCTGGCCTATGCCGACGCGCAGCAGCTTCGCCCCTATGCGCAGGCGCGCTGGAGCATGCCGCCGCCGCAGCTATTGCGCCAGCGCCTGCGCGAGAGCCTCGGGCAGCGCCGCGTGGTGCTCAACATCGACGAGCTGGCCTCGCTCGGCCGCAGCGAGGGCGTGCATCCGCTGACCCTGCGCATCGAGCTCGAGGAGTTCAGCCAGATCTTCGAGTCGCCCGAGCGCAGCGCGGGCCTGGTGCGGCTGCGCGCCACGCTGGTGGACAGCCTGCCCACGGGCGACCGGCTGCTGGCCCAGCGCAGCGTGGTCGCGCAGCGCCCGGCGCCCACGCCCGACGCGCCCGGCGGCGTGCGCGCGCTGACCGCCGCCGCCGACGCGGCGGTGGAGGAGATCACCCAATGGCTGCAGCAGGTGCGGTGAAGCGCGGGGCCTCCCGATGAGCGGGGCCGCCACCGAGGAGAAACTGCGCGAGCAATTGCGCGCGGCGGGGCTGGAGATCGGCGGCTTTTGCGAGCGCATCGCCGAGCGCGGGCCGCAGCTGTTGCACAACGCGGCGCTGCTGGAGGACTTCACGCCCGAGGAGGTCGGCATCCTGGGCGGCGCCATGCTGCTGGTGCGGGCCCACCCCGGGCAGGCGCTGATCACCGAGGGCCAGGTCGGCGACTGGATGCTGCTGCTGCTCAGCGGCACGGTGGACGTGACCAAGCGCAGCCCGGGCGGCGAGGTGTCGCGCCTGGCCGTGATCCGCCAGGGCACCTCCTTCGGCGAGATGTCCATGCTCGATGGCGAGCTGCGCTACGCCACCTGCGTCGCCATCGACGAGGTCGAGGCCGGCGTGATCGGCCGCCACGCCATCGCCTGGCTGATCCGCGAGCACCCGGCCGTGGGCGCCAAGCTGCTGGTCAAGATCACCCAGCTGATGGCCCAGCGCCTGCGCAACACCAGCAACCAGCTGATCCGGATGCTGGAAAAACAATAGCAACCAAAGACCGCCCGACAAGGACCTTGGCCGCTTTTTGGCCGGAAATCAGTGTCCCAGTGCCGGAAACAGCTTCAGCAGCCCGTCGCTCATCACTTCCACCGCCAGCGCGGCCAGGATCAGGCCCATTAGCCGCGTCATCACGTTGATGCCGGTCTTGCCCAGCACGCGCGCGATCGGCCCGGCCAGCGAGAAGCACAGCGCGGCGGCCAACCCGATCACGACGCCGTAGCCGACCAGCGTGGCGAGCTGGAAGAAGCTCTTGGCCTTGTCGGCATAGATCACCACCGTGGACATGGTGGCCGGCCCGGTCAGCAGCGGGATGGCCAGCGGCACCACGGCGACGCTGGCGCCCACCGCGGCCTTCTCGGCCGCGTCCTGCATCTCGTCGGCGTTCGACTTGGTCTGCGGCGTCTGGGCCTGCAGCATGCTCAGCGAGGAGGTCAGCAGCAGCATGCCGCCGCCGACCTGGAAGCTGGCCAGCGAGATGTTGAAGAACGCCAGGATCTGCAGCCCCAGCAGCGCGCTAGCCGCGATCACCGAGAACGCGCTGAACGAGGTGATCAGGATGGTGCGCCGGCGCTGGGCGCGCGTGAAGCCCTGGGTGTAGTGGATGAAGAAGGGCACGCAGGCCAGCGGATTGACGATGGCCAGCAGGGTGAGCAGGGGCTTGAAGTCCATCAGCGGCCTCCCGCCACGTCCAGCAGCGCGCCGGTGGTGTAGCCGGCCTCCGGGCCCAGCAGCCAGAGGATGGCCCGCGCCACCTCCTCGGCCGTGCCGGCGCGCTGCATCGGCACCTGGGGCGCGAGTTCGCGCGCGCGGTCGGGCAGGCCGCCCGAGGCATGGATCTCGGTGTCGACGATGCCGGGGCGCACCGCGTTGACACGGATGCCCTCGGCCGCCACCTCCTTGGCCAGGCCCAGCGTGAAGGTGTCGATCGCGCCCTTGCTGGCCGCGTAGTCCACGTACTGGCCCGGCGAGCCCAGGCGCGCGGCCGCGCTGCTCAGGTTCACGATGGCGCCGCCCTGGCCCCAGCCGGGGCCCAGGGGGTGCGCGCCGCCATGGCGCGTGCTCATGCGCCGCACCGCCTCGCGCGCGCACAGCATCGAGCCGATCACGTTGATGTCGAACATGCGCTTGAGGCGCTGCGCCGACAGGCCGTCCACGCGCGCCGGCAGGTCCACCACGCCGGCGTTGTTGACCAGCGCGGCCAGCGGGCCGAGCCGCGCATCGACGGCCTCGAACATCGCCAGGATCTGGTCCTCGTGCGCCACGTCGGCCTGCACCGCCAGGGCCGTGCCGCCGCCGGCGCGGATGCGCTGCACCAGCGCGTCGGCCGCCGCCGCATGGACGCTGTAGTTGACGGCCACCGCATAGCCCTGCTGCGCGGCCAGCCAGGCGGTGGCGGCGCCGATGCCGCGGCTCGCGCCGGTGATGAGAAGCACCTTGTCCAAGACCCGCCTCCTGCAGGAAGTCGCCTGCTCAGTTAAAAACGCTGTCTGCCGTGGATTAAATCACCGAGGAGACCGTCTTGAGCCGCACCATCGACTATTACTTCGCGCCCCAGAGCCCGTGGACCTATCTCGGCCATGCGCGCCTGATGGCCATCGCGCGCGCCGCCGGCGCCGCGGTGCGGGTGCTGCCGGTGGACCTGGGCCAGGTGTTCCCGGTCTCCGGCGGCCTGCCGCTGGGCAAGCGCGCACCGCAGCGCCAGGCCTACCGGCTGCTGGAGCTGCGGCGCTTCAGCGAGCACCTGGGCCTGCCGCTGCACCCCCAGCCGCGCTATTTCCCGGTGGCCGGCGACGACGCGGCCCGCCTGATCATCGCGGTGGACCAGCACGACGGCGGCGAGGCCGCCCTGCGGCTGGGCGGCGCGGTGTTCGCCGCCGTGTGGGCGCAGGAGCGTAACATCGCGGACGCCCAGGTGCTGGCCGAGCTGCTGGCCGAATGCGGGCTCGACGCCGCGCGGCTCGAGCAGTCCCGCCGCCCGGCGGTGCAGGAGCGCTACGCGGCCAACACCCAGGTGGCGATCGAGGCCGGCGTGTTCGGCGCGCCCAGCTACGTGGTGGACGGCGAGATTTTCTGGGGCCAGGACCGGCTCGATTTCCTGGAGCGCAAGCTCCGATCAACCTGATGCAAGAAGGAACATGACCATGGGCAAATTCATCGATCTCAAGGCCGCCGACGGTTTCGTCTTCCCGGCCTACGTGGCGCAGCCGGCGGGCAGCCCCAAGGGCGCGGTCGTGGTGCTGCAGGAAATCTTCGGCGTCAATTCGCACATCCGCTCGGTGGCCGACGGCTACGCGGCCGACGGCTACCTGGCCATCGCGCCTTCGACCTTCCACCGCGTCAAGCCCGGTGTCGACCTGGGCTACACGCCCGACGACATCCAGGCCGGCATCGCGCTCAAGGCCGCGGTGCAGGCCCTGCCCGCGCCCGGCGTGCTGCAGGACATCCAGGCCGCGATCCAGCACGGCGCCAGCGCCGGCAAGGTCGGCATCGTGGGCTACTGCTTCGGCGGCCTGCTGACCTGGCAGTCGGCCAGCGCCCTGTCGGGCCTGAGCGCGGCGGTGGCCTACTACGGCGGCGGCGTGACCGCACCGGCGGAAATCGCGCGCCAGGCCCGGTGCCCGGTGCTGGCGCACTTCGGCGAGGTCGATCAGTCGATCCCGCTGGACGGCGTGGAGGCCTTCCGCCAGGCCCACCCCGAGGTGGAGCTGTACATCTATCCGGCCAACCACGGCTTCAACTGCGACCAGCGCGGCGCCTACGACGCGGCCGCGGCCAAACTGGCGCGCGAGCGCACGCTGGCCTTCTTCGGCCGGCATCTGGGCTGAACCATGCGCGACCGGGTTTTGCGCTGTTTTCGGGCGAAGGTCCAGGTGCCGTGGACGTTGGCTGCTCTGTTTTTGATAGCGGCTGCGGGCCCGGCCGCAGCCACCGGCTACACCGGCCCGCTGTTCGATGCCCATCTGCACTACAACGTGGAGGCGCAGTCGCCGCATCCGCTGGCCGACGTGCTGGCGCGCCTGCAGCGCAACGGCGTCAAGGCCGTCGTGGCCAACTCGCGCCCGAACGACGGCACCCGGCTGCTGGCCTCGGCCCGGGCGCAGACCCGGGCGGCCGGCGTGACGGTGGTGCCCTTCATCCGCCTCTACCGCAACCGCGAGGACTACAGCAACTGGTTCCGCGACGAGTCGATCTACCAGATGGTGCTGGCCGAGTTCGCGCGCGGCACCGACAACGGGCCGTACCGCGGCATCGGCGAGTTCCACCTGTACGACAGCGCCAACGCCAACGGCCCGGTGGCGAAGAAGCTGATGCAGTTCGCGCAGAAGAACAATTTGGCCGTGCTGGCCCATGTGGACGACGCGGCCGTCGAGCTGCTGATGGCGCATGCGCCCGGCGTGAAGCTGATCTGGGCCCACACCGGCATCGGCGGCACGCCCGTGGCGCGCGTCAACGCGCTGTTCGCCAGGTACCCCACGCTGATGGGCGAG
Organism: Variovorax terrae; assembly: GCF_022809125.1. NCBI lineage: Bacteria > Pseudomonadati > Pseudomonadota > Betaproteobacteria > Burkholderiales > Comamonadaceae > Variovorax > Variovorax terrae. The sequence continues at coordinate 13,321 of NZ_JALGBI010000003.1, read as the reverse complement.
CTGTCGTACCGGCCGGGCCTCACCTGCGAGGGCGGCACGGCCGACGCCGGGCCGGCCCAAGGCGGCCGAGCCCCCTCGGGGGGCAGCGACCCGCGGGAGCGTGGGGGCCCTCATTTGTGCCCCGAATGGCGCGAGCTGCTGCTGCGCTACCCGGAGCGCTTCATGATCGGCTCCGACACCTGGGTCAACCAGCGCTGGCAGGCCTACGACGATCTCATGAAGGGCTACCGAGCCTGGCTCGGCGGGTTGCCGGCCGAGCCGGCGCGCAGGATCGCCTGGGACAATGCGGCCTCGCTGTTCGACGTGCGCTAGGCGCCGATTCCAGATTCAAGGCCATGCTCCAGCTCTACTACTACCCCAGCACCGCCGCCATGGTGCCGCACATCGTGCTTGAGGAACTGGGCGCGCCCTACCAGCGCGTGCTGGTCGACCGCGAGCAGGACGCGCACAAGGCGCCGGCCTACCTGCGGCTCAATCCCAACGGGCTGATCCCGGTGCTGGCGGATGGCGAGCTGGTCCTGTACGAAACGGCCGCGATCTGCCTGCACCTGTGCGACACGCATCCGCAGGCCGCACTGGCGCCCGCGCTGGGCACGCCGGCGCGCGCGCATTTCTACAAATGGCTGATGTGGCTCACCAACACGCTGCAGGCCACGCTGATCCTGTACTGCTATCCCGAGCGCTACGTCGCGCCCGGCAACGCGGTGGGTGCGGCCGAGGTCAAGCTGCTGGCGGAACACCGCAGCGCGGCGCTGCTCGACCAGCTCGACGCCGAACTCGCGCGCCACGGCGGGCCGTGGCTGCTGGGCGAGCACTACAGCGCGCTCGACGCCTATGTGTTCACGCTGTGCCGCTGGACGCGGCATTTCGGCGTGACGCCGCCCGCCCGCACCCGGACGCAGCTCGGGCCCTACCTGCAGCGCATGCTGGCGCGCCCGGCCGTGCAGCGCGTGCTGGCCGCCGAGCGGATCGAGCCGCCGCTGGTCTAGGCGCCTTCGCGCCAGTGCTCCTCCAGGAAGGCCAGCAGCGCCTTGAGCGCGGCGCTGTTGTGGCGGCGCTGGGTGTAGGCGGCGTACAGCCAGATGTCGCGCGGTGTGAAGCCGTCCAGCACGGCCTGCAGCGCGCCGCTGTCCAGGTGCGACTGCACCATGAGCCGCGGCAGGCAGACCACGCCCAGCCCCTGCAGCGCCACGCCCACCAGCGGCGCGGCGTCCGACGCCTCCATGCGGCTGCGCAGCGGCACGCTGAAGGGCTGGCCATCGACCTCGAAGCGCCACTCGGGGCTGCCGCCCGCCAGCGAGTAGGTCAGGGCGTCGTGGCTGGCCAGGTCGCCGGGGTGGCTCGGGCGGCCGTGCTGCGCCCAGTAGCCGGGGGTGGCGCAGATCGCGAAGTCCACCTGCCGCAGCTTGCGCACGATCAGGTTGGCGTCGGTGATGCGGCCCACGCGCAGCGCGATGTCGATGCCCTCGTCCACCATGTCGACGACGTGGTTGTCCAGGTCCAGGCTGAGGCTGACCTCGGGGTAGGTGGTCATGAACCGCGCCAGCAGCGCGGGCAGCTCGGTGTGGCCCAGCCCGTGCGGCGCGGTCAGCCGCACCCGGCCGCTGGGGCGGCGCGCATGCTGGCGCAGCTCGGCGGTGGTGTGCTCGATCATGTCCACCAGCGGCGTGCTGCGCTCCAGCAGCAGGCTGCCGGCATCGGTCAGGCTCACGGTGCGGGTGGAGCGGTTGAGCAGCCGCACGCCCAGCCGGGCCTCCAGCTCGGCCACATATTTGCTTACGCTGGCCTTGGACAGGGCCAGGGCGCGGGCGGCCATGGAAAAACTGCCGCGCGAGGCGACTTCGCGAAAGGTCCGTATCAGCTCAAGAGTGTCCATCGGTCGCCGTTCATTGTTTCCAGGGCCGAAACAGGCTGGTTCGATTCCGGCCTGTTTAAAGAGGCCACTTCATGCGCATCTGGCTTTCACAGGTGATGCAGGTCTGCATGGCCTGGGTGAAAGGAGCTTCGGCATGGCTGCCAGACAGAGTCCGGCGGTGCCGCCCGGGTTCCTTCCGCATGTAGAGACTGGTTTGATATTTGAAAGGGAACCATCATGAAATCATCCAAATACTTTGCTGTCGCCGCTTTGGCTGGCCTGGCGGCCATGGGCGCCCATGCCGCCGGCAATGACGACCCGTCGCAGCACGTGCTGAAGTTCGATTCCAGCCGCGCCCGCGCCGAAGTGCAGGCCGAGGCGGTCCAGAAGGCCCGCAACCCCAACTTCGAGCCGGCCGGCTCCCGCGTGCTGGCCCGGGTGCAGTCCAAGGAAGACCGCAGCACCGTGCGCGCCAGCGCCGCCCAGGCCCTGCGCGTGGGCCAGATCGCCCAGGGCGAAGCGGGCTGAAGCCGCGCGCGGCCCGACAGGGGCGGCGCAGACCGGCCGGGCGCTTTCGGGCGGCCCGGCTTTTTTTCTTTGCCGATCCATGAGTCGGCTAGCGCAGGCACGGCGGCCATCAAACCAGCGCCAGAGCGCGTGGTTCCCCGAGGGCCGCGCTGGCTGAGAAGGCCGGTAACATGGCAGACCCCACATCGAGGTGACGAATCCATGGACATTGCTGCTCCCGTGACGCTGGAAGAATGGAATGCGGCCGGTGCCGACTACTTGCCGGGTCTTCTCGGCATGGGCTTTGCCAAGGTGGAGCCCGATGAAGTCGTGGCGACGCTGGAAGTGCGCCGCGCCCTGGGCGCCTGGAATGGCTACCTGCATGCGGGAACGATCGTCTCGCTCGCGGATACATGCTGCGGCTACGGCACCGTGCGAAGCCTGCCATCGGGTGCCAGCGGGTTCACCACCGTGGAACTCAAGAGCAACATGCTCGGAACGGCCCGCGATGGCATGGTGATCTGCACCGCTCGGCCAATCCACAAGGGACGCACCACTCAGGTCTGGGATGCTGAGGTCCGCCGCGGGGGCGACAACGCCCTGATCGCCAGTTTTCGCAACACGCAATTGATCCTTTGGCCCAAGGGGTAGTCGTTCGGCCCGGCGCCGCGCCCTAGCGCCCGGTGCGCGCCAGGTAGCGCTTGCGCCAGAACACCAGGCCGGTGCCGGCGGCGACGGCCACCATCAGGGCCACGGTCCACCAGAACGCCGCCTGGTGGTGGACCAGCGGCATGAATTCGAAGTTCATGCCGAAGAAGCCGGTGATCAGGTTCAGCGGCAGGAAGATGGCGGTGAGGGCCGTGAGCGTGCGCATGATGTCGTTGGTGCGGTTGCTCTGCACCGAGAAATGCATCTGCACCGCGGTCTCGGCGCTCTGCTCGAGGCGGCGCACGTGGTGCACCACGCGCTCGATGTGCTCGAGCACGTCGCGGCTGCGCACCTTGAGCAGCTCGCGTTCGCGCTGGCCGGCGGGGGTGTCGGGGGTGGCCCAGGTCTCCAGCGCGTCGATCCAGTCCTGCACGGCGGCGCGCTGGTCCTCGCAGATCTCGTCGAGGTGGTGCAGCGAGAGCCGGGCGTCCAGCATCGAGCTCCAGTTGTTGAAGCGGGTGCGCGGGTTCAGCAGCTCGGTCTGCCAGTGGTCGAGCTGGCGCGTGAGTTCGCGCCGCAGTTCCAGGTAGCCGTCCACCATCTGGTTGACGATGCGCAGCATCAGGTCGGCCGGGTTGGCGGGCAGGCGGGTGCCGGCGGCGCGCGCCTCGGCCGAGGTGGCGTTCAGCAGCCGGGCGGCGTAGGCGTCGCGCACGGCGCAGTCGCTGGGGTGCACGGTCAGCAGCACGCGGTCGAACACGGCGAAGCCCACGGGGCTGGTGTCCAGGCGCTTGAGCACGGGCGGGCCGCTGCGGCGCACCGGCGGGGGCGGCGGCTCGCCGGGGTGGTCGGGGTCGGTGTCGCGCGGGCCCGCGGCGAGGCGGCGGAACACCAGGATGTCGTACTGCGAGGTGTAGTCGTAGTGCGAGGGCAACTGGTGGTTGAGCAGGTCGGAGACGTGCAGGTCCACCAGCTGCGTGCCGCACAGCGTCTGCAGCGTGGCCTGGATTTGCGGCTGGGAGGCCTCGAGTTCGCGCCGGGCGCAGGCGATCCAGATGAAGCCGCTGGCGGGCAGCTGGGCGGGCAGGGCGTCGGTTTCGACGACGCTGTGGCTACCGATAGTGAAGATCCGCATGAAATCCCTCTGAAGCCGGGGCTGCGGCCCGAATTATGAGTCAAGCCGCCGCGGCGTCCGGAGGCCGCGGACGCTGCCCACTATTTATTTTGTAGCAGCTTCGCCACATGCACGGCGAAGTAGGTCAGTACGCCGTCAGCCCCGGCGCGTTTGAAGGCCAGCAGGCTTTCCAGCGCCACGGCGTCATGGTCGAGCCAGCCGTTCTGCGCGGCGGCCTTGAGCATCGCGTACTCGCCGCTGACCTGGTAGGCGAAGGTGGGCACGCGGAACTCGTCCTTCACGCGGCGCACGATGTCCAGGTAGGGCATGCCGGGCTTGACCATCACCATGTCGGCGCCCTCGGCGATGTCCATCGCCACCTCGCGCAGCGCCTCGTCGGTGTTGCCCGGGTCCATCTGGTAGACCTTCTTGTTGCTCTTGCCCAGGTTCGAGGCCGAGCCCACCGCGTCGCGGAACGGGCCGTAGAAGGCGCTCGCGTACTTGGCGCTGTAGGCCATGATGCGGGTGTGGACCTGCCCGCGCTCTTCCAGCGCACGGCGAACCGCGCCGATGCGGCCGTCCATCATGTCGCTGGGCGCCACGATGTCCACGCCGGCCTCGGCCTGGGTCAGCGCCTGGCGCACCAGGAGTTCGACGGTTTCGTCGTTGAGGATGTAGCCGGTGTCGTCGAGCAGGCCGTCCTGGCCGTGGCTGGTGTAGGGGTCGAGCGCGACGTCGGTCATCACGCCGAGGCCGGGGAAGCGCTGCTTGAGTTCGCGCACCACGCGCGGCACCAGGCCGTCCGGGTTCAGGGCTTCGCTGCCGCTCGGGTCCTTCAAGGCGGGGTCGATCACCGGGAACAGCGCCATCACGGGGATGCCGAGCGCCACGCACTGCTCGGCCACCGGCAGCAGCAGGTCCAGGCTCAGGCGCTCCACGCCCGGCATCGAGGCCACGCTCTGGCGCTGCTGCCGGCCCTCGAGCACGAACACAGGGTAGATCAGGTCATGGACCGTGAGGGCGTGCTCGCGCACCAGGTTGCGGGTGAAGTCGTCGCGGCGCAGCCGGCGCGGACGGCCCAGCGGGAAAGGGGCGTGGAGGCTCATGCCCAAAATTGTGCCGCATCCTGAAAAGCGCAGCGCCGCACGCGGACGAACTTCGTAGAACCACGTACGGATGATCTATATGAATAGTCGCCAATGTGACAGGTAAAGCAGGGGTTGGCCGCTTGAAACGGATGGCCTACTTTGCTAAATTACGTCCGGGCGGTTCGCCGCCTCCCGCTTTTCCTCCCTGAGCGGGTGCCTTAATGTGTGACAGCAAAAAGGCTTCCTACCCCAGCCTTGTGCTGGGGTTTTTTTTGCCTGCCGGGCCCATCCCCGGGGCAAAAGGCGCCGCCACGCAGCGGGCCGGCGTGGGGCTTTTTGACCTCACGTAAACTGCCCGCATGCTCTGGGTCAAATCGCTCCACATCGTCTTTGTCGCCAGCTGGTTCGCCGGACTGTTCTACCTGCCGCGCCTGTTCGTGAACCTGGCCCAGGTGCCGCCGGAGTCGGTGGCCGAGCGGGCGCGGCTGCTGCTGATGGCGCGCAAGCTGTTTCGCTTCACCACGCTGCTGGCGGTGCCGGCCGTTGCCCTGGGCGCCTGGCTCTGGCTGGGCTACGGCATCGGGCGCGGCCCGGGCAATGGCTGGATGCACGCCAAGCTCGCGGTGGTGGTGCTGGTGATCGGCTACCACCACGGCTGCGGCGTGCTGCTGCGCAAGTTCGTGGCGGGCGACAACCTGCGCGGCCATGTCTGGTACCGCTGGTTCAACGAAATCCCGGTGCTGCTGCTGCTGGCGGCCGTGATTTTGGTGGTGGTCAAGCCGTTCTAGCTGATATAGAGAAACGGCATGACGGCGCAGAAGACCTCAGCCTGGCCGTTGTCGCTGGTCTATGTGGCGCTGGTGGTCTATGCCAGCCTGTACCCGTTTTCCGACTGGCGCAACCAGGGCATCGTGCCCTGGGCGTTCTTGACGGCCCCGCTGCCCAAGTACTGGACCGGCTTCGACGTGGCGATCAACGTGGCGGGCTACGGCCCGCTGGGCTTCCTGCTGGCGCTGAGCGCGCTGCGCGGGGGCAGCCGGTGGCGCAGCGCCTGGGCGGTCACGCTGGCCACGCTGGCGGCCGCCCTGCTGTCGCTGTCCATGGAGATGCTGCAGAGCTACCTGCCCACCCGGGTGGCGTCGAACGTGGATTTCGGGCTGAACACCCTGGGTGCCTGGCTCGGCGCAGCGACGGCCTGGTCGCTGGAGAAGCTCGGGGCGATCGACCACTGGAGCCGTTTCCGGGAGCGCTGGTTCGTGGCCGACGCGCATGGCGCGCTGGTGCTGCTGGCGCTGTGGCCGGTGGCGCTGCTGTTCCCGGCGCCGGTACCGCTGGGGCTGGGCCAGGTGCTGGAGCGGCTCGAGGCCGCGGTGGCCGAGGCCCTGGCCGACACCCCGTTCCTGGCCTGGCTGCCGATGCGCGAGGTGGAGCTGCAGCCGCTGATTCCCGGCGCCGAGCTGCTGTGCGTGATGCTGGGCGCGCTGATTCCCTGCCTGCTGGGCTTTTGCGTCATGCGCTCGGCCCGCCGCCGCGCCGCCTTCCTGGTCGTGATGATGGCGGCCGGCATCGGCGTGTCGGCGCTGTCGGCGGCGCTGAGCTGGGGGCCGTCCCACGCCTGGGCCTGGCTCAGCCTCCCGGTGCGCGTGGGGCTGGTGGCGGGGCTGGTGCTGGCCGTGCTGCTGATGCCGCTGCCCCGGCGCGGCTGCGCGGCGCTGCTGCTGCTGGCGCTCACCGTGCACCTGGGGCTGCTGAACCAGGCGCCGACCAGTGCCTATTTCGCGCAGACGCTGCAGACCTGGGAGCAGGGCCGCTTCATCCGCTTCCATGGCCTGGTGCAGTGGCTGGGCTGGCTGTGGCCTTATGTGACGCTGGTGTATGTGCTGGTGCGGCTCTCGCGCGCGGAGCCCAAACCTAAAATGCCGTCATGAGCGAAACCAAGTCCTACTACGGGCGGCACATCTTCTTCTGCCTGAACGACCGCAAGAACGGCGAAGATTCGTGCGCCCACCACAATGCCCAGGACGGCTTCGACCGCTGCAAGGCGCAGGTCAAGGCCGCCGGCTTGGCCGGGCCGGGCAAGGTGCGTGTCAACAAGGCCGGCTGCCTGGACCGCTGCGCCGCCGGGCCGGTGGCCGTGGTCTACCCGGAGGCCGTCTGGTACACCTATGTGGACGCCAACGACATCGACGAGATCGTCGAGTCGCACCTCAAGAACGGCCAGGTGGTGGAGCGCCTGCTCACGCCGCCGCACCTGGGGCGCTGAGCCTTCTGGATGCCGGATTTCAATGAATATCGGCCCGATGTCCGCGTCCCGTGGCCATTTATTGCTATTGATTTGGTAGCAGATTGAACGCCCAGACCCAATCCCTTCGGCTCACCGGCGCCGCCGGCCTGATCGAGGCCGTGCGCGACGAGCCGGCGGCGACCCCGCGCGGCACGGTGGTGATCGCGCATCCGCATCCGCTGTTCGGCGGCACCCTGGACAACAAGGTGGTGCAGACGCTGGCGCGCGCCTTCGTTCAATGCGGCTGGAGCGCGGTGCGCTTCAACTTCCGCGGCGTCGGCGCCAGCCAGGGCGTGCACGACGAGGGGCGCGGCGAGGCGCAGGACCTGCTGGCCGTGATCCAGCAGGTGGCGCCCGCCGGGCCGCTGGCGCTGGCCGGCTTCTCCTTCGGCTCCTTTGTCGCGAGCCACGCCGTGCAGGCGCTGTGGGACTCGCGCAGCCTCGAAAAGATCGTGTTCGTGGGCACGGCCGCGGCGCGCTTCGGGGTCGCTGTGCTGCCCGAGGCGGCCCATGAGCGCACGCTGGTGGTCCATGGCGAGCAGGACGACACCGTGCCGCTGGCCGCCGTGCTTGACTGGGCGCGGCCGCAGTCACTTCCTGTCACAGTCATCCCCGGGGGCGGCCACTTCTTTCACGGACAATTGCCGCTTCTGAAAAATCTGGTGGTGCGTCACCTGAACTCCTGAAACTTTCCGGGCCGGCCGTGTTCGCACGGTGGCCATCCCGGCCGCAACCTCCTTTTTCCTCGATCCATGAAACGTTTCCTGATGGCGCTGTGCGCGCCGCTGCTCGCCTCCCTGTGCTTCTCGGCCGCCGCCCAGGCGCCGCAACCGCCCGAAGTCGCGGCCCGCACCTACCTGGTGCTGGACGTGACGGCCAACCAGATCCTGGCGCAGAAGGACATCGACAGCCCGGTGGAGCAGGCCTCGCTGACCAAGCTGATGACCGCCTACCTGGTGTTCGACGCGCTGCGGGCCAAGAAGATCAGCCTGACGCAGACCTTCCCCGTCAGCGTGCGGGCCTGGAAGATGCCGGGCTCGCGCATGTTCATCGACCCCAAGATGCAGGTGCCGGTGGAAGACCTGATCAAGGGCATGATCGTGCAGTCGGGCAACGACGCCACCATGGCCCTGGCCGAGGGCGTGGGCGGCACGGCCGAGCATTTCGTGCAGATGATGAACGAGCAGGCCAAGGCGCTGGGCATGAAGTCCACGACCTACCGCAACCCGGAGGGCCTGACGGAGCCAGGCCACCTCACCACGGCGCGCGACCTGAGCATCCTGGCGACCAGCCTGATGCGCGACTTCCCCGAGTATTCGCACTATGACGCGATCAAGAAATACCACTACCCCGGCACACCGGCCAGCAACGACACCAACCGCAACGGCCTGCTGTTCCGCGATCCGACCGTGGACGGGCTCAAGACCGGCCACACCGACGCCGCCGGCTACTGCCTGATCGCCACGGCCAAGCGCGACTTCCCCAACGTGGGCAGCCGCCGCATTCTGACCATCGTGCTGGGCACGGCCAGCGACAACGCCCGCATCAACGAGTCGCAGAAGCTGCTGAACTGGGGCTATACGGCCTATGAGGGCATCAAGCTGTTCGATGCCGGCCAGCCGGTGGTCGCGCCCAATGTCTGGAAAGGCAAGGACAGCGTGCTGAAGCTGGGCCGTCCGCAACCCATCGTGGTGGCCGTGCCCTCCGGCAGCGCCACCCGGATCAAGACCCAGGTGGTGCGCCCCGACCCGCTGGTGGCGCCGTTCACCAAGGGCCAGCTGGTGGGCACGCTCAAGGTCAGCCTCGACGAGCAGCCGCTGGCCGAGGTGCCGCTGCTGGCGCTCGACGCCGTGGAGCAGGCCGGCGTGCTCGGCCGGGCCTGGGATGCGATCCGCCTGTGGATCAAGTAGCCCGGGGCGCTGGCCGGCAAACGGCTGTTGCATGCGAGTGAGCGGTTGCTGACATTTGCCGTCGCAAGAATTTGCGGGGAAACCCTCGAACTGCTACACTAGAAGGCTTTTCGGAAATTCCGAAGGGATTCACGTTTTCGTTTTTGTTTTCAAACGTTTAGGGACGTTTTTCAATGCCAACCATCAATCAACTGGTGCGTCAGGGGCGCGAGGTCGAAACGACCAAGTCCAAAAGCCCTGCGATGCAGAACTCGCCGCAGCGCCGCGGCGTGTGCACCCGCGTGTACACCACGACGCCGAAGAAGCCGAACTCGGCCCTTCGTAAAGTTGCCAAGGTCCGCCTGACCAATGGCTTCGAAGTCATTTCCTACATCGGCGGTGAAGGCCACAACCTGCAGGAACACAGCGTGGTGCTGGTTCGCGGCGGTCGTGTCAAGGACTTGCCCGGTGTGCGTTACCACATCGTCCGCGGTTCGCTGGACCTGCAAGGCGTGAAAGATCGCAAGCAGTCGCGTTCCAAGTACGGTGCCAAGCGCCCCAAGAAGGCTTAATCAGGCTTTCATAAATCGGTGCTTGAATCGCCCTGGCAGGCGGATTCGAGCGAAGTGACCCGCTGTTGGGTCGAGTAAGTGAGAGTTTTTCAAATGGCTCTCGCGGTGCCCGAGAAGGCGCCAACTGAAGCAAATGAGGTGAAAAAATGCCACGTCGTCGCGAAGTCCCTAAACGTGAAATCCTGCCGGACCCCAAGTTCGGCAATGTCGAGCTGTCCAAATTCATGAACGTGATCATGGAAGGCGGCAAGAAGGCTGTTGCAGAGCGCATCATCTATGGCGCCCTGGAACTGATCGAGAAAAAGCATCCTGACAAGGATCCGCTGGAAGCCTTCACCGTGGCCATCAACAACGTGAAGCCGATGGTCGAAGTGAAGTCCCGCCGCGTCGGCGGCGCCAACTACCAGGTGCCTGTCGAAGTGCGCCCAGTCCGCCGCCTGGCCCTGTCCATGCGCTGGATCAAGGAAGCCGCCCGCAAGCGGGGCGAGAAATCCATGGCTCAGCGCCTGGCCAATGAACTGCTGGAAGCCACGGAAGGCCGTGGCGGTGCCATGAAGAAGCGTGATGAAGTTCACCGCATGGCCGAAGCGAACAAGGCGTTCAGCCACTTCCGCTTCTAACACCAGCCCCTACCAGATCAGCCAAGCCCGCCACACCTTCCATGTGGGCGGGCTTGCCGCAATTAACGGAGAAATTTCATGTCCCGCAAGACCCCCATCGAGCGCTACCGCAACATCGGTATCTCGGCGCACATTGACGCTGGCAAGACCACGACCACTGAGCGCATTCTTTTCTATACCGGCGTGACCCACAAGCTGGGCGAGGTGCACGATGGCGCGGCCACCACCGACTGGATGGAGCAGGAGCAGGAGCGTGGCATCACGATCACGTCCGCTGCCGTGACCTGCTTCTGGAAGGGCATGGACCACTCCTACCCCGAGCACCGCATCAACATCATCGACACCCCCGGCCACGTGGACTTCACCATCGAGGTGGAGCGCTCCATGCGCGTGCTGGACGGCGCCTGCATGGTCTATTGCGCCGTGGGCGGCGTGCAGCCCCAGTCGGAAACCGTCTGGCGCCAGGCCAACAAGTACCGCGTGCCGCGCCTGGCCTTCGTCAACAAGATGGACCGCACCGGCGCCAACTTCTTCAAGGTCGTCGACCAGATGAAGCTGCGCCTGAAGGCCAACCCCGTGCCCGTCGTGATCCCGATCGGCGCCGAAGAGCACTTCAAGGGCGTGGTCGACCTGCGCAAGATGAAGGCCATCATCTGGGACGAAGCCTCCCAGGGCATGAAGTTCACCTTCGAGGACATCCCGGCCGACCTGCTGGAAACCGCCAACGAATGGCGCGAGAAGATGGTCGAGGCTGCCGCCGAATCGTCCGAAGAGCTGATGAACAAGTACCTGGAAAACGGTGACCTCAGCGAAGACGAGATCACCGCCGGCCTGCGCGTTCGCACCATCGCCGGTGAGATCCAGCCCATGCTGTGCGGCACCGCCTTCAAGAACAAGGGCGTGCAGCGCATGCTGGACGCCGTGATCGAACTCATGCCCTCGCCGCTGGACATCCCGCCCGTGGCCGGCACCGACGAAGACGAAGCGGAAACCACCCGCAAGGCCGACGACAACGAGAAGTTCTCGGCGCTGGCGTTCAAGCTCATGACCGACCCGTTCGTCGGCCAGCTGACCTTTGTGCGCGTCTACTCGGGCGTGCTGAGCAAGGGCGACACGGTCTACAACCCGGTCAAGGGCAAGAAGGAGCGCATCGGCCGTATCGTGCAGATGCATGCCAACGAACGCCAGGAGATCGAGGAAATCCGCGCCGGCGACATCGCAGCCTGCGTGGGCCTGAAGGACGTGACCACGGGCGAAACCCTGTGCGATCCCTCCGCCATCGTGACGCTGGAGCGCATGGTGTTCCCCGAGCCCGTGATTGCGCAGGCCGTGGAACCCAAGACCAAGGCCGACCAGGAAAAGATGGGCATCGCCCTGCAGCGCCTGGCCGCCGAAGATCCGTCGTTCCGCGTCAAGACCGATGAAGAATCGGGCCAGACGATCATTTCCGGCATGGGCGAGCTCCACCTGGAAATCATCGTGGACCGCATGAAGCGCGAATTCGGCGTAGAAGCCAACGTGGGCAAGCCCCAGGTGGCCTACCGCGAAACCATCCGCAAGACGGTGGAAGACGCCGAAGGCAAGTTCGTGCGCCAGTCGGGCGGCAAGGGCCAGTACGGCCACGTGGTGCTCAAGATCGAGCCGAACGAGCCGGGCAAGGGCATCGAGTTCGTCGACGCGATCAAGGGCGGCGTGGTGCCGCGCGAATTCATCCCGGCCGTGGAAAAGGGCATCAACGAAGCCGTCACGCAAGGCGTGCTGGCCGGCTACCCGGTGGTCGACGTCAAGGTCACGCTGCATTTCGGCTCGTACCACGATGTGGACTCGAACGAACTCGCGTTCAAGATGGCCGCCATCTTCGGCTTCAAGGAAGGTTGCAAGAAGGCCGGTCCGGTCATTCTCGAGCCCATGATGGCCGTGGAAGTCGAAACGCCTGAAGACTACGCCGGCAACGTGATGGGTGACCTGTCGTCCCGCCGCGGCATGGTGCAGGGCATGGACGACATGGTGGGTGGCGGCAAGGCCATCAAGGCCGAAGTGCCGTTGTCGGAAATGTTCGGCTACTCCACCACGCTGCGCTCGGCCACGCAAGGCCGTGCAACGTACACGATGGAGTTCAAGCACTACAGCGAAGCACCGCGCAACGTGGCCGAGGCCATCGTGGCCGCTCGCGCGAAGTAAGGCCCACCCCCGAAGCGGCTGTGCCGCTTCCCCCTCAAGGGGGCGGCACCAGTGGCCCGGCGAAGCCGGTTCCACGGTGTCGCTGGAATGAGAGTTTGTCTTCGGCGCCACATCTGTGGTCGGCCCGCTGCCCGTGGCGAGGCCTCTGCCGGAGACGTTAAACAGACACGGGAATGCTCTTTGGAGAAAAGAAATGGCAAAAGGAAAATTTGAGCGTACCAAGCCGCACGTGAACGTGGGCACGATTGGACACGTGGACCATGGCAAGACGACCCTGACGGCGGCGATTGCCACTGTGCTGGCGGCCAAGTTCGGCGGCGAAGCCAAGGCCTACGACCAGATCGACGCGGCCCCGGAAGAAAAAGCCCGCGGCATCACCATCAACACCGCCCACGTGGAATACGAAACGGCGAATCGCCACTACGCCCACGTGGACTGCCCCGGCCACGCCGACTATGTGAAGAACATGATCACCGGCGCAGCCCAGATGGACGGCGCCATCCTGGTGTGCTCGGCCGCTGACGGCCCCATGCCCCAGACCCGCGAGCACATCCTGCTGGCCC